>JBCDJV010000049.1:0-35045 GCA_038747425.1 Bacteroidota bacterium
CAGCGCGAGGTGGGCTCGGACTGCGCCAACCGCCGACCCAACGGCTCCGGCCGAAACCGCACGGTGCCGCTGGGGCTGGACTTCTCGCCGCCGCTCACCTGCACCCATGACGGGCGCCGGCTTGTTGATCGCCGGCGCCCTTCATGGGTGCAGGTCAGCGCGGGCTAGAAGTCCAGCCCCAGCGTCACCGTCAGGTTGCGGCCGTAGCCGTTGCGTCGGCGGTTGGCGAAGACCTCGCCCACCTGGCGCTGCGAGATGGCGGGAATGTACGTCTCGTTGAGCAGGTTGAGACACTGCACGCTCAGGTGCGCCCCCACACCCCCCAGCAAGGAGGCAGGGATGGCGTAGTTCAAGCCTACGTCCACCGTTGTGTATCCGCGCAGAATGTAGGGGTCGGCGCGGATGATGTTGCCATCCCCATCGACGTCCGCAATGCCATCCTCGTTGCTGTCGACGAGATGGGTGAAGGCCCGCTCGCGGTTGTTCAGCGTGTACACTTCGGTGCTCACCAGGAGACCTTCCACGGAAGGAATCTCATAGGACACGCGAAACGTGGTGGTCAGCGGCACTGTGTCGATGCTAGATCCGGGCTGGAACGTGCCATCATCCTGCGGGTCGACTTCGGTTTCGGTCACGGATACGTCGGCCCCGACTCGGAAGCCGGGTGCAGGAGCGGCCTCCAGGTTGGCCTCGAAGCCGAAATTACGTTGCGGGGCTTGCACGCGTCGGCCCTGCCCAGTCTGCGTATCAAACTGAATCTGCGACGCGTCCTCTGAGAAGGCGAAGAACGTAGAGAGCCCGTAGGCAAAGTTGTCGCCGATCTGACCGCGGACGCCGAGGTCGACACTGTTGACCACCTGGGGCGAGACGATTTCGTCCCCCTCCACTTCAATACCGGGTGCTACGTTAACCACGAGGAAACCGAGGCTAGGGAGCGAGAAGCCCTGAGAGAAGTTAGCGAAGAGCGCCGTTTGGGGAGTAAACTCGTAGGCGGCCCCCAGATTGACTGAGAGGCCGGAGTTTGCTCCCGATCCTCCCAAGCGCTGTTGCCCCGGCTCCACACGCGTGAACGTGGGGGTGAAGGGCAGGATGTCAAAGCTGATGTAATCATACCGCAATCCGGCCGACAGGTGCAGGTTCTCCAGGGCGTCGTAGTCCGCTTGGAGAAACACGCCTCCGCTGAGAAGCTCCGAAGGAGCCCCTTGGTCCTGTACGCCTCCGGCGGCGTCGAAGCGGTTCTCGGCATCGAAGGGTCCATCGGTGGAGATGGTCACCGGCGTGGAGTCGTCCGCTTGGAGGATATCCCCACCTACCGACAACAGCAGCTGATCGCTGAAGGGCCGTACATACTCAAGGCGAGCTCCAGCCTGAGTGGCGGCCGTACTCGTCTGCCACAGGCCGGGCCACGAAGAGGGAAAGCGGCCGCTTTCGATGAATGAGCGGATGTCTGAGCCGCCTTGCTGGAAGTTCAGATCGAAGTAATAGCCCATGAGTCGGAGCGAGCCGCCACCCAGCGCCCTGTTCTCGTAGTTACCATACACCGAGATGTACTCCTGGCTGATCGGCTGGTCGTAGCTGAACGCTGTTTCCACCCGCTCGGCCACAGCGGCCGACCCCTCAGGATCGGCCAGCACATCAACGTCGCGCACCTGTACGCCGAAAAAGAGGTCGTTGGGTTCCCGGTAGGAACGGTTGAACGACACCTGGACGGACTGCGCGGCCGAAAGCTCGTAGCCCAGCTTCGCAAAGAGTGCAACGTCGTCGTACTGCGACGTGTTGGTGGGGGCGATCCGCTCGCCATCAGGCCGGAACTCGCCGTTGGTGGTCTCGAAGGCCCCGTTGACTAGGTACGTGAACTTGTCAAGGGTCCCCGAGATCGTAGCCGATGTGCGGAAGTCGATGGCCTCTCCATCAAACGCCGCCCCCTCTACGAGGTAGTTGCGCGTGAAGAAAGTGACGTCGGCGTCGATGGTGTTCTCGCTGGCCTCCTTCGTGAAGAACTGGATCACCCCGCCGGGCGCTCCACCTCCGTAGATGGCCGAGGCCCCATAGAGCACCTCAATGCGGTCCAACACCGATGGGTCGATATTGCCCAGCACGGCGCCGCGTAAGCCCTCGTTGCTCTGAAGCGGCACTCCGTCCAG
This sequence comes from Bacteroidota bacterium, assembly GCA_038747425.1. Taxonomy (GTDB): domain Bacteria; phylum Bacteroidota; class Rhodothermia; order Rhodothermales; family JBCDJV01; genus JBCDJV01. Next base: position 2,145 of record JBCDJV010000049.1, read on the forward strand.
CAGGAAGAGTGGCGTACGGCCACGGAGCGTGGCCGTGAAGATGTTGTTGCCGATGGACGGCGGAGAGAAGTTGGGGATGAACTTACCCAACGTGGCGGAGAGATCTGACGACTGCTGGGTGTAGACGTCAATGACCTCTTGCTGCACCACTTCAACGGCCCGGGGCGTTTCCAGGAGATCGGTCTCGAACCGGCTTGCGGTAACGGCCACCCCACTCAGGTTGAGCACGTCCTCGGCCAGCGTGATGGAGACCTCCGCCTCGCGGTCAGCCGCGACGGTGACGGATTGTGTGGCACGCCGGTAGCCCACGAGGGTCACCACCACGGTGCGTTCGCCGGCTGGTACGGCCGCGATGGTAAACGCACCATCGAGGTCCGCCGCGGCCCCCAGCGTGGTGCCATCGATGCGGACGCTCGCCCCTGGAAGGGCGAGACCGTCTGCATCGGTGATGGTACCAGTTACGGTACCACTCTGCGCCCACGCGGTGGGGGCCAAGAGCACAAGGGTGAGAACGAAGGAGAGCGTCCGGGTCACGGCACCGGTGCGGTGCCGATCGGTCAGATTGGATAGTCGCATACGGGGGGAATGGGTGGATGAACGGATAGGTAACGGGGGTGAAGGGGCGCTCCAGTCAGCCCGGACGCCCTTTGAGACCCCTCACCGCTCCGTCTCCACCGGGCCTCACACCACCGTCAGCACCCCCTGCATGAGCGTGTAGTGCCCAGGGTAGGTACAGATGTAGCGATATTCACCGGGCTCCAGGGGAGCGGTGAAGGTGACGCTTGTCGTTTCGCCCGGCAGGGCCATGGGGGTGTAGGCCAGGATGGCGGCATCCTCCGGAATGTATCCGGCGGCTTCGCCTGCCTGGAGGGCCGCCATGCCCACGCGGTTGACCACCGTGTCGTCGTTGCTATTGAGGATCACGATGTTGTGCACCATGGCGTCCACGGTGGCCGTGTTCTCCATGGTCAAGGTCACCTCCTGCCCAGCACGCACCGTCAGGGCCTTCTGCTCAAACTCCATCGTGTTGCCGACAGGCTGGAGCGTCAGCGCGATCGTAGGTCCGTCAGGAACCGACTCCGTGCCGCTGGTCTCCGCACTGGCGCCGTCACCACCACCGCCACAAGCCGCCACCGTGGTGGCCAGCAGCGCAATACAGAAGCAACGAGCCCAAAACCGCACGCGCTGTGCAGGGGATCTGTGAAAAAGAACAGACATAAGCAGTAGCTGTTTTAATTTAGACGAGGTCTAAATAGTTTGCATGGGACGCCTGTAGGCGTTGCCATCATTTCACGCGGGGTGCGCGACAACCCTGGAAAGGTCGGTGGCCTATCCCTAATAAAAAACCCCTCGTGGCGGTTCTCACACGCTCTTCGACCACACCATTCCTACGCGATGTCTCATCGAGCCTACGGTCCTGGCATAGACTCCTACTATCTGTACTACACGCCCAACGGCCACGTCTTGCGGTGCACTTGCTGCAACCGCTACGAAATCCTGTTTCACCGCACGATCATCCGGCTTGAGCCCGACGAGTTTGCTCGCTTCGCCCGTAAGATCCGCACCTTTCCGGTGGATCCATGGGAGGAGGACACCATGAGCATGCTGCGGTTCATGCGAGATGATGCTCCCACCGTGGTGCGCTTGGTGCTGACCCGGAATGAGGTCCTGGAGCTGCAAGAACTGCTAGCTGGGGCCTCAGCCATGAACGAGCTCAACGAAATCATCTCGGGGATGATGGACCCATCTTCGGATACGTCGCCTCATCCGGACTCGAACTGATGCCTCCTGTGTTCCGCCAGCCGGGGGGGCCCACCATGCCCAGTGTCCCCCCCGATCCGCCTTCGCCTGAGGCGGGCTCGTCCGGCCCGCTGGAGGCGAGTTCTTCAGAGGTGCGCCGGTGTCTACGGGCCATTGGTGCGCTGGAGGCTGGGGGCTTCCAAGACCTCCCGCCGGATATAGCCGAGGCGCTGTTGGCCCAGCTTCGGGGGACGTTGCGCCGGCTCAGTGGGGAAGGTCCCACCTCGTAGACCGGCCCGCCACCGGCCTGTGGGCTAAGCAACGCGTTATTTTTCGGCTGCTTATCCCGTCGCTGGGACTGGAAACCACGGCCGAGTCGGGGCGTTGCCTGATCTGGTCGCCAGCGTGCGTCCACCTCGCGCTGCGCAGTTTGCGAAAACGGGCCGCCTGCTGCGCGTTTGTCGATGCCCGGTTGAAGGAGGTGATTCTATGTCTGAAATGCAGAAGGGAGCCTCTAGTGCATCCTGCTAGCACCAGCTTGCCGGGCTCCCGGACAGCTAGCTAACGCAGCCCCGACTCGCAGCGCCGAGTCGGGGCTTTTTTGTGCGATGCCTGGACGCCCTTGATCACGAGCGATCAGCCACGCGCAAGGTCAGTTGTCCTCGGGCAGGACGAACTCGGTGTCCGGTCGGTAATCGTCCAAGAGGTGCTCGGCGAAGTAGTACCACATCATGCGCTCGAAGTAAGGCGTACGCGGCCCAAAGCCATGGCGCTGCCCAGGCAGCAGCATGAAGTCGAACCGTTTGCCGGCATCGATCAGGGCATCCACGAGACGCATCGTGTTGGCCGGGTGCACATTGCTGTCGATGTCGCCGTGGACGAGCAGCAGATGCCCCTTCAGGTTGTCCGCCAATTCGGCATTCGTGGGAATGCGCGACTCAAAGTAGACCTCTTCCGTCATACCGGTGCTATCGGCTTCGGCGGCATCAGAGACCACCTCTTGCTCGGTCTGCGTCTGTTGCTCAGTGCGCCGGGTCTTTTGGTCGACGCCATGGTGCACCTCACTCCACCACATGTTGTACACGTTGTTGTCATGATTGCCCGCCGATGACACCGCTACGTCGTAGAAGTCGGGATAAGTGAGAAGGGCCGCCGTGGACATGAAGCCGCCCCCGCTGTGGCCATAGATCCCCACCCGGTTAAGGTCGATGAAGGCGTGCCGCGCCGCCAGTTGTTCGAGGCCGTACTTGTTGTCGGCCAGGGGATAGTCCCGCAGGTTGCCGTACCCATAATTATGGTAGTACTTGGACCGAAGCGGACTGCCGCCACGCTGCCCAAACGCCACCACGATGAAGCCCACCTGGGCCAGGGAGGAGGGCCGGGCCCGGGATCCCGTCACCACGAAGTTCACCGGGAAGGGCTCCACCTGAGGCCCTGGATACACGTAGCTGATGATCGGGTAGGTACGCGTCGAGTCGAAATCATGAGGCTTCCAGAGGACCCCGTACAGGTCGGTATGGCCGTCCGCGGCTTTCACCGTAAACGAGGTGGGCGGCGTCCAGCCTGCTTCCACCAGGGGGTCGATGTCGGTTTCTTCCAGCTCCATGACCACGGCTCCCGTTCGGTCACGCAGCACAGACCGGGGAGCCTGGTCCACCCGCGAGTAGGTGTCCACGAAGTAGGTAGCGGCGTCGTTCATTGAGAACGAGTGGGTGGCGGGCTCGGGCGTGAGCAGGCGCTGCTGGGATCCATCGAAGCGCACGCTGTATTTGTAGGCGTGGTAGGGATGTCGCCCCTCCTCAGCGCCATAGGCTTCGAAGTAAATCACCTGCCCCGTCGTGTCGATCTGCTCAATGTCACCTACCGTGTAGAAGCCATCCGTGATCTTGTTCATCAGGCTCCCGTCTGCGTCGTAGCGGTACAGCTGGCCCCATCCGTTACGCTCGGACCACCAGATGAAGGCCTCGCCTTCGTTGAGAATGGCCAGGTCTGCGAAACGGGTGTTGAAGTAGGGCTTACTGGTCTCAGACCAGAGCACCTCCACGGCTCCCGTCTCGGTGTTGGCGCGGCACACGTCGATGTGCTTCCAGGTGCGATCTCGCCGCAAGAAGTAGAGGTGGTCTGACCGCTCCGTCATGTAGAACCCACCACGATTGAAGTAGGCGCCGCCCAGCGCTTGGTCCTTCCACTTGTCAGCCTGTACCCGCACGCCGGTGGCGGCGGTGTCCGCCGCAAAGATCCAGATCTCGTCCTGAGGCACGTGCTCCTCGCCCGGCATCGGGTACTTGTAGGTCTCCAGCGAAGGCCGCTCGCCCCGGCTGTCGATCACCCACAAGTCGTCTACCTGGCGTCGATCCTGGCGGCGGACGTACAGCTTGGCGGAGTCCTTGAACCAGGTGACGTCCGCCTCGAGGCGTTTGGTGCTGGTGGTGTCTCCATCGTCGTCCTGATAGCTGTACCAGCGCTCGCCATCCTGCGTGAGCTGGTACTCGGTGCTGTCCGGATCATCGGTTCGCATGAGAAACAGGTTGTGCTGCCGCGCGAAGGCGATCCAGGAGCTATCCGGCGAGAACGTGGCCCACTCGGCATCCGGCTCGGTCTCCACGGAGTCCCCCTGGATAAGCTGGCGATCCTCCAGGCGATACTGAAACTGGATGCTGTCCACATGAAAGGTGAAGACGCCGCCGTCCTGGTCGTATTCAAAGGCCTTGAGCGGCAGGTCCTTGCCGTTGAACGGCTTGTTCAAGGCCTCAGCCAGCAAGCCAGCCATCTCCTCTTGATCAAACAGCCGCTCCCTGGACCGACGGTCAGCGTCGACGAGCACCCAGTTGCGCCCCTCACTGGTCTCGTACTCGTACCAAAACCGGTTCTCGTCCTCCAGCCACTGGGCGTTTACCGATAGCGAGCCCACCATGGTGTCCATGCGCTGGGTGGTGAAGCGCTCAGCGAGATCGAAGTTGCCCGATTGGCCGTTGGCGGTCGTGGGAAGGAGGACAAGCAGCAGCACGAGGCCGCCTAGGAGACGAGCAGACATGGCGAGGGGTCCATGGGTGGAGAGTAGAAACAGCCGCAAGGTACGCACCGATCATCTCCGCCGCTTGGCCTCTTCTTAAGTTAGGCCACATATGGCCGATAGGAAGACATGGCTGTCTCACTACTGTAACGAACTCCGATGAACCTGTACGCCGTCCTTCTTGCGTTTCTCCTGGTGCCCCTAGCCGCCTGCGAGCCTGATGCTCCACGCATCACCGCTTCGGAGGCTGGCGTGATCCTGGATCTGCCGTCCACCTGGACTGACGTCCACCAGCAAGCCCTGTCCACGCCAAACGGAGGCGGCCTGGTCTCGCTGATCAACCGCCAGAGTGCACAGGGGGTGACGATTCAGCGCTGGACCTGTGACGATCCTGAAGCCAGGGCGGCGTGGGGTCCCGACGATGCGCGGGTCCGGCTCGTAGGTGACACCGTGGCTCCGCAGAGCTATGTGGCCATCCACTACAACGATCAGCCGGCCAGACTGGTGACGCGAACCGATGAGGACGGCGTACCGCTCCAGATGGTCGAGGTGTACCCGGTGACTCGCCAAAGCTGTTACGTGGTGCGGCTGTTCGCACCAGCCGAGATCTCGCTGCCGACGCCCAACGACTCAGCCCCGCTCCCGATCGTTACCTTGGAGGAGAGCACGGACGAGTTCCAGGCCATCCTGAACAGCCTTCGCCTCACCCGCTAAGCGGCTGGCTACGCGTCCAGATGTTGCAGCAGCCGGTCAATGATGGACACCGGCGTCACGCCGTCGGCCTCGGCGTTGAAATTGGTCACGATCCGGTGCCGCAGCACGGGCCGCGCGATGCGGCGCACATCGTCGATGAGCGGCGTGAGGCGGCCATCCAGCGCCGCCAACGCTTTGGCGCCCAGGATAAGGTACTGCGAGGCGCGGGGTCCGGCGCCGTAGCGGAGGTAGTCGTTGACGAAATCCGGGGTGCCCTCGCGTTTGGGCCGGGTCTTGGCCACGAGGCGTACGGCATACTCGATGACGTTATCCGCCACCGGGATGCCACGCACGAACGCCTGGTAGGCGATCAGGTCTTCGGCGGGGAGGACCACCTGAAGGTCGGCCACGCGCGCGCTGGTGGTGCTACGGACCACCTCCACTTCCTGCTGGAACGAAGGGTAGTCCAGCCACAGGTTCAGCATGAAGCGGTCCAGCTGGGCTTCAGGCAGCGGGTACGTGCCCTCCTGCTCAATCGGGTTTTGCGTGGCGAGGACGAAGAACGGCGCCTCCAGCGGAAACGTCTGCCCAGCCGCCGTCACGCGGTGCTCCTGCATGGCTTCCAAGAGGGCCGCCTGCGTTTTGGGAGGGGTCCGGTTGATTTCGTCGGCCAGCACCACATTGGCAAACACCGGTCCTTTCACGAAGCGAAAGACCCGGCGTCCGGTCTGCACATCCTCCTCGATGATCTCGGTGCCCGTGATGTCACTGGGCATGAGATCCGGCGTGAACTGGATACGACTGAAGTCGAGGTCCACCACCTGAGCCAGCGTCCGGATGAGGAGCGTCTTCGCAAGGCCCGGCACGCCGACCAGCAGCGCATGGCCGCGCGACAGGAGGCACACCGTGACCTGCTCAATGATGGACTCCTGTCCCACGATAACCTTGCCCATCTCAGCCGTCAGGCGTTGGTAGGCATCGCCGAGGGCATCGAGAGTAGCGGGGTCGGCCGGGGACGGGGCGTTGGACATGGGGCGATGGGAAAGGCGGGACGGGAGATGGCAGGGGTGAACCGTGACAAGTACGCGGAATGCGCTCAGTCTGAATTGGCTGTGGGGAGGCTGGCGGGATCGAAGCGGTAGTCGATGTACACGTCTTCGCGGAGCCCATTCAGCCAGGCCCGGAGCTCGGTCGCCTGCTTGTCACGGAGCGCAAACTGCTCGATCCGTGCGTAGTCGTCTTGCAGGTTCATGCGATGTGGGGGCGTCCGCTGGGTGAGCCGCACGATGTGGAGCCCGCGCTGACCGTCGAGCAGCGCCACGTCCGTCGGATTGCTGATCTCGCCGACGTCGAGCGTGTCCAGCGTTTGCTGCCAGGTAGGACCCAGAGCCTCAAGGATCAGGTCGCGTTCCAGCGATCGTGGGTCAACGAGCCGCCCCCCGCGCTGTGCCGAAAACTCTTCTTCGGAGTGCCGACGGGCCAGCATTTCAAAGGACGCATTGTGGGTGACCAGCGAATCACGCAAGGTGCTCAGGTAGCCTAGCGCTGGGCCATCGTCCACTTTGCGGGGGTCGAGCTGGATGAGCACATGGTTAAAGTCTACGATATCGCCCCGGCGCTCGTTGACGCGCATGACGTGGTAGCCAAACTGAGTCTCAAATACCTCCGACATCTGCCCCAAGGGCACCCGCGAGGCCACAGCGGCGAATTCAGGCACAAGCTCACTAAGCTGAATCTCGCTGATCCGGCCTCCATTGGACGCTGAGCCGCCATCATCAGAAAATGAGCGGGCCATCCCCTCAATGGTGCTGTCCCCGGAGACGATCAGTGCCCTGACGTTGGAGATCAGCTCTAGGGCCTCTTCGCGGGCTTCGGGCGTGGGCTCCGGGAAGCGGACGATGTGGGAGAGGCGCACCACCTCTGGTACGTCGGGCAAGGAGTCGGCGGGGATCTGCTGGAACCAGGTGGCTACCTCGCTGGGTGTGATCTTGATCTGCTGAAGCTTGCGGCTCTGCACTTGCTCTGCGAGGATCTGGTCGCGCAGCTCGTCACGGAGGTCGGCGCGGATTTCGACGACGGGTTTGCCATACAGCGCCTCGACTTGCTCCATGCCCCCCACCCGTGCGCTCAGCTGCTGCAGACGCTGATCGAGGGACTGATCAATCTGATCTTCGGTGACGATGATGGTGGTGTCCCGCTCGGCATGGATCGTGAGGACTTTCTGGTCCACAATCTGACCGAGGGCCGTGCGCCACAGGTCGGCGGGCGAGGTGCCTGGGGGGAGGTTGCGCTGCTGGAGCGCGTTGAAGACCAGGCCATCCACCTCAGAACGCAGAATAATGTCGGCTCCCACGACGGCCACGATCTCGTCAACAACGGACTCGTCTTGGGCGTGCGCTGTGGACACAGTCCCTAGGCCGACAGAAAGAAGCAAGCCGGCGGCCACGAAGCGGAGCGGTCGGAAGAGCATGTGAATGGGTGCGTGCACGGAGCGGGGATGGAAAGTAAACAAACGAGGGGGAGGCCGTAGATCGTATCTGAAGCGATGTGGGCGTACAGGAGCCTCCAACGCGCAGAGCAGGTAGGGGCGAACACAAAAAAGGCGCTGAGGAAGCGCAGTGGTGGAGGAGGCCGGTGGGCCCGTTCTGGTCACCGGCCCAGCTCCGCTCAAGGACGGATCTCTAGGCGGTTGCGTGCTTCGGCCGCAGCACGGAGCCCTTGAACCGAACGTCGATATATCTGTTTCCGCTCCTCAATGTCCAGGCGCTCGCGCAGATCGGCTTCGATCCAGTCCAGCTCGGGCAGGGCTCCGGCGGGTGCTCGGTTTTCCATGCGAAGCACGTGGAAGGCGCTGCGTTCCTCGATAACTTCGCTGGTGGCTCCCACAGCGGTTTCCAAGAGGGCCGTCCGGAGTGCTGGATGAACGGGGAAGAAGCGAGAAGCGGGTAAGTGGGCTGTAGCCAGCCGGGCCGCAAGGTCTGGCTCGCGGCCCAGGCGTCGGCTCAGGTCCAGAAAGGAATCGACACGGGCGCTGTCGGCCACGCTGCTCAGTTGCTGAAGGGCGCGTTGGGCTTCGGCCGCCTGCTCGGCCGTTGCAGTGGTCACATAAAAGATGTTCAGGTAGGGCTCCACCAATCGGAACCGGTCTCTGTTGCTCTGGAAGTAGACGCCCAGGTCGGCGGGCGACGGCGGGTCCGCCTCGCGCACGTAGAGGCTGTCCAGCAGCGCACTGATCAACAGGCTGCGTTCGTTTTCCTCCATGCGCCGACGTACCTCCGGTAGCTGGTGCAGGCCACGCCGGCGCGCCTCTTGGACCAGCAGCTCGTTCTCGACCCATCGCTCGATGATCTGCTCCCGCATCAGCGAGGTGTCGATGGCTATCGCGGCCTCGATCATCGACGCTTGGAGGTCTTCCTGGGTGAGCTCGGCCTCGCCCACACGAGCTACGTAGGGCACGTCGGCCGACTCCGACACACACCCCGGTCCAGCCCACCACAGCAGGACAAGCATCCACAGACCGAACGGGACCGAGGGCCACGCGGACCGGGCAGATGAATCAGAACGAGCCATGAGCGGCGCCGTAAGAGAAGAGAAGCGCGGTCAACCGTCGTCGCCGTCGTCAGAGGGCGTGTCGGCAGCGGGCTCATCGGGGGGCTGTGTGTCGCCGAAGGCGCTCTCTAGCCGCTCGGGAAAGGTGAAGACCGAGAAGCGATCGTTCAGCTGCTCGATCAACTGATCCTCCAGGAGGTCCTGGTATTCCCCGAGCAGTTCGGTGCGGGCTTCCTCAAATGTCTTGAGGCGCGGAGCTTCTATCCCGTCCACACGGAGCAGCGCATGCCCATTGCGGTAGGGCAGGACCGCCGTGTACGAGCCTACGTCGAGGTCCATCGCCTGGTCAAAGATCGACGAGGTACTGCTGGCTACACGGGTCGTGTCCATGCGAATCGTGGGAGCGAGGGACGACGTATCGGCCTGAAGGCCTTGTACACGATCCACGAGAGCCGGCCCGGCTAGATTCTCCGCGCGGAGGACGTTCAGCAGGGAGTCCGAGGCGCTGTACACCGCCATGATGCGTTTGCGCTCGGGATAGGTGTACTGGTCAGCTCGCTCGGCATGGTAGGCCATGAGCCCCGTTGTGTCCTCGGCGGCTGCATTCCAGACGCGGTCCTCCATGTAGTTGAACAGGAGCAACCCGCTGCGGAACTCATCCATGAGAAGGCCGAACTCATCGTTGCGTTGCTCTAGGGCCGCGGCCTCGAAGTCGATGGCCTTCTCATTCATGAAGGCCTCCGTGTATTGGGTAAGCTGTATGTCCAGCGGGGGTCCATTGGGGACGAGTCGTTGCTGCTGGGCGAAGGCCGCCAGCTCAGCAAAAGTGTACGTGCTGTCGCCGATGCTGGCCACCGTCCCGTTGGCCACGGAGTCGGGCAGCGTCGCCGTGCGGACCCAGGCAAAAGCCGAGTCGGGCGGGAGCAACGCGGCGAGGTCCCGCACGGCGAGGCTGTCAAACCGGAAACCTGCTTGCTCCCGCACCTCCCGGGCGAACGCATCTTGTGCGGCTTGCGTGCGGGGTAGGCGGGCCGCCCGTTGCTTGAGCTCCTCCACCTGGTCCTCGTAGGCGGGGGGGGTGGCGCGGCTGCGCAGCTCAATCACGTGAAAGCCAAAGGGCGTTTCTACAGGGGGGGATATATCGCCGGGGGCTTCCAGGGCAAAGGCCGCTTCCCGGAAGCTGGCTGGAATCTGCTGGTTGCCAAACTGGATGGTGCCAATCGAACCGCCCTGGAGCGCACTGTTGCGGTCATCCGAGTAGGTGGCCGCGAGGTCGGCGAAAGCACTCCCCGAAGCCAGCTCGGTGAGCACGGTGTCCATCCGGGCCAGCGCCTGGGCGGAATCGGCTGGGGAGGGACCGGTGACGCGCACCATGATGTGGGCCACCTCAATGTTGGGCATGGCCGCGCGGCGGTCATGCACAAACAAGATATGATAGCCATAGCGGGTGCGGAAGATTGGCGATACCTCGCCTACCGGGGTAGCGTAGGCTTGATCTTCGAAGGGCCCCACCATTTGGCCGCTGGAGAAGTAGCCCAGGCGTCCCTGGGATCCAGGCCCGCTGGGGCGTTGCGCCGAAGGGTCTTCGGAGAACGAGGCCGCCAGCGCGTTGAAGTCCTGGCCCATCATCACCGAATCCCGCAGCGAAGCTATACGCTCGTAGGCCGCCAGCGTGTCGGCCGGGCGGGCCGTCTGATCGACCCGGATGAGGAGGTGGCTGGCATCGACCATCTCTTGCGACTTGGCGTAGAGATCGCGGATGATGGGCTCGACCACCTCACGCTCCAACAAGTAGGGCCGGGCCAGTTGCGACCGGTAGGTATTGATTTCCTGCTGGATGTCTGCGTCTTGGGCATAGCCTTCTTCCTGCGCGGCCAAGACCTTCAGGCGGAACTCCACATAGCGGTCGAGGAAGTCCAGGTAAGCCCCCACGGAGTCCTGCGCCGCCGACTCCGCATTGGTGCTCGAGCGCGTGTATCGGCGCTCGAACTCATCCAGCGTAACAACTTCAGGCCCGATGACCGCCACTACAGACGGATCCTCGGCTTCAGGGGGGAGCGCAGACCGAGAGCCTGAGCACCCTACCGAGGCCAGTAACAACGTACAGAAGCCGGCAGCAACCAGCAGCGTGGAACGATACATGAGGATGGAAAGATGAGCGCTAAGAAACCGACAGTATGGACCAAAGACCGGCGTGCCCGGGAAGAAGGAGGGGGGGCGGCACGGCGAGGCCATTCACGCCAAACCCCGTCCTCAGTTCCTCTGTGGCGTGTCTAGGTGGCCGAGGGGTCGGCACGGCGGATGGTGAAGGCGGCCAAGTCCTCCTGCTGGATGAGAGACGGATCTGAGAAGAGCAACTATGCCAGCGGCCGTGTGTCCTATAGATACGCGCATGTTACCGGTACCGGAAGACACCCAGAGGCCTCATGTCGCCTGACGACCGCTCCCTGATCCAAGCTTTCCAACAAGGCGACGAGTTCGCCTTTGTGTCGCTCTACAATCGCCACAAGGAAGGGGTTTTTATTTTCTGCACCAAGATGTTGCTGGATGCCTCGCAAGCGGAGGACATGATGCAGGAGACGTTCTTGCGTGTATATGAGAACAAAGATCGCCTGTTGAATGCGGGAGCGTTTAAGTCCTGGCTCTTCACCATCGCACGGAATCAGTGCTTGAACGTCTTGCGCCGTCGTCATCGGCAGGAGCCGCTGACCGAACAGCACCAGACGGCTCCGTTGGCGCCTCAAGAGCTCCCCAGTGCGCAGCTGGAAAAGAGCGAGCAGGTGGCCCTGGTGAACCAGATCTTGCAGGAGCTGAGCCCCGCCTACCGCGAGGTACTCATCCTGCGGGAGTACCAGAACCTGTCGTACGAAGAAATTGCTTCGATCACGCGGTCTACGCTCAGCGCCGTCAAGTCCCGCCTGTTCAAGGCGCGGCGCAAGATGGCCGATCTGATGGCTCCCAAGATGCAGTCGCCTCCGGCCGTGGCTTCCCCCAAGGTTGAGTCGCCTCCGCCTCCCTGAGAGACTCCCGCCCTGGCGAGGCCCTCCTGCGGCCTCCCGAAGGGAATTGTTCGCCCGACCGCCCTGTTGCTTGTCTTTCATGTCCACGTCTATGTCTCATCACTCCTCACTGCCGTCTGGGTCGTGCTCCGACCAGGCCATGCTCGAGGCCGTCCATGCGTTCGCAGACGGCGAGCTCCCGCTCGAGGTACAGCCGGCCGTGTTCAGCCATCTCGCGACCTGTGCCGAGTGCCGGCGCACGCTGGACAGCGTCCTCCATTTCCGTCGGCTGAGCCGGCAGGAGCGCATCGTGGTCACGCCCGCCGCCGACGCGGCCTTCTTAGAGCGCTTGCAGCAGCACAAAGCCCGCAAGGAAGCCGTCAACCGCTCGGAAGATCGCCAGCCCTTGTGGCGCATTCGCACGTCGTTCTCGCTGCGCACCGGCGTCTTGGCCATGCTGTTTGTGTTTTGCCTGGGCCTGATCGTCCCCTCTGACCGCTCCGAGTCTGAGGAGTCCGCCGCCCCCCTGTCTCTCGTGGAAGGATTTCAGGAGCCTATCTTCCCTAGCCAAGACTCAACCGATGACCGTGGGATGCTGTACGTATTCTATCCAGGGCTCACGGTTGAGGCCGATCGTTTTGAGGAACCCGGCGGGGTGGGGCCGCTGTAAGAGCGGCACGCCTGAACACCATGATGAACCACTGCTTGCATCAAAAGGGGCCTCTCAGGGGCCCCTTTTTCGTGCGATTCAGGCGTTTACGTTCCCCATCCATCTTCTCGCTGCGCGTTCATGTCTGGCGTTCGCGTCCGTTTTGCTCCCAGTCCCACCGGCCTCTTGCACATTGGCGGGCTGCGGACAGCTCTGTACAACTACATCTTTGCCCGTCGTCACGGCGGAACGTTTGTTCTGCGCATTGAGGACACCGACCAACGGCGCTATGTACCTGAGGCCGAGGCCGACATTGCGAAGGCGTTGGACTGGGCGGGCTTGCGTGTCGATGAAGGGCCCCAGGCGGAGGGCGATGTAGGCCCTTATCGGCAGTCCGAGCGAAGCGCGATCTACCTGGCGCATGTGCAGCAGCTGATCGAGGCCGGTCACGCGTACTATGCCTTCGACACGCCGCCGGAGCTTGAAGCCATGCGGCACCGACTGCAGGCCGAAGGCCAGGTAGCACCGTCCTACAACCATGCCACGCGGGCGGTCATGACCAACAGCCTCACCCTGTCCACCGAGGACACCGAAGCGCGGCTGGCGGCTGGTGACCCACATGTGATCCGGCTACGCGTCGAGCCTGGCCACACGGTCACGTTCGAGGACGCCGTGCGGGGTGCCGTCAGCTTCCAGAGCGACGAGGTGGATGACCAGGTGCTCCTCAAGTCAGACGGCCTGCCCACATATCACCTGGCCAACGTAGTGGACGACCATCTCATGGGCATCACCCACGTGATTCGGGGCGAGGAGTGGCTGCCGTCCACGCCCAAGCACCTGCTCCTGTACCAAGCCTTCGGGTGGGCGCCGCCCACCATGGCGCATCTGCCGCTCATCCTCAGTCCCACAGGGGGGAAGCTGTCCAAGCGAAACGCCGAGAAACAGGGCATCCCGGTATCCGTCCAGACGTACGTGGATCAAGGTTTCGAGCCAGCGGCGCTGATCAACTTCCTGGCCTTCCTGGGATGGAACCCCGGCACGGAGGACGAGCTGTTCAGTCTGGACGATCTCGTCAAAGCCTTCAGCCTGGACCGCGTCCATGTGGCGGGCGTTCAGTTCAACATGGACAAGCTCCGCTGGTACAACGAACAGTACGTGCGCCAGCTGCCGCTCGGCACCCTGGCGGATCGTATGCGGCCAGCGGTTGAGGCCGCGGGTCATACCCTCGCTGACACCCGCCTGCGCGACATCGCCCAGCTGATGCAGGAACGCCTCACGTTTCCGCAGCGGGTGGTGGAGGAGGCGCCCTACCTGTTCGAGGCGCCGACGTCCTATGATGAGAAGGCCGCCCGCAAGCGATGGAAAGCCGACACCGGGGCGCTGCTTGCGGCGTATGCACGTGCACTGCCAGCGGGGCCATTGAGCGCCGACGAGGCACGGAGTACGCTTGAGCAGGTCGCTCAAGAGCATGAGGTGAAGGCAGGCAAAATGTTGGCGACCATGCGATTGGCCCTGACAGGTTCGATGACCGGTCCAGATGTCTACGCGATGATCGCGCTCTTTGGCGGCCCCGAGACGCAGGCCCGCATCGACCGGGCGCGGGCGGCTCTGGATGGGGCGGCCTGAGCCGGAGGAACCAATCCGTTACCCCAACGATACATCTACGGCCCTTCCACCAGGATACCGTTATTGCAATGAGTCTTGCGACTGATGAAGCCCAAAGCCTGTTAGAGCGTGTCCACACGCTCGGAGGCTATCTTTGACTTGGACACCCGACGGGCCCGCGTCGAGGCCCTGAACCAGCAGCGGCTTGATCCCGGCTTCTGGAACGACCCGCAGGCGGCTCAGGTCGTAGAGAAAGACCTGGCGGCCGAGAAAGACTGGCTCAATGCCTGGACCACCGTCCGTGATCTGGCCGATGACGTCGAGACGCTCCTCCTACTCGCTGACGAGGAGGGCGCCGATCTCGACGGTGAGATTGCGCAGGAGTCTGCCCGGCTGGCCGAGAAGGTAGAGGCTCTAGAGCTGCGCAGCATGTTGGGGGGCGCTGACGATCATCGCAACGCAATCCTCACCATCCACCCAGGCGCCGGCGGTACCGAGAGCCAGGACTGGGCAGACATGCTGCTACGCATGTATACCCGCTGGGGCGAGCGCAGCGGGTACAGCGTGACCATGCTGGACTATCAGCCAGGCGAGGGCGCGGGCATCAAGAGAGCCAGCCTCCGGTTTGAGGGGGCGATGGCGTACGGATATCTCCGCGCTGAGTCTGGCGTGCACCGGTTGGTCCGCATCTCCCCGTTCGACTCCAGTGGTCGCCGCCACACGTCTTTCTCCAGCGTCTTTGTGTATCCGGAGATTGATGATACGATTGAGGTGGAGATCAACCCGGCCGACCTGGAGCTGCAGACGTTCCGCTCAGGTGGCAAAGGGGGGCAGAACGTGAACAAAGTCGAGACCGGCGCCCGCTACATCTGGACCGGATCACTGTCCAACGGCGAAGACGCCCGCGTCACGGCTGAGAGCACGGAGGAGCGCAGCCAGCTACAAAATCGCGAGCGCGCGATGCAGATGCTCAAGAGCCGGATTTACGCGTTGGAGCAAGAGATCCAAGAGGCGGCCAAAAGCGAAGTCGAGGGTAAGAAGAAAAAGATCGAGTGGGGCAGCCAGATCCGCTCGTACGTGTTTCAACCCTACACCATGGTCAACGACCATCGCACCGAGACGAAGCTCACCAACGTTCAGGGGGTGATGGACGGCGACCTCGACGACTTCATCAAGGCCTACCTTCTGCAAGACAAAGAAGACGCTTAATCCCCCAAAGACGCTTACTCCCCCAAAGACGCATACACTTTAAGGTGCAGCCCATGGGTACTGATCGTGTGTACACGGACTTTTTGGTGATCGGCAGCGGCGTAGCGGGCCTTTGGTACGCACTCCGCGCCGCCGAGCATGGCCGCGTGGCCGTCGTGACCAAGCAGGAGGCTCGCGAAGCCAACACCCACTATGCGCAGGGGGGCATCGCGGCGGTGATGGACCTGGAGGATTCCTACGAGGACCACATCCAGGATACCCTGGTGGCCGGAGCCGGCCTGTGCGATCCCGAGGTGGTGGAGATCGTGGTCAAGGAGGGCCCGACTCGGGTGCGCGAGCTCATCGGGATGGGCGCCGAGTTTACCCAGGAGAATGGCGCGTTGCATCTGGGACGGGAAGGGGGCCACTCCGCCAACCGCATTGTCCACGCAGCCGATGCCACGGGCCGCGAGGTAGAGAAGACCTTGCTGGAGCAGGTGCAAGACCACCCCAACATCACGATTTACGAGTACCACTACGCGGTCGATCTCATCACCGAGCATCACCTCGGTCAGCATGTGAATCGCCTACGATCCGATATGCACTGCTTCGGCGCTTACGTGTTGGATGAGCGGGCCGGGCAGGTGATCACCATGCTGGCGAAGGTCACGATGCTGGCGTCAGGAGGCAGTGGGGGCGTGTATCGGCATACCACCAACCCGTCCATCGCCACGGGCGACGGCGTGGCGATGGCCTACCGGGCCAAAGCGCGCATCTCCAACATGGAGTTCGTGCAATTTCATCCGACCTCGCTCTTTCATCCTGAGGCGGATTCCTTCCTCATTTCGGAAGCGGTGCGTGGGGAGGGGGGGCTGCTCTACAACCAGGCGGGCCACCGGTTCATGCCCGACTATGATCCCCGCGCTGAGTTAGCACCTCGGGACATCGTGGCCCGCGCCATCGACGATCAGCTGAAGCAGCGAGGTGACGAGTATGTCTGGCTAGACATCTCGCACCGGCCGGCCGATGAGGTGATGCACCACTTCCCGACCATCCACGAGACGTGCCTTCGGTACGGCATCGACATCACCAAAGACCCCATTCCGGTGGTGCCGGCGGCCCACTATCAGTGTGGTGGGGTGCTGGTGGACACGGTGGGGCGGACCACCATCCGTGGCCTCTTCGCGAGCGGCGAGGTGGCGTGTACGGGGCTGCATGGCGCCAACCGGCTGGCCAGCAACTCGCTGCTTGAGGCCTTGGTGTTCAGCCACCGGGCGCTGGAGACCAGCGTGGCCTACGCCCAAGGCCAATCCTGGAACGAGGCGGTCCCCGCTTGGGATGCCAGTGGCACCGAACAACCGCACGAATGGGTCCTGGTGTCCCACAACCGCGAAGAACTGCGGCGCGTGATGTCCGACTATGTGGGCATTGTACGCTCCCAGCTGCGGCTGGAGCGCGCCTTCCGGCGCACCTTCTTGCTGTATGAGGAGGTGGAAGACTTCTACGCCCGCGCCCAGCTGTCATCGGGGCTGTGTGAGTTGCGCAACATGATCGCCGTGGCGTACCTGATCATTCGGTCGGCCCAGATGCGGCACGAGAGCCGTGGCCTGCACTACATGCTGGACCATCCAGAGCCGCGCGACGAAGAGCGCCGCATGACCTTGGTCTGATCCGCACCTCGGCCTGGGTCAACCCTGGGAACCCGGGTGGGGCCGGTCCGTTTGCAGGGAGCAAGCGCTAACGCATTGCGCGGGGTCAGCCCGCGTGCGTATATTGTGTCACCCGTGGTGAAGGGGCCTGAGCAATCAGCGTCCCTTTTTTCGTGGTGTGCGCCTGCGCCCATCCGCTTGCGGAATGGGCCTTTTTTAGTCTGTAACCTGTTCATCTTTTTTGGACGCCCCACGCGTCGACGCATGCACGTTTCAGAGACGCCTGCTGACCCCCTGGTGGACCGCCTCCATGCCCTGACCGATGAGGTCCTGGGCGCCGGAGACGCGTTCGTGGTAGACATCAACGTCCGCGGCCAAAAGGGCTCGCGGGTGGTGGAGGTCTACCTGGACAGTGAGGACGGTTTGGGCGTCGATGCCCTGGCCCAGGTAAGCCGAGATCTGGCGTTCCTGCTGGATGCCGAGGATCTCATCAAGGGCCGCTACAACCTCAACGTATCGTCGCCCGGGGCTAGCCGGCCGCTCACAGACCGCCGCCAGTACCGCAAGCATCAGGGGCGGACGCTGTGCGTGAAGCGGCGTGACGAGGGCGCCGAGCCCCTCACCGGCGTGCTCAGCGCTGTATCCGACGCCCACATCCAGCTGACCATCGACCATCAACCTGTGCAGGTACCGTTCGCCGACATTGCCGAGGCCACGGTGACCCTGCCCTGGTAGGCCCTACACGGACTTAGAAACAGAGGACCTATGTCGCAGAGCACCGATCTCGTCTCCTCCTTCGCGGAGATTGCCCGAGAGAAAGACATTGAGCGCGATGCGCTCCAGCTCATCATGGAAGATGTGTTTCTGGCCATGATCCGGAAGCGGTATGGATCAGACGAGGCCTTCGAGATCATCTTTAACCCGGATCACGGTGACATACAGATTCTTCACATTCGCGAAGTGGTCGACGATTACGACCTCGAAGACCCCGTCACCCAGATCGAGCTGACGGACGCGTTGAAGGTAGACGAAGACTTCGAAGTGGGCGATGAGGTGGCGAGCGAGCTCGACATCACCGACTTCGGACGCCGCGCGGTCATGACGGCGGGCCAGACGTTTCGGCAGCGCATCCGGGACATCGAAAAAGAGAACATCTACAACGAGTACACGGAGCTGGTGGGCGAGGTCGTGGTGGGTGAAGTCTACCAGATCCGTCGCCGCGAGGTGCTCGTGATCCACAACCGGGTGGAGCTCCTGCTGCCGCGTGAGGAGCAGATCTACAAAGACCGCTACCGCAAGGGCGACATGCTCCGCGCGGTCGTCAAAGAGGTCCGCCGCGATGCGGGGTCCAACCCGCAGGTCATCATCAGCCGGGCCGATCCGCTCTTCATGGAGCGGCTGTTCGAGCTAGAGGTCCCGGAAATTGATGAGGGAATCGTGGAGATCAAGCGCGTGGTTCGCGAGCCCGGGGATCGGGCCAAAGTGGCTGTTTTGAGCCACGATGAGCGGATTGACCCCGTGGGCGCCTGCATCGGGATCAAAGGCAACCGCATCCATGCCGTCGTGCGCGAGCTGAGCAACGAGAACATCGACGTCCTCCAGTGGACGGATGACATCCATCAGCTCATCAAGCGTGCGCTGTCCCCGGCCAACCCCATCTCCGTGACGCTGAGCGATGACATGACACCGCCGCGTGCCCGCGTGACGGTCCGCGCAGACGAAGTCAGCCAGGCCATCGGCCGGGGAGGCATCAACATCAAGCTGGCCTCGCGCATGACCGGCTACGAGATCGACGTCTACCGTGAGATTCCGGAAGGCGAGGAGGACGTGGAGATCGACGAGTTCAACGACGAGCTGTCCGTTGAAATCATCGAGCGGCTCAAGGCCATCGGGTGTGAGAGCGCCAAGGCGGTCCTGCAGCTGTCCAAAGAGGAGCTGGCACGCCGCACCGAGATGGACATTGAAATCTCGGAACGAGTGCTCCAGGTTCTGCGTCTCGAATTCGAGGATGAGGAGTACGGATGATGTCGTAAAAACCCCTACATTAGAACGCTGCACGCGCCAAGTGGCACCACGCGGAGCACAGCGCGTCTCGTGCGGAACACGAGCAGGCTGAAGACGAAAAGGTCGAACGAGTTAGAGCATACATGCCGACGATCGAGAAGAAAAAATTTAAGAAGCGCCTGTTCAAGGTGTCGAAGGAGCTCAACATCTCCATCGACTCGATCCGCGAGTACTTGGACGAGCGTGACTATGCCAAAGCCATCAGTGGCAAGGGCGTCAATGCGTCTATTGTGGACGAGGATGCCTACCTCGACCTCATGGAGGAGTACGCCCAGGACCGAGAGGCCGCCGAACGCGTGAAGGCCCGCCGTGCGGAGCTAGAAGCGGAGGCGCAGGCCGAGGCGGCGTTGTCTGGCGAGGTCGCCGAGATCGAGGAAGCCGCCCCCGTCCCCGAGGCTCCCGCCGCGCCACCTGCTGAGCCAGAGCCCGCTCCCGAGCCGGAGCCTGTGGCCGAGGTCGAGGTTGCCGCCGAAGCCGAGGCGCCCGCGGCCACCGAGGAGGTCGAGGAAACCCCGGCCGACGAGCCCGCGGTCCTCGTGGAGGAAGCCGAAGCCGAGGCGCCTACCGAGCCTGTGGCGGAAGCGCCCGAAGAAACGGAGCAGCCTGCAGCCCCGGCCGAGGACACAGCGCCGGCCGAGCCCGCAGAGGAGGCCGCCCCCGTGGACGCCGAAGCGCCGGCCGACGCCTCGGCCGAGACGGAGCAAGAGCCTGAGGCCAGCGAAGCGGTGGCTAGCGAGACCGATGAAGCCGCCGAAGCTGACGGGGAAGACACCAGCGACGAGGAGCCGCAAGTGGACGCCGATGGCAAGCTGCTGACTGCGGACCGGTACCAGCTACAAGGGACCACGGTGGTTGGGAAGATCGATCTCAGCTCCATCGATGACAGCAGCTCCAGCCGCCGCAAGCGCAAACGGAAGCGGAAGAAGGCGGGTACGACCGATCAGGCCGCGTCTACCAGCACCACGCGCCGAGACTCGGACACCAAGAGCCGAAGCACGGCGAAGAAGAAAAAGCGTGGCCCCGCCGTGGATGAGGCCGATGCGGAACAGATGCTCCAGGAAACCCTCCGCGAGCTAGAGCAGGGGGCCAGCCGCGTCCGCCAGCGCCGCCGCCGCGCCCGTCGCGAAGAGCGAGCGGCCGAGCGCCAGGCTGAGCAGGACCGCGCCATCGAGCAGGAACGGATCCTGCGTGTCACCGAATATGTGTCCACGGGTGAGCTGGCGGCCCTTATGAACGTGGGGGTCAGCGAGATCATCTCGATGCTGTTCGATGCCGGGATGATGGTGTCGATCAACCAGCGCCTCGATGCCGACACGATTCAGATCGTGGCCGATGAGTACGGCTACGAGGTCGACTTCATCCGCGATGTCACGGAAACCGATCTGATCATCGAAGAGGATGATCCCGAAGATCTGGAGCCCCGCGCCCCTGTGGTGACCGTCATGGGCCACGTGGATCATGGGAAAACCTCCCTCCTGGACTATATCCGCCGGGCCAACGTGGTCGACGGGGAAGCCGGGGGCATTACGCAGCACATTGGGGCCTACCATGTAGAGGTGGGCGGGGACAAGATCATCTCGTTCCTGGATACACCGGGCCACGAGGCGTTCACCGCCATGCGTGCCCGTGGTGCACAAGCCACCGACATCGTGATCCTGGTGGTGGCGGCCGACGATGCGGTCATGCCACAGACCGTGGAGGCGATCAACCACGCCCGCGCCGCCGAAGTGCCGGTGGTGGTGGCCATCAACAAGGTGGACAAGCCCGATGCCAAGCCGGAGCGCGTCATGCAGCAGCTCGCCGAGGAAGGCGTGCTGGTGGAGCAGTACGGCGGCAACGTGCAGTACTCGCTCGTCTCGGCCAAGACGGGAGACGGGATCCAGGACCTACTGGATAAGGTGATTTTGGAATCCGAACTGCTCGAACTGAAGGCCAACGACGATCGTAACGCGGTGGGTACCGTGATCGAGAGCCGCCTGGAGAAAGGCCGAGGCAACGTAGCCACGATCCTCGTGCAGAACGGCACCCTCCGCGTGGGCGACAACTTTGTGGCCGGCATCCACAGTGGCCGTGTCCGAGCCATGTTCGACGAGCGCGACAACCGGATTGACTCCGTGGGGCCCTCTCGCCCCGCTTTGATCCTAGGTTTCAACGGCTCGCCCGAGGTGGGCGATCAGTTTGTGGTGCTAGACGAAGAGCGCGAGGTGCGCGACATCGCCCAGCGGCGGCAGCAGATCCACCGCGAGCAGCAGCTTCGGCAGAGCCGCCACATCACCCTCGACGAAATCGGTCGGCGGTTGGCCCTGGGCGACTTCCAGGAGCTCAATCTCATCATCAAAGCCGATGTGTCCGGTTCGATCGAAGCCCTCTCGGACTCGCTGCTTAAGCTCACCACCGAAGAGGTGGCCGTCAACATCATCCACAGTGGTGTGGGCGCGGTCAACGAGAGCGACGTGATGCTGGCGTCGGCCTCAGACGCTGTAATCATTGGCTTCCAGGTCCGGCCAGACGGCGGGGCCCGTGCTGCGGCCGAACGCGAAGAAGTAGAGATCCGTAACTACTCCATCATCTACAACGCCATCTCGGATGTGCGAGACGCCCTGGAGGGCCTGCTCTCGCCCGAGGAGTCGGAGAAGATCACGGGTGTGGTGGAGATCCGCGAGACGTTCAAGGTGCCGAAGGTGGGCACCGTGGCGGGGTGTTACGTATCCGAAGGGCGCGTCACGCGCAACGACAGGATTCGCCTCATCCGCGACGGGGTGGTCATCTACGAAGGCGACCTCGCCTCGCTCAAACGCTTCAAGGATGACGTGCGTGAGGTTCAGCAGGGCTACGAGTGTGGTCTTTCGATCAATGGATACAATGACATCAAGATCGGGGACCAGGTGGAATCGTTTGAGATTGTCGAAACGCGCCGCAAGCTGAGCGTCTGACCTCCACCCCGTGCTCGGTCTTCTAGGCCACGTTCCAGGACCAAGCCCTGGGGCGGGTCGGCCTCTTTTGAACTTGGAGTGATTCACCGATGAGTATCAGAACGGAGCGGGTGGGGAAGCTCTTACAGCGTGAGCTGGCGGACATCCTCATCACGGAGTTTGGCGAGCAGCTGCAGCCTATGATGACGGTTACGGGGACGCGCGTCACCAAGGATCTGTCGCTCGCGTACGTGAACGTCAGCGTCTACGGCTCGTCTCCTGATCAGCGCCAAGCCGCGTTCAAGCATCTGGACTCGCTGACGCCGCAGATCAGGGCCGCCCTGGCGCGCCGCATCCGTCACCAGATGCGCAAAGTGCCCGAGCTGCGCTTCTTTCTTGATGAGACGCTGGAGCAGGCCAAGAAGATGGAGCGCCTCTTTGACCAGATCCGCGACGAGCGTGAGCAGCGCGAAGACTCCTGAGGCGTCGCAGCCGCCCATGATCCCCGACCTGCACCGTCCGCCGGTTCTCCCGGCGAGCCGCGAAGCGCTGATTCTACCAGTCGATAAACCGCCTACGTGGACCTCGTTTGGTATCGTCAAGGTGCTGCGTGGCATTTTGGGGATCCGCAAAATCGGTCACGCGGGTACGCTGGACCCCATGGCCACCGGGTTGCTCATCTGTCTCGCAGGCCGGGCGACCAAACAGCAGGATACCTTCATGGGGCTCCCCAAGGTATATACGGGCACCCTACGGCTCGGCGGTGTCACCCCGTCCTATGACGCTGAGACCGACGTGACTGATCTTGTGGATGCGTCTCACATTGCCGATCGCGACCTCGAAGCGGCCGTTCAAGCTTTTCTCGGGCCCATCGATCAGACGCCGCCCATGTATTCAGCCGTCAAGGTGGGTGGGGAGCGCCTGTACAAGAAAGCGCGCCGTGGCGAAACAGTCGCCCGCAAGACCCGACGGGTCACGATCGAGGCGTTCGCCATCACGAGTAGGCAGGGGGACGACGTGTCCTTTCGGGTGTCGTGCTCGAAAGGGACCTACATACGGGCCTTGGCGCATGACGTGGGCCAGCACCTAGGGGTGGGCGCTTACCTGACCGCCCTCCGGCGAACTGCGATTGGCGCGTGCACCGTGGACGAGGCCTGGACCTTGGATCAGCTGCGGGCGGCCGCCGGCCAGCCGGGCCCCAACGCGGCGGAGTCTGCATGAAGCGCGTCTACGGCGTAGAGCAGATCGAGCGGAGCGGAGCGGCTCGGGTAACGATTGGAACCTTCGACGGGGTACATCTGGGCCATCGGACCATCATCGAGTACCTGGTCGAGCGGGCCCGCACCTTGGGCGGTGAGAGCGTGGTGGTCAGCTTCGATCCCCACCCCCGCGATGTGCTCACCCAGGACCCCATGCCGCTGCTCACCACGATCGAAGAACGGGCGCGTAAGTTGGAGGCGGCGGGGCTGGATCGGTTTGTGGTCCTGCCGTTCACGCCGGCCTTCGCGCAGATGGAGGCTGACGTGTTCGTGCGAGAGGTCCTGTGGGAGCGCTTGGGCGCCCAAGAGGTGGTAATTGGCTACGATCATGCCTTCGGAAATCGCCGGGCTGGCGATGCAGCGTTGCTCCAGCGCCTGGGCGAGGAACTGGGCTTTGCGGTGGATGTGATCCCCGCTCAGCTGCTGGCCGAGCACGTCATCTCCTCTACCGAGATTCGGCGACGTCTCCACGCAGGGCAGGTGGCCCAGGCTGCAGAGCTACTGGGCTCGCCGTACAGCTTGGAGGGCCCAGTCGTGCATGGCGATCACCGAGGGCGTACCATTGGCTTCCCCACGGCCAACATCGCGGTGTCTCACCCCAAGAAGCTGATCCCCAAGCGCGGCGTGTATGCCGTGTGGGCGTATCCGGCCGGAGAGACCACTCGCTGGCCGGGCATGATGAACGTTGGGGTGCGTCCGACCTTCGACGGGGAAGAGGTGCGCCTGGAGGTGCACCTGATCGGGGCCGATCTCGATCTGTACGACACCGTGTTGCGGGTGGAGTTCGTGGAGCATGTGCGAGACGAACGTAAATTTGACACCATCGAGGCCCTGGTGGCGCAACTGGCGGCCGATCAGGCGCATTGCACAAAACGGCTTCATGCCTTATCTTCTGACGATATGCATGCCAAGCACCAGGGCGACTAGCGACCTGGCCTGCCCGCATGGTCTCCTTTAAGATGACACAATTTTAAAGAGGATCTCTTTTATGATCTCCAAAGAAAAGCGCCAAGAGTACGCGCGTCAGTTCGGTAAGAGCGAACAGGACACGGGTGCTCCCGAGGTGCAAATCGCCATCTTCACCCACCGAATCTCTGAGCTGACGGATCACCTCAAGACGCACCCGAAGGACCACTCCTCGCGTCGCGGTTTGATCAAGCTTGTGGGTAAGCGCCGCCGCCTTCTCAACTATGTGAAGGCGCGTGACATTGAGCGCTATCGTTCGGTGACGGGCGCGTTGGGCATTCGCAAATAGCCCCAAGTTCTTGGCGGGCGGTACCCCAGGGTGGGTGCCGCCCGTCCTGTTTAAGAAGGCGCGGTCCGTGGACGGTCCTGTCCACACCTACGGGCTCAGCGTGCCTTCGTTGTAGTGCCTTTGGGCCCGTTCAACCCCACCAGCAACGGTGCTGGTGGACTCACCTTGCATGTTGTGTAGCGAAAAGAAAATCATGGCATCAGCAACCATTATCGACGTGGAGTTCGCCCCTGGTAAAACGTTGACCATCGAGACGGGGCGTCTCGCCAAACAAGCCAACGGGTCCGTGGTGGCCCGCATGGGCGACACCATGGTCCTGTGCACGGCCGTCCTCTCGGACGAGCCTCGTGCCGGCCAGTCCTTCTTCCCCCTGACGGTGGACTACCGCGAGAAATTCTCGGCGGGCGGCAAGATCCCGGGGGGCTTCATCAAGCGCGAAGGCCGGCCGACGGACAAAGAGGTGCTTTCCTCGCGCCTCATTGACCGGGCCATCCGCCCGCTCTTCCCGGAGGGCTTCTTTAACGAGGTCCAGATCATCGCCTATGTCCTCTCGGCCGACGATGAGGTAGACGCCGACGTTGTGGCCGGTACCGCCGCCTCGACGGCGCTCATGATGGCCGGGGCGCCCTTCGATGGTCCCATCGCCGAGGTGCGCATTGGCCGCGTAGACGGCACCTTCATCGTCAACCCGGCGATCAGCGAGCTCAAGGACAGCGACTTCAACCTCGTGGTGGCCGGGAAGTCGGACGCCCTCGTGATGGTGGAAGGCGAGATGGACGAGGTCAGTGAAGACGACATGATCGAGGCGCTGGACATCGCGCACGAGGCCATCAAGGCCCTC
The DNA here is from genome assembly GCA_038747425.1 of Bacteroidota bacterium. GTDB lineage: Bacteria > Bacteroidota > Rhodothermia > Rhodothermales > JBCDJV01 > JBCDJV01. The sequence goes on from JBCDJV010000049.1 coordinate 27,561, forward strand.
TGCGCCGCGCAGCACGACCTCGTGGACGCCTACGGAGGCGTCGAGCCCTTTGAGTACAGCGTAGACGTGGTCTCCGACGAGCTCTACGACCTGGTCTATGAGACTGCGGCCGACCGTTTGTCTGAGCACATCCGGAAGCCGTACGACAAGCAGTCGTTCTACGGCGGCATCAAGGACATCTCGCGCTCCGTCATTGCCGAGCTGATCGGCGTTGACGAAGAGACGGGTGAGCTTGCCGCCGAGGCCACGGCCGACGGCCACACGGTCTCTGACCTGCGCTCAGCCGTGGACGAGGTCGAGAAGGATGTCATGCGCGAGATGATCCTGAGCGACAACCGCCGCATCGACGGGCGCTCGTTGGATGAGGTGCGCCACATCTGGGGCGAGGTTGGCTACCTGCCGCGCGCCCACGGCTCGGCGATCTTCACGCGTGGCGAGACCCAGGTCATCGCCTCCATCACGCTCGGTACGGGCAAAGACGTGCAGCCGGTGGACCAGATCTTCGACCAAGAGGACAAGCGGTTCTTCCTGCACTACAACTTCCCCCCCTTCTGCACGGGCGAGGCCAAGTTTCTCCGGGGCGCCAGTCGCCGCGAGATTGGCCACGGGATGCTGGCCGAGCGAGCCCTGCTCCGCTCGCTGCCCAGCCATGAGGAGTTTCCCTACACCATCCGTGTCAATGCGGACGTGCTTGAGTCCAACGGCTCCTCCTCCATGGCCTCGGTCTGCTCGGGCTCCATGGCCCTGATGAACGCCGGCGTGCCGGTCGTGAAGCCCGTCGCGGGGATCGCGATGGGCCTCATCACGGATGGCGAACGTACCGCTGTGCTCAGCGACATCCTGGGCACGGAAGACCACCTCGGCGACATGGACTTCAAGGTGACGGGGACCGAGGACGGGATCACCGCGTGCCAGATGGACATCAAGGTGACCGGCCTCAGCCGCGAAGTGCTGGCTCAGGCGCTGACCCAGGCCCGTGACGGCCGGGCGCACATCCTGGCCAAGATGGCTGAGACGATCGAGACGGCCAACCATGACCTCTCGCCGTACGCGCCGCGCCTGACGCAGATCACCATCGATTCCGACTTCATCGGCGCCGTGATTGGGCCCGGTGGGAAGGTGATCCAGGGGATCCAGCGCGAGACCAACACCAACATCGAGATCGAAGAGCGCGATGGCCTCGGGTACGTCACCGTGGCGGCCACCAACCAGGCCGATGCCGAAGCTGCGCTGGAAACGATCCGCAACATCGTGGCCGTCCCCGAAGTGGGCGAGATCTACGAAGGCACCGTGCGCAACATCCAGCCGTTCGGCGCCATTGTGGAGATCATCCCGGGCAAGGAAGGCCTTCTGCACATCTCCGAGATTGCCTATGGCTACGTGGAGAAGGTAGAGGACCACTTCCAGGTGGGCGACAAGGTGCAGGTCCAGCTCATCGAGGTACGAGGCGACGGCAAGATTCGCCTGAGCCGCAAGCCGCTCATCGAGAAGCCCGAGGGCTATGTCGAGGAGCGTCGCCGCAACGGTAGCGGCGGCGGAGGTGGCGGTCGTGGCCGTGGTGGACGCCGCGACGGCGGAGGCCGTGGTGGACGCCGCGACGGCGGAGGCCGCGGGCGCCGCGACTAAGCGCGACGTACGCTTGCAAAGAACCTACGGCGGGGATGCTTCGGTATCCCCGCCGTTTTGCATTCGCGTCGGTGGCCAGGCCGCCAGATCGACCCACCCCGCGTCCCCTATGCCCACACCCTGTCCAACGGAGCAGCTGCGCCGGTCCCTGACACATCCCTGATCCGTTGGATCTCTTCGGAGGGCCACGCATACGGAGAACACCCAGACGTGCAGCCGTACGATGGCCGTGTCACGTGGGCTTGTTTATGCTGAACGATTTGTCGCTTAATGACGCAACTAGATCCTCGACTGCCTCACCCTCGATTCCAACGTACCACCTTGCCCGGTGGCGTCCGCGTGGTGTCCGAGTCCATTCCCTCCATGCGCTCCATCGCGATGGGCGCCTGGGTGTTTACCGGGAGCCGGGATGAGGCTCCTGAACGAAATGGCATCAGCCACTTCATTGAGCACATGGTGTTCAAGGGCACGGCCCGCCGGCGGATGCACCACATTGCCCAGCGCATGGAATCGGTGGGGGGGTATCTCAACGCCTTCACCGGGAAGGAATACACGTGCTATTTTGCCCGGGCGCTGGACGAGCACCTGCACCGGGCCGTCGAGACCGTGTGCGACCTGATCCTGGAGCCTCAGTTTCCAGAGCGTGAGCTCGAGAAAGAGAAAGAGGTCGTGCTGGAGGAGATGAAGATGTACGAGGACAACCCGGAGGACGTGGTCTTCGACCGCATCGAGTCCGTCTTGTACAAAAACCACGCGCTGGGTCGGCCCATCATCGGGACGCCTGAGACGGTCCGCTCGTTCTCACGCACGCAGCTCTTCGACCATCTAGCGGGGTACTACACGCCTGATCGTACGGTCATCGCCGTGGCGGGCCACCATGACCATGACCATCTGGTGCGCCTGGTGCAAGACGTGTTTGCGCGGGTGGAGCGCGGACCGCACCGCCACTCGCGCGAGCCCGCCCAGGATTACGAGGCCGGTCGCGTACTAGAACGGGTGCCGACCCAGCAAGCCCACTTGGTGCTCGGTACGCGGATCTTTGGCGTGCACGACGAACGGCGCACGGCGCTTTCCGTGCTCAATACACTGCTCGGTGGAGGCATGTCCAGCCGCCTTAACCAGAACATCCGTGAAAAGTACGGCTACTGCTACAACATCTACTCGTACGTAAACCTGCATTCGGACAGCGGGGATTTTGGCATCTACATGGGCACCGATGCCACCAAAGTGGACCGCTCGGTGAAGCTCATCCATCGAGAGCTGGACAAGCTCAGCCAGAAGCCCGTCAGCGCTCGCATGCTGAACCAGGCTAAGAATCAGGTCAAGGGCTCGATTATGATGGGGCAGGAGAGCCTGAGCAACCGCATGATGCGCCTGGGACGGCAGGAGCTCTACTTCCAACGGTACTACACCCTCGACGAAGTGATTGAGCACATTGAGGCGGTGACGGTGGAAGACGTGCAGCACCTAGCGCAGACGCTGTTTCAACCGGAGGCGTTCTCGCGCGCCGTCTTGCTACCGGCGTCGGCGTGATCCGCCTCGATATCCTCACACGTTTGCTCTATACCGCATGAAAATCCTTGTGACGGGAGGCGCCGGCTTCATCGGGTCTCATGTAGCTGATGCGTATCGCACCCAGGGCCACGAGGTGCACATTCTGGATGACCTTTCTGGAGGCTTCCGGCATAACGTGCATCCTGACACGCCGCTCCATGAGCATGACATCCGGTCCGAGGCGGCGGCCCGCCTCTTTGAGACGCACCGTTTCGAGGTACTGGTGCACTTGGCGGCCCAGATGGATGTACGGCATTCTGTAGCCGATCCACGTTTCGACGCCGATGTCAATGTGCTGGGCACGCTCAACCTGCTGGAGGCGGGCCGTAAGAACGAGCTGCGCCGGGTGATCTTTGCCTCTACCGGCGGGGCCATCTATGGCGAGCCCGAGTACACGCCGCAGGACGAGGTGCACCCCGCCCGCCCGCTCTCGCCCTACGGCATCACAAAGCTGACCACTGAGAAATACCTGTATTTCTACGAGCAGCAATACGGCCTCCCCTACGTGGTCCTTCGGTATGGCAACATTTACGGGCCTCGCCAGAATCCGCATGGCGAAGCCGGCGTCGTGGCCATCTTCACCGAGCGCATGCTGCAAGGCCAGGGCTGCTTCATCAATGGCGATGGCCTGCAAACCCGTGACTACACGTACGTTGACGACGTGGTGGCGGCGAACCTCGCGGCGCTTGACTACGAGGGCTCTGGAATCTTCAACGTTGGGACCGGTGTGGAGACCAGTGTGGTGGATCTCTTTCGGATCATCCGCGCGGCGATCGACCCTTCGCTGCCGGAGCAGTACCGGGCGGGCAAGCCGGGCGAGCAGCGCCGCAGCGTCCTCGGGTATGAGCATGCGGAGACCGAGCTCGGATGGACGCCGTCGGTGAACATCGAGGAGGGGCTTGAGCGAACCGTAGACTGGTTCCGTACCCGGTCCGAGACGGCCTCGGCCTAACCCCAGCCGACATGGCGCACACCGTTCACCTGGATCAGTTTGAGGGGCCGCTCGATTTGCTGCTCTTCTTTATCCGCCGGGATGAGCTGGACATCTACGACATTCCCATCGCGGCCCTCACGGATGAGTTTCTGACCTACGTCCGGGCCATCGAGCACCTGGACCTCGACGGGGCGTCGGAGTTCATGTACATGGCCTCGCTGCTCATCAGCATCAAGGCCAAGATGCTGCTCCCGCGCCCCGAGCTGGACGAGGAGGGGGAGCCCATTGACCCCCGTGCCGAGCTGGTTGAGCGGCTGTTGGAGTACGTGCGCTACAAAGAGGCGGCCCAGGCTTTGGCGAGCGTGCAGGCCCAGCGTGCGGACCAGTTCGTACGCGGCGAGGCGGTGCAACGCCTGACGCCGGCCGACGATGTGCAGCCGGTCCAGCCCGCTACGATGTATGAGCTGGTGGAGGCCTTGCGCCGCATCCTCACGGCGGCGGACCTCGAAGCACCTCCCGTCCATGCTGTGACGGTTACCGAGTACACGGTGGAGCAACAGCGGGGCTACTTGGTCGAGCGCCTAGAAGGCGGCCACGACGGGTCGTTCAGAGGCTTAGTTCGTGGACACGGGAAGCCGTTTATCATCGCCACCTTCCTAGCGGTGCTCGAGCTGGCACGTCTGGCCGTCGTCACAATTTCAATAGGATCCGACGGCGACGATTTCTATCTTGGGCTGATCCAGGAATGAGCGATTTGTTTGCATGGTGGAGGACACCGGGCCTGTAGAATCGGCCGTGGCCAGCGCGCCGCTAGATCAGACGGCGGATGCCGACGAGCGAGAGCGCCTGCAGGCCATTGAGGCCATGATTTTTGCCGCCGACGCCCCGGTACAGGCCGCTCACCTGGCCGCGGCCTACGAAGCGGTTCGCGGGATCGCCTTCGCTGAAGACGACGTGCCGGGTACCGTGGCCGCCCTCAATGCAGCCTACGAACGCCGCGGAGCGGCTTACCGCATCGAATACTGGGCCGGGGGCTACCGCATGGCCACGGTGACCGCCGTGGCGCCGTTTCTCAAGACCCTCCGAGATGAGCAGCAGCGCATCGGCCTCTCCCGGTCCCTGATGGAGACCCTGGCCATCGTCGCATATCGGCAGCCGGTGACCAAGCCTGAACTGGACGCGCTACGCGGTGTGGATGCGGGGTATGCGGTCCGCCGCCTACTGGAACTGGGCCTCATCGACGTGGTCGGTCGTAGCGAATCCGTAGGACGGCCTCTGCTCTATGGCACCACCACGCGGTTCCTGGACACCTTTGGCTTGGGCGACCTGACAGCGCTGCCCACGCTCCGTGAGGTCGAAGAGTTACTCAACGACCCCGCGTTCAGCCGAGAGAAGGCCCGCCTCCTGGCCCTAGGCCCTCCAGAAGAGTCGGCCGCACCCGCTACCCATGACGAGGCGCCTCGTGCGCCTTCATCCACCCAGCCCTCCTGGCCATCCCAACCGACTGATTGATGCCTCGCTCCTCCAACCGCGATGGTCGCAGAAAACGCTCTGGTGGCCGCCGCTTCTCCAAGCCCAGTCCTCGTGGCGGCCGAGGAAAGACCCCCCCGGCGGCACCGCCCCCGCCGGATCAGCCGATGCGCCTCAATCGCTACATCGCCAAGGCCGGTGTGTGCTCACGGCGTAAGGCCGATGCGCTCATCGCCGAGGGATTGGTCAAGGTGAACGGGGCCGTGGTGTCCGAACTGGGCGCCCAGTACACCCCTGGCGATATCGTAGAGGTAAACGGCCAGTTGGTCTCCCCCCGGCCGTTTCAGTACATCCTGATGAACAAGCCCGGCGATACGATCACCACGGTCCAAGATGAGCGTGATCGGACGACGGTGCTGGACCTCTTGACGCTTGCCGACGAGGACAAGCAAGGGCTCTTCCCCGTGGGGCGCTTAGATCGCCACACGACAGGCGTGCTGCTGGTGACCAATGACGGCGAGTTGGCCCATCGGCTCATGCATCCGCGGTACGAGGTGCCGAAGCTCTACCAAGTCCGGACCGCCAAAAACGTGAAGCCCCATGAGCTGGCCCAGCTGGTGGAAGGCATCGAACTGGATGGGGAACAGGCCAAGGCGGACCGGGCCACCTACCTGGACCCCGACAAGCATCGAGAGCTGGGCCTGTTGCTGCACGAGGGCCGTAACCGTCAGATCCGTCGCATGCTGGAGGCGCTCGGCCACGACGTGGAGCGGCTCGAGCGCGTCGGATACGCCGGCCTCACGGTCGAGGGCGTGCGCCGGGGCCGCTGGCGACGCCTCAGCAGCGCCGAGGTCAAACGCCTCCGGCGCCTCGTCGGCCTCAAATAGCAAGCAACCCCGCCCAGCCTTCCGCCGTTACCCACCTTGACTTCTGCGTACCCCCCATCACGCTGACACCCAACGCTGTTTCCTATGCAGATTGAACACACGCTCTCCCCCTCGGCTCTGAGCCGAAAGCTCGTCGGCGAAGGCTTGACCTACGACGATGTGCTGCTCATCCCGGGTCCCTCCGAGGTCATGCCGCGCGATGTGGATACCGGCACGTGGCTGACGCGCCACATTCGCCTCAACATCCCGCTGGTGTCAGCCGCGATGGATACTGTCACGGAGTCGGACATGGCCATTGCCATGGCACGCGAGGGGGGCGTGGGGGTGCTCCACAAAAACATGACGATCGAATCGCAAGCCGCAGAGGTGCGCCGGGTGAAGCGGTCCGAGAGCGGCATGATCCTGGACCCCATCACGCTGACGCCCAGTGACTCCGTGCAAGATGCCCGGCGGCAAATGGCCCGCTACGCGATTGGGGGGATTCCCATTGTGGACCTTGAGGGACGGCTGGCGGGCATCGTGACCAACCGCGATCTACGCTTCGAAACCGATGGGGACGTGCTCCTGGGGACGATCATGACCGTGGATAACCTGATCACGGCGCCCGTAGGGACCACGCTGGATCAGGCCGAGGACATGCTGCAGGCGCACAAGATCGAGAAGCTACCGGTGGTGGATGACCGGGGCTACCTCATGGGTCTCATCACGTTCAAGGATATCCAGAAGAAGCGCAAGTTTCCCAATGCCTGCAAAGACGAGCACGGTCGTCTCCGGGTGGGCGCGGCCGTAGGCGTCACGCAAGACGTGCTGGAGCGCGTCAGCGCATTGGTGGTGGCCGGCGTGGATTTCATCACCGTGGACACCGCCCATGGCCACTCGCGCGGCGTCCTCGATACGCTGCGTACGATTAAAGAGGCCTACCCCGATCTCAACACCGTGGTGGGCAACGTGGCGACGGCTCAAGGCACGGCGGACCTCATCGATGCAGGAGCCGATGCGGTTAAAGTGGGGATC
>JBCDJV010000050.1:0-35007 GCA_038747425.1 Bacteroidota bacterium
CCTGGAGCAGTTTCGGACCCACTTCGAGGCGCTGGACGTAGACCGTCTGTTCCCCTTGCTCAGCGGGTCCGACCTGCAGGTTGACGGCCAAGGCCCGCTGCTGGTCGCCCTGATCGCGGCCTTGCACCACCGCGCGAACACGGCCCAGGTGGTTCAGCTCGTCCCCCCCACGGAGGATCAGATGGGCCTGCTGGGCGCCGCCGTCTACCGCGCCTGATTTGCCCCTGCTACCGTGCGCCTCGCCGATCTCACGCCTGCCGTTCCTGTGGCCCTCGTAGGCGCCGGCGCCGCGGGCGGCGCCCTGGCCCGGCGGTTGCACCACCGAGGGCACGTGCCCGCCGCCCTGCTGAGCCGCCGCCGCGCCTCAGCCGAAGCCGTTGGCGTGCCCCTCGGCATCCCCGTCTGCTCGGACCAGCTGGCCGATCTACCAGCCGACGTGCGCGTGGTCTTCTGCGGCGTCCCCGACGCCGCGCTGCCCGACGTGGCGACGGCGCTGGCGGCACTCGACCACCCATGGGGCGGCACCGTGGTGGCCCATCTGTCCGGCGCCCTCCCCGCCGATGTGCTCGCGCCGCTGGCCTACCGGGGCGCGACGATCCTCAGCTTCCACCCGATGCAGACCTTCGCGGCCGACGCTCCGCACACCGTCTTCGATGGCATCGGGGTGGGCGTGGAGGGCCAGGCCGAAGCGGTGGCGTGGGGCTGCCGCTGCGCTGAGTACCTGGGCACCACGCCCGTCCCCCTCAGCCCCGACGCCAAGACGCGGTACCACCTGGCGGCGGTGGTGGCCTCCAACTTCTTTGTGACGCTCATGGGCATGGCCCGCGAGATCTTGGGCCAAGCCGGCCTTCCCGCCGACACACAGGCTCTGTTGCTGCGCCCCCTCGTAGACGGCACCTGGCGTAACCTGGCCGAGCACCTGCCGGAGGACGCCTTGACGGGCCCCGTGGCTCGCGCCGACGCACCCACCCTTCAGCGCCACCTGGACGACCTGGCGGAGCACCTGCCTCACCTCGTTCCCGCCTACGCCGCCCTCTCCATCGAAGCCGTCCGCCTGGCGATCCGCGGCGGCCACCTCAGCGGCCGCCACGCGCAGCACCTGCTGGACCTCCTGCACTCCGCCGTGACGACAGAGCGGCTGGGCTGAAGGGGCTGAAGACGTGGTGAGCCGGCTTATCGGCAAAGCAGCTCATCGGCAGTACGCAAGAAGTCAAGCTCGGCTCTGAGCGCGTTCTCTTCGCCCAGCGCACACCCTTCATACAGGTGGTAGGCTTCGTGGACGATGTAACTTGCTATCTGAAGTGGTGTCCGTTCTGCGGGAGCAAGCGCGCCTCGTCTTCGTAGCGTCGCTACCTTGATCTCACATTGGGTGCAAAAGGCTCGGCCTACAATGAGCGTGTCAGGAATCACTTCTATCGTCACAGCCTCTACGTAGGTGACGAGGCCCACGTTGCTCCGGACGAAGTCGAGGTAGCCTGCACATTCGAGGATCTGCTCGTGCTCTTCTCTCAGGCCAATCGCACCGGTCTCGTCACAGGGTTCGTCCGTTGAAAGGTCGACGCACCCAGGCCACGCACTCGCGCAGACGAGGCCCAAAAGGACCAGCACAAGTGAGAGGGATCTCATGAGTCGAGATCTGACAAATTATACCAGAACGCGACCGATACATTGCGCCCGAACCCTCCACTGATGGGGTTGTCATCTAATCGCCCTTGTACGAGTCCACTGATGACGCCCCGTTCGTCGACCTCCCACCGTTCGATCTCCACCGTCCCGGAGCGCATACCAAAGCTTCGTTCCCCTTCAAGGTAGACAAAGGACATGATGACGGGGAGCTCAGACCCAGGGAAAAGACCTAAGCCAAGCTGCATATACACCTCACCCCGGTCCAGGAAATCAATGGACACTAGATCAGGGGACACGCTGACCGCGACCTCATTGTCCGTGGGAAGGGGATCCCCCCGGTACCAGATCACCTCGAAGCCTGGTTCCAGTTGGGTGCTGCATCCTGTGAGGGTGATCCCAACTAGGGCGAAAGCGGCTAAACGTCTCATCTAGATCCATGTCTGCAAAGGCCTACCAACAAACGCTGGGGGCTCCGCACGCGTTGTGGCACCCGAGACTCCCATGCCGAAACGCAACCCTCCGAAGCGCTGCAACCTACAGGTCATGTAATGGATCCAGCAGATCTGACATGAACGCGTGTGGGTCCACCCAGCCGTAGACCCCGGGTCTGGGTGGTCGAGCACGTAGCTTGCCTGTACCCTCCTGTCTCCCATGCCCCCGATGCGCCTTCTCGTTCTTTGCTCCCTCCTTATCCTCGCTGGCTGCGGGGGTAGTCAGCCCCTTGTCGATCAGACGGCCTCATCTCCACCGGTCATGCTCGATGCGGCGCGGGCTGAGACACCGCCCCGCCGGCCACACGTAAGCAAGGAACCGGCACGCCTCTTGTTAGGACTCAGAGGAGCTCCCGGAGTGCGTGAAGACCTCGTCGAGCACTGCGCACCGCTGGAACCTCCCGTCAGACCGCCTGTTGGCGGCCTTCTCATGTATCCCCATCACCCATCCTTTTGCATGAGCCAACTCGATACGAACTCCGCTCCGACCTGGAAACGGCGTGTGGCCCGCCTCATGGGCAGGTCCGGCGCTAGCCCGGATACCCCCACGGTGCACGACGTGCACTCGGCCCACCCCGCCGTACATACCCTGTCCACCCTGGCCTCGAAACCCGACGCCGCCTCGCTGGCTGTCCAGTCCATGGCCGTCCAGGGCCTCCGCGCCACCGAGCGCATCCTCGCCTTGGAGCGCCGCGTGGCCGACGCCACCCTATCGCTCGCTCAGCAAACCTACCTCGCTGAGATGACAGTCACCCTGCAGGCGGCGGCCCAGGCCCTGCGCACGCTGATTGGCCGCCAAGGGGAACAGCTGCTGGCCTTCGCCGAAGCGCCCCAGCCCTCGCAGGCTGAGGCGCCCTCCTGGTGGGGCCGGCTCGACGCCGCCATCGAGGCGCTAGAGGGCGAGGCGGATCGGCTGACGGCCGTGGCCTGCGGGCAGCCCATCGGCGGATCGATCCGTACCCTCAGCGAGACCTTGGGCACCCTCTTCCGCGGCCACGCCGACGTGTTGCGCCACGAGCGCACCTTGCACGCGGCCTGACCGCTATGCAGCCTCCCGCTGACGCCTTTCGTCCGCCTGAGGACAACCTAGAGGCCCGTTGGGCGCGTCTCTTGAGCTGGGTCCGCCACCGGTTTGACCGCGAGGCGGGCTTGGAGGCTATCCTCTTCCTGATTGGCGTCCAGGCTCGCGGGCTGGGGTACGAGCCCGGGCTCGACAAGGAGACGAAGCAGGGCCTCATCATGGAGGGTACCTACTGCGCCTTCGAAGCCATCGGCCTCTACGAACGCATGGGCATGGAGGCCGACGGGGCCTGGATCTGGGCCCGCACCCAGACGTTGCCCTCTCTCTCCTTACAGGACCAGGAGCAGCTCCTCAAGCGAGCTGTCGTCACCTATTTCGAGCAGCACCACCCAGATCTCCTATGACCACCCGCCTCTCTGCCTGCCTCTTGTTCTTCGCGTTGGCCCTCTTGGGCTGCCAGTCCGAAGCTGAGTCGCCCGCGCCCGACGCCTCGGCCCCCGACGAGACCCAGGCCGACACGGCCGCGGTTGCTGCAGCTACCCCGGCCGAGCCCGCCCCGGAGACCCCCGCCCTGGACCCCCCGTCCACGGCCTCCATGGCGAACCTCTACACCATCGAGACGCCGCAAGGAACGATGACCGTGCGCCTCTACGACGAGACCCCACTGCATCGCGACAACTTCAAGCGCCTGGTGGACGAGCAGTTCTACGATAGCACGCTCTTCCACCGCGTCATCAGCGGGTTCATGATCCAAGGCGGCGACCCCAACACGCGCGACGATGACGACCTCATGAATGACGGCCAGGGTGGCCCCGGCTACACGGTGCCCGCTGAGTTCGTGCCCAGCCTCATCCACCGCAAAGGAGCCCTGGCGGCGGCCCGGCAAGGGGATAACGTCAACCCGGAGCGCGCCTCTAGCGGCAGCCAGTTCTACATCGTGCAGGGCCAGCCCTTCCCCGAAGAAACCATTGCCGAGATGGAGCAACGGGTCCGCCAGCAGATTGGCGATACCACCTTCACGTACAGCGACGAGCAGCGGCAACTCTACGCCACGCTGGGGGGCTACCCCCCTCTCGACATGCAGTACACGGTGTTTGGGGAGGTCGTGGAGGGCCTGGAGGTGCTGGACCGCATCGCATCCTCGCCCACGCCCAACCAGGCGGGGCAGCGCGTCCCCCCTCCGCTGGGCGACCGTCCCTTGGAGCCGGTCTGGATGGTCATCCGCCCTGCTGCCGAGGCGCTGTAGCACGTCGGCAGCAGGACGAACAGCCCGTCTCGTGGTTGCTAGCCGTGGAACTGCGCCGTCTCGGTCGATTCGGCCATGGCGCCGGTGGAGGCTTGCCCCCCCGTGATGACGTTGCGGACGACGTCGAAGTAGCCGGTGCCCACCTCGCGCTGGTGCCGCGTGGCGGTATACCCGTCGGCCTCCGCAGCAAACTCGGCCTCCTGGAGCTTGGCGTAGCTGTACATGCCGTTCTCCTTGTAGCCCTTGGCCAGCTCGAACATGCTGTAATTGAGGGCATGGAAGCCCGCCAGCGTGATGAATTGGAACCGGTAGCCCATGGCGCCCAGCTCGCGCTGGAAGACGGCCAGCTGCTCATCGTCCAGGTGCTGCTTCCAATTGAAGCTGGGTGAGCAATTGTAGGCCAGCAGTTGGCCCGGGTGCTCTTTCTGGATGGCTTCGGCAAAGATTCGGGCCTGCTTCAGGTCTGGGCGACTGGTTTCCATCCAAAGGAGGTCGGCGTAGGGCGCATAGGCCAAGCCGCGCGCGATGCAGGCCTCCATGCCGTTCTTGACGCGGTAGAAGCCCTCGGACGTGCGGCGGTCTCGCAGGACAAAGGGGTGATCGTAGGGATCGGCGTCGCTGGTGATGAGCGTGGCCGAGTCGGCATCGGTGCGCGCGATGAGCAGCGTGGGCACGTCGAGTACGTCGCTGGCCAAACGAGCCGCGGTGAGGACCTGGACGAACTGCTTGGTGGGGATGAGCACCTTGCCGCCCAGGTGGCCGCATTTCTTCTCGGCGGCCAGCTGGTCTTCGAAGTGAACGCCTGCGGCGCCGGCGCGGATCATGGCGCTCATCAGCTCATAGGCGTTGAGCACCCCGCCAAATCCGGCCTCGGCATCCGCCACGATGGGCGCCATCCAGTAGGTGTCATCGGTGCTGCCCTCGCTCCGCGCAATCTGGTCTGCACGACGCAGGGTGTTGTTGATGCGTTCGACCACCGTGGGGACAGAGTTGGCCGGGTACAGGCTCTGGTCCGGATACATCTGGAGGCCCAGGTTGTTGTCCGCCGCCACTTGCCAACCCGAGAGGTAGAGGGCCTGGAGGCCAGCCTTCACCATCTGGAGCGCTTGGTTGCCAGAGAGCGCGCCCAGGGCGTTCACATACCCCTCGGTGTGGATGAGGTCCCACAGCCGCTCGGCTCCCATCCGGGCCAGCGTGTAGTCCGTCTTGAACGAGTTTCGTAGCGTCACGACCTCCTTGGCGGTGTAAGGGCGGGTCACGTGCTGCCACCGTGCGTGCGTGGTCCAGGCTTGCGTGAGCTGTTCCGCTTCAAGGGCGAGGCGGCGCGTCTTGAGTTCCATGGGTCCAGGGGGTTGGTGAAGGAAGGCGGTACGGGAAGGGGGGCCCAGCCTGAGCCTTGGTCGCGGGCTGAGCCGTTGGAGGGTGCTCAGCCTGAGCCTTGGTCGCGGGCTGAGCCGTTGGAGGGCCACGATATATCGTGGCCGTACGGCGGTGCCGGATGGCCACGCCGTCTGCCAGGCGGAGGCCAGGGAGCCGTTGAAGGGTGCTCAGCCTGAGCCTTGGTCGCGGGCTGAGCCGTTGGAGGGCCACGATATATCGTGGCCGTACGGCGGTGCCGGATGGCCACGCCGTCTGCCAGGCGGAGGCCGGGGAGCCGCTCGAGCCTCGGGGGGCGGCATGCGGGGTGGGGCTAGGAGGGCAGAGCCAGCGACGCCGGGGTCTCGGCGCCGATCAGCTCCGAGCGTGTCGTCAAGAAAGGGCGCATCTCGGTCTCTGTGAAGATGGCGGCCGCGGTCGCTGCGGCGCGCTCGTAGCGGCCCAGCTCCTGGTGCACCGCCTCGTCCGAAGCACCGGCCATGGCGCTGCGGATCTCACCCCGGATGGTGGTCAGCTCTTCGTCGAAGATGCCGAGGACCAGGTCGCGGGTGACGGTAGGCCCATCGTCCAAGGACACCGCGTTGTGCAGCCACTGCCACGTTTGGGCGCGGCTGATCTCGAGCGTGGCGAGATCTTCCATGAGATCGTCCCAAGCCACACAGCCGATGTCCTGCTGCCAGCCCTTCATGTAGGCGATCCCCACTCGGACGTTGGTCCGCAGCCCGGCGAGGGTTTTGGGGCCTTCGCTGGTGGGCATGAGATCCGGGTGCGCAGGCACGTCAGGGAGGACCGTGAGTTGGTGGGTGGTCCCCTGGGCGGCGAGGCGCGCTGCAAATGGCTCCAGGGCAGGTCCGATGAAGTACGGGTGAGACACCCAGCAGCCGTCGTGCCCGATGCGAGCCTCGAACTCTTTGTCGGCCACCACCTTGGCGGTTTGCTCCTCGCGGCGCTCTGGGGTGCGGCCCGGGGTGAACGCCGCCATGCCACCCATCCCGAAGGCGCCGTGTCGGTGGCACACGCGGATCAGCTGCCGGGCATAGTTCGACATCCACGGCCGGTTCATGCCGATCGTGGCCCGGTCCGCCATCACCCGGTCCGGATGGGCCCGTAGCGTCTTGATATCGGAGAAGATTTTGTCCCAACGCCCGCCATTGAGGCCGGCGGCATGATCCCTGAACTCGTAGAGGATCTCTTCCATCTGGTAGGCCGCGGGCAACGTCTCGATCAGAAACGTGGCCTTGATCGTGCCATGGGGCAGGCGGGTGGCCTCCTCCAAGGCCGTCATGAGCGTGTTGTACCACCGGGCCTCCTCGTAGTGCTCTACCTTGGGCACGTAGTACTTGGGCGTCCGGCCCCGCTCCACCTGAGCACGCGCCGTGTGCAGCGCGCAGAGTGCAAAATCGAGGAGGGCCCCAGAGACCGGCGTGCCGTCGACGCGCACGTTGGACTCGTCGAGGTGCAGGCCGCGGACGCGGGCCATGATCACCGGCAGGTCGTCGGAGTCCAGGCGGTAGGTCTTGATTACGGAGCCATCGGAGGCCCGCTTGACGTGTGTGAGGGTACCGTGGACGGCCCCGATGATGTTCTCCACCCCTTGCATCACGTTGGTCCAGGACGGCTTCATGGAGTCCTCGAAGTCCAGCATGGCGCAGTCGGCCCGATGCCCGTCGGCCGTGCGGCTGAGCATGTTGATGACCATCTTGGCGTCGGATACCGGGCCTGTGATTTCGACACGTCGCTGCAGCAGATCCTCGGGCAAAGGCGCGATCTGCCAGTCGGTGCGTGCCGCAGGGTGCACCGCATCGGGCAGGTAGGCCGGCCGCGTGCCGGCGTCGAAGGCGGCTTGACGCGTGGCGCGGGCCGCCAGCAACCGCTGCCGCTCGGCCTCGAGGTGCCGATGCAGCCGGGCCAGCAGCGCCTGGGCCTCGGGCGTGAGCACACGCTGGGCCTGCGGCGTCCAGGCCGCCGCGTTGATCTGAACCCCGTTGCCGAGGTCAATCCAAGAGACGGACGAAGGGTAGTCCATGGCGGGATAGCGAGCAGGTGGGGGAGAGATTCGCTGACAGCGAAACGGGGGAAGAGGCGGCCCCACGGGGCACGATCTCGTGGGAGAGGCTGCTTAACAATAGACCGGCTCATGTACAGCCGCAAGCGGAACTACGCCGACTTCCCCAAACCCCAACCAGATATTACAACCCCTCGAAAAACTTCGCTCTCAGCGAATATATTTACAGTGGGTTATCCCTTGGCCCATGAGGGATCTGTGTGGCCCGCCCTGACCACCTGCTCGGCCCTGGCTATGCCCCCTGTCCCACCGCTGCACGTCCTCGGCCCTCGGCTCCGCGCCCTGCGCAAGAAGCGCGGGTTGCGCCAGAAAACCGTGGCGGCCCGAGCCCAAGTCTCGGCCTCCTACCTGTCGGAGATCGAGCAGGGCAAGAAGTACCCCTCGCCGGACAAGATGGCGGCCCTCGCCGACGCGCTGGGGGTGCCGTACGACGCGCTGGCGATCCTGGGCCCGGCGCCCTCGAGGGCCCCGGCGCCGCCCACCGCCTCGCCACTCCTGGAGGCGTTCCCCTTCGCCCTGTTCGGCGTGGACCCCACCGCGCTGGCCCAGGTGATGGCCCGACAACCCGACCAAGCCGAGGCGCTCACCCGGGCGTTCTTGGATGTCATGCGGAACTACGACCTCACCGTGGAGCATTTCCTCTTCGCGGCCCTCCGGTCCTACCAACAGCTCCACCGCAATTATTTCGAAGCGCTCGAAGCCGAGGCCGAGGCCCTTCGCACCGAACACGGGTGGGACGCGGCGTACGTCCCCTCTCCGAAGACCCTCGCGGCCCTCCTCACCACGCATCATCGGTACGAGGTGGACCTGCAAGCCCTGGACTCGTATCCAGATCTGAGTCGGCTTCGCTCGGTCTATCTGCCCCATCCCAGCACGCCACGTCTGCTCGTCAATCCCAAGCTGATGCCTTCGCAGCAGGCCTTCCTGCTGGCCCGTGAGATCGGCTACGTACGCCTGGGCATCGATGTCCGCCCCACCACGTCCACCTTCATCGAGATCGAATCCTTCGAGCAGGTGCTCAACCATTTCAAGGCGTCGTATCTGGGTGGAGCCTTACTGATGCCACGCGCCGCCGTCTGCGCCGACCTGGCCCACCTCTTCAACCAGCGCCGCTGGGATGACGGGGCCCTGCGTACCGCGTTTAACCGCTACAACGCCACCCCTGAGATGCTCTACTACCGGCTCACGGAGCTCATCCCGGCGTTTTTTGGGCTCCAGGAGATCTACTTCATGCGCTTCAACCACCAGCGTGGCACCGATGCGTACCGGCTGACCAAGGTGTTCAACATGTCCCGCGTGCCCGTTCCCCACGGGGTGGAAGCCGACGAACACTACTGCCGCCGCTGGGTCTCGGTCCGGACGCTTCAGGCGCTGGACCGCATTCAGGGCACGTTGGCCCATCCTCAGCCGGTCATCCGAGCCCAGCGCGTCCGCTTTATCACAGACAATGCCGAGTTCTTTGCGATCGGGGTCGCACGGCCGCTGGCCCTCAAGCCCGGGGTCAACTCCGTTGTGGCCCTGGGCTTCCTGATCGATGATGACTTCCGGCGTATGGTCCGCTTCTGGGACGACCCCCACGTGCCTACCGTGGAGGTCAACCTGACGTGTGAACGCTGTGCCCTGCTCGATTGCCCGGATCGAGCGGCGGCGCCCTCCATTCTTCACCGGGCGGACCGTCGCCTCCGGCAGCGCGTGGCGCTGGAGACCCTACGCAACACGCTAGGCTGATAAGCCGCGTTATGCCTGGACGGCCGCTGGGTCTGGAGGGCTCCTGGCCGTTCACCTCACGCTGCCCGCTCATGTCTCGCCACACCGCCCCTACGGACCGTATCACCCGCATCACCCTCCCCTCCTCGATCGAGGTCGTCCGCTGGAGGCGGCGCGTCGCGGCTCCAGGAGGGACCGTCGTGCTGGAGGTGTTTACGCAGTTCGTGGGCGACGGTGCTCCCGTACAGATCACGCTACACGAGGCCCGCGGGCGACGACTGGCGGGGCTGGCTGGCACCCTCCACGGTAACCGACTCTCGATAGCGGTGGTCCTCCCTGAAGCGGCCCGCGACCTGGTCTGGGCCGAGGTGGTCCTGCCCGCCCACGGCCTCACCGCGTGCGCAGCTCCGCTGGTGCTGACCGCCCCCTTGGCCGTCCAGCAGGCCCGGTGGAGCGCCGAGTCTGCCAGGCGGGGCGATGCGCTGACCCTCACCGCCGACGCACCTGGCGCCCCCGATGGCGCCGCCGCCCACGTCACGATCTTCGCCCACGATCCAGACGGCGCCCACGAGGTGGTGGCTCAACTGGTCGTCCCCGTGCAGCATGAGCGCGTGGAGGCTCCGTGGACGTACCACTATCCGTGGGAGACGCACGCGCTCCCCCACGAGGCCGACGCCCCCACCCGCTACACCGTCCCCGCCTACTTCTTTCGGGTCACGCTGCATGGCCGCACCTGCACGTCCGCCTTGCTCTCCTTCCAGGACTGGATCGACATTACCGTCCATCAGGACGATGGCGAGCCGCTGCCTGATCACCCCTACCACCTGCACCTAGCCGACGGCACCAGGCGCCACGGTCACCTGGACGCCGATGGCCACCTCCACGAGGCCGACGTCCCGCCAGGCCCCGTGCGCTTGGAACTCCTAGACGAAGACCTCCGACGCGCGGCCTAGAGGTGGGAGGCCAGCTCGTCGCTGAGCGTCTGCCGAGCCTCATCGGAGAGGGCATCCGCTTCGATCTCTGGGGGAGGAACGGCGACCGGCTGGATGGGTGGAGGAAAGGTGGTCGGAGGGTTCAGGACGCGATAGACCACCGCCGCGACGCCCGTCGCGGCGGCCGTGATGAGCAAGGAGCGGACGAGGGTAGACATGAGCGTAAGGTCAAGCTGAGCAGGCCACGAAACCGAAGAGGCGGTAGACGTGGTAGAACCCTCGCCCCCCTCATCCGTTTCGCTGTCCGCCTTGTCTATGTCCCCCGCTCCACGGACGCCCCTGCGCTTGGCGGAAGAGACTTGGCGTGCCGAGGCGACGGCCCATCAGGCTCGGCTGGACCCGGTCCTGACGCCCTATCTCGCCCAGCGCAGCGCAGGCGGCAAGGACCCGGTGCTCGACTTCTTGTTCGAGTACTATCACCTCCGGCCCAGCCACCTCCGGCGCTGGAGTCCCGGCGTGGGCGTGGTGCTGGAGGGCGCGGCACAGGCCTTCCTGGAGCGCCCCGGATTCATCCAGACACCAGCCGGCGTGACGCTGGACCCCACCGCCTTCCCGGCTCGTCGGCGGACGGCTCTCTCCTGGACCCTGGGCCTGCTGCGCCAAACGGCTGAGCGGCCGGCCTTCCTGGGCTGCAGCGGCCTGCACGAGTGGGCCATGGTCTACCGCGCCGAGACGGTCCGACACAACCAGCTGCCCCTTCGCCTGCCCCGCGAGGCGCTGGCCGCCTTCGTGGAGTCCCGGCCGGTGGTGTGCTCCCATTTCGACGCCTTCCGGTTCTTCACACCGGCAGCGCGGCCCCTGAACAAGCTCCAGCCCACCCGGGCCGCCATGCCGTCCCTGGAGCAGCCAGGGTGCCTCCATACCAACATGGATCTCTACCGATGGGCGCTCAAGGCCTACCCATGGATTCCAGGTACGGTCCTCATCGAGACCTTCCTGCTGGCCCTGCGGGCCCGCCGCCTTGACATGCAGGCCAGCCCATACGACCTCCGCGCCTATGGCCTGCCGCCTGTGCGCATCGAGACCGACGCCGGACGGCGCCACTACCGGGGGGCTCAGAAAGCCATCGCGGAGTCGGCCGCTCCGATACGCCAGCGCCTCATCAAGGCCTACGAGCGGGTACTGCAATACGTGGCTGAGACCTGAAGCCGGGATCCCTCGCCCGCTGTGTCTTCCCTCTGTTTTTTACGGCGTGTAGATCATCATTGTGCGATCTTTTCGAAATCAGTGTTCTGTGTTTCGATTTTTGATGAGTAGCCGGCTGTTTGGTGGAAACTGTAGGGCTCGATATTTATTTTTTAGGCCTGAGTTCGCCTTGTGCAATCAACCTATGCAGAAAGGCACTAAAACCTTTTATTTTTACCCTCTTTGAGCATACACCCCTCCTCATATGATCAAGGTTGATGAGATCGACGCCCACATCCTGCGCTTGCTGCAAGCCAATGGGCGCATGAAGCGTAACCGCATTGCCGAAGAGGTGGGCCTGTCCGTCCCTTCTGTCAGCGAGCGCATGCGAAAGCTAGAGGAACGGGGCGTCATCGAGGGCTACCATGCCGTGGTAGACGCCAAGCGGCTGCACCTGGATATCCTGGCCTTCATCCGTGTCACGGTGGATGGGTCGGAACGCTACCCCGAGTTCGTGCAGCGGGCCACAAACCTGATCGGCGTGCTAGAGGTGCACTCCATCACAGGCGACGGCACGCACATCCTCAAGATTCGCACCCGCAACACCACCACGCTAGAGGCGCTGCTCTCCACGTTGCAGTCGTGGCCCGGCGTACATAGCACCACGACCAGCATCACGCTTTCCACCTTCAAAGAGACGCGGACGGTGGAGGCTACGCCTACCACCCTCCTCTCGCCCCAAACAGCTTGAACAGCGACCGTCAAAGCCTGTCTTGACGCGCTACCCCCCCTGTAACCACCCTCTCGACCCTTTCTACACCCCCATGATTCCGTCCTCAATCGATTATCAGCTGGCTGCGGCCAAGAAGTTCAAGACCAACGGCAACGGGCACGGCACCAAGTCCCCGATGGACATCGAACGCATCTTTGGTGAGTTGACCTTTGGGATGGAGGAGATGAAAAGCCGCCTCCCGAAGAGCATCTTCCGCAGCATGATGGCCACCATTGAGCAGGGCCAGCGGCTCGACGCCGACGTGGCCGACACGGTGGCGATGGCCATGAAAGACTGGGCCGTGGAGCACGGCGTTACCCACTACACGCACTGGTTCCAGCCGCTGACCGGCGCCACCGCCGAGAAGCATGACAGCTTCATCACCCCGAACCGCGGAGGCGGCGCCATCGCGCAGTTCTCGGGCAAAGAGTTGATCCAGGGCGAGCCCGATGCCTCCAGCTTCCCATCTGGGGGCCTGCGGCCCACCTTCGAGGCGCGCGGCTACACCGCCTGGGATCCCACCTCGCCCGCGTTCATCATTGAGTCCGAGCACGGCAAGTATCTGGCCATCCCCACTGCCTTCGCGTCGTGGAAAGGCGAGGCGTTGGACTACAAGATCCCGCTGCTCCGCTCCATTGATGCCCTCAACAAAGCCGCCCTGCGGGTACTGCGCCTCTTCGGCGTCAAGGATGCCCACAGCGTCTACTCGACCGTCGGGAACGAGCAGGAGTATTTCCTGATCGATGAGGAGTTCTTCTACCGCCGTCCGGACCTCGTCAACACGGGCCGCACGCTCTTTGGCGCCAAGCCGCCCAAGGGGCAGGAGCTGGACGATCACTATTTCGGCTCCATCCCAGACCGAGTTCTGGCCTGCATGCTGGACGTGGAGCGTGAGCTGTACCGCCTCGGGGTGCCCGTCAAGACGCGCCACAATGAGGTGGCCCCCAGCCAGTACGAGATCGCGCCTATCTTCGAGAATGCGAACCTGGCCGCAGACCACCAGCAGCTCCTCATGCTGACGCTCCAGCGCATCGCCCGGAAGTACGGGCTGGTATGCCTGTTGCACGAAAAGCCGTTTGCGGGGGTCAATGGCTCCGGGAAACACAACAACTGGTCGATGGCCACCGATACGGGCCTCAACCTGCTGGAGCCTGGGGACAGCCCGCACGACAACATGCAGTTCCTGTTCTTCTGCACGGCCGTCATCCACGCCGTATACACGCACCAGGACCTGCTGCGCGCGGCCATCGCCTCGGCCGCCAACGACCATCGCTTGGGCGCCAACGAAGCGCCGCCTGCCATCATCTCGATCTTCCTCGGTGAGCAGCTCAGCGACGTGTTCGCGCAGATTGCGCAAGGCAAGGCCGAGAGCAGCAAGCAAGGCGGCCTCATGGGCCTCGGCGTCTCGACGCTGCCCGAGCTGCCCCGCCATGCGGGCGACCGTAACCGGACCTCACCCTTTGCGTTCACCGGCAACAAGTTTGAGTTCCGGGCCGTGGGCAGCTCCCAGAGCGTGTCGTTCGCCAACACGGTGCTCAACGTGATCGTGGCCGAAGCCCTGGACACCATGGGTGACCTTCTGGAGAACGAGCTGAAGGGCAAGCGCGGCAAGCGCGCGCTCGAAGCGGCCGTCACGAAGGTGGTCCGCACCGTCATCCAAGGCGCCAACCCCATCATCTTCGATGGCGATGGGTACTCGGAGGCGTGGCACCAGGAGGCCGAACAGCGCGGCCTGCTCAACCTCCGCACCACCGTGGAGGCCCTGGGCACGCTCACCAGCGACAAAAATGTGGCGCTGTTCGAGGCCTACAAGGTGCTCTCGGAGACGGAGCTGGCCAGCCGCCACGAGATCTGGCTGGAGCAATACATCACCCGGCTCAACATTGAGGGCAACACCGCCGCTGACATGGCCCGGACCTACATCTTGCCCGCCGCGGTGGCCCACCTCAAAGAGTTGGCCCTCACCGTGGAAGCGGGCGACGACGTGGGGCTGGCCTTCAAGGGTGTCAAGAAACAGGCCAAGCGCCTCGGTGCCATGGTGGACGACTTGTACACGGGCATCGAGAAGCTGGACGGGGCCCTGGCCCACGAAGCGGAGGGCGACCTGCACGATCACGCCCTCCATATGCGGGATGGCGTGCTGGGCGCGATGAACGAGGTGCGTACCGCGGCCGATGCCCTGGAGAAAGTGGTGGCCCACGGCTTATGGCCACTCCCCACCTATCGTGAGATTCTGTTTGTGAAGTAGGCCGCGCCGGCCTCCATCTGCAGCCCACCGCCCGCCCCAGCCTCCGTGCCAGGGCGGGCGGTTTGGGTTGGTCGCCCCCCGAACGGCCCCGCGCGAGCACCGCAGATGAGCCCGCTTGGGACTCCTGGGTAGACGGGGCCGCGCCGATTGGCTATCTTGGAGGCCGCCTATGGCGCTCCACCGTCCGTTTTGCTTGTTCTCGGCTGTTTTCCCTCATGGCTTCCGACTCCTCTGACGCTGCCCCGTCTGTTTCCAGCGAACAGGACCGTGCGCTCGTCGAACGCGCGCTCGCAGGCGACGAATCGGCGTACCGGAGCCTCATGGAGAAGTACACCAACGCGCTCTATCACCATATCCTGCGCATGGTGCGGACCAAGCAGGAAGTGGACGATCTGGTGCAGGAGAGCTTTATCAAAGCCTTCGGCGCTTTGGGATCGTACTCCACGAAGTATGCCTTCTCCACTTGGCTGTACAAGATCGCGACGAACCACACGATCGACTACCTGCGCAAGAAGAAGCTCCCCACGTTCTCCATCGACAAGCCGATGCAGACCAAGGAAGGGGAGCTGGAGTACGAGCTGCCGGACACCACCTACCGCCCAGACCGCCACATCGTGGCCGACCAGCGGCGCTCCCTCATCCAGGACGCCATCGACAACCTGCCGCCCAAGTACTACCGCGTCATCGTGATGCGGCATCAGCAGGAAAAAACCTATGACGAAATTGCCCGCGAGCTAGATCTCCCGCTCGGCACTGTCAAAGCGCATATCTTCCGGGCGCGTGAACTCCTCAACAAGTACCTCCGCGACAAACGAGGCTCCCTGTAGCATGGGCCGCGGAGACAGGCGGTTCGCCGGATCACGACGTACCGTGGCCCTACGGGTGTGGTCTGTCCGCAGGTGAGGTAGGGGGCATGACCCCGGCCTCTTTCAGCTTTCATTGCTCATTTCGCACTTTTCTTCAGCATGGCCCGCGTACGTAGCGAACAAGAAGAGCGGCGCCGCGAGGAGCGGCAGCACCTGGAGGACCTCGGCCTCAACCCCTATCCGTACGCGTGGGACGTCTCGCACCACGCGGCCGAGCTGCTGGACGCCTTCGACGACGACGCGGAGACGCCGCAGCAGGCCTCCATCGCGGGGCGGGTGATGACCAAGCGGGTCATGGGCAAGGCGTCGTTTATTCACCTCCAGGACAGTACCGGTCAACTTCAGGTGTACGTCCGCCGGGACGACCTGCCCGAGGGCTTCTACAACCAGGTCTTCAAGAAGCTGCTGGACATCGGCGATGTGATCGGGGTTGAGGGCGTCCTGTTTCGGACGAAGATGGGCGAGGTCACGCTCCATGCCGAACGCCTGGAGCTGCTCTCGAAGGCGCTGCGGCCGCTGCCGGTGGTCAAGGAGAAAGACGGTGAGGTCTACAACGAGGTCACCGACAAAGAATTCCGGTACCGGCAACGCTATGTGGACCTGGTGGTGAATCCGGACGTGCGGCAGGTCTTCGTGCAGCGTGCGCGCATGATCTCGGCCATGCGGCGCTTCCTGGACGACCATGGGCTGATCGAGGTGGAGACCCCCGTGCTCCAACCGCTCTATGGCGGCGCCTCGGCTCGGCCCTTCACCACGCACCACAATGCGCTGGACATGCCGCTCTACCTGCGCATCGCCGACGAGCTGTACCTGAAGCGGCTCATCGTGGGCGGCTTCGATGGCGTGTACGAGATTGCCAAGGACTTCCGGAACGAGGGCCTCAGCCGGTTCCACAACCCGGAGTTCACGATGCTGGAGTTCTACGTGGCCTACAAGGACTACCACTGGATGATGGACTTCGCCGAGCGCCTCCTCGAACACACCGCCACAACCCTCCACGGTGGCCCCGACGTGCCCGTGGGCGACCACACCATCTCATTTGCCCGCCCCTGGAAGCGCGTCCGCTTCTTCGACGCCATCCAGGAGGCCACCGGCTACGACCTCTACAGCCAGGACCGCCCCGCCCTCGTCCACGCCGCCGAAGCCCTAGGCCTAGCCGTGGATGACACCATGGGCGACGGCAAGATCCTGGACGAGATCTTCGGCGAGACGGTGGAGCCCACCCTCATCCAGCCGACCGTCGTGATGGACTACCCGGTGGTGCTGAGCCCGCTGGCCAAACGTCACCGCGAGACCCCCGGCCTGGTGGAGCGCTTCGAAGTGATCTGCAACGGCAAAGAGATCTGCAACGCCTTCTCCGAGCTCAATGACCCAGACGACCAGCGCCAGCGCTTCGAGCAGCAGGTCAGCCTGGCCAGCGCCGGCGACGAGGAGGCCCCGAACCAGGTCGACGAGGACTACCTGCGTGCTCTGGAATACGGCATGCCGCCCACGGCGGGCATCGGGATCGGCATCGACCGGCTGGCCATGATTATGACCAATCAGACCTCCATCCGAGACGTCATCCTCTTTCCGCTTCTCCGCCGCGAAGAAGGCGAGCAGGCCGATCCCGCGCCGGACGACCAAGCGGACCCGTCACTGGACGAGGAGGCCTAGTGTAGTGCTGTGTCAAGCTCGTGGTGATGGGGCGATGGGCGCTGCCGGACGCGTCCAGCAAGGTGTGCGAAGCAGCCATGGCAGCGCTATGGCGATGCAGCGCAACGCAGTGGGGCGTGGTCAGCGGCGTACAACGGCCATCCATGCGAGCTTGACGCAGCATCCATGCTGATTCACCTCTTCGATACCCTCCAAGAGCAGTTTGAGCGTCACGGGACGCGCAAACACATTGGGACGGGGCTCGTGGTGGTGTTTGTGGCCACGCTGGTCCTCGTGGAGATGGGCCGGCAAGGCTGGCTTCCCTTCCCGATGCCCACCAGCCACTACTACGCGATCGACATCGCGTTCTCGTTCTTGCTCATGGTGGAGGTGGTGGAGCTGGTGTTCGGCCTGGTGCGCTCGGTGGCCAACGCCTTGGGGAAGCAGATCGAGATCATGTCGCTGATCCTGCTGCGGTCCTCGTTCAAGGAGCTGATGGCCCTGCCTGAGCCCATCACGTGGGACCCCGAGAACCTGGCCCCGATCCTGCATATCATCTCGGACGCGGTGGGGGCCTTGCTCGTCTTCGTGGTCGTCGGCTTCTACTACCGTGCGCAGCGGCATCGACGCATCACCCGGAACGCAGAAGATCTGGCCCGCTTCGTGCGGGCTAAGAAGATCATTGCGTTGCTGCTGCTGACGATCTTCACCGGCATCGCCATCTACGAGGTCTGGGCCTGGGCCACGGGACGGCGTGCCCCGGCGTTCTTCCCCGCCCTCTACACGGTGCTCATCTTTGCCGACGTGCTAATCGTGCTGATTTCGCTGCGCTACGCCTCGCGCTACGACATCGTGTTCCGCAACTCGGCCTTCGCGGTGACCACGATCCTCATCCGCATCGCCCTCACCGCTCCGCCCTTCTATAACGCCGGCCTGGGCTTGGCGGCGGCGGGCTTCGCGCTGGGCCTCACGCTGTCCTACAACCGCTTCGCGGGCGCCATCGTCCAGGCCGAGCGCGTCGAGCAACGCACCGACGGAGACTGAGCGGGCGGTTGGTAGGCCCATGTGGGGCTCGCCGGGGCCAGACCTTCAGCGTGGTAGGGATCACGCCCCCCGCAGCACCTCGGCGGGGTTGGTGCGGACGAGCTTGGTGACCTGGCCGCCGATAGCCAGGGCGGCCGCCGCGAGCACGAGCATGTAGGCCAGGAGGAACGGGAGTGGTGTCAGCGGCATGTGATCGATGGGCACGTTGCTCCGCACAAAGCCCAGCAGCACCCCCAGCAGCAACACACACACCGCCGAGGCCAGGAGGGCGGCCAGCGTGAGGAGGCCCAGGAAGCCACGGTTCACCAGGAACGCCAACTGCGGCACCGACGCCCCGACGACCTTCCGGATGCTGATCTCTTTCATGCGCCGCGTGGTGTGCTGCGACGCCAGCCCGAATAAGCCCATGCAGGCAATCAGCAGCGCTAACCCCGCGATAAGCCCGAAGGCTTGCGCCACCCCTTCGTACGTCTGGTAGGCCTCGTCGAAGACGGTCTCTTGGAAAAACGAGCGGTGCACATCCTCAGGAAACAGGGCGGCCCAGGCAGCCTCTACGAACGCTTCGACGTCCTGGCCAGTCCCTTCCCGCAGCGTAGCCACGAGGTAGGCCTGGGTGGGCGCCTCCGAGGCGATGAAGACCGCTGGGCGTGGCTGCATCATGTAGTACGCGGTGAAGTCTTCCACGACACCGATGACGGTGTACGTGGTGCTGTCCACCCGTACCGATTGCCCCAGCGGCTCGGTCCAGCCGAGCGTACGCACCAGCCGCTCGTTGACCACCACCGCGCCGCCCAGATCACGCTGACGGTCTGGGTCGAAGAGACGGCCGGCCGCTAAGCGCAGGCCGAGCGTCTCCAGGTACTGGGGCGCCCCCACGTACTGGAGGACCGGCTGGGTGTCTCCGTTGGGACGGTGGAGCGTAGCCTGCTCCGCGCTGCGCCCGATGTGATCCTCGGCGCCGGCCACACGCCGCACATCGGGGTGCTGGGATACGGCATCGCGGAGCGGCGCGAACTGGCTGGACGCTTGGAGCTCGACCACCAGCGTCTGGCCTGGATCGTAGCCCCAGTCCTGCTGGACCAGGTACCGGTTGTTCAGGAACAGGGCCACGCCCAGCATGACCGTGACGAACGCGAGCACAAACTGGAAGGTGAGGAAGCTGCGGGTGAGCCAGGTGGTCCGCCCCAGCTGGGACGGCCCCCGAAGGATGCTCACAGGCCGGAAGGACGCCACGTAGAGCGCTGGGTAGGCCCCGGAGATGATCGCCACCGCCAGCAACAGCCCCACGAGGAAGGCCCACAGACCAACACGCCCGAACGCGACATCAAGCTGGATGACGAAGAGCGCGTTGAACACTGGCACCAGCAAGGCCTTGGCGATCAGCACACCCAGGGCAAGCGCAAGCAGGCACAGCAGTACGTTCTCTGTCAGAAACTGCAGGACGAGCTGCCGCTTGTGGCCGCCCATGACCTTCCGGACCCCAATCTCCTTGAGCCGGTGCGTGGCCGCCCCCAGCGCAATGTTGATGTAGTTGAAGCACGAGAGGGCCAGCATGAACAGGGCCAGCACGATGAACAGGATCGACAGCGCTGGATGGGCGGCCTCGGCCACCCGCCCGCGTACGTGCTGGGCGTCTGGCGAGGGATCGGTGAACCGATCGAAGCCGAACGCCTGAATCGGCCAGTCTGGATTGGCGGCTTGCTGCAGCGCGAGGTACCGGTCGGCTCCTTGGGCCACGGTTTCGAGATCGGCGGGGTCTCGGACCAGCACAAACAGTCCAGAGGTCATGGCGGCCCAATCGTTCAGATCAAGGCCCGCCACCGTCTCCAACTGGCGGAGGCCCGCCAGAAAATCGAACCGAAAGCCCGTGTTGGCGGGAAAGGGCTCGGCCACGCCCGCTACGGTGAGCACGCGGCGCTGATCGCCGTCGAACAGGAAGACCAACGGCTGCCCGATCGGGTCTGCCTCGCCAAAGTAGCGCTCGGCCGTCCGGCTGCTCACGATGACCGCGCCAGGGTCCATCAGGGCGGTGGCCGAGCCCTGGGCGAGCGGGAACGTCAACACGTCGAAGAAGCCGGGATCGGCCAAGGTCATTGTTTCCTCGAACAGTTGGTCCGCGTGCTGCACGGTGGCGCCCACCCACTGGACCCGCACGGTGCGCTCGACCTGCGGGAAGTCGGCCTCTAGGGCCGGGCCAAGTGGCATGGGCATGCGGCCCCAGGACTCCGTGTGGTGGTTGCGCTCGACGTCGTGCTGTGCCAGCAGAAGGCGAGGGCCGTGCGCGTGGTAGGCGTCCATGGCGTGCCAGGTCACCAAGAACTCGTAGACCGTTACACAACACGCCAGGGCCACGGCCAACCCCACGACGTTGATCGCTGAGGGCACCTTGTTTCGGACCAGGGTGCGATACGCGAGCTTGAGGTGGTGTCCCACCATGCTGCGCCAGACGGTCACCTCCTCCCACACCGAGCCGCGCTGACACACTTTGCGCCAGTGCACCTTCTCGTACTCCCCCGTGGCCTCGGCCAGCCCACCCATCTCAGCCACCGCCTTCTGGAAGGCCTCGGCAGGTGTCCGGCCTTCTGCGACGAGGTCCTGCACCTGATCGCGCAGATGGCGCTCCATCTCGTCGAGGTCAGCCTCGACGAACGCGCGGGTATGGGTAAACTGGTGGCGCCAGGTGGCCAGGGCCGTGTCGAGGTCGAACATGGAGAAGAGGGGCCGCAGTGAGGCGAGAGGGACACAAGGAGCCACTGGCTCAGACACGCCCGAGGGCGGGAGACCACCCGGGCCCCCACAGCTGGGCGAAGAGGTCGTACATGGAGCGCCATTCCGCCTGGGTGGCGGCGAGCGCCTCGTGCCCTTTGGGCGTCAGCCGGTAGTACTTCCGGTCCGGTCCACTCTCCGAGGGCCGCCAGAACGCCTCCACCAGCGCCTCGCACTCCAGGCGATGGAGGAGGGGGTAGAGCTTGCTGTTGGACCATTGGATCTGACCGCCCGAGACGTGCCGGGCGCGGCGGATGATTTCATAGCCGTACTTGGGCCCATCGGCCAAGAGGGAGAGCATGAGCGGCTCAAGCGAGGCCGCGAGGAGGCGCTTGGAAAACATGGCATCGAGACGGGATGGTTAGCCTAGGTCTGTCCTTGACCTAGCAGTAAGTCTAAATACGACCTAGTATACGATTGGTTGCGGCGCTGCAAAAGGCCTCGGTGCACCCAGACCAAGCGGGCCCGGTCTCCGCATCTTCGGGGGTACGTGACCTTGGGGCCCCATGAACGTGTGTGCAGCACCCGGATAGGTAGAGGGGGGCACTCTTTGACTAGGTGCATGACCCAGCTCAGATGCATCTGGCGGCCATGAACAAAGCTGTTACGCCTATTATAGATCAAGGCTGTGGAGCCGATACTCACAGGTGCATCGATACCTGTCGGCCCATCCGGTCTAGCGCAGTCGCCGCATGTGGACCTCTCTCAAATCGCTATTTAGCAATATTCTGACCAGCGGGCTGGACACCGCCTCGACGTCGCCACGCCTCATGCGTCAGGTGCGGGCCCTCAACCCGTTGCTCTTGGTGATGACACTCGCTGGCATCGCCAACTTTCAGTATGCAGGGCACGAATCGAGCACCCTGCTGCTGACGTTGTCCACCCTCATCATCGCCCTCAGCCTCTTCAGCATCTGGCTTCTCCGGTGGAGGCCTTATCCTGTTCTGATTGGGAATGTAGCGGCCTTCTCTGGCTTGCTGATGGTGGCCACGACCAACCTGATCGCGGGGGGTCTGTACAGCCCCGTGTTTGCCTGGGCTTTCTTCGTGCCCTTCGCAGCGGGCTTGGTGGTGGGTGTGCGCTCAGGCATGGCGTGGGTAGGCGTCGTGGGCCTCTACATCATGGGCACAGCGTTCGCCCACGACCGTGGTCTGCATCCTGTGCCCCCCACGGAAGCCCTGGTGCTCCACCCCATCGTCTTCGGTGAGTTGCTGCTGCTGTTGGTGGCCGTCAGCGTGACCATCTACCTGTTCAGCTGGCAACAGCACCACACCGAGAGCCGGCTCATGAACAAGATCGAAGCGCTCAAAAGCGAGGTGTCTGCGCGCAAGCTCGCTGAGTGCGAGGCCTTGGCGGCGGCGCAGGCCAAGAGCGAGTTCCTAGCCACCATGAGCCACGAGATCCGCACCCCGATCAACGGAGTCCTCGGGATGGCGCAGATCTTGACAGACACCGACCTGAATGAGGAGCAACAGGACTTTCTCGACACGCTCCTTGGCTCTGGCCAAGCCCTCTTAACTGTCATCAACGACATCCTCGACTTCTCCAAGATCGAATCGGGGAAGCTGGTCTTGGAGCAGAATGAATTCGATCTCCACCAAACCATGGATGAGGTCGGCGAGATGATGGCGAATCAGGCCCACGAGAAAAACCTGGAGCTGATCGTCCGCTATGATCCCGGCCTGCCTGAACGCTTCGTGGGCGACGTGGGGCGCATCCGGCAAATCATGCTGAACCTGATCGGCAATGCCATCAAGTTTACCCCCAGCGGCCATGTGCTGGTCGACGTGGAAAGCCGCACGACGAGCGACCTGGAGGCCACCCTCCGCTTCTCGGTCACCGATACCGGGATTGGCATCGCCCCGGACAAGTTGGCCACCCTCTTCGATGCCTTCACACAGGCCGATGCGTCCACCACACGCACCTACGGCGGGACCGGGTTGGGGCTGTCCATCAGCAAGCAGTTGGCCGAGTTGATGGAAGGCTCCATCGGGGCCGAGAGCGCCATAGGAGAGGGCTCCACCTTCTGGGTCAACATCACGCTTCCGCTCGCGGCCGAGCCCGCTCCCCCTCCGCAGGACCCTGCAGACCTGGCCGGGCATCGTGTACTGATTGTCGACGATCACCCACTCAACCGGGAGATACTCGCCGAGCAACTAACGGCGTGGGGCCTGGAGGTCGAAGCGGCCGCCGAGGGCCAGCACGCCCTCAAGCGTCTGCAGGCCGCTGCGGCTTCAGGGTCGCCATTTCGCTTTGCCCTGATCGATTATCAGATGCCCGGGATGGATGGCGTCGCGCTCGGCACCCGGATCAAGGCCCTGCCGGCACGGCATGGGGTTACCGTCATCCTCTTGGCCGCAGCCACTTCGGTGAGCGAAGCCAAACAGTTTGAGCAGCTGGCCTTCGACCATGCCCTGATCAAGCCCGTGCGGATGAGTGCACTGAAACGTCTGATGACCACCGCTGTGGATCCAGCCACTACCCCGGCGCTGGTCTCCGCGTCGCAGGTACAGCACCCCGAGCGCTCTTTCGAGGGCGTTCGCATCTTGTTGGCCGAAGACAACATCGTCAACCAGAAGGTGGCCCGTCGGCTCCTGGAACGCCTGGGCATGCGGGTGGACATGGCCGCCAACGGCGAAGAGGCCGTACGCCTCTACCAGCAGTTCACCTACGACGTGGTGCTGATGGACATCCAGATGCCGGTCCTGGATGGCGTAGAGGCCACAGCCCAGATCCGTGCCCTCCAAGGACCGCAGGCCGTTCCCATCATCGCTCTCACCGCCAATGCACTGGAGGGCGATCGCGAGCGATTCCTCGCGGCGGGCTTGGACGACTATCTGAGCAAGCCCATCCTCCATGAGGAGCTCACGACCCTGCTCACGCGCTGGCTTTACGAAAAGCGGACAGCGACTTGATCAACGTGCCGGTCGCCCGGGATCGGAGCCCGTCCAGCTGTACCGACAACCAGTCACCACATCAATATTGTAACGTTAATTCGCAAATCACATAAAAAATTTAGTTTTTCATCACCAAACACTATACTTACCCATCACGACCCTTCACCGGCCTTCTTGATCCGATGGGCACCCTCCGCGCGAATCTCGTCTTGTCAGACGACCGGATAGCGCTCCACCCCCTCTCGCTAGCCCATGTACACACCCACTTCCGGTGGAACAACGACGAGGAACTCAACCGGCTGGACAGTGAAGCCCCGTTTGAACACGAGTCATTCGGGGCTTTTCTACGTCGCTTCGAGGCCATGGTCGAGCGCCCACCAGCCGGTACACTGGACCTAGAGATCCATACCCGAGACGGCTCCCTGGTGGGCGTGGCCTACGTGGATCATCTGTGCGCCTCCAACCGGCACGCCCGCGTGGGCGTCACCATCGGCGATCGGCACCGCTGGCGGCAAGGCTTCGGCAGCGCAGCGTTGCGCCTGCTGCTTCATCACCTGTTCGGCGAGCGCGGCCTGCACCGCGTCACCGCCCAGGTCGTGGGCTTCAACGAGGGCGGCCATCGGCTGGTGCAGCGCCTCGGCTTTACCGAGGAAGGTCGCATCCGGGACCACCTCCATCGGGACGGTCGCTTCTGGGATCAGCACCTCTACGGCCTGCTCCGGTCCGAGTTTGACGCCGCCGAGGCCGCTTCCTGGGTACGGGCCGCCGCCGCCTGATACGTCGAGCCCCCCCTGCTGACGCCTGTTCCGGCTCACCCTCCACCTGACCCACCCAATAGGTCCCCACCTCGCCCTTCTCATTTTTCATGTCCTCGGTGGATGGAGGCGCCCACCTTCAACCTGTGATTCGCGTATGTTGACGGCATCCATGCCCTGCCTGCCCCACGGATGTCTGATCTGTTCGCTGCCGAGCCCCCTCGCCCCCCTCTGGCCGACCGTATGCGGCCCCGCACGCTCGACGATTTCGCCGGGCAAGCCCACATCCTAGGACCTGGCCGCCTGCTACGCCGGGCCATCGAGGCGGACCGTGTGACGTCGGTCCTGTTTTTCGGCCCCCCCGGTACCGGCAAAACCACCCTCGCCCGCATCATCGCCCACACGACGGCCGCGCACTTCACCTCGCTGAATGCCGTGCTGGCCGGTGTCAAAGACATCCGAGCGGCCATCGCCGACGCCCAGACCCGGCGCGGACTCGGACGGCGCACCATCCTGTTCGTGGATGAGGTCCACCGCTTCAACAAGAGCCAACAGGATGCCCTGCTACCCCACGTGGAGAGCGGCACCGTTACGTTCATCGGCGCCACCACCGAAAACCCGTACTTCGAGGTCAACAAAGCGCTCGTGAGCCGCTCCCGCCTCTTCGAGCTGCGCCCCCTCACCGAGGCCGACCTGCTGGCCGTGGCCCGCCACGCCTTGGCTGACCCCACGCAGGGCTACGGCACCCTCCCCGTGGTGGCTGACGATGAGGCCCTCGCGCACCTGGTTGACGTGGCCAACGGCGACGCCCGGGCCGTGCTCAATGCCTTGGAGCTGGCCGTAGAGACCACGACGCCCGGCGCCGACGGCCGCATCCATATCAACCTGGCGGTGGCCGAGGAAAGCATCCAGCGCCGAGCGATCCTCTACGACAAAGAGGGCGACGCCCACTTCGACACCATCAGTGCGTTCATCAAAAGCCTGCGCGGCTCCGACCCCGACGCGGCCCTCTACTGGATGGCCCGCATGATCTACGCAGGCGAAGATCCCCGCTTCATCCTGCGCCGCCTGGTCGTCTTCGCCGCTGAGGACATCGGCCTGGCGGACCCTCGCGCCCTCCAGATCGCCACGGCTACGGCGCAGGGCTTCGAGTACGTGGGGATGCCCGAGGGCCAATTCCTGCTGGCCGAGTGCTGCCTCTACCTGGCCACCGCCCCCAAGAGCAACAGCGTCTTCGCCTACTTCGACGCCCTCCGTCACGTCGAACACGAGCGCACCGGCGACGTCCCCAATGCCATCAAAGATGCCTCGCGCGACAAACAAGGCCTCGGCCACGGCAAGGGCTACAAGTACCCCCACGCCTACCGCGAAGGGTACGTCCCCGAGCAGTACCTGCCCCAAGAGATGCAAGGCCTCTACTTCTACGCCCCCCGCGAGCTAGGCTACGAACAGCGCATCGCGGCGCGTCTGGCCCACCTCCGCGAGCGGGACGCAGAAGAGGCGATTGAGAAGCGGGTGCAACGCTATGCCGTGAAAGATGAAAAGTGAGTCGTGAAACCTGTAAAATGAGGGCCCGGGTGGAGCGCGATGGCGACGCTGGAGCCTCCTTTTGCACCTTCTATTTCTCACCTCTCCTTTTGCCTCACACATGCGTCTTCTCTACATGGGCACGCCGGACTTTGCCGTGCCGTCGTTGGATCGGCTGGTGGAGCACGGGTACGCGCCGGTGGCGGTGGTGACGGGGCCGGACAAGCGGCGGGGGCGCGGGGGGACAGCCACGCCCACGGCGGTGAAGCGGGCGGCCTTGGAGCATGGGATCGAGCAGATCCTGCAGCCGGCCTCCGTCAAAGACCCGGCGTTTGCCGAGGCAGTCGGGGCGCTGGCGCCCGATGTCATCGTGGTGGTGGCCTTTCGCATCCTACCGCCGACCGTGTTCACCCAGGCTCGGCTGGGGGCGTTCAACCTGCACGGCTCGCTGCTGCCGCGCTACCGGGGCGCCGCGCCCATCCATCGGGCCGTGTTGGCTGGGGAGACCGAGACCGGCGTCACCACCTTCTTCCTAAAAGAGAAAGTGGACACCGGCGCCATCATCCTGAAGCGCGCGATGCCCATCGGCCCCGATGAGACCACCGGCGACGTGCACGATCGCATGATGCACCTCGGCGCCGAGGCCGTGCTGGAGACCGTGCGCCGCATCGAAGCCGGTACCGCTGTGCCACAACCGCAGGACGACACGCTGGCCACGCCCGCCCCGAAGGTGTTCAAGGAAGAGGCCGCCGTCTCGTGGGACCGGCCCGCCTCCGAGGTCCACAACACCATCCGCGGCTTCGCGCCCTTCCCTGCCGCCTGGACCATGCACGACGACACCCGCCTGACCTTCTACCGATCTACCCTAGCCGAGGGGAGCGGCCCCCCCGGCACCGTGCTGGCCACGGAGGACCGCCTGGTGGTGGCCTGTGGGGACGGCGCTGTGGCCATCACCGAGATGCAGCAGCCTGGCCGTAAACGCCTCCCGGCCGACGTCTTTCTCAACGGATACGACCTGCCGGTCGGGACGGTGTTGGGATGAGGGGTGGTCGTAGACACCGTGTTGGCGGGGCGAGCCGACGCCTCGCAGCGGCTCTACGGGGGGGCGGACTGGCGATGCTGGTTTGTTGGACCATGGGATGCACAGAGCCGATGACACAGACACCTACGCCGGATCTGGACACGTTGGAGGCGGCCGTGGAGGCGCGGATGGCCGAACAGCCCGGGGCGACCGTGGCGGTGGCCGTGCGGGATGCGCACACCGGCACCACGTGGGCCCTGCGCGGCGACCGCTCCTTCCATGCCGCCAGCACCATGAAGGTACCAGTGATGATCGAGGTCTACCGTCAAGCTGAGGCTGGGCGGCTGGCCCTCACGGACTCGCTGGCGGTGGTCAACCAGTTCCGCTCCATCGTGGATGGCTCCACGTATGCCATCGTGGACGATTCCGACGATGCCATCTACACCCGGCTGGGCACGCCGATGGCGGTAGAGGATCTGGTGCACGCCATGATCACCGTGTCCTCCAACCTAGCCACCAACCTGCTCATCGACACACTGGCCGCCGACACCATCCAGGCCACGGCCGAACGGCTGGGCGTACGCACCATGCGCGTCCTGCGCGGCGTGGAGGACCTCAAGGCATTCCGCCAAGGCCTCAGCAACACGGCCACGGCCAACGACCTCGCCACGCTCCTAGCGGCCCTACGTGATGGCCATGCGGTCTCTCCACAGTCCGACGCCGCGATGGTGCACACCCTCAAAGCCCAGCGCTTCAACACGATGATCCCCCAGGGCTTACCCCTCGGCACCGAAGTGGCCCACAAAACCGGTTGGATCACCGAAATCCACCACGATGCGGCCATCGTCTATCCACGCGATCAGCCGCCGTATGTGCTGGTCATCCTCACCGAGGGCATCGCCGACGAAACGGTGTCAGCCCAGCTGGGGGCTGACGTGGCCCGGCTGGTGCATGCCGCGCTCCGCCCCAAGGCCTGACCGATCATCGCCTTACTTGTAACCCAGGTGTAATACCGGGTGAGAGGATTGAACTCCCCGCCCAACGATGGCATTTTACTTGCTCTATATAAGTAGAGGGGTAGTCGTCCTACGATCCTTGACCGGAGCGAGGTGCATCTCATCCTGACATTCTCCTACTGAGTGCACCGTGGAGTTTTCCATCCTCAACCTGCTGCTGGTACTCGTCGTCGCCTGGCTGGCTGGCATCGTGTCGGCACGGCTGGGCTACCCGTCGGTGCTGGGCGAATTGCTGGCTGGCATCCTGCTGGGCCCGCCGCTCTTGGGCCTGCTGGAGCCGAGCGCAGCCTTGGAGGTCCTGGCCGAAGTGGGCATCCTCCTGATGATGCTCTACATCGGGATGGAGATCGACCCCGGGGAGCTGGGGAAAGCCTCCAAAGGCGGCTTCTTGGCTGCCATTGGGGGCTTCATTACGCCCTTCGTCCTGTGCTACGGCGCCATCATCTGGGCGGGGGGCACCGTCATGGCCGCCATCTTTGTAGGACTGGCGGCGGGGGTGACGTCTCTAGCCACCAAATCCCGCATCCTCGTCGACCTCCAACTCCTGGACACGCGCATTGCGCACGTGCTCATGGCGGGGGCCCTCATCGCCGATACCCTTTCGCTCGTCTTGTTTGCGGCGGTCTTGGGCGCCGCCGAGGTGGGCAGCGTCGATGTGCTGAGCCTGGGGATCGTGGCGATCAAAGCGCTGGCGTTCTTCGTGGTGGCAGGCCTCGTGGGCCACTATGGCTTCCCGATGCTGGGCCGGGCCCTGCGCAAGCTGCCGCAGCATGGCCGCACCACCACCTTCATGCTGATCCTGGTGCTCACCTTCGGGTACGCCGAGCTGGCGCACTTGGCCGGTATGCACGGCATCCTGGGCGCCTTCCTGGCCGGCCTCTTCCTGCGCGAGAACGCCCTGGGCCGGACGCTGTCCGAAGAGATCATGCATCTGGTGCGGGACGCCTCCATCGGCTTCCTGGCGCCCGTCTTTTTTGTGACGGCCGGCTTCGCGGTGTCGCTCGATGTGTTCCGGGCAGACTTGGGCCTGCTCGTGGGTGTCATCGGGCTGGCCACCGTGGGCAAGATCGCCGGGACGGCCCTCTTCTACCTGCCCACCGGCTACGGCTGGCGTGAGGGCCTCACCATCGGGGCGGGCATGAACGGGCGCGGGGCCGTGGAGATCATCTTGGCGCAGATCGCCCTCAGCATGGGTCTCATCTCACAGGAGATCTTCTCGATCCTGGTCTTCATGGCCATCATCACCACCGCCACCGTGCCCGTCTTCTTGAAGTGGGGCGTGGACTGGCTGCGCGAGCGCGGCGAGCTCGTACGCTCGGACCACGAGCGGACGGGCACCATCATCGTGGGCGGCGGGCCCACGGCACTGCGCTTGGGCGAATTTCTGCACGGTAAGCACGCCGTGACCATCATCGACCGCAACGCCGACCACATCGCGCAGGCCGAAGCCGCTGGACTTCGGGCCGTTCAGGGCAACGCGCTCGACGAGCTGGTGCTCAGCGAAGCGGGGGCCAGCACCTGCTACAGCCTCGTGGCCATGACCGCCAACGCGCAGGTCAACGCCCTCGTCGCCGAGCGCGCGCGCCAGACGTTCTACATCCCCCGCCTCCACCTGTTGGACCAAGGATCCGACGCCGACGGACACGCGGCGC
Source organism: Bacteroidota bacterium (assembly GCA_038747425.1). GTDB lineage: Bacteria > Bacteroidota > Rhodothermia > Rhodothermales > JBCDJV01 > JBCDJV01. The sequence goes on from JBCDJV010000050.1 coordinate 29,850, forward strand.
TGACGGAGCACCTGGGCGCCTCTACCCTCTTCGGCGGCCCCGTGGACCTGTCCGCCTGGGACTACCACCTGGCACACGCCCCCTCGCACACGACCACCGTGGCCGTTGAGGAAGGCGTCCCTCCCGATATCACGGCCGACGATCAGCGCCTCCCGCTCGGGCTCGAGCGTGGCGACCTGGCGTCGGCCTTCCACAGCGACCTCACGCTCCAGCCGGGCGACGTCGTCCACCTGCTCACCGCCACCCCTGATGGCGTGGATGCTGAGCAGCGGGTGCCGTCCTCCGCGTCGGCCTGAGCCTCGCACGTTGTACCCCACAGCCCTTCCTACCTTGGACCCTTAATCCGACTTTCCTAGCCATGGCCTCGACGTCACCGATCACAACCACGAACCCCCTCCTGCGGGCGTTCCAGCAGTTCATCCGCATGGAGGCCGCCGGCGGCATCTTGCTGCTTGCGTGCGCCGTCCTCGCGCTCATCTGGGCCAACTCGCCCTTCGTGGACGCCTACACCAACTTGTGGAATACGCCCGTCACGGTGGGCGTGGGTCCGTTGGTCATTGACAAGCCGCTCATCCTCTGGATCAACGACGGCCTCATGGCCATCTTCTTCTTCCTCGTGGGGCTGGAGATCAAGCGCGAGGTCCTGATGGGCGAGCTGTCCGACGCCAAAAAAGCCGGGCTGGCCGTGGCTGGCGCCCTGGGCGGCATGCTCGCTCCGGCGCTCGGGTACGTGGCCTTCAACTGGGGCACCGAGACCATCAGCGGCTGGGGCATCCCCATGGCTACAGACATCGCCTTCGCCTTGGGCGTGCTGGCGCTCCTGGGCAAGCGGGCGCCGCTCGCACTCAAGGTCTTCCTGACGGCCCTGGCCATCGTAGACGATCTGGGCGCCGTGCTTGTCATCGCCCTCTTCTACACGGCCGAGGTATCCATGGTGAGCCTGGGTGTGGGCGCGGGCTTCCTGGCCGCGCTCGTGGCCGCAAACAAGCTGGGGGTACGCCGCACCTCGGTCTACGTCCTGCTGGGCATCGGCCTCTGGGTGGCCTTCCTGAAGTCAGGCGTGCACGCCACCATCGCGGGCGTGCTGCTGGCGCTGACCATCCCCGCGAGCCGCGTCATCGACGCGCCCACGCTGGCGGAGCGCATCCGCGGTCTGGTCGACACCTTCCGCCAGCAGGCCCCGGCGAGCGCTACGAAGGGCAAGGAGACGCTGTCCTCCGCGCAGAAAGACGCCCTCCATACCCTGGAGGTGGCCGCCACCAAGGCCGACGCACCGCTCATGCGCATGGAGCACGCCCTGCACGGCTGGGTCGCCTTCTTCATCATCCCCGTCTTCGCCCTGGCCAACGCCGGTGTGACGATTGGGGGAGACATCGGCGCCGCCTTTGCCAATCCGGTCACCCTCGGCATCATCGTTGGCCTTGTCGTTGGGAAGCAGATCGGTATTCCGCTCTTTGCCTTCGTCGCCGTCAAGATGGGCGTGGCCGCCTTGCCTGATGGTATCTCGTGGCGGCAGATCTGGGGCGTGAGCGCCATTTGTGGGATCGGCTTCACGATGTCGCTCTTCATTGCCAACCTGGCCTTTGGGGATCCCGCTCTGCTGGACAGCGCCAAGATCGGCATCCTGACCGCCTCGCTCGTGTCCGGCCTCATCGGCTGGTTCCTGCTCACGCGCGGCCCCGCACCCACGGAGGCGACCCCCGAGGTCGATCCGGCTGTGGCCCAGGCGGCCGAGGTCAACGGCACCACGGCTGTGCCCGCCGGCTGACCGCCCCCACGCGGCTGTCCGCCCGCGTACACCCGCTGTATCACACCGAACACCGCCGGGGCCGCTTTGCGCGCGCCCCGGCGTTTTTTGTGCTATTTAGGGCGTTTTCAAGGACCTGGCATGCTCCTTGACAAAGGAGAGGGACACCATGCCTTCTGACTTCTCATCGCCCGTGTCCATGGCCGACGTCCGCCCCCCGACGCCACCTAGCCAACCCCGTCGCTCCATCTTCGCCAATGGTGATGTACCGGAGCCGCCCACACGCGGCGGTGGGGAGGGCATGGATCGCCGCATCAAGCAATCGTTCTGGACCCCCGCCCGGATCGGTATGATCCTCGGGGGCCTCGCCCTGGTAGGCCTGATCGGCTACGCGCTGCTCAGCGCCACGGGCGGGCCTCGCCTCAACGTGGAACAGGACCGCCTGACGGTGGCCACTGTCGAGTCCGGGCCGTTCCAGGAGTACGTCACCGAGAGCGGCACCGTGGTACCTCGCACCACCGTCTACCTGGACGCCATCGAGGGAGGGCGCGTCGAGGAGGTGTTCGTGCGTGAGGGCGTGATGGTGCAGGCGGGCCAGCCGTTGCTCCGCCTCTCCAGCAATGACCTGCAGCTACGCCTCATCTCGGCCGACGCTCAGCGCATCGAGCAGATCGACCGCCTGCAAGAGACCCGCTTCCGCATGGAGCAGAGCGCGCTGGACCTTCGGCAGCAGCTCGCCCAGATGGACTATGACATCCGGCGCCTGGAGCGGCAGTACGATCGTCATGAGGAGCTGTTTGAGAAGGCGCTCCTCTCCGCTGAGGAGTTCGAGAATACCCAGGACGAGCTCGAATACGTCCAACGCAACCGTGAGCTGACCCTGGCCGGCTACCGCTCGGACTCACTTCGCAACGCCGCCCAGATCTCCCAGATGCAAAACAACGTGACGCGCATGGAGGCCAACTATGAGGTCATCGAGCGCATCCTGGACAACCTGACCGTCCGCGCCCCCGTCACCGGCTTCCTGACGTCGCTCGACGCCGAGATTGGCGAGCTGCGCGGCTCGGGCGACCGCTTTGGGCAGATCGACGTCACCGACGGCTTCCGCGTGGAGGCCCGCATCGACGAATTCTACATCAACCGCGTCCAGCGCGACCAGCAAGCCGTGACGCTGCCCATCGGTGGGCAGGAGTACCAGATGGTGGCCACCAAGGTCTACCCGGAGGTCCGCGAGGGACGCTTCACCGTGGACCTCGAGTTCACCGGCGAGGCCCCGCCGGACATCCGCCGCGGCCAGACCATCCGCTTCCGCCTGGAGCTGGGCGACCTTGAAGAGGCCCTTCTCATCCCGCGCGGCGGCTTCTACCAGTCCACCGGCGGCAACGCGATCTTCGTCCTCGACGACGACGGCAGCACGGCCCGGCTTCAGCCCATCCGGGTAGGCCGCCAGAACGACCGCCACTACGAGGTCCTGGAAGGCCTCACCCCCGGCGACCGCGTCATCGTGAACAGCTACGATACCTACGGCGACACCGAGACACTCGTGCTGAAGTAAGCCGCGCCCTGCCGTCCTTTCTGGCTCCTCGTAGATCTCATGCCACACCGCCTCTTCTCTCTTGCTCTTGTCCCGGTGATCGTGCTCGCGGCGGCGGCTACGTCGTGGTGGCCCCAGGCTCCGTCCACCGACCTCGATGACTACGGGGTACTCCTGGGCACCTGGGTGGGCCACCTGGATTACCTCGATGGCGATGACCTCACCCGCGAGCGCCTGGCCACGACGATGACCTGTGAGAAGACCTACAGCCCACGGCACGACGAGCCTGTGCTCACCTTCTCCTACAACTACGATGCACGCCTCCGCGTGGAGGCCCGCACCGACGAGTTCTATATCCACGGTCCCACCGTTGAGCGCTCCTCGAAGCTGCAGTTGATCAGCAACACGCGGATCGAGGTGGGCGAGCGGTGGGAGATCGCCGAGCACGACCTGGCGCCGGATCGGATCTCGCTCGTCTTGACCCGCGAAGGGGAGGACAACAACCGACTCGCCTCGTTCCGTCAGCTCATCGTGGCCGATGCAGACTCGCTGGTGATGACCGAAGAAGTGCGCTACGAAGGCACGTCCGAGTCGTTCATCCGCAATACGTACCGTTTCTCGCGCCAGCCCTAATCACCCATCAACGTGGAGGATCCATGCGTACGCGGCTGTTTACGATCGTACCCGTCCTGCTCATGGCGGCCGCAACCTGGTCCCCCCAGGCTCCGTCAACGGGTCTCGACGACTACGGCGTACTCCTGGGCAACTGGGTGGGCCACCTAGAATACCTCGACTACGGCGACGATCTCACCCGCGTGCGGTTGGCTACGACGATGACCTGCGAGAAGACCTACAGCCTGCGGCATCTCAAGCGGGTGCTTACCTTCTCCTACAGCTTCGATGAAGGCAATGGCCGCACCGTCGAAAGCTCCTCCCAGCTCAGGCTGATTGGCGACGCCCAGCTTGAGTTCGGTGGGCGCTGGGAGATCGCCGAGCAAGACCTGACGCCGGACCGGATCTCACTTGTCTTGACCAGCGAGGGTCAGGACAACAACCGACCGGCCTCGTTCCGCCAACTCGTCGTGGCCGATGCGGACACGCTGGTGATGACGAAAGAGGTGCGCTACGAAGGCACGTCCGAGTCGTTCATCCGCAATACGTACCGTTTCTCGCGCCAGCCCTGACTGCTCCTCACCACACTGACCAACCCATCCGATGATTCGTACCCACAACCTCAAGAAGACCTACCGGACTCAGGAGGTCGAAACCACGGCCCTGAGCAACGTCAACCTGGAGATTCAGGCGGGCGAGTTTGTGTCGATCATGGGACCCTCAGGCTGCGGCAAGTCGACCTTGCTCAACATCGTCGGCCTGCTCGACAACCCCAGCGACGGCCAGTACTACTTCCTCGACCAGGAGATCTCCGGCTACTCGGAACGGCAACGAGCCTCGCTCAGAAAGGGCAACATCGGCTTCGTCTTCCAGAGCTTTAACCTGATCGACGAGCTGACCGTCTTCGAAAACGTGGAGCTACCCCTGCTGTACCTGGGCTACAAGTCCGACGAGCGCAAGCAGCGCGTGGACGCCGCCCTGGAGCGCGTGGGCATCATGCACCGCCGCGACCACTTCCCCCAGCAGCTCTCCGGTGGTCAGCAGCAGCGCGTGGCCGTGGCCCGCGCCGTGGTGGCCGAGCCCAAGCTGATCCTGGCGGACGAACCGACCGGTAACCTGGACTCGACGCACGGCGAGGAGGTCATGAACCTGCTCACCCAGCTCAACGAAGCGGGCACCACCATCATCATGGTGACCCACTCCCCGGCCGACGCCGAGTACAGCCACCGGATTATCCACTTGTTCGACGGCCACGTGGTCACGGA
>JBCDJV010000051.1:0-34583 GCA_038747425.1 Bacteroidota bacterium
GTGATAGGTCGATGGGCGTCGCGGCGCGCGACAGGCAAGGCGTCCAAGGAGCGCGGGGCCGCGCCCCGGGCGACGCGGACAACGCCGCCTGGGGTGTGACGAGGCGTACAGCGCCCATCAATAGGAGCTTGACAGAGCACTCAGGCACTTGAACGGTGGCCGACGCTTGGCCTATCATCCGCTTTGTTCACCCATCTCAGAAGATCCCCCATGAGAGTCCTTGCCCTACTGCTGATGGGTCTACTCGGCGTAGGCTGCCAGACGCCTGAGGCCAGCCCGCACAGCGACGAAGCGCACATCTTGGAGATCTTCGCGGCGGCCGATGCTCAGGACCTCGACGGACTGGACCGGTACCTGACCTTTGTGGAGGAAGATGTCATCTTGATGCCCCACAACCAGCCGACGGTCCATGGGAAAGCAGCCTACAGGGCGCACGTCGTGCAAGGCTGGGAATCAGGAGCGACGACCATCACGCATGGGCTCACGGCCGTGGATGCCTTTAACGACGTGGTGATCGCCAGAGGTACAGCACGGGGCACGTTTCAGCCTACCGGTTCCCCTGATCTCTACGCGTTTGAAACCAAGAATATATTTATATTTAAGCGTACGGAGAGCGGCGGGTTGAGCGTGTGGCGGGTGATCTTCAACATGAATCCAGAAGACGCCTCCTAGTGCTTAGCTGGTGACGATTCCATAGACTCGCGCCGGCGCCCAGAGCCGTCCTCACGTTGTCCCCCCCAGGCGGGGCTGTGCTATACAGCCCTGTCTCGCTTTGCCCACTGCCATGCATCAGCCGGCCTTCTTCGTCCGCCTTGTCGTCACGACGCTTGTCCTGACCGCCCTCCTGGCTTGCGATACGCCCACCCGCGATACCGCCGTCTCACCGCCCCTGCCGGACCCCACTCCAGAGCTCCCGGCCGACGTGGCGGCCATGGTGGCGCAGATCGACACCGAGGTCGACCCTGCGTTCGTCTATCCCTTCGAGCAGACCAAGTTCGTACCGCCACCGGGCACCACGCTGCTCATCATGGGGCAGACGCTGCAAGCAGCGGAGGCGTTCACGTCGAGCTTCCCGGACCAACCGCTCCCCGGAGGCTGGGCGGCCTACTGGGGGATCCCCAGCGCGGAGGGCCTGGCCACCAGCGCCGTCAACGAACACGGCGACGTGCACCACCACCAGGGCCTCGCTGATCGCTTCCCGAATGCGGTGCTCCAAAGCGCGCTCTGGATGGTCGGCACGTGGGAGGTGGCCGCGCGGACGGCCGAAGGGGAGTTTGATGGGGTCATTCGCGCCTTCAGTGACTGGGCCAAGACGGTGGAGCGCCCCATCTATCTGCGGATCGGCTATGAGTTCGATGGTCCGCACAACGAGCTGGAGCCGGATGACTACGTGGCCGCCTACCGCCGGATTGTGGACATCACACGCCGCGAAGGCGTCGAGAACGTGGCCTTTGTCTGGCATTCCTACGGCTCCCCACCTTACAAGGGATACCCGGTATCGGCCTGGTACCCCGGCGACGACTACGTGGACTGGGTGGGCCTCTCTCTGTTCGGCCACATGTACGCCTCCACGCTCAACGCCGAGGCCGAGGCTGTCTTCGCGTTCGCCAAGACCCACCAGAAGCCGGTCATGGTGGCCGAGACGAGCCCAGTGCACGGCATCTCGGCGGATACCACCGCGGCCTGGGACGACTGGTTCGTGAACTTCCTCTCGCTCACGTACCGAAAGAATGTAAAGGCGATCAGCTTCATCAACGCCGACTGGTCCACCTACCCCTTGGCCACGTCGATTGGGTGGCGGGACGCGCGCCTGCAGAACAACGACCTAGTGGCGCAGGCCTGGTTTGCCGAGACCGGGGGCGAACGGTATCTCAAGGCCTCCCCGCAGCTCTTCGACTCGCTAGGCTATGCACCCTAGTGCTCTGTCAAGCTCCTATTGATGGGCGCTGTACGCCTCGTCACACGCCAGGCGGCGTTGTCCGCGTCGCGCGTCAATCCGGCTCGTCCAACAAACACGGATGCCCGTGGGCCCTCTCCAGGTCACCCTCCACCTCCTTCTCACCCCCTCTCGTCCATGAAACTCGGCTACACCATCCTCTACGTCTCCGATGTAGCAGCCACGCTCCTCTTCTATGAGCGGGCCTTCGGGCTTGAGCGCGGCTTTGTGCACCCGGCCGGAGACTACGCCGAGCTGGCCACCGGAGCAACGACCCTGGCCTTGGCCGCCGACGAGTTGGCCGCGTCCAACTTCGAGGCTTCCTACCGCCGCGCCACATCCCAGGGGGAGCCCGCCGCCTTCGAGCTGGCCTTTGTCACAGACGAGGTGGTCCAAGCCTACGAGCGGGCCTTGGCGGCCGGCGCTCACTCGCTGGCGGCCCCGGTCACGAAGCCCTGGGGCCAAACGGTGGCGTACGTCCGGGACCTGAATGGGGTGATCGTGGAGTTGTGTACGCCCGTGGGGTAGCGGACGAACGTCGCCTACGAACGGTCGGCCGCCTCTGTGTTCAGCAGGCGCTGCGCCTCGGGGGACCACCCGTAGAAGGGCGGCGGGGCCGGCGACCAACCCCAGCGCCGAGCCACATGACGGGCGAGAGCGTTGCCCCGCTGGCGCATGCCATCGAGGATCGGGGCGAGGCCGGCTTGGCACGCGGCGGAGCGCTCGGCCAGGTGCGCCTCGGCCCAAGGCAAAAACGTCGACACGGCGTCGGGAGAGAGCGAGAGGAAGAAGATCATCTGGCGCCAGGCGTAGGCCGCGTTCTTGACGGCTCGCAGCTGGCCCCAACGTGGGCCTCGCAACCCGTCCACCTGGTGGCACACCCAGACAAAGCAGCGTTGGGCCAGGTCCAAGAGGCGATCCTCCAGCACCGTATTCAGCTCCAAGGCCTCAAACAGGACCGCCAGGTTGTGTGTGGTCAGGACCTGTTCCTGTTCGATGACGGCTCCATTGTGGGCGATGGACCGCCCCCATCGCCCTTGACGGTCGGACGTGGGCGCGCGCGCCTGGCACAATCGGTCGAAGGCCGACGAACTGGACGGCCCGTATCCGGACGGCGTCACATCGTCGATGGCCATGATCCGGTCGTAGTAGATCTCGTAGTAGTGCTCGTAGAGGGTCTCCCTCAGGAGCCCGCCCGCCTGCTGGGCGGCGCGGAGGTACTTCACCGAAAACGTACCCATGAAGATGTCGGCCGCGATCTCGTCCACGAGCGGTAGCTCCAGGCCAGCGGCCTCCGCAAGCACCCGAACCTCCTGCAGCAGCTTGTTCGGTAAGATCTGATGCGGGAACGCTTCGAGGGCCGTCGAGACGACGTGCACTAGCAGCGCACGCGCGGCGGCGCGGCTCTCCATCCCGGGCTTCCGAAGCGGCTCCAGGACGCGCATCCAGGGTAGTTCGTCCAGCTGCACCTGATGCTCCAGGTTCAGCAATAGCAGCGACCGGCGCCGGCTGAACGCCGCGTAGACCGCTTCATCCAACCAACGCAAGGCGGGATCATCGAGCGCGGCCGACCGGATCCGGGCCGTGAGGGGGGGCACCACCTGCGCCAGCGTCTCGCCCGAGGTGATCGTCTTCCAGGCGAGGTGCTGCTCCATCGGGGCGTGGGTGGCCCGCCGCAGTAGGTGCTGGAACGCGGGGCGGAAGGCTCCGCCCAGAGGCGCCTCCGGTGGCACTCCAAGCGCCTCGGCTTCGTCGCTGGTGACGGGGGCCAAGAGCGCGCCAAGGTCGGCAGTGTGCAACCTGTGATCGTGGTCCGCGAGGCGGTGAGCCAGCGCCTCGGCCCAAGCGCCTTTCGTCGGACGGGACGCCACGGCGGCCTGCTGGGCCCGGAGTGCGCGGAGCTGTGCAGAGCCTGGGCGCCCGCGTTTCGCCGCGATCCAGGCCAGTGTGGCCCGCACCACGCCCACCTGCCGCCCCGTCAGCGCGCGCGGGTCTTCGGCCGCCACGCGGAGCACAGCCAGCAGCCGAGCCAGGTTGCGGGCGGGATCTGCATGCCGACTGCCGTGCACATGCTCGGCGCGCAGTTGCTCGTACCTGTCGAGGAGCGTCTGGGCCCGGGCCGGCCACCCCTCCGGATAGACCTGGCACGGCCAGCCACCCTCGACCATGGCGGCTCCACCAGCGGCCGGCGAGACCACTTGGGGGTAGCGGCCCTCGACCGTCTCTGCAAAGAGCTCGACGAGGCGATCTTCGAACGGCGCCCACACCGAAAGCACCTCACGCTCCGTCAGAATCGCCGTGGGGGTCCGGGTGGCCAGGAGGATGCGCTCAGCCTCCCGCACGCTGATCAGCCGCACGTGATCGCCCCGGTCCTCCGGCGATGGCACAGGCACCGGGTAGAAGCGAAGCCGCCCGACATAGGGCCCGATCTCCCGGAGCACGGCCCGGGCCGCATCGGCCTGTCCATTCCGCGCCAGCCAAGCTACGGCGAGCAGCGCGCCCTCCTCGGGCACGTCAACCCGGTACTGGCCGGTCTGCAGGCGTTCCATCAGTTGGTCCAGCCCCTCGTCGGTCACGTAGAACGCGTTCAGGGTCGCCCGCCCACGCTCAGCCTCGGTCGTGCCCAGCGCAGCGAGCAGCGCCTCCTCGTGGGGGCGCAGGGGGCCACCGGCCAACAACTCGCCGGTCACGAACCCGCCCTTGATGACCCGCGGCGTGGCCCAAGCTGGGGCGTCGTGCACCGGCGTGCGGGAGCCGATGTGCAGGGCTCCGGAGAGCATCCCGCCAAAGACGCGGAGCCAGTCAGCTACACGGTCCTTGGCGCGGGTGCGGGTGGCTTCGTCGGGGTGGTCTTGGCTCGTGGCCAAGACGCGCGCCAGCTGTCCGAGGGGGAAGCTAGAGTTGGCGCGGGCTTCGTCCGGAGAGGGCTCCATCGTGGGGACTGTCTAGGGCATCTGATGGGGAGAGGGGCGATGTGGCGAGCAGTGCCTGATGGAAGATCGGAGGAGGCGGTCATGCGCGCAAGAAGGCGCGGCGTGCTGTGTCACGTCCGTCGTGATCGGTCGATGGGCATCGATGGGCACACCCCGCCAGGCCCGCGAAGCCGCCATAGCGGCGCTGCGGCGACGCAGCGAAACGCGGCGGGGGATGGTCAGCGGCGTGTAGCGACCCTCCGTATGGACCTGAGCACTGAGGGGTGGGCTCGTAATCGCCCCAGGCCATCGGGCAGATCGTCTCTATCTATCGCGTCTGGCCGGCGGCATCGTGTACGTTCCAGACAGGCCTTGCTCTTCCATCACTTTCATCAGATACGCCCATGACTGAGGTTCAACAGCTCGCGGCCTTCACAGCCAGCCGCACGTTCGATCATCTGTCCGAGCACGCCCTTAGCGCGCTCAAAATCCGCCTCCTCGACTCGCTGGGGTGTGCCATCGGCGCGCTCGAAGGCCCCCCCATCCGCCGGATCCGAACACATCTCGACGACTTCGGCGGCCGCCCGCTGAGCACGCTCATCGGCGGCGGCCAGACGTCGCCGGACCGGGCGGCGCTCTACAACTCAGCGCTGGTCCGCTACCTCGATTTCAACGACAGCTACCTGGCCAAGGGTGAGACCTGCCACCCGTCGGATAACATCGGCTCGGTCCTGGCCGCCGGGGAGTACCGGGGCATCGACGGGCGGGCGTTCCTGACGGCGCTGGGCATCGCCTACCACGTGCACTGCCGCCTCAGCGACGTGGCGCCGGTGCGCCACCGAGGCTTCGACCACACCGTGCAGGGCGCCTACGGCTGCGCGGCGGGCGTGGCCTACGCGCTCGGCCTCTCGCCTGAGAAGACGGCCCATGCCATCGCCATCGCCGGCACGGCGTACAACGCCCTGCGCGTGACGCGCACCGGCCGCCTGTCCAACTGGAAAGGCCTGGCCTTCCCCTCCACCGGCTGGACCTCCACCCACTCGGCCTTCCTGGCCCTGCGCGGCATCACCGGCCCCGAAGAAGTCTTCGAAGGCAACAAAGGCTTCAAGGACAGCATCGCGGGCGACTTTGCCATCGACTGGTCTCAGGAAGGCCTGGACCGGGTCACGCATACGATCCTCAAGAAGTACAACGCCGAGATCCACTCGCAGGCCACGCTCGAGGGCCTGATCGAGCTGCGCGAGGCGCATGACGTCGACCCGGCCGCCATCGAGAAGATCGTCCTCAACACGTTCGACGTGGCCTTCCACATCATCGGCGGCGGCGAAGAGGGCGGCAAGAAGAACATCCGCACCAAAGAAGAGGCCGATCATAGCCTACCCTACATGATGGCCGCCGCGCTGCTGGACGGCCACGTGCTGCCCGCGCAGTACGAGCAGGACCGCATCCTGCGCCACGACATCCAGACGCTGCTCCGCAAGGTGGAGGTCCACGAGAACCCAGCCTACTCGGACCGCTTCCCCCAGCAGGAAGCCTGCGACATCACGATCCACTTCGCCAACGGCGAGACCCTCACCAAGGAGAAAGTGGACTACGAAGGCTTCCACACCCGGCCCGCCTCGTGGGCCTTCGTCTCGGCCAAGTTCCGCGCCCTCGCCGAACCCTTCGCCGAGCCCGGCCAGTTGGACGAGATCATCGACGTCGTCCGAAACTTCGAGTTGCACACGGTGGAGGACCTGGTCGGCCTCTTGAGCCGGATCAACCCCGTCTCCTCGAAGACCTTGTCCCTGGCCTAGGCGGTCCACGTCGTGGCAGGTGGCGGGGGTCGGTCAAACGTACGCCTCGCCCCCGTCCCCTTTCTGACAGTATCTCGCACCTTTATATCCCCAGACCTATGCAAGCAACCGCTGACTTCATCACCAACCCCATCGCCTTCGAATGGCTGCAGCGCAATGCGCGGAGCCCCAAACCCCGCACCACCGGCCTCACCGAGATCCGCGCGGCCTACTACTCAAACTTTGGGCTGAACTACTTCCGCGACATCCTGGAGACGTCGGGCAATTACGTGGACAGCATCAAGTTTGCCGGGGGCTCGTTCACGTTCATGAACCCGGACACGATTCGGGAGATCAACGACCTGGCCCACCAGTACGGCACCCTGGTCTCCACCGGCGGCTTCATCGAGTACGTGCTCACCAAGGGCAAAGACGCCGTCCAGAAGTACATCCAGGAATGCAAAGAGCTGGGCTTCGACATCATCGAGATCTCGACTGGCTTCATCTCCATCCCCACCGACGACTGGCTGCGTGTCATCGAGGACGTGCAGAAGGCTGGCCTGAAGGCCAAGCCTGAGATCGGCATCCAGTTTGGCGCCGGGGGCGACACCTCCACGGCCGAGCTTGAGAGCGAAGGCGTCCAGGACGTGGGCTACGCGATCAAGCAGGCGCAGCGTTTCCTGGACGCGGGCGCCTACCTCCTCATGATCGAGTCCGAGGGCATCACCGAGAACGCCAACCCGTGGCGCGTGGACGTGCCGGCCCGCTTCATCAACGAAGTGGGCCTGGAGCACCTGATGTTCGAGGCCGCCGATCCGCAGGTGTTCAAGTGGTACATCAAGAACTACGGCCCCGAGGTCAACGTCTTCGTGGACCACAGCCAGATCGTCCAACTGGAGTGCACCCGCCAGGGTATCTGGGGCACGAACGACGTCTGGGGCCGGATCGTCACCTACAAATGAGGGGACCTAATGAGGGGGCGGGCACGGCCTTCTTTGAGACTGTGCAAATTCTGGCTTCTCCGTTCTTTAGACTCGAACTAGATAAGCACGTCTGCGTGAGTACGTGAGGACGCGCTTATCCATCATCTTGCATCTTGAAGCATCGCACTATGGTCCCACGGAAAATAGAACACGAAACACAAATCTCGAACGTCTTGGTCATCGGGAGCGGCGGGGCGGGGCTCCGAGCCGCCATCGAGGCCAAGATGGCTGGCTTGGAGGTGACCGTCATCGGCAAGCGGCTGAAGGAGGACGTCCACACCGTCCTGGCCGCTGGCGGCATCAACGCGGCCCTCGGGACCGTCGACCCTGAGGACTCCTGGCAGCAGCACTTCGCCGACACGATGGTGGAGGGCTATCACTTGTCCGAGCCCCGCACCGTGGAGCTGATGGCGAAGGAGTCGCCGGATCGGGTGCGGGAGATCGACAGTTGGGGCGCCAACTTCGCCAAGCTGGAGGACGGCCGCCTGGACCAGCGCTACTTCGGCGCGCATACCTACCGGCGCACCTGCTACTCGGGCGACTACACCGGCCGCTCGATCCTGTTTGCCCTGCTCCGCAAGGCCGTCGACCTCGAGATCCCGATCCTGGACTCGCAGTACGTGACGGAGCTACTCATCGACCGGCAGGTGTGCTTCGGCGCGATGGCCTTCAACGGCAAGAACGGCACGCGGACCGTCTTCCTGGCGGACGCTGTCATCCTGGCGGCCGGCGGGCACACGCGCATCTGGCGCAAGAGCTCGTCGCGCCGCAACGAGAACACCGGCGACGGCTTCTACCTGGCTCTCAAGGCGGGCTGCACCCTCACGGACATGGAGATGGTGCAGTTTCACCCCACGGGCATGGTCATCCCGGAGCAGCTGGCGGGCACGCTCGTCACGGAGGCCGTCCGCGGCGAAGGGGGCCGGCTCATCAACGGCGAGGGCGAGCGCTACATGGCGCGCTACGACGCCGAGCGCATGGAGCTCTCCACCCGGGATCGCGTGGCGATGGCCAACTACACCGAGATCCAGGAGGGCCGCGGCACGCCCAACGGCGGCGTCTACCTCGACATCAGCCACCGCTCCAAGGAGTTCATCATCGAGAAGCTGCCCCGCATGTACCGGCAGTTCCTGGACACGCTGATGATCGACATCTCGAAGGAGCCCATGGAGGTGGCCCCCACGGCCCACTACTCGATGGGCGGCTTGGTGGTGGACCCAGACACCCACAGCACCGGCATCGAAGGCCTGTACGCCGCGGGCGAGGTCACGGGCGGGCTCCACGGCGCCAACCGCTTGGGCGGCAACTCGCTGGCCGAGATCCTCATCTTCGGCCGCCGGGCCGGCGCCGCGGCCGCTGAGCACTCGCTGCAGCTCGACGTGCACCTGCGCTCGCGCAAGACGATCCAGGCCGCGCATGACAAGATCAGCAGCTTCATCAAGGGGGGCTCCGAGGTGGTGCGTCCGCTCCAGCGCGCTCTGCGCAACGTGATGTGGGAGTGCGGCGGCGTCGTCCGCTCGGAAGAGCTGATCGACAAGGGCCTGCGCGAGATCGACCGCATCGAAGCGGCCCTGCCGCACCTGGACGTGCGTCCGGACTCGGAAGGCTTCGAGGACCTGATGCTGGCCTTCGACCTGGAGGGGTCGCTGATGTCGGCCAAGGCCACGCTGCTCTCGGCCAAGGAGCGGCGCGAGAGCCGCGGCGCCCACCAGCGCAGCGACTTCCCAGACACGGAGGACGCCCAGGCGCTCAACTACCGCGTCAACCTCCTGGCCACCGGCGAGCTGGTGGTGAGCAACCACGCCCTGGAGCCCTTGACCCACGAGCTGCGGGCCGCCATCGACGGCACTGCCGAGATCGAGAATTGGGAAGGGCGCCTGCTCGAGTAGCTGCTCCCGGTGAGCACAAAGTCGCCTGCGCACGGATCGGCGCCTGGCTGGATGGGGTTCGCCCCGCCCGGTCAGGCGCCGCTTTGCTTAGGGGCAGGGCCTCCTCCTCACCCCGGCCAGACTCGTTCAGCATGTACCCTCCCTGAGTAGGCTCGCCATGAGGGCTGCGCGTGCACGCCCTGTTGCCCATCCACCCAAGACCCGTACCCGGATGACCAGGCTGATCTCGATACTCGTCGGAGGCCTCGTCGCATCGATCGTGTTCACCGCGGTCGTGTTCATCTCCTGCTTCTGGTGTCCTGAGGTCTGGATCTCTGAACTCACCGAGGGACGGGAGACTGGCGGCGCTTCGCCCTGGAAAGGAGCGCTTATCGCCGCGGGCCTGTTCCTCGCCATGGCCCGCGGGGCCGGCGTCACCGCGTGGTGTTTCGGGGCTGGGAGCACCGAGCCCTGCTGGGCCTACGTTGTGGTGGCCTGGGGCGTGATCGTGGTCATCAACCTGTGGGACCTGTTCTTCATTGACATCTACCTGTACATGGTGGTCAAGCCGTCCTTCATGCAGTGGGAGGGCTATCCGCCGCTCTACCGGTACTGGCCCCACGTGAAGGGCTGTCTTGTGGGCGTGTTTCCCATGGGCCTCCCTATGGCCGCCTTCGCCGCGTGGGTGGGCTTCATCGTGTGACGGAGGCACCTCCGCGCGGAGCCCGATCAACACCTGGCGCGAGCAACACGCCGCTGCCCATCACCACCGCACAGGCACCCAGGAGGCCGTACCAGACGCTGCCCGGCACGCGCAGCAGCATGGCTCCGCCCTGCCACCACAGCCGGTCCAGCACACCACCCTGTGCCAGATAGGTCTCCGCGTACGGCCGGGCGTCCCCAGCTTGCCGCTCCACCAGCACCCGGTTGCCCCACCGGACCGGATGGAGCGGCGCCGTCGTTTGGGCGGCCAACTTCGCGTAGTGCGTACGGGCCTGCCGTTCAAAGCGGTCCGCACGCCGCCCCGCCGACCATCGCCACAACGCAGCCCCGGCGCTCAGCGCCAACGCACCAATCACGAGGCGGTTGGAGGTGTGGTCTGGTCTCATCCGCGTTCGGTTGCAGACAGCTACTGGCTTCACGGGTCGTTCCAAGCGTGGTCTCCTCCTCATATTACACCCAATTCGGGCCGCCTATGGGCCTTCACCAGACACGGACGGGGAACTGAGGCTTCCCCGCCTGCAGTGCTAGCGTCGCACGCGAATCCTATGAGCTTCCACCAATAAAAGCACGCCGCGATACTCGTCCTGATTGGGATGGTCCTCTATGAATGCGAGCAGCCGATCCATCATCGGACCCAGCACGCTGGGACGGTTCTTCACCTGAAGCGCCATGATACCTCCGAAGCGCGACGGAGGATAGGCTACGATATCCGAAAAATCACCGTTGATTGTGACCAGAATGGCTTCCAGTTGTTGGGCTTGAGCGATGACCGCCCCATCCGTAGCGTTCCGAGCTAGGTGTTCACGCAGTAAGAGGACCTCGTGGCCAGCCGCCCTGAACCGACGCACCGTGGACTGGGACACACAATGATCAGCGAACAACCTCAGTCCCATCAAGCAGTCGCTTCAAATTCCGACAAATCGCGTGCATAGCTCAGACAAGCCAAAATATGCGCCGCCTCTAGGTCTGGGTATTCCTCCATGACTTGGGTCGGCGTGTACCCCTCCGCCAGGTAACCGAGGACCATGCTGACCGGAATTCGGGTCCCCTTAATCCTGGGCTTCCCTCTCAACACATCCGGTGTGCTCTCAATGTGGTCTCGCCATGTATGAGCCTTCATCGTGGTGCTAAGTTCGGTTCACGTGCCACTCACTAAAGGCTAGAACGCACCCTGAAACCTTCCGATCCACTCCCAGCGTCGGTGCTTGTCGCCTCCAGCGTGGTCGCATCCTCTCGGAACACGATGTATCGTGTTCCTACGGTGCGTCTCGGGACAGGGCGTGGAAGGTGGGTCCATCCTCTCATTTCCCAGGTCTACGTTTTCGTTTCCCGTCTTCCATTCACGCCGAGCCCGGAGTGCTCTGTCAAGTTCGTAGTGATAGGTCGATGGGCGTCGCGACGCGCGACAGGCAAGGCGTCCAAGGAGCGCGGGGCCGCGCCCCGGGCGACGCGGACAACGCCGCCTGGCGTGCGACGAGGCGTACAGCGCCCATCAATAGGAGCTTGACAGAGCACTGAGCACCTCATGCGGCTCCGCTGAAGTCATCCACGGCCCCACGTTCGTCACGTACTCCCGTCCACCCATTGAATCTGTGGCGGCGGCGGAATAGCTTCGTGAAACCCTTTTCCTGCTGCGTGTCGCCATGAAAACGTCCGTCTACGTCCTCGGTGTGCTGTCCTTTTTCATGCTGATGCTGCCGTGGAGGGCGGCGCAAGCGCAGAACTGGGAGCTGGTGTGGGCGGACGAGTTCAACGGCACCGAGGTGGATACCAGCAAGTGGTCCTTCCAGATCGGCGACGGCTGCCCGGACCTGTGCGGGTGGGGCAACGGGGAGGAGCAGTACTACACCGCCGAGAACGCCACCGTAGAGGACGGGATGCTGCGCATCACGGCCCTGGAGGATTCGGTAGGAGGCCGGGCCTACACGTCCGCCCGGCTCCGGACCAAAGGCAAAGCGGAGTGGACCTACGGCCGGATCGAGCTCAGGGCCAAGCTCACACGCACCAACGGGTTCTGGCCCGCCGTGTGGATGCTCCCCACGGACGAGCAGTACGGCGGCTGGGCCGCCAGCGGCGAGATCGACATCCTGGAGGTGTTTGGCCGGGAGGCCGCCACGGTGCATGGCACGGTGCACTACGGGGGCGAGTCGCCCAAGAACACCTTCTCGGGAGGCTCCTGGACCCTGCCGCGGCGCGACTTCTCGCGGGCGTTCCACGACTTCGCCATCGAGTGGGTACCCGGCGAAATTCGGTGGTACGCCGATGGCAACCTCTACCACATCCAGAACGAATGGTACACCACCGAAGCCCGCTTCCCCGCGCCGTTCGACCAGCAGTTTCACCTTCTAGTCAACGTGGCCGTGGGCGGCGCCGGGGGCGTGCCCGATGCTAGCTCGCGGTTCCCGCAGAGCATGGAGATTGACTACATCCGGGTCTACCAATCCGAGAACGTGGCCCCGAGCATCGTCCTGGACGCCCCCGTGGGCGGCGCGGTCCAGGAGCCTGGATCCGACGTGCGGCTCCAGGCCTCCCCCACCGACCCCGATGGGCTGATCTCACGCGTCCTGTTCTACGCGGGAGACGCCCTCGTCGCCGAGGTGGACACCGCGCCCTACGAGGCCACCATCAGTTCCGTATCCGAGGGCTGCTACACCCTCCGCGCCCAGGTCATCGACAACCTCGGTGGGAAAGCCTGGAGCGAGGAGACTCCACTGACCGTCGGAAGCTGCGTGCAGGCCCCGTACGGCCTGGTCCCCGTGGCCGTCCCCGGCCGTCTCCAAGCCGAGCACTTCGACCTCGGCGGCGCCCAGGAAGCCTACCGGGATCTCGATGCCACCAATGCGGGCAATGCCCTCGGGCACACCTTCCGCCCGGACGAGGGCGTCGATATCGACTATGCCCTGGGCAGTGAGCAGGGCTTCTTCGTGCGCGACTTCGAGGCGGAGGAGTGGCTGGAATACCAGATCGCCCCCATCGCGGCGGGGGCGTTCAACATCGACCTCCGCGCGCGCACCGAGGGGGGCGCCACGGTATCCCTATTCGCGGACTCCACGCTGTTGGCCCGCGGCGTCGCCATCGAGCCCAGTGGCCAGGACGGCTTTGCCACCGTTCGGGTGCCGAACCTCACGCTGGACGACCGCGTCCAGACGCTGCGTGTGCAGGCGGACGCCGGGCGGTTCGAGCTCGACTACATCACGCTCACCGCCTACACGGAGCCTCCCGCTGAGGGGACGTTCCTGGTGGAGGACTTCACCGACCAGACTGGGGCCGCGTGGAATTACTTTGGATCCGTAGAAGGTATGGTCACCACCGGCGATGGCCTCAACCCCTTCCTGCGCGCCACGTTTTCCGGTTCGGGCGGGGCGGGCGAGGCCTTCTATGGGGTCATGTGGAACAACTTCCCCGATGACAACCAAGTCGTGATCCCCGCCGACCCTTGGTTCAACGTCCGCATCCGCCATGCCAGCGCTGCCACCACCGTCAATCGCTACGCCTTCGAGATCACCGTCCGCGAGGACACCAACGGCGACGGCTGGGACGATGGCGAGGAGGACTCGCACCGGTTCGATGCCGTGTTTGACCCTCGGTCCTTCAACGACGAGTGGATCTCGCTCAGCATCCCGCTCTCCACGTTCATGGACCTGCAAACAGGGGGCAATGGCATCCTGGAGGGATCCCTGGACGAGGTCGTGTTTGTGGTCTCCCAGGTAGTGGGCCCTGACCCATCGTCCGTGCAGGTCGACCTGGACGATATCATCCTGTCATCGGGCCGACTGAGCACAAGCGTACCCACCATTGAGCCCCTTTCATCCTTTGAGCTCTACCGTCCCTACCCCGATCCCACCGCAGGGATCGCCAACGTGGTCTACAACCTCGACGAGCCCTCCCCGGTGGCGCTGTACGTGTATGATCTCCTGGGACGCCGGGTGCTCCAGTCGTCGATGGGCGTCCAGGCGACGGGCACCCATCGGCACCACCTGGACCTCTCGGGGGTCTCTGCGGGGGTGTACTTCATCCGGCTCACTGCCGGCGGCCGCGTCCAGACGCGGACCGTGGTCGTTGCCCGGTAAGCCCCATGCTACGCTGGGGCATCCTGAGCACCGCCCGCATCGCCACGCAGAAGGTCATCCCGGCTCTACAGGCGGGGTCTCGTCATCAGGTGACGGCCATCGCCTCGCGCTCGGCCGACCGCGCCGAAGCGGCCGCCCGCACGCTGGGCATCGACCGGGCCCACGCCAGCTACGAAGCGCTGCTCGCCGACCCCGAGGTGGACGTCGTCTACAACCCGCTGCCCAATCACCTCCACGTCCCGTGGTCGGTCCGTGCCCTGGAGGCCGGTAAGCATGTGCTCTGCGAGAAACCCCTCGCTCGCTCGGTGGCCGAGGCTCGCCCCCTGGTGGAGGCGGCCGCCCAGCATCCCCACCTGCAGGTGATGGAGGCCTTCATGTACCGCTTCCACCCGCAATGGCTGCTCACCCAACGGTGGCTGGACGGCGGACAAATCGGCACGCTGCGGTCCGTCCATGTGACCTTCGCCTACACCAACCTGGACCCGGCCAACATTCGCAACCGGCCCGACCTGGGCGGCGGGGCCTTGCTCGACATCGGCTGCTATGCCGTGTCCGTGGCGCGGCTGGCCTTCGGGCGAGAGCCCGAGCGGGTGCATGCCTGCCTCGACCGCGACCCCACCTTTGGCACGGACCGGCTGACCTCCGGCCTGCTCGACTTCGGCACCGGACACGCCACCTTCACGGTGAGCACCCAGGCGGACCGGTTTCAGCGGGCCTTCTTCCTCGGCACCCGCGGAGCCGTGGAGATCGAGATCCCGTTCAATGCTCCGCCGGACCAGCCCTGCCGTCTGCGGCTCACGTGTGACGGCCACACCGAGGAGATGCGCACCGAGCCCACCGACCAATACACCGCCCAGGCCGACCACCTGGCCAACGCCATCGAGCACGGCACCCCCCTGGCCATCTCGCTGGGCGACTCCCTGGCCACGCTCGCGGTTGTCGAGCAGTTGTTTGCCGCCGCGCCACAGACGTCCGCCTAGGCCCCGACTGCACGGTGACCCTCATCCACGGCTGATGAGCAGGTTGCGTCCGGCAAAGGCCACCCGTACACTGCCTGTGTCGGTGCAGGCATCGGGCCTATGCTGGCCACTGGTGTTCACCGCTGACTAGAGCGACCTATGATGATGCTTCCCACGTGGCAGTCCTACGGGCCTGGCCTGCGGGCCTTGGGCCTGGCCATGCTCCTGCTGCTGGCTGGCGGATGCAGTGCCTCGGGCGTGACCGAGGAGGGGGCGCCCGGCGATGACGTGCTGGCCCAAGGTACCCTCTGCCATGAGACCGCCGCCGGGACCTACGTGCTACTGGATCCTGCCCCCGCTGAGCGGCTGGCGTACCTGCTCAGCGGAGACGGCGTCCCCGGGGGGCCTGTCCCCGGACGGCCGGGGCGTCTGTTTACCTCCACATGTGACGTGGTCACCGATACCTGGGACGGGGCGTGTCCGCTTGGCATGGCGCACATCGAGGGGTTCTGCATCGACCGGTGGGAGGCGCACCTAGCCGACCAGTCGCCGTATGGGGTGCCTGGCCCAGGCCGGGCCGAAACGCGGGTGGGGGTGGTCCCGCAGGGCTACATCAGCGCCGACATGGCCGCGCGGGCCTGCCAAACGGCCGGCAAGCGCCTCTGCACCAGCCCCGAGTGGCTCCGGGCCTGCCAGGGGTCCGTGCCCACGGCCTACCCCTACGGGGAGGCCTACGCCGAGGCCGCTTGCAACGAGGGCCGAGCGCAACACCCCGTGATAGAGCTGTTCGGCGATGCGGCCGACTGGTCGAGGCGGCAGATGAACGATCCGCGCCTGAACCAGCTGCCCGGCTCGCTGGCCCCCACCGGGTCTTTTCCGGCCTGCGTATCCGGCGAGGGCCTCTACGATCTCCATGGCAACCTCCA
The DNA here is from genome assembly GCA_038747425.1 of Bacteroidota bacterium. Lineage (GTDB taxonomy): Bacteria > Bacteroidota > Rhodothermia > Rhodothermales > JBCDJV01 > JBCDJV01. The sequence continues at coordinate 16,153 of JBCDJV010000051.1, forward strand.
CGAATGGGTCGCCGATGCCGAGGGCACCTTCCGGGGCGGCTTCTATGTCGATGCCACCATCAACGGGCCGGGGTGCAGCTACCGCACCACCGCCCACGGCCGGGGCTACCACGATTACTCCACCGGCTTCCGCTGCTGCACCGACGCCCGGTAGGCCAACGCCCGGCAGACGGCCCGCGGTGTCTGCGCCGCCGCGCCCGCTGTGGAGGCCATCTCCGCGTGCTAGAGGGCGTTTGAGCGATGAGAAGGCGGGGGAGCGGATGTCGGTGGCGTGTCCTGCAAGGCGATGGATCTCTCAGACGCGCCCCAGGCAAACGTCGGCACCGGGACTCACACCACGGCCAGCGCGGTCATCCATTCGATCACGCCTTCCGCCATAGCGTCGGCCAGGCCGTCTTGGTTGTTCGCCAGAAACACCAGCTGCTCCTGGTTGGTCAGGAACTCGCACTCCACCAGGATGGCCGGCATCTGGGTCAAGCGGAGGACGGTAAAGTTGGCCTCCTTGACGCCTCGGTCCCGGTGGTCGGGAAACCGGTTCAGCATGCGGCCCAGCACCTTCTCCGCACCCACCGCGCCGGAGGTGGATCCAGGGAAGTGGAAGACCTCCATGCCCTCTGCATTGGGCGTGCCGGCCGCATTGCAGTGGATACTCACGAAGAAGTCGGCCTCGAAACGGTTGGCAAAATGGGCCCGCGCCCTCAGGCTCAGCGTGCGGTCCTGCCTGCGCGTCATGAGGGTGTTGTGGCCTATCGACTCGAGGATCTGCTCCAAACGGAGCGCCACCGCCAGATTGACCGTTTTCTCTTCGAGCCGAAAGGGCGTCCGTCCAATAGCCCCAGGGTCCCGGCCTCCATGCCCAGCATCGATGCAAATGTTCATGGCGTGCTCCTCCATAGTTTAGCGTATACGTCCTCTTTCACCCACGCAGGACTCCAGGCCCCCCTACGCGGTACACTGTCTATAATACATGAACGGCCTCAACTGCCCAGGGCCGCCACCGGCCACGCCGGATGTTCTCTTCCCCCGATGGGTAACGCCTAACTCCCCCACTTCCCCGGCTCTCAGGATCCCGGCTCACGCCTTGCTGCGCACTACGGATGGCGCCTGAGCACGTGGCCCGCTCGCACGCCCGTTGGTTGGCCATCTTGCACGGCGGCCGTCCCCCCCACGAAGACGTGGATCACCCCCTCGGCGGTCTGGTACGGAGCCTGGAACGTGGCGCGGTCGCGCAGGCGGTCCAGGTCGAACACCACCACGTCGGCGTGGGCGCCGGGGCGGAGCACGCCGCGGTCGTGGAGGCTGAAGACCTGTGCGGGGAGGCTGGTCATGCTGCGCACGGCGTCGGGCAGGCTCACCACCCCTTCCTCCAGGACATAGCGCCGGATCTTGCGCGGGAACGTGCCGAAGGCGCGCGGGTGGGGCACGCCCACGCCCCACGGCGGGAAGCTGCCGTCTGAGGCCGTCATGGTCCAGGGCTGGCGCATGAAGGTGTGCACATCGTCGCGGTGCATGTTGAACGAGACAATGCCTGCGTAGCCGGCCGCGATCATCTGCAGCGCATGATCAACGGGCGGCTGCCCTTGCTCGGCGGACACGGCCGCTAGCGTCCGGCCCTGCACGGTGGTATCCGGGGCGAAGAAGCGAAACTGGATGCGCTCGGCGCCACCCCGGCGGGCCAGGTTCGCGGTCATGGCCCGGCGAAGGCTGTCGCGGAGGGCGGGGTCCTGGAGACGCGCCACCAGCGAGTCGCGGCCCCCCGCCTGGGCCCAGCGAGGCAGCAGCGCGGCGTCGAGACCCGTGGCCGAGGCCGGGTAGGGGTACTGGTCGGCATAGACGCTCACCCCCTCAGCCCGCGCCCGCTCGATGCGCTGCACCACGGCCGTAGAGAACCCCCATACAGGCGGCCCCAGTGCCTTGATGTGGGTGACCACCGAGGGGAGCTGGGCCGCCCGCGCCACCTCGATCACCTCCTCCACGGCGGCCAGCAGTCCGATGGTGTAGTTGGACTCGTCCCGAATGTGGCTGGTGTAGACGCCCCCATGCCGCGCCGCCACGCGGGCCAGCTCGATCAGCTCGTGGGTGTCCGCGTAGCTGCCGGGCGCATAGAAGGGGCCGCTCGAGAGACCAAACGCTCCAGCCTCCATCCCCGCCTCTACCAGCGCTTGCATCTGCGCCAGTTCGTCGGGCGTGGCCTGCCGGTCGGCTTCGCCCAGGATGGCCCGCCGTACCGTGCCATGGGGCACGAGCTGCGCCACGTGCAGGCCGAGACCGTCGGCCAGCAGGGCTTCGCGCTGAGCCACGAGGTCGAAGGGCCCCCCACCGTCGGGGTTGATCACCACGGTGGTCACGCCCTGGAGCAGCAACGGCTCAGCGCCGCTCCGATCGGGGGCGGCCAACCCGCCGCTGGCGTGAGAGTGCACATCGATGAAGCCCGGGGCCACGTAGAGGCCGTGCACGTCGAGCACGGTGGCCGCCCGCATCGAGTCCAGCCGCCCCATGGCCACCACTCGTCCGTCGCGCAGGGCCACATCGGCCTCGACCCACGGGTTGCCGGATCCATCCAGCACCCGTCCGCCCCGCAGCAGCACGTCGTACGGCGCCGCGGACTGCGCCACGGACTGCGCCACGGCGGCACCGGGGAGAAGCAGGAGGAGTACAGCGAGGAGGCGCATGGCAGGGCGGCCCAGGCTACCGGCTGGCGCGGATGGCGTCCAGCGTGGTGGGGTCTTCGAGGCTGGTGACATCGCCGGTGGCCTCGCCCAGGTAGGTGGCGCGGATGACGCGGCGCATAACTTTGCTGTTGCGCGTCTTGGGTAGCGCCGTGACAAAGCGCACGGTGCGCGGCTTGAGGGCCTTGCCCAGGGCGTCCGTGATGCGGGCGATGAGCGTGGCCCGGAGTGCCTCCGAGGGCTCGGCGCCGGCCGTCAGCACCGCGAAAGCCACCACTTCGCTGTCCTTGACCGGGTGCGGCACGCCAATGGCCGCACTCTCGGCCACGACGGGATGCGCGTTCAGGATGGCCTCCACCTCGGCCGGGCCGAGGCGCTTGCCCGCTACCTTGATGGTGTCGTCGGAGCGGCCCAGGATGTACCAAAGTCCATCGGCGTCGATGGCCGCGAAGTCGCCGTGGACCCATACGTCTTCGAAGCGGCGCCAGTAGCTGTCCAGGTAGCGCTCCTCATCGCGCCAGAAGCCGCGCGTCATGCCGATCCATGGCTGGCGGATGACCAGTTCGCCCACCACGCCGCGCACAGGCTGCCCCGCCGCGTCCACCACGTCGGCGTCCATGCCAGGAACGGGTCCGGAGAACGCACAGGGCTTCAAGGGCTTGAAGAAGTTACCGCACAGGATGCCCCCGCTGATCTCGGTGCCGCCGCTGTAGTTGAGGATCGGCTTGTCGCTGTCCAGCACCGTGTCGAAGACCCAGCGCCAGGACTCGGGATCCCACGGGCTGCCCGTCGAGCCCACGGCCCGCAGCGCCGAGAGGTCGTGGCGGCGCACCGGGCCTGCCCCGTGCGGCATCAGGGCACGGATCAGCACCGGCGAGAGGCCGAGGTGGGTGACCCCGTGGCGCGCGCAGAGCGCCCAGGTGCGGTCCACGTCCGGATAGTCTGGGGCCCCGTCGTAGCAGACCATGGTGGCGCCCAGTGCCAGCGTCCCAAAGACCAGCCAGGGGCCCATCATCCACCCCATGTCCGTCATCCAGTACATGACCTCGCCGGCCTTCAGGTCCATGCTGTGGGCCATGTCCTGGGCCCCCTTGATGGGAAAGCCGCAATGCGTGTGCACCGCTCCCTTGGGCCGTCCGGTGGTGCCACTGGTGTAGATGATCATCAAGACGGCCTCGGCGTCCAGCACGGTTGTCTCGGCCTCGGAGGCTTGAGCGGGGACGAGGTCATGCCACCAGCGGTCGCGCCCATCCTGCCAGGGGACGTCTGGCAGGTCGGTGCGGCGGTGGACGATGACATGAGCCACGGTGGGGCACTGGGTCAGCGCTTCGTCGGCGGTGGGCTTCATGGGGCGGGCTCGGCCCCGCCGGTAGAACCCATCGCTCACGAACAGCGCTTTCGCCTCGGCGTCGCGGAGACGCGTAGCGACGGCTTGGGCCCCGTAGCCGCTGAAGAGAGGCAGAATGACGCCGCCGATCTTGACGATGGCCAGGAAGGCGATGATGAGCTCCGGCGTCATGGGCATGTAGAGGCCCACGGCATCGCCCGGGCCGAGGCCGAGCTGACGCAAGGCGTTGGCGCACCGGCTTACCTCGGCGTGGAGGTCGGCATAGGTGAGCGTCTGTGTACGGCCTTCCTCCCCTTCCCACCGTAGGGCATCGCGCTGGGCCACCTCCGTGCTTTGCCACTGATCCAGCAGGGTCTGGACGATGTTCATCCGGCCGCCCACGCACCACGTGGGACGCTGGAGGCCGCCAGAGAGGTCGACGACCCGCTCGTAGGGCGTGTCAAACTGGATGCCCAGGTCCTGGATCACAGCGTCCCAGAACCAGGCGACGTCGCCGGCCGCCCGGTCGAGGAGCGCTTCGTAGGTGCCCAGACCGTGGCGGTCCATGAAGCGCTGGATGTTGCTCGCCGCAATCCAATCAGCGTGTGGGTGCCAGGCGATGTCCTGGCCAAAGGGGAAGGCGTCAGCGGCCATGAGAAGCGGAATCGGGGTGGGAAGAGCCCGAAGGTAGCAAGGATTCACAACTCATGCCGCGTTCCTGGCTGTCCCTCCTGGAACGCTAGGGTTGGCGTAAGCGTGGCACGTCCACCTCTTGCCCAGCCTATATCTCCGCCATGCCCGACGCTCCCACGCCCGATGCCCCCACCTCCCCGGTGAAACCGATCGGGCGCCGGGCCTCCAAGGCGCTGGTGATCGCCGGGATTCTGTTCGTCTTCGGTATCTCCGCCCTGTCTACCTACCTCCTGCTTTTCTACAACACCGACACCGAGGTGCTGGAGCAGCTAGACGACGCGCGGGACCAAATCCGCAGCGAGATTCAGGCGCAGCGAGACAGCCTGGCGGCCACGCAAGACTCGGTGTCCGTCAGTCCACCACGCTAGGGTTGTCACCGAGCGGGGTCTGTGGCGGCTGAGTCTGCGGGCGGGGCCATGCTGGGCGGGTCCGCCACACCCTCGAGTTCGACGTCGAAGATCAGCGTTGCGTTGGGGGGGATGGGGCCATCGGGCGTCCCTTGCGGGCCGTAGGCCAACTCTGGGGCGATGACCAGCTGCCGGGTGCCGCCGATCTGCATGCCCTCCAGCCCGCGATCCCAACCGGGAATCACCTGGCCTACACCCAGCAGGAACGTGATGGGCCGCCCACGTCCCAGCGACGTGTCAAAGAGGGTGCCGTCTTCGAGCCACCCCGTGTACTGCACCGTGACCAGCTTGCCCGCCGTTGCTGTTGGCCCTGTGCCCTTCTCCACATCGGCGAAGCGCAGACCTTCCTCCATCTCCACGTAGGCGTCTTCCGCCACCGCGATGGGCGCTTCGGGAAACTCGACGATTTCCACCAGCTCCACCTCAAAGGTCAGGGTCGCGTTGGGCGGAATCTGCCCGCCGCCGGCCCCCGCCTCGCCAAAGGCCAGCTCTGGAGGGATGGTGAGCCGGCAACGCTCGCCCGCTTGCATCAGCTGGATGCCTTCCTCCCAGCCGGGGATCACCACACCCTGTCCGAGCGGAAAGGTGAGTGGCTCGTTCCGGTCGTACGAGTTATCAAAGACGGTGCTGTCCTCCAGCATGCCCACGTAGTGAACCCGGACTACGTCTCCAGAATCAGGCTGCGGGCCAGAGCCGCGCTCCAGGACTTCGTGGATCAGGCCGGTTTCGGTGGTGGTCGGCGAGCCAAGCTGGCAGCCGGTCCAGCCGAAAGCCACGACGGCCAACGCGAGGAGAGAGAAGCGTGTACGCATGGGGGGAGGAGGTGAACTACGGGGAGAGGGAAGGTGGTCTGGAATCTAAAAAAAGCGCCCCGCCTGTACGGCGGGGCGCTGTGTGTATGAAGCTGGGAGCCCACTAGGCGCTGATCGAGCGCGTCGGCGCGCCGTCGCCAGCCGAGGCCCCATCGCCCGAGGCGCCGTCGCCGGCGTTGATCGAGGCTTTGAGCTCTTCGGTGGCGGCCTGGAGCTTCTCCAGCTCGGTCTGAGAGCCGACCACGATATCGCGGAAGCGACGCTGGCCGGTCCCGGCCGGGATGAGGTGCCCCACGATCACGTTCTCCTTGAGACCGTACAGCGGATCCACCTTAGCCGCAATGGAGGCCGTGGTCAGCACCTTGGTCGTCTCCTGGAACGACGCCGCAGACACGAACGAGTCCGTGGCCAGGGCCGCCTGCGTGATGCCGAGCAGGATGGGCTCAGCCACGGCGGGCTGGGCTTCGCGGACCTGTACCTGCCGCTGGTCACTCCGCTTCATCTTGGAGTTGACCTCGCGCAGACGGCGGCGGTCCACGATGTCGCCCACCTGCAGCATCGAGTCACCGGGGTCGGTGACCACAAACGTGTCGTACAGGCTATCGTTGGTGTCTTCGAGCAGGAAGCGGTCCACGGTGTCATCCTCGAGGAACGGCGTGTCGCCGGGGTCGCTGACGCGCACACGCTGCATCATCTGGCGAACGATGACCTCGATGTGCTTGTCGTTGATACCCACCCCCTGGAGGCGGTAGACCTCCTGGATCTCGTTCACCAAGTACTCCTGCACGCGGCGCGGGCCCTGGATGGCCAGGATGTCCTGCGGCGCCACCTGCCCGTCGGAGAGCGGCTCGCCCGCGCGGACGAAGTCGTTCTCGTGGACCAGGAGGTGCTTGGACAGCGAGACCAGGTAGGTCTTGGACACAGAGCCGTCGCGGCTCGTCACGATGACCTCTTGCGAGCCGCGCTTACGGCCGCCGTAGCTGACCACGCCCTCGATCTCGCTCACCACGGCCGGGTCGCTCGGCGTGCGGGCCTCGAAGAGCTCCGTCACGCGGGGCAGACCGCCCGTAATGTCGCGCGTCTTGGCGGACTGACGTGGGATCTTGGCCAGCACCTGACCGGCCTGCACCGTGTCCCCGGCGTCGACCTGGATGCGGGCGCGGACCGGGAGCGTGTACTCACGGCTGGAGCCCTTGCCATCGCCCACCATCAGCGCGGGGGTCATGTTGCGCTCGCGGGATTCGATGACGACCTTCTCCTTGAAGCCGGTCTGCTCATCGGACTCGTCGCGGTACGTGGTGCCGTCGATGATGTCCTGGAACGTGACCTTGCCGCCCACCTCGGAGAGGATGACGCTGTTGTAGACGTCCCACGACGCCAGCACGGCGCCCTTCTCGATGGTGTCGCCATCTTCGATCAGGACTTCGGCGCCGTACGGGATGTTGTAGCTCGTGAGCTGACGCCCATCCTCGTCGTAGATACCGATCTCGCCCTGGCGGGCCAGCACGATGTCCCTCGGCCCCTCGCCATCGTCGAACGTGACGGTGCGGAGGCTCTCGAAGACGGCCTTGCCGCCGAACTTCGTCTTGACCGTGCTCTCGGCCTCGATACGGCTGGCAGCGCCCCCGATGTGGAAGGTCCGAAGCGTAAGCTGCGTGCCCGGCTCCCCGATGGACTGCGCGGCCACCACGCCCACGGCTTCGCCGGCCTCCACGAGGCGCCCCGAAGCCAGGTTGCGGCCGTAGCACAGCGCGCAGACCCCGCGGCGGCTCTCACAGGTGAGCACCGAGCGGATCTCGACCTCCTCGATGGAGGTCTCGGCGATCTTGCGGGCCACCTCTTCGGTGACCATCTCGTTGGCCCCGATGAGCTGCTCGTCGGTCAGCGGATCGTACACGTCGTGCACGGACACGCGGCCGAGGATGCGGTCGGCCAGCGGCTCCACGATCTCCTCGTTGTCCTTCAGCGCCGAGATCTTGATCCCGCGCAGCGTGCCGCAGTCGTGCTCCGTGACGGTCACGTCCTGCGAGACGTCCACGAGGCGGCGCGTCAGGTAGCCGGCGTCGGCCGTCTTGAGGGCCGTATCGGCCAGACCCTTACGGGCACCGTGCGTGGAGATGAAGTACTCCAGGACGGACAAGCCATCCTTGAAGTTGGACTTGATCGGGTTCTCGATGATCTCCCCGGCCGAGCCCACGAGGCTCTTCTGCGGCTTGGCCATGAGGCCACGCATGCCGCCCAGCTGCCGGATCTGCTCACGGCTACCACGCGCGCCCGAGTCGGCCATCATGAAGATGGCATTGAAGCCTTCCTCGTTGGCCTTGAGCGTGTTGTAGAGCTCGTCCGAGATCCGGTTGTTGGTCCGGGTCCAGATGTCGATGACCTGGTTGTAGCGCTCGTTCTCGGTGATGAAGCCCATGGCGTAGTTGCCCCGGATCTTCTCCACCTCTTGGTCGGCATCGCTGATGAGCTTCTCCTTGGAGTCCGGCACCACGATGTCGGCCAGCGAGAAGGTCAGGCCGCCCGTGGTGGCCTGCTCGAAGCCGAGCGTCTTGATGTTGTCCAGGAACTCGGCCGTCTTCGAGAAGCCGACCGTCTTGAGCACCAGGCTGATGATCTTACGTAGGCTCTTCTTGGTGAGCACGTCGTTGATGTACGGGACGTCGCCCGGCGCCACTTCGTTGAAGAGGACGCGGCCGCTGGTGGTCTCCACGCGCTCACCCGAGGGCAGGCGGACCGTGATCTTGCCGTGCAGGTCGATTACGCCTTGGTCGTAGGCTTGGCGCGCTTCTTCGAGCCCGGCAAAGCGCATCCCCTCGCCGCGAAGGCCGCTCTTGGCCTTCGTCATGTAGTACAGCCCCAGCACCATGTCCTGCGTCGGGACGGCCGTGGGCCCCCCGTGCGCGGGCGACAGGATGTTGTGGCTGGAGAGCATGAGGATCATGGCCTCCAGGCACGCGTCGTGGCTGAGCGGCACGTGGACGGCCATCTGGTCCCCGTCGAAGTCCGCGTTGAAGGCGGTACAGACGAGCGGGTGCAAGCGGATGGCCTTGCCCTCGATGAGCACCGGCTGGAAGGCCTGGATGCCCAGGCGGTGCAGCGTCGGCGCACGGTTGAGCATGACGGGCCGCCCGGCGATGACCTTCTCCAGGATGTCCCAGACGTCGGCTGTGCGGCGGTCCACCACCTTCTTGGCGCTCTTGACCGTCTTGACGATGCCGCGCTCGATGAGCTTACGGATGATGAACGGCTTGAACAGCTCCACCGCCATCTCCTTGGGCAGGCCACACTGGTGGAGCTTCAGCTCCGGGCCCACCACGATGACCGAACGGCCGGAGTAGTCTACGCGCTTGCCGAGCAGGTTCTGGCGGAAGCGGCCCTGCTTGCCCTTCAGCATGTCGCTGAGGCTCTTGAGGGCACGGTTCGAATCCGAGCGTACGGCGTTGGCCTTGCGGCTGTTGTCGAACAGCGAGTCCACGGACTCCTGCAGCATGCGCTTCTCGTTCCGCAGGATGACCTCCGGCGCCTTGATGTCGATCAGGCGCTTGAGGCGGTTGTTGCGGATGATGACGCGCCGGTAGAGGTCGTTGAGGTCCGACGTGGCGAAGCGGCCGCCTTCGAGCGGGACGAGCGGGCGCAGCTCCGGCGGGATGACCGGAATGACCCGCATCACCATCCACTCGGGGCGGTTTTCCATGCGGCGGTTGGAGTCCCGGAAGGCCTCCACGATGCCGAGGCGCTTGAGGGCGTCCCCCTTGCGCTGCTGGCTCGTCTCGGTCTTGACCTGGAAGCGCAGCTCCTTCGAGAGCAGGTCCAGGTTGAGGCGCTTGAGCATGGCCTCCACGGCCTCGCCCCCGATCATGGCGATGAACTTCTCCGGGTCCTCGTCGTCGAGCCGGTTGTTGTCCTCGCGGATCTGGTAGAGGATGTCGAAATACTCGTCCTCGGTGAGCAGCTGGTTGGGCTCCACGCCCAGGGCGGCGGCGCTGCCCGGCTGCACGACGACGTAGTTCTCGTAGTAGATGATCTTCTCGAGGTTCTTCGACTTGAGCCCGAGCAGGTGACCAATCTTGTTGGGGAGCGTCTTGAAGTACCAGATGTGGACCACCGGCACGCTGAGCGTGATGTGGCCCATCCGCTCGCGGCGCACCTTCTTCTCGGTCACCTCCACGCCGCAGCGGTCGCAGATGATGCCTTTGTAGCGGATGCGCTTGTACTTGCCACAGTGGCACTCCCAGTCCTTGACCGGGCCGAAGATCTTCTCGCAGAAGAGACCGTCCTTCTCGGGCTTAAAGCTCCGGTAGTTGATCGTCTCCGGCTTCAGGACCTCACCGTAGGACCGCTCGAGGATGGTCTCGGGCGACGATAGGCTGACGGTGATCCCGCTGAAGTTCTTCTTGATCTTCTGGGTTTTTCCGTAAGGCATAGGAATCTAGGCTAAGGGCGGTAGGCGAAGGCTGAGGAGCGGGCGGCGGCAGCACGCCGCCCGCATCGGGTCACGAACAGCCCGGTCAGTCCAGTTTGACTTCGAGGCCGAGGCCTTGCAGCTCGCGGACGAGCACGTTGAAGCTCTCGGGCGTGTTGGGCTCGGGCATGTTCTCGCCCTTGACCAAGGCCTCGTAGGCCTTGGAGCGTCCCTTGACGTCGTCAGACTTGTAGGTGAGCATCTCCTGCAGGACGTTGGCGGCCCCGTAGGCGTAGAGCGCCCAGACCTCCATCTCTCCAAGGCGCTGCCCACCGAACTGCGCCTTCCCGCCCAGCGGCTGCTGGGTGATGAGGCTGTAGGGCCCGATGGAGCGCGCGTGGATCTTGTCCTCCACGAGGTGGCTCAGCTTCAGCATGTAGATGTAGCCGACGGTCGTCTTCTGGTCAAACGCCTCGCCGGTGCGGCCGTCGTAGAGCTGCGCGCGGCCGTCGGTGGGCAAGCCCGCCTTCTCCAGCTCCGCCGAGATGTTCTGCAGCGAGGCGCCGTCGAACGTCGGGGTGGCGTAGCGGACGCCGAGCTTCTTGCCGGCCCAGCCGAGCAGCGTCTCGTAGATCTGGCCGAGGTTCATGCGGCTCGGCACGCCCAGCGGGTTGAGCACGATGTCCACGGGGGTCCCGTCTTCGAGGAACGGCATGTCCTCCTGCGGCACCACCTTGGCGATCACCCCTTTGTTGCCGTGGCGGCCGGCCATCTTGTCACCGACCTGAATCTTGCGCTTCTTGGCGATGTAGACCTTGGCCAGCTGCACGATACCCGGGGGCAGTTCGTCGCCCATCTGCACCTGGTGCTTCTGGCGCTTGGACTCGCCCTGCACGCGGTTGTAGACGCGCTGGTAGTTGCGGAAGAGCGTGCGCAGCTTCTTGTTGAGCTTCTTGTCCGTGGTGAGGCCCATGCGGCTGTTCACCTCGATCGGCGCCACGCCCTCGAAGGCCGACCGGTTGATGGCCGCACCTTCCACGACCAGCTCGCGGCCGTCACGCGCTTCGATGCCCTCCGAGGTCTGGCCGTCGGTGAGCGCGTAGAACTTGTCCCAGAAGGAGGCATTGAGCGCGTTGATGTCGCGCTGCAGAGTCTCCTCGATGTCGGCCAGATGCTGCTGCTCCCGCTTCTTGGAGGCGGGGTCCAGCTTGCGGCGGCTGAAGAGCTTGGTGTCAATCACCACGCCCTTCATGCCTGGCTTGGCCTTGAGGGAGGCGTCCTTGACGTCGCCCGCTTTGTCGCCGAAGATGGCGCGCAGCAGCTTCTCTTCCGGCGTGGGATCGGTCTCGCCCTTCGGCGTGATCTTGCCCACGATGATGTCCCCGGCGGTGATCTCGGCGCCGATGCGGACGATGCCGCGCTCGTCGAGGTCCTTGGTGGCCTCCTCCGAGACGTTCGGGATCTCGCGGGTCAGTTCTTCTTGGCCGCGCTTGGTGTCCCGCACCTCCAGCTGGCACTCCTCGATGTGGACCGACGTGTAGACGTCGTCCGCCACGAGGCGCTCCGAGATGACGATAGCGTCCTCGAAGTTGTACCCGCGCCACGGCATGAAGGCCACCAGCACGTTCTTGCCGAGGGCCAGGTCGCCCTGGTCCGTCGAGAAGCCGTCGGTGAGCACCGTGTCTTTGTCTACGCGCTGCCCCACCTTGACGATCGGCTTCTGGTTGACCGACGTGTCCTGGTTGGTGCGGCGGAACTTGGTCAGGTGGTACGTCTTGACCGGCTCCTCAAAGGCCACGGAGGCCTCCGCCGCGCTCTGGTCGTAGCGCACCACGATACGCGTGGCGTCTACGTACTCGATGACGCCCGGAGCCTCGGCCACGATGACCGCGCGGGAGTCCCGCGCCACGCGGTGCTCCAGGCCGGTGCCCACCAGGGGCGCATCGGCCCGCAGGAGGGGTACACCCTGGCGCTGCATGTTCGAGCCCATGAGGGCGCGGTTGGCGTCGTCGTGCTCCAGGAACGGAATCAGCGAGGCGGCCGGCGAGACGATCTGGTTCGGCGACACATCCATGTACTGGATGTTCTCCGGTGGCTCCTGCGGGAAGTCCCCCCGGAAGCGGCAGCGCACGTACTTGGTCAGGAACGCGCCGTCGTCGCCAATCTCGGCGTTGGCCTGGGCGATGATGGCGTTGTCCTCCTCCTCGGCGGTGAGGAAGCGGATCTCGTCCGTGACGCGCCCGTCCTCCACCACGCGGTACGGCGTCTCGATGAAGCCGAAATCGTTGATGGTGGCATGCACGCAGAGCGACGAAATCAGGCCGATGTTCGGTCCTTCCGGCGTCTCGATTGGGCAGAGGCGGCCGTAGTGCGTGAAGTGCACGTCGCGCACCTCGAAGCCGGCGCGCTCACGCGTCAGGCCCCCAGGGCCGAGCGCACTCATGCGGCGCTTGTGGGTCAGCTCAGACAGCGGGTTCGTCTGATCCATGAACTGGCTGAGCTGGTTCGTCCCGAAGAACGTGTTGATCACGCTCGAGACGGTCCGCGCGTTGACCAGGTCCTGCGGCGTCAGCTTGTCGGCGTCGCGCAGGTTCATGCGCTCCTTGATGGTGCGCGCCATGCGGGCCAGGCCCAGCGAGAACTGGGAGGACAGCTGCTCGCCTACGGTGCGGACGCGGCGGTTGCCGAGGTGGTCAATGTCATCCACCGAGCTCTTGCCGTTCTGGAGGCTGATCAGCTCCCGGACGATGGCCAGGATGTCCTCCACAGTCAGCGTCAGGGTGTCCGGCGCCACGTCCAGGTTGAGGCGGCGGTTGATCCGGTACCGGCCAACGTCGCCCAGGTCGTAGCGCTTCTCGCTGAAAAACAGGCGGTCCAGCACGCCACGGGCGGTGTCCAGGTCCGGAGCCTCGGTGCCGCGCAGCTGCAGGTAGAGGTGCTCCAGCGCCTCCTCCTCGGAGTGCGACGGGTCCTTCTTGATGGTGTTGAGGAGCGAGCTGGTGTCCAGCGCGCCGTCGGTTTCGTCTTCGCCCTTGAGGAGGAAGATCTGCGCCACGTCGTGCTCCTTGAGCGTGTCCCGGTCTGCCTCGGTCAGCTTATGATCGGCGGGGAGGATGACCTCGCGCTCGGTGCGCTCTTCGATGACCTCGCCCGTGTCCTCGTCGATGACCTCGACGATCTTCTCGACGGTAACAGAGGCGGCCAGCTCGCGCCCGACGTAGGCCTTGAAGGCCTTGGCGCTGCCCACGTCTACGGCGTCGGCCAGGTCAAACATGCGCACCAGATCCTCGTTGGTCGAGAACCCAAGGGCGCGGAGAAGCGTGGTGACCGGCAGCTTCTTCTTGCGGTCGATGTAGGCCCAGACCACGTTGTTGACGTCGGTCGAGAACTCGACCCACGAGCCGCGGAAGGGGATGACGCGGGCGGAGAAGAGCTGTGTCCCGTTGGGGTGCACACTCTGACCGAAGAAGACGCCCGGGCTACGGTGCAGCTGCGACACGATGACGCGCTCGGCCCCGTTCACCACGAACGTGCCGCGCTCGGTCATGTAGGGCAGGTTGCCCAGGTAGACTTCCTGCTCGATGGCCTCTTCCGGTTCATCTTCGTCCTCGTCCTCGCGGGAGGAGAGGCGCAGCTTCGCCTTGAGCGGAACCGCAAAGGTGAGGCCCTGCGCGATGCATTCCTCGACAGAGTGCTTCGGCGCGTCCAGGGAGAAGTGGATAAACTCCAGCGTGTAGCGTTCGCGGCTGTCCTGGATCGGGAAGTGCTCCTTGAAGACGCCCTGCAACCCCACGTCGCGCCGATCCTCGGGGGCCTCGTCATCCTGCACGAATTCGCGATAGGCTTGGAGTTGCACCTCGAGGAAGTCGGGGTAGTCGAGTATGGAGCGGATGGACCCAAAGGAGACACGTCCGTTCAGGCCTGCGTCCAGACCGTTCTGATTCGGCATACGCGGATTGGGGTTGGATGGGTGTTAAACCTAGGCGGCATACAGCGGGCGGAGCCGTAGCGGGGCGCCCCCCTGCGCTGCGTGCATGCCTGGAGAAAACCAGCGAATGAGGCAGACGTCAGCTAGGGCAACGGTCTGCGGGCACAACGTGCGAAAGCGCGGCACGAGGGATGCTCGCGGCCACGCCGTGTTGCAGGTGGTCGAACCATGTAGAGACGTTGTGCCGGGGGTGAGAGGCGACGCGGTAGGCCGCGGGGTGGATCAAGGGATCGGTGACCAGAAGGACTCTCGTCATAACCTCGCCGTTCTACCAAAGTGCTCAAGAAAAGGGCTAACGCCAATAGGTTCAGCTTGTTTCCGGTCGTTGTGAGGCTCGACGCGTCGAAGCCGGCCCCCACAGGGAGCCGGCTCCGAGGCCTCGACGCCGAGGGCGCGGCGTCCGGACACCGCGCGCCTGTTTACTTGAGCTCGACTTCGGCGCCCGCCTCTTCGAGCTGCGCCTTGACGGACTCGGCCTCTTCCTTCGAGACGGCCTCCTTGACGGCGTTCGGCGTGCCGTCCACGAGGGCCTTGGCCTCCTTCAGGCCGAGACCGGTGACCGAGCGAACCACCTTGATGACGGCAATCTTGTTGCCCCCGATGCCGGTGAGCATGACGTCGAATTCCGTCTGCTCCTCGGCGGCTGCGGCGGCACCGTCGCCCCCGGCGGGTCCAGCCACGGCCACGGCGGCGGCGGCGGGCTTGATGCCGTACTCCTCTTCGAGGATGGTGGCCAGTTCGCTGGCCTCTTTGATCGTCAGGTTGACAAGCTGTTCTGCGAGTTCTTTGATGTCTGCCATAGGTTCGTTCTCTCCGGCGGCGGTCTGCGCCCGATGGCCAGGCTACGCCGCTGATTAAGGGTTAGTGAATGGTGAATGGTGAATGGTGAGTGGTGAAGTGTGAATGGGTCATGGGGGCCGTTGAGGGCGCGCCCGCTCGCCATGCTTGCTTCACCGCGTACCGTTCGCCACTCAATCCTCTTCTCGCTCGGCGATCTGCTTGATGGCGCCCACGAGGGTGCTGCCTTGTCCTTGGAGGGCACCCACCACGTTGGTCATCGGGGCCATGAGCAGGCCCAGGATGTCGCCCAGGATTTCGTCCTTCGACTTCAGCTTGGACAGTATCTCCAGCGCGTCGGCGCCATAGAAGGCGCCGTCCACGAAGGCCCCTTTGAGGGCGGGGATCTCTTTCTTGTTGTCCTCGAGGAAGTCTTTCATGACCCGAGCCGGCGCGGCAGGCTCTTCGGTGAAGGCCACGGCCGTCGGGTCATTCAGTTGGTCGTAGAGTGCCTCGTAGCCGCCCAGGCTTTCCATGGCCTTGCGGACGAGCGTGTTCTTGAGCACGCGGTACTCTACGTTGGCCGCGCGAAACTTGCCGCGCAGCTCGTTCATCTCGGCCACAGAGAGGCCGGAGTAGTTGGTCAGGTAGATCGTCGGGGTCTCTTGCAGCTTGCTGGCGATCGCCTCGACGGCTTCTGCCTTCTGCTTGCGGGTCATCGGCATAGCGTAGTCTCTATCGTCTGTGAAGCGGACGCAGGGCCCGGGCTTCGTGTGCGCGAGGGATCAGGGTTAGCGGGCGCTTCCAGCCACCTGCTGACGGTCAATCGGGATGGCGGGCCCCATGGTCGTCGAGACCGTCACGGAGCGCATGTAAATCCCTTTGGCCGAAGAGGGGCGGAGGCGAATGATCTCGCGCAGGAACGCCTCGGCATTCTCGCGAAGCTGCTCCTCACTGAAGGACGCTTTGCCAATCGCCGCATGCATGTTGCCGAACTTGTCGACGCGGAAGTCGATCTTACCGGCCTTCACCTGCTGCACGGCCTCGCCAATGTTGGGCGTCACGGTGCCACTCTTGGGGTTGGGCATGAGGCCACGCGGCCCCAGCACCCGGCCCAGACGGCCGACCTTGGCCATGACGTCCGGCGAGGCGATGACCACGTCGAAGTCTGTCCAGCCTTCTTTCTGGATCTTGTCCACGTAGTCGTCGAGCCCCACGAAGTCGGCGCCCGCCTCGGTGGCTTCCGCCTGCTTGCCTTCGTTGGTGAGCACCAGCACCCGAACGGTCTTGCCCGTCCCATGCGGCAGCGCCACCGTGCCACGGACCATCTGGTCCGCGTGGCGCGGGTCCACGCCCAGACGCACGTCGAGGTCGACCGACTCGGTGAACTTGGCCTGCGAGCCTTTTTTGAGCAGCTCAATGGCCTCGTCGAGAGAGAAGGGGCCGCCCCCTGCTTCCTCGATCAGCGTGGCAAACTGCCGATACCGCTTTCCTTTTCTTGGCATAAGTCCTGTGGGTTGTGCGGTGCAAACGCCCCCCGGGCCGAGTCGGCCTTCAGCGGGCTCCCGCGTTTGTATACATGCCCCCCACCGTGTGACGCGCCCACGAGGCACGTGCAGCGAACGACGAGGGGAATCCTAGCCGGGGCGCCTAGGCCTCCGGGCGATCTTTCACTTTGATGCCCATGGAACGCGCAGTGCCGGCAATCATGGACGCAGCGTGCTGCTCATCAAAGGCGTTCAGGTCCTCCATCTTCTGCTTCGCAATGTCGATGCAGTCGTCCCAGGTGACGGTGGCCACGCGCTCGCGGAGCGGATCGCCGGCGCCTTTCTGGATGTTCGCCGCCTTCTTGAGCAGCACCGCAGCAGGCGGGCTCTTGACGATGAAGGAGAACGACTTGTCCGCGAAGACCGTGATCACGACCGGCAGCACCAGACCCATCCGGTCCTGGGTGGACGCGTTGAACTGCTTGCAGAACTCCATGATGTTCACCCCATGCTGACCGAGCGCAGGGCCGATCGGCGGGGCCGGGTTGGCTTGCCCCGCTTTGATCTGGAGCTTGATGTACCCGTCAATTTTCTTTGCCATGTGTCGTATGCCTGTGCGGTGCAAACGTCCGGGGCCGCTGGGCCTACAGACTCCCGCTGTTCAAAAGTGCGGCGCGCAACGCGCCAACTTATTCTTCGTGCTCTACCTGGAGGTAATCGAGCTCCAGGGGGGTCTTGCGGCCAAAGATGGAGACCATCACCTTGACCTTCATCTTGTCCGGGTAGACCTCTTCCACAAAGCCCGTGAAGTTGTTGAACGGCCCGTCGATGACCTTGACGGCGTCGCCCGTCTTGAACGGGATCTCGGGCTGCTCGCCCATCTCCCGGGCCTCGTCCATCTTGCCGAGGATGCGGTTCACTTCGTCGGGACGCAGGGGCGTGGGCTGCGCCCGCTCACCGCTGCCAGCTGTCAGGAAGCCAATCACTGAGGGTAGCCCGGAGATGACGTGCTGGAGCTCGTTGTCCAGGAGCGCATGCAGCATGATGTAGCCGGGGAAGAAGGTCTTCTCCCGGGTGCGCTTCTTCCCCCCTCGCATCTCAAAGACGGTCTCCGTCGGGATCATGATCTCCGACAGCTTGTCCTCCAGGTCGAGGCGCTCCAGCTCGCTCTCCAGGTACTCCTTCACCTTCTTCTCGTGTCCGGAGAAGGTGCGTAGTACGTACCATTTTCGGATGTCGCTCGTGGCCATACGCCCTGTTGGTCGGCTTGTCAGTACAAGAGGGGCCTTCATTCCGAGGGGAGGCCCGATCGTGTGAGGTGAAGTGCTGGATGCTGTGCTAGTAGATAAAGCTCAGCACCTGTGCGATGACGCGGTCCGCACCGAAGATGAAGAGCGAGATCATGGCGGTGGCCACGATGGTGACGACGGTGTTGCTCACCAGCTCCTTCTGATCGGGCCAGTTCACCTTCTTCATCTCTTTGGCCACCTCTTGGACGTACGACTGCGTTTTGCTCATGGGTAGCTCGGTAAAGAATCGCTAGGAGAGTAGATAACTTGGCGAGACGACAGGCCCACCGGATGTTCAATGGCACGGGCAGGAGGACTTGAACCCCCAACCTACGGTTTTGGAGACCGTCGCTCTACCAATTGAGCTATGCCCGTGTGGAAGGAAGCCGCCGATGGAGGCGGCTCCCCCCGTACAATATTGTATACGCGTCAGATCAGTCGAGGATCTTGGAGACGACACCAGCGCCCACCGTCCGGCCCCCCTCACGGATCGCAAAGCGCAACCCCTGCTCCATCGCCACCGGCACGATCAGCTTCACCACGAACTGCGTGTTGTCGCCCGGCATCACCATCTCCA
>JBCDJV010000052.1:0-33401 GCA_038747425.1 Bacteroidota bacterium
CCGCCCGTACGTATCGACACCACGGTGACTCTGCGCGTGCCCATCGGCGAGGCCGACGTAGGGCGCAACCAGCTGCGGGTGTCGGTGGACCCGCTCGATGTCCTACCTGAGGAGGACGAGCTGAACAACACCATCGAACGGGAAACCCTGGTCTTCTCATCGGGCGTGACCGTGCTTGCCCCCTTGGATCGAGGCCTTGTGATCGGCTCCTCGGCCGAGCTTCAGGTGGTCACTGCCGCCATCGGCGGGCAGGCCATCCCCGCGGTGGTGTTTGAGCTAGACACCACCGCCACGTTCTCGACCCCAGGACGTGCGACCCACCGGGCGGTCCCTGAGCGGCAGGTGGCCACCTGGCCGGTCACACAGCTTGAACCTGGGCAGACCTACTTCTGGCGCGCGCGTGTGGAGGGCAGCGCCGCCGAAACATGGCAAGCGGCCGCCTTCACCGTGCTCCCCAGCGCATCAGGCCGAGGCTGGGCGCAGCAAGGGCCCCTCTTTGCCGACAACCAGTCCGATGGCATCCTGCTCTGGGAGGATGGCGCCTGGTCCGTCAACACCTTCAGCCTCAAGGTGACCGCCTCGTCGGAGCGTGGGTCAGGCCTGTTGAAAGGTCAGTTCCAGGTAGGGAGTGACATCTACCAGCGACTCGGTCTCGGCTTTGGCGTGCTGGTCCTGAACGGGCAGACCGGGGAGGTCGAGGCCCACGACAGCTTCCCCACCTACAAGATATCGCCCGACCTAGAGGCTCGGTTCGACGACGATTCCACGCGGGCCCGCATCCGGCTCGACAGCCTCATCCAGACCATCGACGAGGGCGACTACGTGTTCGCGCGGACGCGCCACCTGGGGCGGCAGAGCGGCACGGAGATCCCCCCCTCCGTTAAACGGATGCTCCGCACGCTGGGCAGCACCGCCATCGACACCCTCGACTACACCGACCTCTGGCTCCTGGCTGGGCGCTTCGGACGCCCGGAAACCATCGTGGAGCGGGTCGTGCCTGCTGGAGGCACCAACGAGAGCATTCTGGATACCACCCTGGCCTTCCAGTTTCAGGGGGGACGGACGACCACGCCCCGCATCGGTCCCGCCTTGCGCTGGCAGGACCTGGACGGGGTCATCCGAGGCGCCTCCCCGGCCGGGGAGGCGCTCGTTGAGGTGTTGGACGAGTCCGGCCAAGACGTGCTCCTCACCCAGACGCTGCCGGGACGCGTGGACCTGACGGCCATCGAGGCCGCCATCCACCCCTACCTACGCCTCCGAACCACCCTGCGCGACACCACGCGGGCGGCGGTGCCCCAACTGGAGACCCTGGTTGTCACGTTCGACCCCGTGCCCGAGCTGGCCCTGAGTGCCGAGGCCCTGGTGCTCTCTGCGGACACCCTCCTGGAGGCGGCCCCCCTTGAGGTGGAGACCACCGTGTTCAACCTGAGCGCCGATCCTGTGGCCCAGGCCGTGGTGCAGTATCGGATTCGCGACGCCGAGAATCGGGAGGAAGTGGTGGCGGTCGATACGCTCGCTGCGTTGCCGCCTCAAGGAAGCCTACGCTCCCAGGTGGTGCTGCCCACGGCGGGCCGCGTGGGCCAGAACCGGCTGCTGGTGGCGGTGGACCAAGGCGGACCCGCAGAGCCGGTGGTGTTCAACAACGTGGTCCAGCGCCCCTTCCAGATCGAGGCCGACGCCACGCCGCCGTCCTTCCTCGTCCAGATCGACGGCGAGGCGCTACCCAACGACCCTTTGCCGATCAGCGGACGCAACCTCCAGGATCCGGCCTTCCCCTTCATCTCGGCCCGTCCGCAGATCGAGGTGTTGGTGGAGGATGATAACCGGTTCCGGGTCCTGGACGATACGACGTTGGTCGAGGTCCGCTTGGCGGGCCTCGTGCAGACGGTAGGTAGCCCCGACGTCGCCTACACGCCGGCCTCGGCCCCAGGCGAGGCCGCTCGGCTGCTGTTCACCCCGGATCTCAGCGAGCGGGATACCACCTACACCTTGCAGGTGCGCGCCTTCGATGCCTCCGGTAACGAGGCGCAGGACAGTCCCTATCAGCTGCATTTCCGGGTGCAGCAGGAGGTCGAGGTAGAGAGCCTCTACCCGTACCCCAACCCCATGGTCGAGTCCACCCGCCTCGCGTTCCGCCTCCGTGGCGCCGATGCTACCGAGATCGACGACTTCCGCATCCGCCTCTACACCCTGACCGGCCGCCTCGTCCGCGAGCTCGACCTTATGGACGAGCCTCAGCTCCTCACGGCCCCGCCCTTGCGCATCGGTTGGAACCAGGCCGTCTGGGACGGCCGCGACGCTGACGGCGACCGCGTGGCCACCGGGGTGTACCTCTACAAGGTATTTGCGCGCACCGGCGGCACCTCCCTCCGCGTCAACGATGACCGGGTGGAAAAGGTGGTGGTGATTCGGTAGGGTGTGAGGGTGTGAGGCACGGTGAGCGTTGGAAGCTACGGACGCTCCTGCTCTCAAACTCTCGTACTCTCAAACTCCCACACCCTCACATATGACTCACCATCTCCTGGCCGAACTCACTGGTCTTGAGCAGGGTAGCGCCGTCCATGAGACGCTCAAAGTCGTAGGTGACGCGCTTCTGGCCGATGGCTCCCTGCAGGCCTTGCAGGATGAGGTCAGCGGCTTCGGGCCAGCCGAGGTAGCGGAACATCATCTCGCCGGAGAGGATGACCGACGATGGGTTGACCTTGTCCTGGCCGGCGTACTTGGGTGCGGTGCCGTGGGTGGCTTCGAAGATGGCGAGCCCCGTATCGTAGTTGATGTTGGCACCCGGGGCGATGCCGATGCCCCCGACCTCCGCGGCGAGGGCGTCCGAAATATAGTCGCCGTTGAGATTCATGGTGGCCACCACGTCGTATTCAGCGGGGCGGGTCAGGATCTGCTGCAGGAAGGCGTCTGCGATGACGTCCTTCACGATCAGGTCCTCCTGGCCGTCGCGCGCGATGGCGCACCAGGGGCCGCCGCCGTACTCGACCGCGCCGAACTCGTCCTTGGCGATCTGGTAGCCCCAGTCCCGGAAGGCGCCCTCGGTGTATTTCATGATGTTGCCCTTGTGGACCAACGTGACGCTCCGCCGCCCTTGGGCGAGGGCATACTGCAGGGCCGCCCGGACGATGCGCGCCGTGCCCTCTTGTGAGATCGGCTTGATGCCTAGGCCTGAGGTTTCGGGGAAGCGGATGGTAGAGACGCCCATTTCCTCGGTGAGAAACCGGAGCAGCTTGTCGCGCTCCGGGCTGCCCGCTTCGTACTCAATCCCCGCGTAGATGTCTTCCGAGTTCTCCCGGAAGATGATCATGTCCACCTGTTCGGGGCGCTTGACGGGGGAGGGGACGCCCTCGAAGTACTGGACCGGGCGGACGCAGGCGTACAAGTCCAGCTTTTGCCGCAGCGCCACGTTGAGCGACCGGATGCCGCCGCCCACGGGGGTGGTCAGCGGGCCCTTGATGGCCACCAGGTAGGTGCGGATGGCCTCCAGCGTGTCGGCGGGGAGCCACTCCCCGGTCTGCTGATGGGCCTTTTCGCCGGCGAGGACCTCCAACCACTCAATCCGCCGCTGCCCCCCGTAGGCCTTCTCCACGGCCGCATCGAACACATGCTGGGCGGCCCGCCAGATGTCCGGCCCGATGCCGTCGCCTTCGATGAAGGGGAGGATCGGGTCATCGGGCACGACCAGGCGGCCGTTCGTGAGGGCGATGGAGGTGCCGTTCGTGGGGGGCGTGAGGTGCTGAAACGAGGCCATTGGTGCAGAGGATAGGTGAGAGACACGAGGGAGGCCGGGAAAGAGGGACCCCATGATAAACGCGTAACATACTCCATGGCTCGGCGATTTCGGCCGAACCTGCATCAAAAACCCGCGAAACTGTAGACCGCCCAGCTCCCACATCCCTGGCCGGCCGAAGCCTGAGGGGAGCCCGGATCCGCAGATCCAGCGGCCTTCGTACGGAGGGCAGACCCAGGCTGGCGCAGAAACAAACCCTTGTTTTGTAGGGGCGACTATTGTTAAATTATGGTAGCGGTTTCATTCTGCTTTACCATTGATGCGAGCCCTGCTGGTTTCCCCTCTCTATGCGTCCCCATCCCCGCGGAACTGGGGACGCTTGCGTGCTACCCCGCTTGAGGGGCCCCAGCGGCAGACTCCACCAAGTCACTGGCCACCCTATGCTGAAGGGAACACGCCCTCGGTATTGCCAAGGCTTCGATCTGCAGCTCGCGTGCAACCGTTTTAATGGTCTAACAAAGAGGTTACCTCATGGCAACTCGTCAGATGAACGAGAGTTGGAAGCGTGTTCGCTCGCAGATTGAGTCGATCTGGAGCGAGCAGGAGTTCACCGACTCTGATATGAAGAAGGCACGTGGAAATCTGCCCAAGATGATCAACTTGATCCACGAGAAGACGGGCGAGTCGCGTGCCGAGATCATGCAGAAGATGAGTGCCATCATCTAACGCTCTGCCGAGATCACGTCGACCTGACGTCCTTCCACCCGGTGCGCCCATGGGGCTGCGCCGGGTTTTTTTTCGGGGCCCCGCTTGACGCCCCGCCCCGTATCTTGGGGCCACCGGCCTCCTTCACCTCGACCTTCCTGACTCCCCTCTATGGTCCTCGACCCTGCCCTCGGGCACGCCGTTGCCCCTGCAGATGCTGCCTACCAGCGCCGACACAGCGCCTACCTCAAACGACTCGATGAACTCAACGGGCGCGCTGCGGTGGTCCAGAAGGGCGGGGGCGAAGCGCGCATCGCCCGCGAGCACAAGCGCGGCAAGATGACCGCTCGCGAGCGGATCGACTACCTGCTCGATGAGCCCGAGGCGTTCCTGGAGCTGGGCCTCTTTGCCGCCTACGGGATGTACGAAGAGGAGGGTGGGTGCCCAGCCGCTGGCACCGTCATGGGCCTCGGGCGGGTGAGCGGCCAGCTCTGCCTGATCGTCGCCAACGACGCCACCGTGAAGGCCGGCGCCTGGTTTCCCATGACGGCCAAGAAGAACTTGCGCGCCCAGGAAATCGCCCTGGAGAACCACCTGCCCATCCTCTACCTCGTCGACTCCGCGGGCGTCTACCTGCCCATGCAGGACCAGATCTTCCCGGACAAGGAGCACTTCGGGCGCATCTTCCGCAACAACGCCCAGCTCTCGGCCCGGGGCATCCCGCAGATTGCGGCCGTGATGGGCAGCTGCGTGGCGGGGGGCGCCTACCTGCCCATCATGAGCGATGAGGCGCTGATCGTTGAGGGCACCGGCTCTGTATTTCTAGCAGGCCCCTTCCTGGTGCGGGCCGCCATCGGCGAGCAGGTCGACGCCGAGACGCTGGGGGGCGCCTCCACCCATGCCGAGATCTCGGGCGTGACGGACTACAAAGTGCCGGACGACCGGACCTGCCTGGACCGCGTCCGGGAGCTGGTCAGCCACTTCGGCCCGCGTCCACGTGCCGGGCTCCGCCGGACGGAGGCCGCGGCGCCAGCGTTCTCCATCGACGAGCTCTACGGCGTCCTGCCCGAAACCGGGGCCCAGCCCTACGACATGCGAGACGTGCTCGCCCGGCTGGTCGACGCGGACTCTTGGACCGAGTACAAAGCCGAGTATGGCCAGACCATCCTCTGCGGCTATGCGCGCATTGACGGCTGGAGCGTGGGGATCGTGGCCAACCAGCGGAGCGTGGTCAAGGCGCGCTCGGGCAAGAAAGCCGCCACGGATGAGCTGCAGGCCGGCGGCGTCATCTACTCAGACTCCGCGGACAAAGCTGCGCGGTTTATCATGAACTGCAACCAGAAGCGCGTGCCGCTGGTCTTCCTGCAAGACGTGACCGGCTTCATGGTGGGCACCCGCGCCGAGCATGGCGGCATCATCAAGGACGGCGCCAAGATGGTCAACGCCGTGGCCAACTCGGTCGTGCCCAAGTTCACGGTGGTGGTTGGCAATTCGTACGGAGCCGGCAACTACGCCATGTGCGGCCGTGCCTACGACCCGCGCCTCATGGTGGCCTGGCCCTCCGCCCGGATCGCGGTGATGGGAGGGACCCAGGCGGCCAAGACGCTCCTCCAGATCCAGGTGCGCACCCTCGAAAAGCGCGGCCAGACGCTGAGCGAGGCCGACAAACAAGAGCTGCTCTCGACCATCGAGGCACGCTATGCCGCTCAGACCGAACCCTATTACGCCGCGGCGCGTCTCTGGGTAGATGCCATCATCGACCCTGTACAGACTCGGGACTGGATCAGCCGAGGGATCGAGATGGCGGACCATAACCCGGTGATCCCGCCGTTCAACCCCGGCGTGATCCAGACTTGATCCCGGCGCCCGCCTCCCTGCCTCCTCGCCTTCTCCCTGCTGCCATGTCTCGACTCGCCCGCTGCCTCCCACTGTTGCTCATCGCCTGCCTGATCGGCTGTGACTCCCCGACCACTACGGAGGACGGCCCCGAGCCGCAAGTGCCCCCCGGCACGCTGGCCTTCGATGCGGACAACGGCGGCCTTGTCCTCCCCGATGGCTTTCGCGCGGTGGTCGTGGCCGAGGAGCTGGGCCGTGGACGGCACCTGACCGTTCGCGACAACGGCGACATCTACCTGGCCCTCAGCCGTCCCAACGACGACGGCCACGGGATTGTGGCCCTCCGAGACACCACCGGCGATGGCCGCGCCGACGTGATCGCGTCGTTCGGCTCCATGACGGGGACCGGCATCGAGGTACACGGCGACCACCTGTACTTCGCCCCGGACACGGCGGTGGGGCGCTACCCGATGCCTACGGGCAATGAACTGGTGCCTGCTGGCGCCTGGGAGCTGATTGCCGGTGGCCTCCCGGACCAGCGGAGCCATGCCGCCAAGCCGTTCACCTTCGACGGAGACGGCCATCTGTATGTGACGGTCGGCGGTCCGTCCAACGCCTGCCAGGAGGAGCAGCGCACCCCCGGCTCGCCTGGTCTCGATCCCTGCCCCCAGTTGGAGCGGCAAGGCGGGATCTGGCGCTATGAGGCCAGTCGGCCGGGCCAGCAGCAGCAGGTGGAGGGCGCGCGCTATGCCACGGGCATCCGCCACGCCGTAGCCATGACCTGGAACCCCATGGTGGGTAGCCTCTACGTGGTCCAGCATGGTCGCGACCAACTCGATCAGCTATGGCCCGATCTCTACACGGCCCAGCAGAATGCCGAGCTGCCTTCCGAGGAGTTCATGCAGGTATCCGAGGGGGATGACTTTGGGTGGCCCTATTGCTACAACGACCACGTGCAGGGGCAGAAGGTGCTGGCGCCGGAGTACGGCGGTGATGGAGACGAGGTCGGGCGGTGTGCCAACGCCAAGACGCCGATCATGGCCTTCCCCGGCCATTACGCCCCCAACGACTTGCTCTTCTATGAGGCCCGTCAGTTCCCCGCTCGTTACCAGGAGGGCGCCTTCATCGCCTTCCATGGGTCGTGGAACCGCGCCCCCGAGGAGCAAGAGGGCTACAACGTGGTGTTCGTCCCCTTTGAAGGGGGGCAGCCCAGCGGGGACTGGGAGGTCTTTGCGGACAACTTTGCCGGCCGCCCGTCCATCGCCTCCCCCCGGGATGCCGAGCACCGCCCCACGGGGCTCGCGGTGGGGCCGGATGGGTCGCTGTACGTGTCGGATTCGCGCGAGGGGACCATCTGGCGCATCGTCTACACGGGCGCCTAGCCTTCCCTGTTCACCCATCCTGAGGGGCTAACCATGGATGCCAAGCCGCAAGATCTGGACGTTGTCCACAACGAAAAACGCGCCCGTTTCGAGATTGAGGTCGAGGGGCACCTGGCGGAAGCCAACTACATCCGGACCACCAACGGCCGCATCGTGTTCACCCACACGGAGGTGCCGGTGGCCTTGGAGGGACAAGGCTTGGCGGGGCGGCTGGCGCGCCACGTGCTGGGCTACGCTCGTGAGGAGGAACTGGTCGTGGTCCCCCTGTGCCCGTTCATGGCCGCCTACATCCGTCGCCACCCCGAGTACCGCGACCTCGTGCTGCCAGGGTTCAAGCTGTAGCCCCCCTGATACCCGCTCTCGGTAGGCATGGGCACGGATGCCAAGGCGTAGGGGGACTGGCACCGGGACTTCGGAGCATGGAGTGAGGGGGTGGATCGGCGGGTTTTTGTTTTTGGTGAAGCTGTGAGGGCGTAGGGGGTTAAGGGTTGTTCGGAGAGGACATGGTCTCTAGTTTGGATCGTTTCCAAATAAGTCAGGCCAACAGATGACCCGGGGCCTGGCTGCAGGCATCTATCCCTCCCGAGCCACCACGGCAGTGACCCATGCGTACCCTTCCCCTCCTGGTCGCGCTATGTTGTAGCGTGATCCTTTCCGGCGCCGCCCTTGCGCAGAGCAGTCCGGCCGAGTCCGGCGACCTCGAGACCGGCACCCTCACCGGCCGTGTCACTGAAGCCGGCACAGGCCAGCTGCTGCCCGGCGCCACCGTTCGCCTCAAGGACACCACCCTGGGGGCGGCCACCGACGCCTTCGGCACGTTCACGATCCGATCCGTCCCCGCGGGCCCGGTAACGCTGGTGGCCTCGTTCGTCGGCTACGAGGACGCCGAGGTGGGAACCACCGTCGAGGCGGGGCAGACGACCTACGTCGAGATTGCGCTGACTGAGGACACACGGCAACTGGCCGAGGTGGTGGTGCGCAGCGAGAAGTTTGTGCGCAACCTTCAGGATACCCAGACCTCGGTCAATGTGGTCGATGGTGCGCAGCTCGAATCGATTCTTGTACGCGATTGGGAGGATGCCACCCGCCTCGTGGGGAACGTCTCGACGAGCGGCAACGGCGTCTTCACCATTCGCGGCATCCCGAACAGCGGTTTCGGTGGCGGTAGCGGACCGACCGCAGCGCTCTACGTGGACGGCGTTCAGCAAGGCCGCTTTGGCACCTTCCGCACCATACGTGGAGCCTGGGATCTGGAGGCCGTCGAAGTCTTTCGCGGGCCTCAGTCGACGCTCTCCGGGCGTAACTCGCTGGCCGGTGCGATCTACCTCCGCTCGGCAGCCCCCTCGTTCGAGTACGGCGCCGCGGCACGGGTCCGGGGCGGGACCAACGATGCCCTGGAAGGGGCCTTCATGGTCACGGGCCCGATCATCGCCGATCAGCTTGCCTTCCGGATTTCAGGCGAGGTGGGTACGGAGGATGAAGGCTTCTCGTATGCCACCATCGATTCCGACGACGACGACTTCGACCGGACCACGAGGGTCGATCAGCGCAACCTCAAGACCCGCCTGCTTTTTACGCCCAAGGCCCTCCCTGGCTTCTCGGTCCTGGCGGGCTACACCTATGCGTTCGATCGTCCGGCCAATCCCTTGGTGACGGCCGTCACCGACGCCGAGGGAGAGCTTGACTTCAGCGATCGGGAGAGCCAAAACCCGATTGCGTTCTTCGATGAGACGACGCACCACAGCGTCTCTGTTGAGGCCAGCTATGAGGTGACGCCAGCCCTGACGCTCACGGCGCTGTCGAGCTACCTGACCCTGGATTTCTTTATCGACGGACTCAGATATCAGAGCGACGACCCCGATATCTTCGTGCCCGTCTCGCAGCGTTCGGACACGGACGAGACGACGTTCACCCAAGAACTGCGCGCCAACTATGAGACCGAGCGCACCCGCGCCGTTTTCGGTGGCTACTACGGCCGGTTCAACTCCAACCGCCTGCGGAACGACGCCGGCGATGTGTTCGCGCTTGCACGGCAGCCGCTCGAAGACCTCATCGGGAGCTCTGTCCCGCCTTTCGGGATCCTCTACGATGCGTTCAATGACGAGGTCTTCGAGACCGACAACTACGCTGTCTTTGGCGAGGTGAACCACGAGGTCGTGCCGGGGCTGACGCTCACCGCCGGGCTGCGCTACGACCGTGAGTCGTTCGAGAACACCAGCACCGTCACCTCTGCGGTGGTCAACTTCGAGGGCACGCCCGCCCCGGTTGTCCGCTTTGAGCCCCTCATCGAGAGTCTCATCATCGCGGAAGTGGCGAGCGAAGACGAAGCC
This sequence comes from Bacteroidota bacterium, assembly GCA_038747425.1. Classification (GTDB taxonomy): domain Bacteria; phylum Bacteroidota; class Rhodothermia; order Rhodothermales; family JBCDJV01; genus JBCDJV01. The sequence continues at coordinate 9,987 of JBCDJV010000052.1, forward strand.
GCCTCGACCACGTTCGACGCGTGGCTGCCCAAGGCCGGCGTCACCTACGACCTAACGCGCGATGCCTCGGTCGGCTTCACCTTTCAGCGTGGCTACCGGGCTGGTGGGGCCTTCTTCGTGATCGGAGAACGCGATGTGAACGAGTTCGACCCGGAGTTTACGAGCAACTATGAACTCTCCTTCCGCAGCCGATGGCTCGATGGGCGCCTGATTGCCAACGCCAACGTGTTCTACACGGACTGGAGCGAGCAGCAGATCTCGGTCCCCGCCACGAACCCGAACTTCAATCTCACCATCAACGCCGGGGCCTCGACCCTCTACGGCGGCGAGCTTGAGTTGCGCGCCATCCCTACTCGCGGGCTCACGCTCTACGGCTCCTTGGGCCTGACCGATTCTGAGTTCGACGAATTCATCCGCACGGAGAGCGTTCGCGATCAGCAGACCAGGGACGCGGTGGACGTTCGGCGCAACCTCGCGGGCCTCTCGTTCCCCGGCGCTCCGGAAACGACGCTCGCCTTGGGTGCGATCTACGACCGCGGCTCCGGACCCTTCGCCGCTGTCAACTTCAGCTACACCGGTGAGAACTATGCGTTGGTAGGCACACAGCCCGGCGACCAAGCCCTCATCGAAAACCCGAGTCTCACGATCGAGAATGATCCACTCTTGCGTGCCGGCGACTACGTGATGCTGGACGCCCAGCTGGGCTATGCCCTCCGTGTGCAAGGCACGCGGGTGCGCCTGACCGGATTTGCCCGCAACTTGCTGGATGTGGTGGTCACGGACCGCCGGTTCTACAACGCCTTCGGGGGGATCGACGGCGAGATCGTCACGCCGCGCGTGATGGGGGTAAGTCTGGACATCGCGTTGTAAGCCCTCGCCGCTGTGCTCATTCTATCCCTCATTCTGGCCGCGCTAGCGTACGGCGCCTTCTACGTGGCGGCGCCTGGTCGTCAATCCAAGGCGCTCGGATCCGTCCGCCTTCTGCTCGGCCTGGGCACCGGGCTGACCGTGGCAGGACTGGGGGTGTCCTACCTGGCTACGGAATCGGCCGTGGGGCCGGCCCTTGTGGTGACAGTGATGATGCTAGTAGCGTCCGTACTGGCCATAACCGGGCCGTTCTTTTTGCCAGCGGCTGAGGTGGTGGGGCCCCGAAGCCCCAAGACCTCGGCCGGAGGGCGCGCGCCAAAACTGCCGCCATCCATGCCGCCTGCCCAGCGGCCCAAGCACCCGCCCACCCGGCCTCCTTCTGCCCCATGAAGCACACCTGGACCAAAGGCGAAGCCTGGGGCAAAGGGACGGCCGCGTTCTTCGGCGGCTTTGTGGCGTTCCTGCTGTTCGGTCTCGCGTTAGGAACAGCGCTTCCGCACCTCGGTATCCCCATCGGCGTGGCGGTGGCCCTGAGCGTAGGCCTGTCACTCCCTGTGTGGGTCGCCTTGATGGCGTGGGCGCTGCTCGCCCCCAATGGTCGCCGCGCATGGCTCCGGATGGGGGCCATGTCACTCGGACTCGGTGCTATCACCGCACTCGGCTATTTTTTATAGAATCGGCCTCGTCTGTCAGATCACGTCCTGTTCGATGGAAACCCTCGATCGCTCAACGACTACGGCTGGTGCGTCCTCGACCACGGGGAGGCCGTCCGCGAAGAAGGCCAAGCAAAAGCTGGTGGGGCCGCGGGCGTTCAAGCTGTTCTGGGACGCGCATTCGGTGACCGGCATCGTCATCGGGCTTGGGCTCTTCGTTATCTTCTACGCGGGTGCCTTCGCACTCTATCGGGCTGAGCTGCATGCCTGGTCTGACCCCGCCCTGCGGATGGGCGAAGTGCAGGTCAGCATGGATGACGCCGTGGCGCCGCTCTTCGCCGCATCCCCCCCTGCGCAGGGGGCGGACGTGCAGGTGCAGTACCCCTTCCGCGAGCGGACCTACTACTTCGTTCGCTACCAGACACCCGTGGGCGACACCACGGAGACCATCACCGCCACCATCAGCCCTGTCACCGGCGAGGCCCTGGAGGGTGAGAGCCGGGGCAGCCGGAGTGCGCTAGGGGAGATGCTCTACCGCTTGCACTTCTTCGGGCAAGGAGGCTTCTGGGGCGAGCTCATCGCTGGGCTCGTGGGCGTGTTCTTTCTGTTTGCGGTGGTGAGTGGCCTGCTGATCCACCTCCGCAAACTGCCCAAGGACTGGCACACGTTCCGTCCCAAGGTCAAACTCCGCGCCGCGCTAGCGGACGCCCACACCGTGTTGGGGCTCGTGGGGTTGCCCTTCGCCGCCATGTACGCGATCTCGGGGGCGTTCCTGGCGCTTCTCATCGTGCTGCTTGCCCCCACGGTGATCGTCGTCTTTGAGGGCGATCAGAACAAAGCGTTCGAGCTTATCTCTGGCTTTGAGATCCCTCCGCACGAACCCACCGGCGAGCCCGCCGAGATGCTCTCGTTCCAGGCCTACCTGGATGCGGTGCCGGAGTCCTGGGCGGGCACCGTGACGCCCACGCTGATCACCATCCATGGCTGGGGCGATGAGGCGGCCATCGCGCAGGTCTATGGCGACGCCATCAGCTCCCTCACCGCAGGCCCGGAGGCGATCCTCGATGCCTCCACCGGCGAGGTGCTGGCGGCCAGCAACCCGACCATCGGGACCCCACTCGGCGGCACGACGGCCGCGCTGGTCAACCTCCACTATGCGCGGTTTGGGCCGGGGACCCCCATCGCCAAAGTGCTGTACTTCCTGCTTGCTCTGGCCACCAGTGCGGTGATTCTGACCGGCAACATCCTATGGGTGCTGGTCCGACGTCCGAAAGATCCCCGCGCCACCCCACGCTTGCATCGGGTGTTGGCACGGCTGACGGTGGGCCTCGGTTGTGGCCTCGTGGCCGCGGTGCCGGTGCTGTTTCTGACCACGGCCGCGCTGCCCATCGACCTGCCCGCGCTCCGCACGTGGGAGCACATCGCGCTGTTTGGCACCTGGGGCGTCCTCCTCGTGGCGGCGTTTGCTGGCCCCTCGGCGGTGTGGGCCGCTCGCTGGCAGCTGATGCTGGCGGGTGTGCTGACCCTGCTGGTGCCGCTCGCGAACGGCGTGTTTACCGGCGCCTGGCCCTGGGTGTCGATGGCTAATGGCTGGTGGGATGTCTTCACCATCGACGTGGGCCTGCTCCTGATGGCGCCCGCGCTGCTGTGGACGGCCACCCGGCTGCGCCCCGACGCCGTCCAGGAGCCCGCTGAGACCGTGGCAGCGTAGGTGCATGCCTGGTTGCTGACAGCAGGCGCGTGGTCTCACGTGGAAGCACCGGCGAATGGCGCCGAGCGTGCCTGCAGTAAGCGCCATCCCATGTAGCCGCTCAGGGCCAACGCCCCACCCAAGGCCAAGCTGAGTGCTGGAGACAGGTACTGATCCACGGTCGTGTGCAAGGCCACGACAGAAAGGGGCGCGATCAGCTGGAGGGCCGCCGCCCCGATGGTCAGGGTGAAGGCCGCCACCCCCACCCAAAGCCGATGCGAGGGAGCGATCCAGACGGCTAAAAGCACCAGCAGGGCACCGTGGACGATTTTGTTCGACATGTGCGCGATCTCAACGAACGTTAACAGGCGGGTTGGATACAGGCCGAGGACCTGGGCGACGGCGTCAAGCGTCGGGGTCAGCACATGAAGGCGCAGCTGCGCCCCGAGGATGGCCGCGCCAAAAAAGGCTAGGATCGGGAGCATGATCCAACGAACGGTGCGCAAGGACGGAAGAACGCGCTTCATGGCTTGATCCTTCGTAGGAAGAGATTGGATAGAGACTCGTCACACGTACGAAAGATTAACATGAAGAGGCAAGACCAATGAGCGTCCATGCGCTATGTGGACATGAACGAAGCATAGGGACCGGATACCACGAAAAAACGCCCCCCCTGAAGACAGGAAGGGCGTTCAGAAGAGCCAACGACCGGACTTGAACCGGTGACCTGCTCATTACGAGTGAGCTGCTCTACCAGCTGAGCTACGTTGGCATGGCGTAGTGCAAGACAACCAAAATACGCGTGCTTGTGTGGCGCTGTCAAGCAGACGGGCCGGAGAGGGAAGGGCCTCATTCTTTCTTCACCCACCTGGTACATCACGTGGTCTCTCCCGCGGTGACTGAACCCAGGCTGAGGTCTCGCGTTGCCCGGGTATGATTACGCTGTCCGGCATCTCGAAAGCCTACGACGGGGTTCAGGCCTTGCGTCCAACCTCGCTGACGGTGGGCGCGGGGCACACCACGGTCCTCATCGGGCCCAGCGGATGCGGCAAGTCCACGCTCCTGCGGCTCATCGTCGGGCTCATCTGGCCGGACACGGGCACCGTGGAGGTGGACGGGACCCGCCTCACCCCCGAGACGGCGCGGGCCGTGCGCCAGCGGACGGGCTATGTCATCCAGCAGGGGGGGCTGTTTCCTCACCTGACAGCGGCAGCCAACGTCGGCCTGCTGGCTCGCCACCTGGGGTGGTCCGCCCAGCGCATCGCGGCGCGCACCGAGGAGCTGGCCGAGCTCGTGCACCTAGCGCCAGCGTCGCTCGCGCGCTACCCCGCGCAGCTCTCCGGGGGGCAGCAGCAACGCGTGGGCCTCATGCGCGCGCTCATGCTGGACCCGCCGGTCTTGCTCCTCGATGAGCCGCTGGGCGCCCTGGACCCCATGATCCGCGCTGAGCTGCAGGGCGACCTCCGCGCCATCTTCGACGCGCTCCACAAAACGGTGGTGCTGGTCACGCACGACCTCGCGGAGGCAGGCTTCTTCGGCGACACGGTGGTGCTTCTGCGCGACGGCGCCATCGTGCAGCAAGGGCCGTTTGCCGACCTGCTCCAGGCTCCCGCGTCGCCCTTCGTGGAGGCCTTTGTGCAGGCGCAGCGTCACCCCCTGGCGCCGACCTCGGCGGAGCCGCCCCGATGAAGGGACAAGCGATGGCCCGGTGGAGACTCGTAGTCTGGCTGGTGATAGGGGTGTGGTCCCTATGGGCCAAGTCCCTGGTGGCACAAGAAGTCCCCACCGAGGTGCGCATCGGGTCCAAGACGTTCACCGAGGGCGTGTTGCTCGGCGAAATCACCACGCAGCGCTTGCGCGCCGGCGGGGTGGAGGCCACGCACCGCGCCGAGCTGGGCGGCACCCGTTTTCTCTGGAGTGCGCTCCTGGCGGGCGATCTCGACGCCTATCCCGAATACACCGGCACCCTCCGCGAGGAAATCTTAGCGGGCACCGACCCCGCCCTGGATCTGGCCGACGCCCTGGCCGCCTACGGCGTCCGCGCCACGGCGCCGCTTGGATTCAACAACACCTACGCGATCACCATGCGGGCCGACCAGGCCGATGCGCTCGGGATCGAAACCATCTCCGATCTGCGGGCGCATCCCGACCTGGTGTTCGGCTTTTCGAACGAGTTCATGGACCGAGGCGATGGCTGGCCCGCCCTGCGCGATCGCTACGCCCTCCGGCCGGCCTCCGTGCAGGGAATCAGCCACGACCTGGCCTACCGCGGCCTGGAAAGCGGTGCCCTGGACGTGACCGACGCCTATTCCACCGACGCTGAGCTGTCCTACTACGACCTCGTGGTCCTCCGCGATGATCTGCAGCATTTCCCCCGGTATGAGGCCGTGCTGCTGTATCGCGCCGATCTGCCAGACGCAGTGGCCCGTCTGCTGCACACGCTCGAAGGGCACATCGACGAAGCCACCATGGTGTCCATGAATGCCCAGGCTGCGCTGGACCGCGTGCCCGAGGCCACGGTGGCCGCGGGCTTCCTGGAGACCCGTCTGGGGCTGGTCGTGGACGACGCCCCCGAGCCGCCTGGACGATGGGCACGGATTGGGCAGCGCACGAACGAGCACCTGGGGCTGGTGGCGCTCTCGCTGCTGGCCGCCGTTCTGGTGGCCTTACCCCTGGGCATCGTGGCCGCGCGACGGCCGCGCCTTGGGCAGGTCATTCTGGGGATGGTCGGGGTCATCTACACCATTCCGTCGCTGGCCCTGCTCGTGTTTATGATACCCCTCCTGGGTATAGGCGGGCTCCCGGCAATGGTGGCGCTGTTCCTGTACAGCCTGCTGCCCATTGTGCGCAACACCCACGCGGGCCTGACGGATCTCGACCCGGCCCTCAAGGCCTCCGCCGTGGCCCTGGGGCTGACGCCCTGGGCGCAACTCACCCAGATTGAGTTGCCCTTGGCCATGCGCTCCATCCTGGCCGGGATCAAGACGGCCGCGGTGATCAATATCGGGACGGCTACGCTGGGGGCCCTCATCGGGGCCGGCGGGTACGGACAGCCGATCCTGACGGGCATCCGTCTGGATGATACGGCGCTGATCTTGGAAGGGGCGATCCCGGCGGCGGTGCTCGCCCTCGTGGCGCAGCTGCTGTTTGAGGCCGCAGAGCGCGTGGTCTTATCGCCGGGGCTGCGGCTCTCCCAGGGCTCGTAGCGAACCCCGAAGGCCGCTCGGCGTCTGGTAGGCCCGCACCGCTTCTTTTGAAACGCCATCCCTGTCTCGCTATGCCCACCACCGCCGATGCCCTCGCCGACCTGCGTGCCCGTCTCGACGCGGCCCACGACCTTCGGCAGGCGGCGGCCGTTCTGGAATGGGATCAGGAGACCTACATGCCGGATGGGGCCGTGGAGGCGCGGGCGCGCCAGCTGGCTACGCTCCATCGCTTGCACCACGAGACGCTCACGGACGACGTGGTGCAAGCGTTACTGGATAGGCTCACAGGGCCTCAGAGTGATCTCGACCCTCACTCGGTAGACGGACATCTGGTGCGGGTGGCCGCTCGGGATGTGGCCCAGGCGGTCAAAATTCCAGGCTCGTTGGTAGCGGACCTAGCACAAGCCGTGGCTCGGGGTAAACAAGCCTGGAAAGAAGCCCGAGCCACCGATACCTTCGCTACGTTCGCGCCAGCGCTGGCGCGCATCCTGGAGCTCAACATCCGCAAGGCAGAGGCGCTGGGCTATGAGGACCAGATCTATGACGCTCTGCTGGATCAGTACGAGCCGGGCATGCCCACCCAGGCCGTGACGGATGTATTCGAGGCTTTGCGGCCCCCGCTGGTGGCCCTGGTGGAGGATCTGGCCGCGGCCCCGCCTGTGGACGATGCGCTGCTGCGGCAGCGGTACCCAGAGGCCAAGCAGTGGGATGTTGGGATGGCGGTGCTGCAAGACATCGGGTACGACTTCAACCGAGGCCGCCAGGACCGATCGGCCCACCCGTTCACGACCTCCTTCTCGGTGACGGACGTGCGCATCACCACGCGGTTTGATGAGCACTATCTGCCCACGGGGCTGTTTGGGACGCTCCACGAGGCCGGTCATGGGCTCTACGAGCAAGGCATCGATGCGTCCCTGGCTGGGACCTTATTGGCCGAGGGCACCTCCCTGGCGCTGCACGAATCGCAGTCCCGGCTCTGGGAAAACCTCGTAGGGCGAAGCCGGCCTTTCTGGCAGCACTACTACCCAAAGCTGCAAGCCGCTTTTCCGGATCAGCTCCGCGGCGTGCCCTTCGCGTCGTTCTACCGTGCCATCAACCGAGTCGAACCCTCGCTCATCCGCGTCGAGGCCGACGAAGTGACATACAACCTGCACATCATGCTGCGCTTTGAGCTGGAGGTCGAGCTCGTGGAGGGGCGGTTGGCCGTGGCCGACCTGCCTGAGGCGTGGAATGATCGGATGGCCACCTACCTGGGCCTCACGCCGCCGTCCGACGCCGACGGCGTCTTACAAGATGTCCACTGGGCCCTGGGCGCCGTGGGCTATTTTCCCACCTATGCGCTGGGCAACCTGATGTCCGCTCAGCTCTTCACCCAGATCCGCCGAGATCAGCCGTCGCTGGATGCCGACCTGGCGGCTGGCCGCTTTGCCCCTCTCTTGACATGGTTACAGACCCACGTGCATCGTCCTGGCCGCACGCAGTCTGCCCTGGAGATCATGGAGCGCCTGACAGGGGGCGGCCTCTCGGCGGAACCGTGGCTGGCTTACGTGCGCAGCAAGTACGAGGCCTTGTATGCGTTGTAGGGGGCGGCTGATCGTGATCGGTCCGAGGAGGTCCGGCTGGGCAGGCGGTAGCGCTGCAGGCGGCCGATAGGCGGATCATGGCCCTTCGTCAGGGCGGGGCGCCGTACTCAGGCGGGCACTTTGAAGAGTAGACTGCCTCGCTGTGTCACATGACGAGCCCGCAAGAGGTGGCACAGGTGTTGGCGGGTTTCTTCCGGATCTTGGCCCAGGGCGAGCCCGGTCTCAAATAGATCGTCGAACGCCATCGGTGTGCAGAGGCGATCTAGGAGCGCGCGGGCGCCTTCGTCCAGTAGGGGGGGAACCGCGGACACCGGCTGGGGCGCAGGCTGGCTCAACCGTTGGTTCTCCGCCCGCAAGCGTTCGTTCTCCTGAGACAACCGGTCCAACTCGGCCGTCATCCGCTGGAGGTGGTGCCGAACTTCATGCACAAAGGCGTGCATCTCTTCAGCGAGGGCAAAGGATGAGACCAGGGCATCCGATGGGGTCTCGTCACCTACGATGGTATCCATGATGTGGTCGAGCGGGGCGCACTGCAAAGTCAGTCCGGAACGCCAGGAGGGCGCGTCGGACCAACTCTGCGCGGAAAGGAAGTCTTAATTAATGGACTGAGCGGGTGGCAGGCAAGAGTCGAGAGAACGGTCTTCACGTCAAGATAATCGGGAGAGGAGTCGTTACTAAATCGTAATATGGGTACCTTGCTGGCGCTTTTCTCCTCCTAATCCCCCACCTCTCATGTTTGAAGACCTCCTCTCCCAAGGTGGCTTGATCAGCCAAGTCACTGACTTCGGGCTCAAAGTGGTCGGCGTTATCGCCTTGTTCATCGTGGCCCGTATTGTGGCCGGCCGGGCGAAAAATGCCATTGTCCGTGGTTTGACCAAGCGAGACTTTGATCAGACGTTGACCAAGTTCTTTGGCAACGTCATGTACGGGCTGATCCTCCTCCTGTCCGTCATTGCCATTCTGGGGATCTTTGGGATCCAGACGGCCAGCTTTGCCGCTGTGATTGGTGCGGCCGGCTTGGCCATTGGCCTCGCGTTCCAGGGCACGCTGGGCAACTTCGCCGCGGGCATCATGCTGCTCATCTTCCGTCCCTTCGGCGTGGGCGATGTCATCAAGGTCAGCGGTGAGGTCGGCAAGGTCGAAGAGATCGACCTCTTCATCACCAAGCTGGACACGGTGGACAACCGCCGCGTGGTCATCCCCAATGGCCAGATTTTCGGGGGGACCATCGAGACGATCACGTTCCACCCCACCCGGCGCGTGGACGTGGCCGTTGGAACGGACTACGGCGCCGACCTGGATGCATGCCGCCGGGTGCTGAACGAGGCCATCCAGAAAACGGACAAGATCCTCGAAGAGCCGGCCCCAACGGTGTTTCTGGATAACCTGGGCGACTCCAGCATCAACTGGTCCGTTCGCGCCTGGTGCGAGACGGGCGACTTCTTCGCCGTCCGGGAGCAGCTGACCTACCACGTCAAGACCAGCCTCGATGCCGCTGGGATCGGCATTCCCTTCCCGCAGATGGATGTGCACCTGGACGGCCGCCTGGACCGCTAGGGCACCACGTACCGTGCGCGTATCCCTCGACCAAGCTTAGGCACTCTTCAGGCTTGGTCGAGGGAGGCGTTCATGGCCATGCGGTAGGCAAAGAGCAACAGGTTGCTCACGCCTTACGCATCGGCGGGGACGAGGCGGAGGATGTGACTGTTGCCGGACTCCACCGCCACGTACAGGGCGCCGTCAGGCCCCGTTGTCACGTCCCGTATGCGTCCTTGTGGCTGATAGACGACCTCTTGGTCCACCACCTCGTTGTTTTCAATCTCGAGGCGCCGCACCTCGGCGAACATGAGCGACGTAACGAACAGGTCGTTCTCCCACTCGGGGAAGGCGGTGCCGGTGTAGAATTCAATGCCACACACCGCGATCGAGGGGGTCCAGTACACCACGGGCTGCTCCATCCCGTCCTGCTCCGTCTGGTCGGTGATGGGAGTGCCATTGTAGTTGATGCCGTAGGTGATGACGGGCCAGCCGTAGTTGAGGCCGCGCTCCACCAAGTTCAGCTCATCGCCGCCCTTGGGGCCATGTTCTGTCTCGAAGAGGCCGCCCGTGGCAGGATGTATGTCCATGCCTTGGGGATTGCGGTGACCGTAGGACCAGATGGTGTCCAGCGCATCGGCCTGGTCCACGAATGGGTTGTCGGCCGGCACCCGGCCATCGTCGTGCAGGCGGTGCACCTTGCCGTAGGGGACGTCGAGGTTCTGCGCGAGCGTGCGCTGTCCACGGTCGCCAATGGTAAAGTAGAGGAAGCCGTCCTCGTCGAACACGATGCGGGTCCCGAAGTGGAACTGGCTCGGCGTGTAAAACTCGAGGGGGCCTTGGTAGATGGATTCGAGGTCAACCAGCGACGTGCCGTCCAGACGGGCGCGGGAGACGGCGGTGAGAGAGACGCGCTCGCCGGCTTCATTCTCTCGCACGTCTGAGAAACCGAGGTAGATCCAGCCGTTCTCGTCGTAGTTGGGATGCAGTTTGACCTCCATGAGGCCGCCCTGGCCCTCTGCATACACCGCAGGCACCCCCCCAATGGGATCAGAGACGGTGCCGTCCGTGCCGATCGATCGGAGCGTGCCGCCCCGCTCGGCCACGAGCAGCCGGCCATCGGGCAGGAAGGCCAGGCCCCACGGGACTTCCAGGCCCTCGGCCACGGTTTCAACGCGGAAGGAGGCCTGCTCGGTGGTGTGCACGGTGTCAGGGTCGCTCGTATCGGCCATAAACGAGGCGGCGGCCAAGACCACGACCAAGCCAACGAAGACAAGCGAGGCCACGCGGCCAGACGAAAGAGAAGATGCCATGACAGTGATCAATCGAAGTGAAACGATGAACGGGTGTAGATCAAGAGGTTTGGGGCGAGAGAGCGGGCTCGGCAAATTCGTCATACGCTTCCCGGTAGATCTGGATGCCAGCGGCCGAGAGCTTGCCCTCTAGGTTTTCGTAGCCGCGATCCAAGTGGTAGACGCGGAGCACGTGTGTGGTGCCCTCGGCCATCATGCCGGCCAGTACGAGCGACACACTGGCCCGCAGGTCGCTGCTCATCACCGTGGCCCCTGAGATGGGGTGCCCCCCCCGTACATCGACGGTGTTGCCATCGATGCGGGCTTGCACGCCCATGCGCTGTAGCTCCGGAATGTGCTTGAACCGGTCGGTGTAGATGGTCTCCACCACCTTGCCGCTACCGGCGGCTTGGGTCAGCAGGATGGACCACTGGGCTTGCAGATCCGTGGGGAAGCCGGGGTAGGGGGCCGTGACGATCGAGACCGGCTGCAGGGCCTCGGGCGCGGTGACACGCACCTCGTCATCGCCCAGATCGATCGTGGCGCCGGTCTGCTGGAAAGCGGACAGAAAGGCCTCGCCCAGGTGATCCGGGTTGGCCTCGGTGAGACGGACCGGCTCGCCAGGCACGCCGGCCATGGCGGCCGCAATCATGAAGGTGCCCAGCTCGATGCGGTCTGGGCAGTTGCGGAGGGCCGTGGGCTGCAGGGCCTCCACGCCCTCCACCTCGATCGTGGGTGTGCCCAGCCCGTCGATGCGGGCCCCCATCTGCCGCAGCGTCTCGCCGAAGACGACCACGTCGGGCTCCCGCGCGGCGTTCTCGATGCGTGAGCCGCCTCGGGCCGTGACGGCCGCCAGCAGGATGTTGACGGTGGCGCCCACGCTGGACGGCTCTAGGCGAAACGTACCCCCGTCCAGGCGTCCGCCCGGCGCGGTGGCCACCACGTAGCCCTCGTCCAAGTCGATCTCGGCGCCCAGGGCTTTGATGCCCTCCAGATGCAGGTTGACCGGCCGCGGCCCCCAGGCGCAGCCCCCGGGGAGGGACACCCGGGCCCGCCCACAGCGGCCAAGCAGGGCGCCCAGCATGTAAAACGAGGCCCGCATCTTCTTCACCAGCTCGTAGGGCGCCTCGGGGAAGGTGATGGCCGATGCGTTGATGGTCAGCGTGTGGGTGTCCGCATTCATGTCCACCTGCGCCCCAGCGATCCGCAGGATGTGGGCGAACGTGTACACATCACGCAGGTTGGGGATATGACTGATGGTGGTGGTGCCGCCCGCGAGCAGCGCGCCGGCCATGAGCGGCAGGGCTGTGTTTTTGGAACCGCTGATGGGCAGCGCACCCCGCATCGGGTGGCCGCCCTCGACGACGAGTTTGTCCATGAAGGGAGAGAGGCAAGGGAGGGACAGGATGGCGCCTGAACGCCGTGATGGTACACGATACGTGGCACGCTCGTATCTGTTCATACCGCCCGAATCACGCGTCTGGTCCCGGCGTTAGAGGCGGACTTCCTCGTGCTCTCTTCCGGTGCTTTATGCGACGCTTGTACCTCGACTATGCCGCCACGACGCCCACCGACCCGCGGGTGTTCGAGGCGATGCTACCGCTCCTGCGCGATCCCGTGGGAAATGCGTCGTCTACGCATGCCCTGGGCCGCAAGGCGCGGTACCTGGTGGAGGAGAGCCGCGAGCAAGTGGCGGCCCTGCTCGGGGCCACGCCCAGTGAGATCCTGTTCACCAGTGGCGCCACGGAAGCCAACAACACGGCGCTCCACGGGGTCCTGCAACGTCCAGATCAGGGCCTCGTCACGTCGGCCGCTGAGCACGAAGCCATCTTGCAGCCCGCCGAGGCGCTACAGCAGGACGGACACCCCGTCACCGTTCTCACGCCCGCGGCGGCCGGCGTGGTCACGCCCGATCAACTCGCGGAGGCCCTCCGGCCGGACACCGCCTTGGTGTCGCTCATGATGGTCAACAACGAGACGGGGGCGGTGGCGGATGTCCAGGCCTTGGCCACGGTGGCGCACACCCACGGCGCGCTCTTCCACACGGACGCCGTCCAGGCGGCGGGTCACTTTCCCCTCGACGTGGGCGCGCTGAACGTCGATTTGCTGTCCCTGTCCGGCCACAAGCTGCATGGCCCCAAAGGCGTGGGGGTGTTGGTTGTGCGAGCGGGGACCCCCTTCCGCCCGTTGGTGCGTGGCGGGGCTCAGGAGCGGGACCGTCGCGGCGGCACGGAGAACGTGGCCGCCATCGTGGGCCTGGCCGAGGCGCTGCGTCTCGCGCGTGCCGAGGCTGAGGACCGACGGGCCCACCTGTATGCGCTCCGGGATCACCTCTACGCGCGGCTCCGCTCCACCCTGGGCGAGAGCTTCGTCCTGAATACGCCGCTGGACACACCCAACGCAGCCGCTCCCCACATCGTCAACATCGCCTTTCCGCCGGTGGCCGATCAGCCACTCGATGGCGAGATGCTGCTGCTGAACCTGGATATGGAAGGGGTGATGGCTTCGGCGGGGTCGGCTTGTACGAGCGGGGCCCTCTCTCCAAGCCACGTGCTCCAGGCCCTGGGGCTGGACGAGGCCACGGCGTCGGCTGCGGTGCGCTTTTCGCTGGGCACAGACACGACCACGGACGATGTGGACTTCGCGGTCGAGCGGCTTGGCGTTATCGTGGACCGGATGCGTCCGACCATGGCACCACCTGCCCATCGTCCACCACCTGCCACCGCTGGGGCGCCTGACCAGGCGCCTGGAGGCTGAGCGTAGCCCCCGGCTCCAGAAACTCGCCCAGGATGTGCGCAAACCGCTCGGGGTCGGTGACCGGGATGGGGTTGCCGAGTACGTCGAGCGTACCCCGTTCCAGCCGCAGGTAGCCCAGCTCCAGCGGCACGTTCGGTGCTCTGGAAGCGGGCGTGGCGGTGTCGTAGGCGGCGCTCTCGGGGCGTAACGATGCGTCTAGCTCACGCAGGTGCAGATTCCGGGTCCAGCCGTCCAGCAGGGTCACCGTGCGGTTCCGGAAGAAGAGGTGGATCAGCCGATCCAAGGTCTCACGGCGTGCCGGCAGCACCTGCGCATTCGTCAGGAGGCAGGTCATCGGCGTGGGGTCGGGGAGAGGCGGAGGCAGCTGCATCGGATGTAACGAGATCGTCGGGGCGTAGCGCGCTGTAACCCGTCGGGGGGTCTGGCGTTCACGGCTCCACAGGTAGGTTTCGACGTCACCCCGGTTCCCGATGGATTCCCTCACACAACTGACCCTAGGGGCCGCCATGGGCGAGGCCACCTTGGGCAAAAAGCTGGGCGGTAAGGCGGCCCTTTGGGGGGCCTTCTTCGGGACGCTCCCTGACCTTGATGTGCTGGCTGCTCCGCTCCTGACGGGCGCACAAGAGCTGGCGTTCCACCGGGGGTTCACGCATGCCGCCTTGGTGTGCACGGTGGTCGCCCCGCTGCTCGCGTGGCCTCTGGCGCGTCGCTACCGAGCGGCCGGGGCCACCTGGAGAGACTGGACGATCTTCCTGCTGCTGGTTCTCAACACGCACTGGATGGTGGACAGCCTCACCACCTACGGGACCCAGGTGGGGCTTCCGTTCACGGACCACCCCTTCAGCATCGGGTCCATGTTCATCATCGACCCGCTCTACACGGTTCCTCTGCTGCTCGGCCTGCTCGTGGCGCTGTGTCACCCGCGCGACCACCCGCGGCGCCGCTGGTCGGTTCTCCTGGGCATCGGGTTGAGTACGGCCTACGTGGTTGTGGGGCTCGGCCTGAAAACCCATGCGACGTCCGTCTTTGAGCGGGCGCTCGACGAGCAGGGGATCTCGTACGAGCAGATGATCACCACGCCCAGCGCCTTCAACACCCTGCTTTGGTTTGCCTACGTGGATGAGGGCGAGGCCGTCCGCGTGGGTCTCTACTCGGTGCTGGATCCAGCCCCCCCGGTCGCCTTTCAACGGGTCGACAAAAACTTGGACCTGCTGGAGCCGCTGGCCGAGAGCCCAGCCCTAGACCGGCTCTGGTGGTTCTCCCGTGGCTTCCTGACGGTGTCTCAAGACGGCGACCAGCTGACCATTCACGATCTCCGATTCGGCCGCAGCGACGCTTGGCTCACCAACCAGGGCACCTACATCTTCAACTTCGATCTCCTCCGTGACCCCGCCCGGCCCGAGTACATCGTGGATGTTCGGCAACGCGCCCCCGGGTTCTCCGGCGATTCCATCCCGTGGCGCCAGTTCGCGGCCCGCGTCTTCGGGGACCCCACCGTGGCCGGAGGCGTATGGGAAACGATGCGCGAAGGCGGAACGCCGTGAGCGAGGCGCCGCTTAGGCCACCAGCGCTTCCTGGGCCGGCTCTGGGCGGGCGTCCAGGAGGTCCTGGCTGAGCTGGATGTACCGCTCCTGAGCATC
Source organism: Bacteroidota bacterium (assembly GCA_038747425.1). Classification (GTDB taxonomy): domain Bacteria; phylum Bacteroidota; class Rhodothermia; order Rhodothermales; family JBCDJV01; genus JBCDJV01. Next base: position 25,211 of record JBCDJV010000052.1, read on the forward strand.
GTCCTCGACGGCCAGGCGCCGCTCGTCGATGTAGATCACCGGGTCCCCAGCTAGGAGCACCACGAAGGCCTGCAGCAGGTGCAGCGCGCTGTGCTTGAGGCGCCGCTCATCGCTTGCCAGGTCGGCGTGGCCGGCGAGCTCCAACTCGTCGGCCAGGTTGATGAGGGATTGGGTGGCGATGACGCGCTCCGGGATCGAGCTGGTGCTGGCCAAGGAGCAGCGATGGTACAAGAACAGCGCAAACCGGCGCAGCAGCGACGCATACAGATCCAGCGTGGGCTGATGGCCACGGATCTGAAGGTCTTTGCCACCCGTCTCCAGCCGAATCAGCTCTAGCGGGTAGGCCTCGGGGTCCACCGGGAGCAGGTCCATCAGCAGTTCATACACCCGGGCCGCCGCCGTCAGCTTGCGCACCCGGCGCTGGTAGGACACATCGCGCTCGAAGCCCAGCTTCAGGTCGCGCAGGTCGGGGGCGCTGATCTCGGGGTCCTGGCGGAAGGACAGCTCCTCCACAGCTTTGAACGAGCGGCGGGCCGTGATGAGCACCGGGTACAGGTTGTGCGCCTCAGCCATGAGGCCGGTGAAGGCATCGTCCTTGCCCGTCTTCACGAACTGCTCCAGGGCGTTGTAGAAGTCATCGATGTCGTCCGGCAGCCGGGCCAGGAGTGATTCGGAGATCTCCTCCCCGTCGTCGATGACCTCCTGGAGGTCGCTCTTGAACTGGATGATCTCGTGGAAGATGGACCCGATGGAGAACCGCTCGGCATGACGCCGAAACTCCAGAAAGCGCTCCTGAGCCTCCATCTGCTGACGGGAGAAGGCCGTCCGGTTGGGCTCGTAGACCACCCCCGTCAGCGCCTCGACGATCTGCCGATAGCCGCGGGCGAGGATGAAGATGAACTTGATGAGGTCCCGGTCCGTGTCCAGGGCCTGGAGGACGACGCCCAGGTGCTGTTGGAGGCGGTAGAGATTCATGGTCGCGCGCGGCGCAAGGTCCAAGGTGGGTTAGCATTCAGTATCGACCGAAAAGCCGCCGGCTTAAGCCATCGGGGCGGCTAGAACACGGCGCTCAGTTGCACCCGCAGCGTGTGGATCGTGGGAGCCTCTGCGGGGGCGCGGCCCTCGTACTGGACCGTCGCCCGCAGGTACTGGGTCAGCGTCGCCTGGCCCGAGAGCGTCCACAGGAATGAGGTGCCGGGGCCCCGGCCCTCCGTCAACGCAAAGGAGGCTTGTCCGCGGAGGTCTTCAGGGGCGGCGTCGAGGCGCACGTCCGCCACCTCGCCCTGCGCCGTCACGCTGTAGCGCCGGGCCCGCGCATAGCGCACCTGGACGGGCAGCCGGACGAGCCGCGCCGACAGGCTACGCTGGGCGTCGTCCTTGCGTGTCAGCGCCAGCCGCACCGTGCCCTGGAGCGCTTGGGAGGCCGTTGCGGTGACGGCGGGTTCCACGGATCGGCTCGTGATGTCGTACTGACGGGTGGCGAACGCCTCGCTGGTCACCGCCTCTCGGCTGGTGCGGCCCGTGAGCTGGAACGTCCAGCGGAGGCCGGGGCGGTACGTCCCTTGCACCTCCCAGCGCTCCGTGCCTTGCTCTTCTCGCCCCGAGGCGAGGCGTTGAAGGGCGTCGAGCCGGGCATAGGCGGCCGTCACACCTACCCGCGGATCTCCGGAGAACAGCGTCACCGTTTGCCGCAGCCGGAGCCGACCCTGCTGCGTGAACGTCGCGTTCCGGAAGGTGCCCAGCCGGAGCAGATACACGTCGGATAAGGTGGGGGTCTCACTCTTTTCGAGGAGGTCGAGGGTGGTCTGGGTCTGGACCTGCGCCAAGGCTCGTTGCCAGCGGGTGGACGCTTCGCGCCAGGCCCGGGCGGGGTCCAAGCCCACGGAGAGGCGAGCCTGGACGCTGATAACACCGGTGAGCGAATCAGAGGGCAGGTAGGTGAGGAGGTACGTGCCTTCGTTGGGCAGGCGCTCGCGCACAAACTCGTCGACCTCTGGGATGCCATCGCCGTCGTCTTCCCACACGTATTCGCCAAATTCAGGGCCCGCCCGGTAGTAGACTTCCTGCAGCGTGGGGGTGCGCTCCGTCAGCGCGTCGTACAGCCACGAGATGCGCACTGCTCGGCCTGCGGGCTCTGCTGATCCGGCCCACCGCAGCACCAGCGACTCCTGGTCCTGACGCTGCAGGGCCTCCTGGAAGGCCTGACGAAAGCGCCGCACCCGGTAGCCCACCCGCGCATCGGTCTGCCACGTGGAGCTAGGCTGCCACTGGACCGTCGCCTGCGAGGTCCAGGCTCGGCTGGACGGCATCAGGCGGCCGTCCAGCGGCTCCTCTTCGTCGCGCAGCGCCACCTCGGCACTGGCGGTCAGGGCGTCGGTGATCCAAGCGAGGCGCGGCTGCACCTCCAGGAAGGCCAGCGAGGTCTGCGTGAGGCTGTCGGGCCCGGTCAGCCGCTGGCGGCGGCGCTCCTGCTGCATGGACACCCCAGGCTCCAGCCGTCCCTGGAGCAGCGGGACCCGCAGCTGCCCACGCTGGCGAAACCACCGCCCCTCCAGGGCGGCCTCACGGTCCGTGCTTTCGATGGCCTCGAGCTGGTAATCGAGTTGGGGCCGTCCAGGCTCGGCGAGCGACAACCCGGCCTCCAGCCGCCGACCCTCGAAGCGGAGGCTACGGTCCAAGCGCCCGGCCTCCAGGGTGAGGCGGCTGCCGGTGCCGGTGGCCAGGAGGAGGCGCCCCACGTCGGTCACCTCGCGCGTGCCCAGCGGCTCGGTCCCGTCGGCGTCGAGTCCGCGCTCAGCCAGATTCCATCGGCGCGCATATTCAATCGGTCTCGTACGATTGAACGCTGCAAATCGACTACTGGTGAGCCGGCGCTCGGCTTCGACGGAGAGGCGCACAGGCCCCAGTGAGCGCTCCACGAGGCGCAGCCCCGCCAGGCCAGCGCTGCCCTGGTTGTCGGCATCGCCTAGATCAGAGAGGCGGTTGAGGTCCAGCGAGGAGCGGGCCCACTCTCCATAGACCTCGAGGCCTGCCAGGGGCCGGATACGCCCCCGCAGGTCGAACAAGCTCCGCCGAAACGGCGCGGGGATGGGGCGGATGGGGTCGTACTCCCCGCCTCCGGGCCCCACGTAGGTGTAGGCGACGCCGTTGATCTGCTGGCCGGGCCGGTCGCGGCGGTAGCTGCCTTGGCCGACTCCCACCCGGGTGAAGCGGACCCGAAAGACCGGGGTCCCAGGGGCGGGCGCGACGTCCAGGACGCGGTAGATGATGAGCGTGTCGCCCTCGGCCGTCACCAGCTCCTCGGCGCGGTAGGGGACGAACGGCGCCTCGGGGTCGAAGGGGACCACCTCGGCCCCGGAGCGGGCCGGGCGCGTGTCTCCAGCGCCAACCAGCAGCAGCGAGTCGGCCGCGCTGAGGCCGAGCTCTTCGTTGAAGGCCGGGCTGTCTGCTTCACGCAGGACGGTGGTGCCGAGGACGAGGCGTGGGGTGCCGTTGCGCCCTGGCCACACGCCCACCTCGGCCTCCCCGCCCAGCAAAGAGCGCGTGAACTGGTTGGTGGTGAACTGGTACTCGACCGTAATCCGGCGTTCGGCTGTGATGAGGCGGTTGGAGGTGAAGGAGAGTTCGCCGGTCCCGTAGTCGATCACGTAGTCGCGGGTCTCGCCTCGCTCCAGGCGTTCGCCATCGAAAAAGACAGACTCCGTCCCCGCCAGAACCAGAATGAAGGGCTCGCCTTGCGGGCCTTCGAGCCGATAGGGCCCTTGCACGCCTTCGATGGGAATGATCTCCTGGGTCCGGTATTGTCCGCGTGAGACGGCCCCCGCGAAGGAGATCTGACTGCTGCCGTCGAGGAGGGGCAGCGGTGCCGACACGCTGACGCCCTGCAGCTGCCGCGTGAAGGCGCTGAACACGCCCTGGTTGTAGGCCACATCCAGATCGCCAAGGCGCGCGGTGCCCACGGGGGCTTGCAGCTCCAGGTACACGCGGTCCAGCTCGTCCAGGCGCTGGGTGGTACCCTCTGGCTGGATGGGCGTGTTGGCATCGGTGAGGACGCCCTGGACGGTGACCCCGTCCGCGATCTCGCCGGACAGGTTGAGCCGGAGGCCGGACTCCACGGTCACGTCTTGGTTGTTGCCCGCCACCACCCCGCGTGTGATGGAGCCGCTGCGTTGGAGCCGGGAGAGGCTGCGGACATCGGTTGCGGTGGGCTCGGCGTTGGGCACCACCACCTGCCGGATCCCCACGGAGTCCGCGGCGGCCAGGCGACGCCGTCGGTAGACCGTCTCCAAAGCGGGTTGCCAGGTCTGATAGGCGACTACCACGAGCGTGTTGGCGCGAGGCCGAGGGCGAAACGTGATACGCCCGTGGCGCAGGTCCACCCGATACCGCTCGGGGTCGACGCGCTGCCCATCGATGAAGACCTGAACGGTGCCGGGCAGCACGAATGGGCGCAGCACAAACGGCTGGGGGAGATCCAGGTCGAGCGTGTCGCGGTAGGCGCTGAGGGGGATGGAAGCCTCCTGAGCCGCCGCAGCGGGGGCCGCACAGAGCACGGTGACGAGAAGCACGGCGGAGCGCCAAGACATGCAGAGCGTCGATAGCGACAGGCACAGTCGGTCCGCCCAGAACGGCAGAGCGTGGGTCGGGTTCTCCCAGAGGCTATTGCAGAAGTCTCTGCGGGCTGTGATCGGCTGCACGAACACTCTGCGGCGTTGCCCGGCATCGCCCTAGCGCTGGCTACGGCTGCTTCGGGCGTCTTGCTGCGCCTCCGGGTGCGCGATCTCGCCAAGCACACGGACGTCTGCAACAGCCTCTAGAGACCTTCTAACGTCATCCGCACGCCGTGTCGTATTCGCGCTACCGGTCGTAGCTGAGGGGGCCGTGCCCAGGTTCCTGTTGTGGCGGGGCACGCACCGAGACGCCCAGAGAGGCCAGGCCCTGCCCGGAGGGCGCTAAGACGTGGGTGAACCCGGTCGCTCCGGCGTGCTGGGATCAGTACAACAGGTTCGCGCCAAAGGACGGCATGTCCCCCGCGCGCACCTGAGCACTCCACCGGGCCAGCCTGTCCGCGCCCATCTCCCAGAACTCGTCGCAAAGGTCGAAATAGGTCAGCACCACGTCGGGTTGGCCCGCTTTGAGTAGATCCTGGGCCAGGCGCATGTTGGGGCCGAACGAATTGAGCTGGGGCGAGCCCGGAGTCTCCCCTGCTTTCAGCAGGAAGGCTGCGGCGGCCTGTGCATCGCCCCGTCGCAAAGCCACTTGTCCGAGCACCATGTGCCCATCGTGAAGGGCGTTCCCATAGTTCCAGTCGCGATTGTGCTGGTCGGCCAGTTGAAGCAGCTCTTCAGCCATGCGCTGCGCCTGGTCCAGGTCTTCAGAGACGGCGGCTTTGGCGAGAGCCGGGAGCTGATAATAGCGTTCCAGCTCGGCTTCCGAGCCGCATCCGACCAAGACGGTGGCCAAAAAAAGCAAGGCAGGTAGACCGATGCGCACCATGGGACGTGGCGGTAAGGGGGCGGGCTCACCGCAAGATACACACCGTTCGGGATAGGAACAGGCGTGAAGAGGCCTGCCTGTTGAGAGGCTGACTATGAATGGCCGGTGAAGGGCTGCAAACGGCTCTGGAGGCGCCTAGCCTGGCACCTCCAGCGCTCGTTTTCGCCTCCTTCATCCATCACAGTCAGCCTCTGAACCGGGCCTAAGACGACGCCAAGAGCTGCTGGTAGTAGCCGTGGTAGGCATACCGCTGCAGCTGTGCATCTACCGAGACCTCGGGAAGGTATTCCATGCGGACGGTGTCCATTGGGCGCAGCATCAGTGGGGGGGTGTCCAGGACGGCATCCAGAACGTAGCTGCGGGCGTCGAGATGCAGGTGGACCCAGGCGTGGCCTTGGAGCGCCCCGGTCTCAGAGCGGACGCGCCCGGCCACGAACTCGACCTCGTAGTCCAGTTCGGCGAGCTTGCGCCACGCCCAGAGCGCAAAGTCCTCGCAGTCGCCCTGGCGCAACCGCTCGAAGACGGTGGGGTGCTGCCAGAAATCGGACTGGTGGTAGAGCGTCGCGTCCGACACATAGAGGCACTGTTGCAGCCAGCCGATCACGTCGCGAAAGCACGCGACGTTGACGCGGCTTTCTCCTTCCAGGTACCACGAGAAGGAATGGGTGGCTCCGAGTCCGTAGATGGCCAGCGGTACAGGATGGGGCTGGCGTTTCCAAGGATCGTCCAGCTGGACGGTGTGCAGCAGAAGGCGTCGCAGAGGGCGCGTGGTGGCGTCGAGAGCCTGGCGTAACATAGGGGGCGCAACATGACGTGGGCGATGAAGGCCTCTACGGCGATCCACGCAGCAGGTTACACCGTTTGAGGTCACATGGCCCGTAGACGCAGGGCATTGCCTAGTACGAAGAGGCTGGAAAGGCCCATCGCGGCGGCGGCCAGCATGGGTGAGAGCAAGAGGCCTAGCACGGGATAGAGCACGCCGGCCGCCACGGGGATGAGCACGACGTTGTAGGCGAAGGCCCAGAACAGGTTTTGTTTGATGTTGCGCACGGTGCGAGCGGCCCACGTGCGGGCCGTCAGCACGCCGTCCAGCGAGGGGGCCATCACGATCACATCGGCCGATTCGATGGCGAGGTCGGTCCCCGTCCCGAGGGCGATCCCCACGTCGGCCTGGGCGAGGGCGGCGGCATCGTTGAGGCCGTCGCCCACGAAGGCCACGCGCTGCCCTTGCCCTTGCAGGGCGCGGATCTCGGCGGCTTTATCGCCCGGGAGGACCTGGGCTCGTACCCGATCGGCGGCCACGCCGAGCTGGACGGCCATCGCGTGGGCGGTGCCGGTGCGGTCGCCGGTGAGCATCCACACGTCCACGCGAGCTTCGTGCAGCGCGTCCACCACGGCGGCGGCCTCAGGCTTGGGGGCATCAGCTACGGCCAGGAGGCCCGCCACCGCCTCGCCTACGGCTACGTAGACGGGGGTATGGCCGCGGCGGGTCAGCGTGGTCTCGAGCGTCTCGAAGGGAGTGGTCTCCAGCCCTTGCTCCGTCAGCCAGCGGGCGGTGCCCAGCCGGACGAGCTGGCCATCCACGGTGCCGGACACCCCATGGCCTGGGATGGCCTGGACGCCATGGGCCTGGGGCCATGCCAGGTGACGAGCCGTGGCGGCGTCAAGGATGGCTCGTCCCAGCGGATGCTCGGCCTGCGCCTCTACGGCGGCTGCGAGCTGCAGGAGCTGCGCCTCGGCCTGCCCGGTCTGTGGCTCGGCTGGTACGGAGGCGAGCACGGAGTCGGCCACGTGGATGGTCTGTAGGGTGGGACGTCCCTCGGTGAGGGTCCCGGTCTTGTCGAACACCACCACCGTGGCCTCGTGCAACGCTTGGAGCGCGGCGCCCGTGCGGAAGAGGACACCCGCCTGCGCCGCCTTCCCTGTGCCCAGCAGTACCGAGACCGGCGTAGCCAGCCCCATAGCGCACGGGCAGGCGATGATGAGGACCGCCACGGCGTTTACGAGGGCGTAGGGCACGGTCGGGTCCGGACCCAGCCACATCCAGACCGCGAACGTCAGGGCCGAGATCACGAGCACAGCCGGGACAAAGACGGCCACCACCCGGTCCGCTACGGCCTGGATCGGCGGGCGGCTGGCTTGGGCGGCCTCGACCAGCCGGACCACCTGTGCCAGGAACGTGTCCGCGCCTACTGCGGTGGCGCGCAGGGTGAATGCCCCCGCCTGGTTGACCGTGGCCCCGATGACGGCATCTCCTGGGGCTTTGGCCACGGGCAAGGGCTCGCCGGTGACCATGGCTTCATCCACATACGAGGTCCCGTCGATGACGACGCCGTCCACAGGGATGCGATCGCCGGGGCGGACCCGGAGGTGATCGCCCCGCTGGACGGCCTGGACGGGCACTTCGGTGAAGGCGTCGCCGTCGAGGCGTAGGGCGGTGGTAGGCTGTAGAGCCACGAGGGTGTGCAGGGCATCGCGCGTGCGTCCCTTCACCCGATGCTCTAGGTACTTGCCCAGCAGCACGAGCGTGATGATGGTGGCGGAGGCTTCAAAGTAGACCTGGGCGGTCCCGGCGGGCAGCAGCCCGGGTAGGAAGGTGGCCACCACCGAATAGCCGTAGGCGGCCGTGGTGCCCATCAGCACGAGCGTGTTCATGTCCGGCATGCGCTGGCGGAGTGCTGCCCAGCCTAGCCGG
>JBCDJV010000053.1:0-32744 GCA_038747425.1 Bacteroidota bacterium
CACATGACCCACTGGCTCACTCGCCGACGGCTGCTCGTCCTGGCCGCCCTCCTTGTGTTCTTCGTGTTCGTCCTCCGTGAGGTCTACGATCCCTTTGGCGATGCGGAGTACCTGGAGGTCCCGCATGGCAATCACTCGCATTTCGTACCGCGAGATCGGGATCCGAACGTGCCGTTGCACCGCTTCCCTACTTCTCCGCCCGGCCCCAACGAGCGCATCCTCCCGAACGCCGAGGTCGTGCCGATCGACGAATCTCCGTGAGGCAGCCCTCGCCGGGGCCTGCTTCGGTCCCGGCGCAGCCGGTCCTCACAGCCGATGCGCTCGTCCTGTGCGGGCGCTCTCAGCACGGCGTTGCGTGGATCTCCCGTGCGTGCACGTGCCACTCAGGGCACCGACGTGCGGTTCGTGCGCTGGTCCAGAACTTGTAGCGGGGTCTGCGCGATGGATCCTGTAACGCGGCTACCTGTTGCAACACCTACCTGTCCTCGTTCCTCGCGTTGATCTGATGTCTCGCCTGTTCTCTCTGCTTCCCCGCTGGCTGCTGGTCGCTGTGCTCCTGGTGAGCCCGGCTCCGCCTGCGTGGGCGCAGCTCAGCGACGGGCTGACGGGGCCCGATGACCGCAGCCCCTACAGCGCGGCCACCCTGGTGAGTGAAGGCGCTTCCATCCAGCCGGGCGTGCCCTTCACGTTGGCGCTCCGCCTGGACATGGATCCCCACTGGCACAGCTACTGGGAAAACCCGGGCGACTCCGGCCAGCCGACCAGCTTGACGTGGGCTTTGCCCGAGGGGTTCACCGCCGCGCCTTTCCAGTGGCCCTACCCCAAGCGGATCGACCTGGGTCCGTTGACCACCTACGCCTATGAGGACGTGGTGCACCTCCTCGTGGAGGTCACGCCTCCCGCCGACCTGGCTCCGGGCACCTCGGTGGAACTGGCGGGCGAAGCCGTCTGGCTCATCTGCGAGGAGGTCTGCCTCCCCGCCCGCGAGGCCGTGGCGCTGACGCTCCCCGTCCGCACCGAGGCTCCTGCGCCCAGCCCGTCCGCACCGGCCCTCGCCGAGGCCCGCGCCGATCTGCCCACCACGGTCTCTGACTGGACCGTCCGCGCCACTCGCAACGGCCGCACCTTTGCCCTCTATGCGACCTCCGCCTCGGGCCGCCAACTCGACCCCGAGGGACTGCAGTTCTTCGCCGCCACGCGCTCTACCATCGACCACGCCGCGCCTCAGCCGGTCACGCGCGAGGGCAACGCCTACCTCGTGGCCCTCCAGGAGTCCGACTACGCCGCTAGCCCCGCTGAGCGCCTCCGGGGCACCTTGGTGGCTCCAGCAGGCGAGACCTGGGACGACGCCGGGCGTTACCGCGCCCTGGCCGTGGATGTCCCTGTGGAGGACGCCCAGGCCGCTGGCCTCGAAGCGGCGGGCGGGGCCGACGCTAGCGGGCCTCCTTCGCTCGTGTGGACGCTGCTGCTGGCCTTTGCAGGCGGGCTCATCCTGAACCTGATGCCGTGCGTCTTTCCCATCCTATCGATCAAGATTCTCAGCTTCGCGGGGCAGCAGGGAGCCAGCGCCGCCACGCTGCGTCGCCATGGCGGTGTCTTTGGGGCGGGCGTGATCGTCTCGTTCTGGGTGTTGGCGGGTCTGCTGCTGGCGCTGCGTGCGGGGGGCGATCAGATTGGCTGGGGCTTCCAGCTGCAGTCGCCGCCGTTCATCGCGCTCATGGCGCTCCTCTTCTTTGGCCTCGGGCTGAGCCTGTTGGGCGTCTTCGAGATCGGGCTGGGGCTGATGCAGAAGGCCGGTCAACTGGAGCGCACCGCCCAGCAAGGCGAGGCCAGCCTGACGGGCTCCTTCTTCAGCGGCGTGCTGGCTACGGTGGTGGCCACGCCGTGCACGGCCCCATTCATGGGCGCTGCGCTGGGCGTGGCCCTGACGATGCCTGCGTGGCAATCCCTGGTGGTGTTCACCGCTCTCGGTGCGGGCATGGCTGCGCCGTACGTGCTCCTGTCCATGGCCCCGCGCCTCATTGACCGGCTCCCCCGGCCTGGTCCGTGGATGGAAACGCTCAAGCAGGGCCTCGCCTTTCCCATGTTTGCCACGACCGTCTGGCTGGTCTGGGTCTTCGGGCAGCAGGCGGGCATCGACGGGGTGGCGTTCCTCTTGTTGGCCTGCCTGGTCCTGGGCGTGGCCGGCTGGACCCTGGGGCGCTGGAATCCCGTGCGGACAGGCGGGCGCGTGCTGGTGCCCCGCACCGCCGCGGCAGTCGGCTTGGTGGGCGCCGTGGCCCTGGGCCTCATGGGCGCTCAGGCCAGCCCTGCCACGTCGATGGCTTCGGCCTCCGCCGGAGCCGACGTTTGGCAGCCGTGGTCCCAGGAGCGCGTAGAGGCCCTGCGCGCCGAGGGCCGGCCCGTGTTCATCGACTTCACGGCGGCCTGGTGCCTCACCTGCCAGGTCAACAAACGCACCACGCTCCGCACCGAGACGATCCAGGACGCCTTCGCTGATCGCAACGTAGCCTTGCTGGAGGCCGACTGGACCAACGAGGACCCCGCCATCACCACCGCCCTCGAATCGTTTGGCCGGAGCGGCGTACCGCTCTACGTACTCTACCCCGGCGACGGCTCAGACCCGGTGCTGCTGCCCGAGATTCTGACCACGTCCATCGTCCTCAATGCGCTGGACCGTCTCCCCAACCCCTCAACCGTCGCGTCCGCGACCCCCTGACCGCCGGGTCCTCCGGCGTGATGAAACCTTGTACCTTCCTTCACGCAATCCCTGAGATCATGAAGACTCGCCTTTCACTGCTCGTCGCTGGCTTGGTGCCGGTGTTCCTCCTGGTAGCCGCCTTCACGCAGGCGCCCACGGCTCCTGCCTCGCCCGAGATCGGCGCGGCCGCTCCGGCCTTCACGCTGCAAGGCGCCGACGGGGAGACCTACACCCTGGCCGACTTTGAGGGCCAGCACGTGGTGCTCGAGTGGCTCAACTTCGGCTGCCCGTACGTCAAGAAGCACTACAGCAGCGGCAACATGCAGGCGCTGCAGAGCAAGTACGCCGAGGAAGGCGTCGTGTGGCTCTCCGTGGTGTCGTCCGCACCCGGCAAGCAGGGGTACTACCCGGCTGACGAGATGATGGCCCTGAATGCCGAGCAAGGCGGTCAGCAGATGGCCATCCTCCTCGACCCGGAGGGCACCGTGGGCCGCGCCTATGGCGCGCGCACCACGCCGCACATGTACATCATCGACGCCGAGGGCACGCTCGTCTACAAAGGCGGCATCGATGACAAGCCCACAGCGGATCCGTCCGACATCGAAGGCGCTACCAACCACGTCAGCGTGGCCCTGGATGCCGCCTTGGCCGGTGAGGAGATCCCCGTCACCACGACGCCGCCCTACGGCTGCTCCGTCAAGTACGCCGCCGCCCAGTAAAAGCTGAGGCCTGCGAACCCGTACCGAGCCCGGTGCCCCCAGCGGTCACCGGGCTTTTTTCTTTGCGTTGCCTCCCGTCGGGACAGGATATACCTGCTGGGACGCAATGGACCTGGCGGGACGCGATACGCATGTGTTTGGCGCCTCAACAAGCACGAGTCAGCGGTCAGCATGGTGAAGCGTGATCAGAAGGGTGCATGGTGAAGGTATCTCTCCAGGCCCGAGCGTTGGCGCCGGACAAGCCCCCGTTCACCATTCACAACGTCCAGCGACCCTTGGGGCCGTCGACCCCGCTCAACACGTACCACGGTCGTGACCCTACGCCGCGCGGTGGGTGGGCGTGACGGCTGCATGTCTCACCACGTCGGCACGGCGTCCAGCCATCCCACCTGCAGCACGCCCCACAGGCCGACCAGGATGGCCTCGGCGGCGTCGTGGCGGAGCGAGGTGGGGCGAGCCGCGCCGGACCAGGCGATGACCCGGCGGGCCAGCGTGTCGGCGGCCTCTTTGGCGCGTGGGCCCGAGCGCTGGTCACGGGGGCGCAGCAGCGTGGGGCGCCACTCGCCGGCATCGACTTGGCGGGCAGCCACGCCGCGCTTACCCGCTTCGTGCATCCAGATCTGGACCAGGTCACCCCCGCCCTCGGCCACCAGGTGCGTGAGCTCCTGCTCGCCATGGAGGAGGCCGTAGATGCCGCGCCGCAGCTTGGATCGGTTGCCGTAGTGCTGCGAACGGTACCAGCGCAGGCGGCCGTCATCCCCGTAGAGGGCCAGCCCGGTGCGGAGTCCGACGTCGACAGCCAACAGGGTGGGCATAGGAGCGGAGCGAGGGATGATGCAGATGAGCGGAGCCTAGGCGTTGACCCTGACAGATGCAATCGCGCGGCCATTTTTGAGCGGCGCGGACCCCGTCCGTGTTCGTATCGTTACGGGTAGCCGCTTCTCCTGCCCCTCTGTGGTTGCGCTATGCCTGCTCTGCTCCTCACGCTGCTCGCGTTCCTGTCCGTTGCCACGGACACCACCCAGACACACGCCGATGCGCTCCTGCAGGCCAAGCTAGAGCGTCTGGTGGCGGACTTTGAAGGCGAGGTCGGGATCTACGTGCGGCACCTGCCCACCGGGCGCACCGCGGCCCTTCAGGCCGATACCCTCTTCCCCACGGCCAGTCTGGTCAAGGTGCCCATCCTGCTCAAGACGTTCGACGCCATCGAGCAAGGCGCCCTGTCCCTCGACCAAGAGCTGGTCTACCGAGACTCGCTGGCGTACTCCAGCTACGACCTCGTGGCCATGCTGCGTGATAGCAGTACGGTGCCGCTCAGCAAGATCGCCATGCTGATGATCACCACCAGCGACAACACGGCCAGCCTCTGGCTGCAGGACCTCGTGGGCACCGGCACAGCCATCAACACCTGGTTGGCGTCCCAGGGGTACACCCAGACGCGCGTCAACTCGCGCACGCCGGGCCGCGAAGACGCGCGCGCCGCCTACGGATGGGGCCAGACCACCCCCCGCGAGATGGCCGAGCTCCTGGTGATGATTCGCGAAGGCCAGGCCGTGAGCCCGGCGGCCAGCGAGGCCATGTATCGCATGCTCACCCGCATCTACTGGAACGGAGAGGCCCTTTCCGCGCTGCCGCCCACCGTCCAAGCCGCCTCCAAGCAGGGCGCCGTGAGCGCCTCCAAGTCTGAGGTGGTCCTGGTCAATGCCCCCAGTGGCGACTATGTGTTCTGTGTCATCACCAACCACCAAGCGGACACCCGGTGGGAGGACGACAACGCTGGCTACGTGCTCCTGCGCGAGGTCTCGCGGTTGCTCTGGGCGCACTTCGAGCCTACAGCCACCTGGCGCCCTGCGTCTCCGAAAGACTCCTAACCCCCAGGCCCTCCCCTCATGGCGCGATCGCTGTTTGGCGCACTCCTCGGCCTGGTTCTGGTGTGGAGCCTGGCTGGCCCGCCGCCCGTCTACGGGCAGCAGCGGTTGCAGCATGTTCAGGTGCTTGGGGTCCGGCAGGCGCCCGCGCCTACCTCGGTCTGCCGGTTGCACCCCCACACGCTCGACGCCGCCGGGGCCGCCCGGGCCCAGCAGCGGGCCGCGGCTCTTCGGCGCCGCCTGGACCAGACCCCCCCTCAGGTCACGACCTCGACGTCGGCCAGTCCGATCCAGGTGCGCTACGACGGGGCCTTCCTGAACAATCCGGAGGCCCGTGCGGCCTTTCAGCGGGCTGTGGACACATGGTCTGTATCGCTAGAGATCACCCAGCCCATCGTGGTCGATGCCCGCTTCGACCCCCTCGGGCTCAACGTGCTGGGCGGGGCCGGCCCTACCACGTTCTATGCGCTCGGTCCCATTGACCGCGTCCCCTTCGCGTGGTTTGCCTCAGCCTTGGCCGATCAGCTGCTGGACACGGACCTCAATCAAGGGGCGCCCGATCTGGTGGCCGTATTCAGCGAGGACTTCACGGCGTGGCACTTCGGGACCGATCCGGCCCCGGCCGACCGCGTGGACTTCGAGAGTGTGGTCCTGCACGAGCTGGGGCATGGCCTCGGATTCTTGGGGGGATCCAACGTCGGCACCGGCGGTCGGGGCGAGGTGGGGCTCCTGGCCACGTCAGGCGATCGCCTCCCGGTCGTCTACGACTTGTTCACCGAAGACACCACGGGCACGCCGCTCTTCGACGGCTTCGCCAACCCCTCGCAGGCACTCGGCCAGGCGCTGACCAGCGGGGCCGTCGTCTTCGACAGCCCAGAGGTGGTGGCGATGCAGGGGCAACCGGTCCCGCTCTTTGCCCCCACGCCCTACCAAGGGGGGTCGTCCTACTCCCACTGGGACGAGGCCTTCTATCCCCCAGCCACGGACAACGCGCTCATGACGCCTCAGATCGGGTTTGCTGAGACGTTGCGTGTGCCTGGAGAGGCCACCTGTGCCCTCTTCGAAAGTATCGGGTGGACCACCCGCCCCGCCGCCTGCATCAATCCGCAGCGCTTCCTCGGCTCGATCAACGGGCAGGTGTTTCTGGATCAAGAGCGTGATGGCGTGCGCAATGGGATGGATACGCCGGTCCCGGGCTTCGAGGTGACCCTGCTGGACTCCATGGATCAAGTGGTGCAGCAGCAGACCACAGACGCCAATGGAGCCTACCGTTTCGGGGTCCTGGAGGCTGGCGTCTACCGGGTCCAGTTCGAACGCCCAGACTCGCTGGCGTTCAGCCCGCTGGACCAGGAGGAAGATGACACGGTGGACTCTGACGCGGACCCAGCCAGCGGGCGTACGGCCCTCCTCACCCTGATGGAGGCCGAGACTCGCTTGTCGGTTGATGCCGGCGTCTTCGAGCCGAAGCTCACGCTGCGTGGCCAAGCGTTCTTCGATGCCGACCGAGACGGCACCTTCGACGATCGGGAGCAGGCCTTTCGCGACTTGCGCATCCGACTCCTGAACGGGCTTGGGCAACCGCTGGACTCGACCCTCACAGACACGCGCGGGTTTTATCAGTTCAGGCCTGGAGACGCCGGTACGTATCAGCTCGAGGCCGTCCGGCCTGATACGCTGGAGTTCAGTCGCGCCGGGCGTGACTCAGACGTGGACCCGGCCACCGGACGCACCGACGTACGGACCCTGGGCTCCACCGACCTGGTCATCGCCGACATAGGCGTGCAGCCGCCTCCGCCCGTCCAGATCGGGGGCGTGGCGTTCTTGGACCGCAATGCGAACGGGATCCGGGATGTCGAGGACCTGCGCCTACCCGGCATCGGGGTGGAGCTTCTCCGAGCCGGGGCCGTCGTGCGTAGCCTCGTCACGGATTCCAGCGGGGCGTACGGCATCCGCAACCTGGCCACTAGCGTCTACACCGTCCAGTTCATCCGTCCGGACTCGCTCCAGTTCACGAATCCCGATCAAGGCCTGAACGACGACCGGGACTCCGACGCCGACCCGGCCACCGGACGCAGCAACCAGCTGGTCGTGGGGCCCAGCTCCAGCTTCGACAACGTAGACGTAGGCTTCGTCCAGGAGCGCGCAGCTGTGACGGGGCGCCTCTTCCTGGATACCGACCGAGACGGCCTACGCACCGAGGCCGATGCCGCCCTTCCCGACGTGCCCGTCTGGGTGACGGAGGTCGAGCCTCAGCCGGGCAACGAGACGAGCGTACGCTCTGACGCGGACGGCCGCTACGAGATCACGCTGCTCACGCCAGGCACCTACACGCTCACGGTGGAGCTGCCCGACACCTTGGCACTCACGGTGCCCAACGCTGGGCCGGACGACCAGGATTCGGACCTTGACCCGGAGACGGGCGTGAGCGACGTGTTCAGGCTCAGCCCCGGACAGACCGCCACGGGGCCCGATGCGGGGGTGGTCCTGGTGCCGGCCACCCTAGCCGGACGCGCTTTCTTCGACGCCGACCGCAACGGCCTGCGCGCCACGGCCGAGGCGCCCCTCGTGGATCGGCCGGTGACGCTGCGAGACGCTACCGGCGCCGAGGTCCGGACGACGCGCACCGACACGAGTGGGCGGTATGCCTTCGGCGGGCTGGAGCCCGGGGCCTATCGGGTGGCGCTCACCCTGCCGGACACGTTGGCGTTCACCACGCTGCAGGCGGGAGCAGACACGCTCGACTCCGACATCGACCCTGCCACGGGGCAGACGGCCCTGCTGCGCCTCGGGGCCGCGGACAGTCTGGCTGGCATCGACGTCGGCGCTGTGGTGCGCCTGGGCCGTCTCAGCGGCCGTGTATTTCGCGATGAAGCGGGGCTGGGCATTCGCGACCCCGCCACCACCCAGGGGATCCCTGATGTAGACGTGCGGCTGCTCGACGAGGACGGGACCGAGCTACGCACGGCCCGGACCGGGATCGAGGGCGGCACGTATCGCTTCGAGGATCTCGCCGCCGGGTCGTACCGCGTCCAGTTCGTCAACCCATCCCCTACCACGCTCGCGTTCAGTCCCCGCGACCAAGCCGCCGACTCGCTCGACTCCGACGTCGACCCCGAGACGGGCCGTACCGACGTGCTCACCTTGGGCACTAGCGAGGTCCGCGACTTCGTGGATGCCGGCCTGGTGCCGCAACGAGCCCAGGTGCAAGGGCGCGCATTTGTAGATGCCGACCGGGATGGCGTGCAGGATGTCGGCGAAGCGGGTCTGCCGGGGCTCTCCGTCGTGTTGACCCGCCTTACCCCAGCCCCCGAGACCATACTAGGCACCGTGCAGACGGATGCCGCGGGCCGATACCGCTTCGACGGTCTAACTCCGGGCCGCTATCGCCTGAGTGCGCTCCTACCGGACACGCTGGGGGTCAGCCCGCGCGATGTGGGGGCCGACGAGGCGGTCGATTCTGACGTCGACTCGCTGGGCACCGTGGCCTTCGACGTACAGGGCACCACCACCGCCACCTTCGACATAGGCGTGGTGCCCCGTCTGGCCGCCATCGCCGGGCTCGTCTTCCGCGATGCCAACCTGGATGGCGTTCGGGCGGATGAGGACCCGGGCGTGGCTGGGATCAGCGTGGCCCTCCTGCAGGACAACGTGCCCCTTGCCCTACTCCTCACCAACTCCGACGGTGGCTACCGCTTCGACGGTTTGGGGGCGGGTGCCTACCAAGTGCGCGTCGAACTTCCCGACACCCTCGTGTTCAGCCCGCCCAACCAAGGGGCCGACGACACCCGGGACGCCGAGTTCGACCCCGAGACGGGACGCTCGCCGGTGCTGCGCCTCACGGCAGGGGAGACGGTCAACGGGGTCGACGCTGGGGTGCGGGGACCCAGCCTGGTGGGAGTCGCCCCCCATCCGGACTTGCCCGCCCAGGTCACCCTACTGGGCAACTACCCGAACCCGTTCAACCCCGTGACCACGGTTCGCTTTGGCCTACCCCGTGCCGGGCCCGCCGAGCTTACCGTCTACGACCTCCTCGGACGTGTAATGGAGCGGCGGACCCAGGCGCCCTATCCTGCGGGCTACCACGACGTGCAGATCGACGCGCGCGACTGGCCCAGCGGCGTGTACGTGTATCGCCTCCGCACGGGAGGCCAGGTGCTCAGCCGGACCATGTTGCTCCTGAAGTAGCGCCGTACCGGGCTCGAATGGGACGTTGTGGTATCGGGCCCGCGCCTGGGTTCGCCAGGCTGTATATTTGTTTCTTTTACAATCAGCTAGCTTGCCATCCCACCATGCGCTGCCTTTTCTATCTCTTCGTCATGTTCAGCATCGCCCTTCCCCTGCAGGCTCAGAACGGCCTTGGCGGCGGCGACCGCGTGGCTGGGGCGCCCTACGCGACTCGGAGCGCCGTCCTCGCCCAGCATGGCATCGCTGCCACCAGTCATCCCCTGGCCTCGCAGGTAGCGATCGACATTCTGAAGCAAGGCGGCAGCGCTGTGGATGCCGCCATCGCGGCCAACGCCGCCATCGGCCTCATGGAGCCGACCGGCAATGGCATCGGCGGCGACCTGTTCGCCATCGTCTGGGACCCCGAGGCCGAGGAGCTGACCGGGCTCAACGCCAGCGGCCCGGCCCCCCAGGGCCTCACACTGGCCGACCTCCAGGCGCGCTTTGGGGAGGAGCACCAAGGCGACTTTCCTCAGATCCCCTTCTTTGGCGCCTACGCCGTGAGCGTGCCCGGGGCGGTGGATGGCTGGCGTGCCCTCCATGAGCGCTACGGCACCCTCCCCTTCGCCGACGTCATGGCGCCGGCCATTGGCTACGCCCGGGATGGCTTCCCGGTGACGCAGGTCATCGCGCACTACTGGCAGGCGAACCAGCGCCGCTTCGCCAGCTACCAGGAGGAGATTCAGGCCTACAGCACCCCCACGGACTACCTGCACGAGTTCGCTAACGCCGAAGCGACCTTCTTCCCCGGCGGCGCCTCGCCGCAGGAAGGCGAGATCTTCCGTAACCCTGACCTCGCGGCCACCTATCAGACGCTGGCCGACGAAGGGCCGCGCGCGTACTACGAAGGCCGCATTGCGGACACCATCGACGCCTACATGCAGCGCATCGGTGGGCCGCTGCGCAAGAGCGACCTGGCGGCCTACCGCGCCGAGTGGGTCGCGCCCATCTCGACGAACTACCGGGGCTACGACGTCTTCCAGCTGCCGCCCAACGGTCAGGGCCTGGCTGTGCTCCAGATGCTCAACATCCTGGAGGGCTACGACCTGGCCAGCATGGGCCACCTCTCGGCGGATTACCTGCACGTCCACACCGAGGCCAAGAAGCTGGCCTTCGCCGATCGCGCCCGCTACTACGCCGATCCAGCCTTCTCGGACATTCCCCTGGAGCGGCTGCTCTCGAAAGAGTACGCCGCCCAGCAGCGCGCGCAGATCCGCATGGACCAGGTCTTGCAGACGATTGACCCCGTGGGTACGGGGCTGGAAGCGGGCGATACCATCTACCTCACCGTGGCCGACAAAGACGGCATGATGGTGTCGCTCATCCAGAGCAACTACATGGGGATGGGCAGTGGTCTCGTGCCGGATGGCCTTGGGTTCATGTTCCAGAACCGGGGCTCGCAGTTCTCGCTGGAGGACGACCACGCCAACGTGTTCGCCCCCGGCAAGCGGCCGTTCCACACCATCATCCCTGCGTTTGTGATGAAAGACGGGGTGCCCTTTCTGAGCTTTGGCCTCATGGGCGGCGCTATGCAGCCGCAAGGGCACGCTCAGATCATCACCAACCTCATCGACTTCGGGTTGGGTGTCCAAGAGGCAGGCGATGTGGCCCGCTATCGCCACCGGGGCAGCACGAGCCCTCAGGGTGGCCCGGCCATGACGGACGGCGGCACCTTAAACATCGAGAGCGGCGTCGCGGCCGAGGTGGTGGAGGCGCTCCGGCAGCGTGGTCACGTGGTCGAGATCCCAGGCAGCGCCTATGGCGGTTAACAGGCCATCCTGTGGGACCCCGTTCACCGCGTCTACCACGGCGCCACCGAGATGCGCAAGGACGGTACCGTGGTGGGGTACTAATGGTCAATGATGCGAATCAAGGGTTCATTGAGGCCCGCTCTGGGCTTGCCCCCAACCCAGACCTCCTTCCCCGAGCCCGGACTCATCTGACGTCTTGGTCTGCTCTGACTCCGCACCAAGCGCCGGGCCTCCGCAAGGACACGATAGATCGTGTCCCTTCCCGCCAAGCCCGCCCCACCGCGCAGGCCAGTACCCAAGGGGCCCAGACGGTCCAGGCATCCTGAATCGCCTGGCTGTGGGCCTCTTGGCACCCTAACGCTAAACGGGCCGGGCCGAGAGCGAAGACGGCTTGGTCACCGCCGCATGCCTCCTTTCGAATGTCCCGTCTTTCCGTGCTCATTCACGCTGGAGGACTACGGTGGAGGACGAGGGCGCCCTCGCAGGCCCGTGTTCAACCCTTGATTCGCCTCATTGAACAGTGACCCTCAACCAAAGACCATTTCCCATGGATCGTGTGCTCAATGACGAGGAGGTGCGGGTGGTGGGCGTGCTCATCGAGAAGCAGCTGAGCACGCCGGACTACTACCCGATGACGCTCAACGCGCTCACGCAGGCGTGCAACCAGAAGACCAACCGCGACCCCGTGGTGCAGTACGACGAGTCCACGGTGGACGCCACGCTGACCAGCTTACAGCGTCTCCGGCTGGTGGGTGTGGCGGGTGGGGCCTCCAGCCGGGCCACCAAGTACCGCCATGCGTTGGCCGAGCAGCTGGGCCTGGACGTCCCCAGCCTCGCGGTACTCTCCGTCCTGCTCGTGCGCGGCCCGCAGACCGTCGGCGAGGTCCGCGGCCGTACCGGACGCCTGCATGCCTTCGACACGCTGGAGGACGCCGAAGCCGTGCTCCACGCCCTCGCCGAGCGTGAAGAGCCTTTGGTGGGCGAGGTCCCTCGGCAG
Source organism: Bacteroidota bacterium (assembly GCA_038747425.1). GTDB lineage: Bacteria > Bacteroidota > Rhodothermia > Rhodothermales > JBCDJV01 > JBCDJV01. Next base: position 12,261 of record JBCDJV010000053.1, read on the forward strand.
CCTGGGCAGAAAGAGACGCGCTATGCTCATCTGCTGGCGGGTGTGCCAGCCGTGGAGTCCATCGCGGCCCCTGCAGTCAGCGCGCCCCCGTCCTTCGGCGAGCGTTTTGAGGCACTGGAGGAGGAAGTGACCACCTTGCGCACCGAGCTAGAGGCCCTGCGGGAGGCCTTCGAGGCCTTCAAAGGCCAGTTTCAGTAGCCTTTTCCCTGTTGGAGACCCACTATGGAAGCGAGCAGCTTCTGGTTGACGCCCCTCATCCTGATGCCTGGGGTGGGCATGCTGATCCTGTCCACCTCGGTCCGCTACAACCGGCTCCACGACGAGCTGCACCATCTGGACCATCACCCCGCTGAGGCGCCGGCCATGCGTCCCCTGCTCTTACGTCGTGGCCGCCTGTTCCGCAACGCCCTCGTGAGTCTCTACGCCTGCGTAGCCCTCCTCTGCATCGCCGCCCTCAGTGGGATGGGCACGGCCGAGTGGCCCGACCTGGCCATGTGGCTCGTGCTTCCGCTGACGGCGGTGGGTGTGGCGTGCCTCACATTTGCTGCGATCGAGCTGATCCGGGAGTCGTGCCTGTCTGGCCATATTCTGGAGGCGCACAACCACCGGCACGAGGAGCTGATCACCCCCTGACTGCGGCCTCCAGCACGCCCAGCATCCGCTGAGTCAGCCTGTCGCGATCAAACCGGTGCGCCAGGGTGCGTGCCGCCTGACCGGCTCGGTGGAGGCGCCCAGGATCGCTCAGCCATGTCACCACGGTGGCCGCGGCGGCCTCGGCGTCGTGGACCGGTACGATCAGGCCCGCTTCGGCCTCTCGCAGTAGGTCGGCCTGCCAGCCCTCGTAGTTTAGCAGCACGGGCCGTCCAGCGGCCAAGGCATCAAAGAATTTGTTGGCGGCGTTGTGCCGCATGGCCGGGAGGTCGATGAAGACCGAGCACACGACGTCGGCCGCAGCCAGCACGGCGGGCATCGCCTGTTTGGGACGTGGGGGGTGGATCCAGACGCCTCGCTCCCAGACCCCGAGCTGGCGCGCGAGGGCCTCTACGGCTGCCCGCTCACGGCCGTCGCCCACGATCAAGAGACGGACGTCTGGGTCGAGGCGGTGCGCGGCGGCCACGAGGCGCACCAGGTAGTCCACCCCGTTGACAGGGCCGAGGGTGCCGGTGTACACGAACAGCTTGCCGCCAGCCAAGGCTGGGTGGGCAGCCAGGAACGCGTCGCCGGTGGCGTCAGGCCCGCCGAACAGGGTGAGGTCGCACGCATTGGGCACCACGGTGACTCGCTCTGGTGGCGGGCCTGTGCGGACGATGCCGGCCTTCATGCCGGGTGAGAGGGCCACGATGTGGTGGGCGTGCTGGTAGGCCCAGCGCTCCAAGGCCCGCGCGGCGCGGTGCAGCAGGGGATGCGGCAAGGCGCCCATGGCGATGGGTAACTCCGGCCACAGGTCGCGCACCTCCAGCACCAGCGGACAGCGGTGCATGCGTGCGGCCGCCACCCCCGGCACGGCGATGGTGAGCGGCGTACTGGTGGCCAGCACGACGTCGACCTCTCGGGTCCGGCGTAGCAGCGGGAGGAGGCTCACGGCGAAGGCTAGGAAGGCCCCTAGGCGCCGTACGTACGACATCTGGTTGCGATAGGGCACCCGCAGCACCACAACCTGGATGCCGTCGATGGTGAGGGTCGTTACCCGCCGCTGAAACGTGTAGGACGGGGGGAAGAAGGCGGACGAGGTGAGGAGCGTGACCCGGTGTCCGGCGGCCACGAAGCGACGGGCCATCTCATAGGAGCGCGTCCCTCCGGCGCCGTCGGGTGGCACGAAGTATTGGTGGAGGTACAGGATGTGCATCGGCTCGCCGTGCTCAATTCCAGGCGACCTCCATGTACACCGGTACGTGGTCCGATAGCAGCCGGGCCTCGCGCAGGGTGTCAAAGAAGCGGGTAAAGTCCACGATGCCCACCTTCTCGGCGCGGAGCGGCCCTGTCTCGTAGAAGAGATTGTCGTACTCGTTGGCCAGGTGCCCGTCTTCGCGCACCTCCATGCGGATGCTGGTGCGTTGACCCACCAGGGCGGCGCGGTAGCCATTGCGCCGCAGGCCATCGAAGGCCTCGTGGCGCCCGTCCAGGTTGAAATCTCCCAGCATCACCACGTGGTCCTCGCTGTAGCGGTCGTGAAGCTGATCGAGGAGACGCACCTCGTTGGCTGGGGTCTTGGAGCGGGGGACGGCGTGGAAGTTGACCACCAGAAGCTGGTTGCCGCTCGCGCGATCCTCAAAACGGCCGAGATACGGCTCTCGGTCTACGAGGTCTCGCATAGAGGACTCCAGCTTGGGGGCCCCCACGAGGCGCACGCGCGACGGCTTCCAGAGGAAGGCATAGCGCTCGGGGCCGTCGCCTTCGGTGGGGTCGCTGAGACGGTAGTCCCAGTCGCTGCCGCGGCGTTCCAGAGCGTCGACGAGGCGGGCTACGGCCTGGGCTCCGGGTGGGCTCGTGATGACCTCCTGGATGGCCACGAGGTCGAAGGTGCGGAGCACGTCGGCCATGAGCGCGATCTCCGTGTCGTCCTTCGAGCCCCCCAGGTTGGCGATGTTCCACGAGACCAGGTCCAGCCCAGCCCCATCCACATGCTCCGTGGACACGCTCGGTGGTACCGGCGCCCTCTCGGGCGAGACGGGCGCTTGCATCACCTGCCAGACCAAGAAACCGACGGCCGCCGCCAGGATCAGAAGCACCAAAAACCGTTGCATGGTAGACGGGGGAGAGCGCGTATGAGCAGAGAGCGCGGTCAGTATACGTCAGGCCCTGCCTGAGCGGCAACGCACCCGGCCGCCGCGGCTACGCTCAGCGCTCCCGCAGATGGCATTGGCCACCACTTCTGCCCTTGATAGAGTAGATCTGGGTATATATATGTACTGGAAGCGCTTGCATGTACATGAAAAGCTTTTCATATTGGGGTCGTGAGTCTCCATCGTTTGAGTAGCGATCTCGGTCGATGAGGGTTTGCGTTTGTGTGCCTTTTGTTCACCCCACCCCCTAGTTGAATGCTTAACCGAGGCTTCATTGTCCGCACGGCGCTCATTGTGGCGCTGGGTGGCTTTCTCATGGGCTTCGACGCCTCCGTCATTTCGGGTGTCGTTCGCTTCATTGAGATCGAGTTCAACCTGACCAAGCTCGAGCTAGGCTGGTCGGTCAGCTCCCTGACCTTGACGGCGACCCTCGCCATGCTGGCGGCCGGTCCACTCAGCGATCGTTTCGGGCGGAAGCCCATCCTCACCATCGCGGCCATCCTGTACGCGATATCAGCGATTGCCTCGGCTCTGGCGCCTTCGTTTTTGGCGCTGGTGATTGCGCGCATGATTGGCGGCATTGGCGTGGGGGCCTCCCTCATCATCGCTCCGATGTACATCGCTGAGATCGCGCCGCCCTCGATGCGTGGCCAGATGGTCTCGTTCAACCAGCTGAACATCGTCATTGGCATCTCGGCGGCGTTCTTCACCAATTACCTCATTCTGCAGCTGGGCCAGTCCGATCTGGCATGGGCCCAGGCGCTCAAGTTCGGTGAGTACAACTGGCGCTGGATGCTCGGCTTGGAGATGCTCCCGGCTCTGCTCTATTTCTTCGGCCTCTTTGTGGTCCCTCAGAGCCCGCGGTGGCTCATCATGCGCGGCCGGGAGGACGAGGCCCTGCCCATCATGGAACGCGCCATCGGCGAGGAGAATGCGCGCGAGGAGATCGAGGCCATCACCCGGTTTGTGGAGGCGGACAAGGACAAGCCGGAGGGTTCATTCCGAGAGCTGTTCGCGCCAGCCCTGCGCCTGGTACTGGTGATTGGCCTCGTCGTCGGGGTGCTGCAGCAGATCACCGGCATCAACTCGGTCTTCTTCTACGCGCCCGTCATCTTCGAGCAGTCCGGCATCGGGACCGACGCGTCCTTTGTGCAGGCCATCTTTGTGGGGTTGATCAACCTCGTCTTCACGGTCATCGCCATCAGCCTGATTGATCGGCTGGGCCGCAAGCCTCTCCTGATTGGCGGCCTAATTGGCATCACGGCGTCCATGTTTGTGCTGGCGTTTGGGTTCTCGCAGGCGACCTACACCCTCTCGCCGGACGCCGTGGACCTCGTGCCTGAGGTGACCGGCGTAGAGGCCTTGGTTGGGCAGACGTTCACGGACGATGTGTCCTTCAAACGGGCCCTGGCGGAGGCGCTGGGCGAGACGGCGGCCCAGGCCAACGAGTCGACCTTCATCTCGGCGGCCATCGACATGAACCCCATGCTCATTCTGGTGGGCATCCTGGCCTTCGTGGCCTCCTTCGCCATTTCGTTGGGGCCGGTGATGTGGGTGCTCTTCTCTGAACTCTTCCCCAACCGGATTCGCGGCATCGCCATTTCGTTCGTGGGGCTGGTCAACTCGGCCGTCAGCTTTGGCGTCCAGCTGGTCTTCCCCTGGGAGCTGGCCACGCTGGGCAGTGCCCTCACCTTCTTGATCTACGGCCTGTTCGCCGCCGCTGGGTTGGTGTTCGTCGTGCTCGTCGTCCCTGAAACCAAAGGCAAGTCGCTCGAGGAACTCGAAGCTCAGCTTGTCAAATCCTGACCCGTATGTTTGTCTCTTCTCACCGTTCGTTTGCGCGCCACCTGATGGGCCTGTTGGGCCTAGCGATGCTCTTCACTCTCGGGGCTTGCGCCACCGACTCCGACACCAGTACCACGGACACTTCGCCCATGGACGAGGGGCCGATCCCGGTCGAGCTCCGCGAGGAGAACGGCCAGTACCAGCTCTACCGAGGCGGGCAGCCCTTCGAGATCAAGGGCGCCGGCCTGGAGTTTGGGGACATGGAGGCCCTCGCGGCCCACGGGGCCAACACCTTCCGCACGTGGCGCACCGACAACGGCCGCGACACCGGCATGGAGGTGCTGGACCGTGCCCACGCCCTCGGCCTGACGGTCGTCATGGGCCTGGAAGTAGCCCGTGAGCGGCCTGGGCAAGGCCGAGGCTACTTTGGCTTCGACTATGATGACGAGGCCGCCGTGGCCGAGCAGCTGGAGCGCATTCGCGCGGAGGTCATGCGCTACAAGGATCATCCGGCCCTCCTCATGTGGGGCATCGGCAACGAACTCAACCTGGAGGCCACCAACCCCAAGGTGTGGGACGCGGTCAACGGCATCTCAGAAATGATCCGCGAGATCGACCCCAACCACCCCACCACCACCATGCTGGCCGGCATCGGGCCAGAACTGGCCGAGCAGGTCATGACCCGGGCTCCCGACCTGGACCTGATCAGCATCCAGATGTACGCCGACATTGTGAACCTGCCGCGCTACCTGGACGAGATTGGATACGAGGGGGCCTACATGGTGACCGAGTGGGGCGCCACCGGCCACTGGGAGACCGCCACCACCGAGTGGGGCGCGCCCATCGAGAACGACAGTTCGGTCAAGGCGGACTTCTACCTGCAGCGCTACGAGACGGCCATCGCGTCGGACCCTGAGCGGTGCATCGGCTCGTTCGTCTTCCTGTGGGGCCAGAAGCAAGAGCGCACGCCCACGTGGTACGGCATGTTCTTGCCCACCGGCGAGGAAACGGAGCCCGTGGATGTGATGCACTACATCTGGAACGACTCGTGGCCGGACAACCGGGTGCCGCGTGTGGAGCAGACCATGCTGGACGGCCGAGGGGCCTTGGACAACATCTACCTGGAGGCTGGCCAGACCGTCCCCGCCTCGGTGACCATCACGGACCCCGACGGTGACGATGTGCGTTTTGCTTGGGAGGTTCGCCGCGAGAGCACGGACCTCGGCCACGGCGGCGATGACGAATCGGTGCCGGAGGCCATCGCGGGCACCATCGATACCCCCGATGCGGCGTCTATCCAGCTGACCGCCCCCGCCGAAGCGGGCGCCTATCGCTTGTTTGTGTATGCCTACGATGGTCAAGACCACGGAGCTCACGCCAACATTCCTTTCTATGTCAACGAGTAGCACCACGCCTACCCTAGAGACGTCCGTTCCATCCCCCCCCGCGCCCCCTGTTTACTTGGGCGCCCACGCCCTCCACACCGACCCTGCGTCCATCGCGGGCGAGTTGGTGACGGTGGACGGGTTGCCGTGTTATCGCATCACGGACTATGACCGGATGGAGCCGTTCTTCATGTCGGTGGTCAGCGATGCCGACCATTGGCTCTTCCTGTCCAGCACGGGTGCCCTCACGGCGGGCCGCCAGAGCCCTGACCACGCGCTCTTCCCGTATATCACGGTCGATAAGATCCACGACGCGCAGGATCAGGTGGGTGGATTTACCCGGTGCCTGGTGCATCGCGATGGGCGGCGGCTCCTGTGGGCCCCATTCTCGGGCCGCTACGAGGGGGTCTACAACGTGCGCCGGACGCTCTACAAGAGCATCTACGGCAACCTGGTGCGCTTCGAGGAGACCAACGAGGACCTCGGCCTCACCCTGCGCGTCACCTGGACCACCAGCGACCGCTTTGGGTTTGTGCGCCAGGCGCTGCTCACGAACCACGGAGCCGAGGCGGTGCAGGTGGAGGTGCTCGATGGCCTGCAGCATCTGCTGGCCAGCGGCGTCGAGCGGGCCCTGCAGAACGAGCGCAGCCTACTGGTGGATGCCTACAAGCAGCAGGAACTGCACGCCGACACCGGCCTGGGGCTCTTCAGCCTGAGTGCGACCCCGATCGACCGGCCGGAGCCCAGCGAGGCCCTGCAGGCCACCGTGGCCTGGGCCGTGGGCCTCCCCGTGGAGACGCACCTCCTCTCGATGCGCCAAGTGGAAGCCTTCTGCAGCGGCCAGCCACTCACGCCCGAGCTGCTCATCCGTGGTCAGCGGGCGGCGTACCTCGTCCAGTCGACCCTCACCCTGGCTCCCGGTGTGGATCACACCTGGGAGGTGGTGGCTGACCTCAACCGAGACGCGGCCGATGTGCGGGCGCTGATGGAGCAACTTGCCGACCCCATGGCGCTTCGGGCCGCTCTGAGGGCAGACATCCAAGCGGGGACCGATCACCTCCGCCTCCGTGTTGGGCAGGCGGACGGGCTCCAGCAGACAGGGGAGCCTCTGACGGCGGCTCGCCACTACGCCAACGTGCTCTTCAACATCATGCGGGGCGGCGTCTTCGACACGGTGCCGGTGATCGACCGCGATGAGTGGATCGGGTTCGTGGAGCGGCGCAACACGGCTCTCGCAGACGCCCAGGCCGATGCGCTGCGGGCGTTGCCCGCGCGACTGGCCCCCGAGGCCTTGGCCCAGGCTGTGGCCTCCATCGACCCCCAGCTGGAGCGGCTTGCGCTCAGCTATCTGCCCCTCACGTTCAGCCGCCGCCACGGCGATCCCAGCCGCCCCTGGAATTTCTTCTCGATCGACCTGCGCCACCCAGACGGGACGCTGCGGCGTCAGTACCAAGGAAACTGGCGCGATATCTTCCAGAACTGGGAGGCCTTGGGCCGCGCCTACCCGAACTTCCTCCCGTCGATGGTGGCGGTCTTTGTCAACGCCTCCACAGCCGACGGCTACAACCCCTACCGGATTACGCAGGATGGCATTGACTGGGAGGTCGAGGATCCGGATGACCCGTGGTCCTACATCGGGTACTGGGGCGATCACCAGATTATCTACCTGTTGGCCTTGCTGGAGCAACTGCAGGCCCATCAGCCCGGTCTGCTCAACGACCTGCTGCGCCGCCATCTCTTTACCTATGCGAGGGTGCCGTACCGGATCAAACCCCACGCAGCGCTCCTCGCCAACCCGCGTGACAGCATCGACTTCGACGAGGCGCTGCACGAGGAGCTCCTGGCCCGTCAGGAAGAGCTAGGCGGCGATGGCGTGCTGCTCCGCGATGCCGAGGGCGACGTCTACCTGGCGTCTCTGGCCGAGAAGTTGCTGACGCCCGTGCTGGTCAAGCTGACCAATCTGGTGCCGGGCGGCGGCGTCTGGATGAACACCCAGCGCCCCGAGTGGAACGACGCCAACAACGCGCTGGCCGGCTACGGCCTGTCCGTCGTCACGGTGGGGCATCTGTGCCGCCACCTCGCGTTCTTGCGGCCCCTGTTCGCGTCAGCCGGGGAGGCCCCATTCGCCCTCTCGGACGAGGTAGCCACCTTGCTGGAGGCCGTCTCGTCTGTGCTGGCCACCGTCTCATTGGACACTCCCCTGACGGCAGCCGACCGCCAGGAGGTGGTGGATGCCCTGGGGCAGGCCGGCGAGGCGTACCGCACTCGTGTCTATGACCACGGTCTCTCGGCGCCCCGCCCCGTCTCGCCGGAGACGCTCGACACGCTCTTCGCGCGGGCTCAGACGTTGGTACACCACACCCTGCGGGCCAACCGGCGCGACGATGGGCTCTACCATGCCTACAACCTGCTGACCATGGCCTCGGAAGGGCTGGGTGTCCGGCGCCTGTATGCGATGCTCGAAGGCCAGGTGTCTGCGCTGGGGTCGGGCCTCCTCGCCCCGGAGGAAGCCGTGACGTTGCTCGATGCCCTCCGGGAAAGCGCCTTGTACCGCGCCGACCAGCACAGCTACCTGCTCTACCCGGACCGCCATCTGCCCGGCTTCCTAGAGAAGAACGTCGTGCCCGCCGACGCCGTGGCCAGTTCGGCCCTGCTGCGGCAGATCTTGGACGACGGGCAGCCGGGTCTCGTCGTCCGCGACCTGCACGGAGACGTCCACTTCGCAGGCGGCCTCTGCACCCGAGACGACGTGGACGCAGCCTTGGATCACCTGGCGCACCAGGGCTATGCCGAGGGCGTAGCGGCGGACCGCGAGGCGGTGCTTCGGCTGTTTGAGGAGGTCTTCGACCACGAGGCCTACACCGGTCGGTCCGGCACCTTCTTTGGTTTCGAAGGGCTCGGGTCCATCTACTGGCACATGGTGTCCAAGCTGGTCCTGGCGGTTCAGGAGGTGGCGGTGGCCGCCCACGACGCCGGGGCCCACGACCTGGCGGCCCAACTGGCCGAGCGCTACGAAGACCTGCGAGAGGGCCTAGGAGTCACCAAGTCTCCGGCGGTCCATGGGGCGATCCCCACGGATCCCTACTCTCACACGCCCAGCCATGCGGGCGCCCGCCAGCCCGGCATGACGGGGCAGGTCAAAGAAGACATCCTATGCCGCTGGGGGGAGCTGGGTGTGCGCGTGAAAGAGGGACGCCTCTGGTTTGACCCCTTCTTGCTGCGGGCGGCTGAGTTCACCACGGCGCCCACCACGTTCCCGTACATCGACCTCCGAGGAGCCACGCAGGCGCTGCCGATGGAGGCAGGCATGCTCGCCTTTACCTACGCCCAGGTGCCTGTGCGCTACCACCGAGGTGGCCCGCCACACATCGAGATCCGGCATGCCGATGGGACCGTGACCACGGTCGAGGGCCTCGACGTACCCACGGAGGTCAGCCAGGCGCTCTTCGCCCGCACAGGGACCGTGTTGCAGATCGACGTGTGGCTAGAGCCCGGTCGGTGAGCAAGGGGAAAGGATGGGCTGGAGCATCTTCCTGGCTTCGTCTTTTTCGATCATTTCTCGCACAGGCGACTGGACGACAACCACAGACCGTGTTCTCTGTCATCTCGAGTGCAGTCGGGGGATCTGTCGCCGGCATCAGGGTGGATTCGGCAGGGCGAGTCATCGACACATCGGCCTCAGGGACTGCCCCCCTCAAATCACAGTAGACGCAGCACTGGCACGCGGCGCGTGCAGAGGAGGACATGGTCACCCAGACGGGCTATCTTTAAGAGGCTGTGTAACGTTCAGGTTTGGCTTGCGCAACGCCACCTGGCGGTCCGTCCGAGCTTCTTATCCTGGCCGGTAGCGCTGCTACGAACCCGATGCCCACACTTGCTGGGGCCCCACCCGGCGGTCGTCGCCATCTGATGCTGCTCGGCGGTGAACCTGAACTTTACACAACCTCTAAGTCGTACTCCGGTGTGTTTTTCACTGTGAAACCATCCTGGTCTGCCCTATGCCTCTTGCCGTCGTCACCGGGACCACCTCTGGGATCGGTGTAGAACTCGCCCTCGCCCTCGCTCGTCGGGGCTACGACCTCGCCCTCGTCAACCGAAGCGCCGAGCGGACCCAGCCGGTCATTGACCAGATCAAGCAGGCCACACCCGGTGCCACGGTCACCGTGTACGAGGCGGACCTCACCGATCAGGCTCGGAGTCGAGCAGTGGCGAGCGAGATTTGCACTGCGCACCCTGCGGTCCATGCCCTGCTCAACAACGCGGGGGTCCTGCTGAATGAGACGCGCCGGACCGCCGACGGACGCGAGATGCACCTCGCCGTCAACGTCCTGGCCCCGTATCTCCTTACGGTGCTGCTTCGGCCAGCCCTCGCGGCGGGAGCGGCAGAGAGCGGTCGGTCGGTCGTCGTCACGCCGTCGTCCAGCGCAGTGTTCAAGACCGACCCGTTCGATCCAGCCACGCTTGACAACCCGCAGAAGCAGGGCCTGTTCGGCGCATATGCACAGTCGAAGCTCGCCGTGGCCTCGCTCGCGGAGGCACTCGCACCCAACTACACCCACGACAGCATCGACCTCTATGCGGTGGATCCCGGTGGGACACGCACGTCAATGACGGCCAGCGAGGCCGCCCCGTTCATTATTCGGCTGATCCAACGGTTTCTTCCAGGCCCGGAGAAGGGCGCCGCCAACCTGCTACGCCCGCTCGACACGTCCTACCGCGGGAAAACAGGCCTTCTGATCTCGGGAGGCAAGGTCCGTGCGCTTCCGAACGACGGAGGGACGGCCGAAAACAAGGCGGCTCTCCTGGCCCTCTGTGAGGCCTTGACCGGCGTCAGCGCCACCGACCCGTCCTAAGGCAGTGTCAGGCAAGATTTGATCGCCTCTGCGTGGCCTAGACGCGGCTGCGCGGCGTTGGCCTCCGCCCGATGCACAGGCTCGCGCTCCTCAGCCGTCTGGCTCAGCCGTCCCCAGACGCACGCATCGATCTATGGACTCTTACCTGACACCGCGCTGGTACGGCGCCACCGATCAGATGAGGGGTAGAGGTGAAGCAGCTTCATCCGTGCATCCGCCATCGTGAACCACCAGTCCACTGCCGTGTGCTGCGAGCGCATGACGATCTCACCCAACCCCGCCCGTATCGGGTCAAGAAGCATGAAGAGCGCCCCCACGTCCTCCCGGATGTACGCGTAGTCGTAGCGCATCACCTGCCCCGGCGCACACGGCCGCGGCGTGCGTGTCTCCGAGAGCATTGCTCGTTTCGTCGAGGCAGACGGGGGCGTTGCGCTTCTCGGAGGGGAGGCGGGCGCGGTGCTTGAGAGGCATGGGTCGCGTAGGTTGATGTGGACCCAAGCTATGCCTACAGCCCTCGAATCACTGGGGTCAGTGCACCACTAGGTTCAACCCTTGATGCGACCGTGATGGCATCGGAGGGCCGCACAGCCTACCCATCCCCCGTTCTCCCCGTCCCAAGGTCGGTCAGTTGGTGCGCTCGTAGACCCGCACGTAATCCACTTCCATGGTCTGCGGGAAGACCGTGGTTTCGTCTGGGTTGCCGGGCAGGTTGCCCCCAACGGCGATGTTCAGGATGAGGTGGAAGCGCTGATCGAAGGGAGCCGGGAAAGGGGCGCCGGCGGTGGACCACTCGGTCTGGGTGGCGTAGAGCGTGTCGTTGATGTACCAGCGGATCTCGCCCTCTTCCCATTCAATGGCGAACTCGTAGAAGTCGTCCGCGAAGGTGCCGTTCAGAAGCCGGAAGTCCGTCCCTGTGAATACGTTGGCCGGGAAGGTGTCTCCGTAGTGGAGGGTGCCGAAGATCTTGTCCGGCTCGTCGCCAGTCAGCTCCATGATGTCGATCTCGCCGCTGGCGGCCCAGGTGCCGTACACCTCGTCGGTAGGCAGCATCCAGATGGCGGGCCACATGCCCTGCCCGATGGGCAGGCGCGCCCGGACCTCGAAGCGACCGTAGGTCCAGTCTCCCTTGTTGATGGTTCGGATCCGGGCTGCCGTGTAGTCCCGCCCGCCGACCTCTTCTTCGCGTGCGGTGATCGTCAGGAGGCCGTCGCCCACGTCGATGTTGCTGGGGCTGTACCACTGGAGTTCGTTGTTGCCCCACCCGCAGAGGTCGGGGCAGCCGTCGCCTACCTGAATGTCCCAGCGATCGCTGCTCAGGGACGTACCGTCGAAGTTATCCTCCCAGACCAGGGTCCAGCCTTCGGGCGGTCCCTCATCCGGCTCCACGTCGTCGTTGGTGAGCCTGGTGCCGTCGCACCCCAGCAGCAGGGCGGCTGGGAGCAGGAGGGTGAAGAGAAAAGTGGGGATCGAACGCATGACAGCGAGAAAGGATAATGGCAACAATAACAACCGCTTACCGGTGCGGGTATGATGCTATACGGATCAGGAGGGGCCAGGTGCCAGGCGCGACGTTACTGGGCGGGTGGGCCTACAAAGAAGGGGATATTGGCCGTGGCCACGTTGCCGGAGTCGTCGTAGACATAGCTGAACATCCGGTAGGGGCCCTCGGCGCGGGGCGCGCGCATCACCAGGGTCCCATCTTCCTGGCGCACGGCCTCAATCTGCATGGGTTCGGGGGCGCTTTCCGCATCGCCACCGGCCCGGATGTCGGTGCTCTCGGGCAGCAGCTCCCAGACGTAGCGAAGGGGGGTGCCTTCGGGGTCGGTGACGTCGACCTGGATCGTGATGAGGTCGGCGGGCTCCACGTACACGCTCGCGTAGGCATCCTGCTCGTTGATCGTCAGTGCGTCCACGCTGGGGGCCCGGTTATCTGGCCATTCGCCGGTCCACATGTGTTGGAGTTGGTCCAGCACCTCGGTCTCATACCCGCCGGGGGTGAAGATGCCGTACCAGGTGCCGGTCGTTTCCTGCTTCTGGCCCCAGAGGAAGACGTACGAGCCGATGCAGTGGGAGGGATCGGCCGCGATGCCACGCTCGTAGCGCAGGCGGTAGACCAGCGCCTTTTCTTTGCTCGTCTGCTCGACCGGTACGTTCCAGGCCGTTTTGGGGACCTCCCAGTGGCCATCTGGGCCCCACTCTGCAATGATGTAGGGACCGTCCCATCCCGCCCGGCGCAGGTTGGTCCCCACGTCGGGGCCGTCGTAGCCGTACGAACGGAACTCCCGCGTGCCGCCCACGAGCTCGCCGTAGGTGTTGATGCCGTAGATGTCGATGGAGGGGGCGCGCTCCATGATGAGCTGCACCTCAGCCACGTCCAGCCCCGCCGTGACGGTGGTCACCGGGTGATTGGGGTCCTCCTCCTGGATCATCGCGGCGATGTCCTCGATGGCATCCCAGACGCGGTAGTCCTCATAGAAGAGGTCGTTTTCGTTGCCGACGGCCCACATCAGGATGGCGGGGTGGTCCTTGTATTCGCGCACCACCTCACGGAAGCGCTCCAACTGGGCCTTGACGCTCTTGGAGTCGTTGTAGTCAAAGCCCTGCCGCTCCTGGCCGGCCCACAGGCCAAACATCACGGTCAGCCCTTTCTCGTGGGCCTCGTCGAGCACGGCAATCGCTTCGCCAGCGCCCCAGGTGCGGATGGAGTTGGCTCCGGAGGCCACAGCTCGGTCTAGGAACTGCTGCCCGCCGACGCCGCGGATGTAGTAGGGCTCTCCGCCTCGCAAGAGGGTCCACGCCCCGTCTTCATCTTGGACCAGCTCGACCTTGATGGCCCCCTGCGTGCGCAGGTCGCTTTCGACCACCTGAGCGGTGGCGGGGCGGTCGGTGGTGCTTTCCTGCGCCAGGGCAGGGCTGGCCGTCAGTAGCAGCGCGGAGAAGAGAAGTGCAATACAGATACGCATAGAGGTAGGATTCCTGATCACTGGTGGGAAACCATGCCGACACTCAGTCGATGGCGACGAGGCGGATGTTGTCGATAAACACCTCACCGGCCCCGTCCATGTGGATGACTAGGTGCTTGATGTTGGCCAGGTTGGCCTGGCCCATGAAGGCCGAGTCCGGCAGGTCCCCGACGGTGGCCGGGCTGGCGGCGAGGATACGCTGGCCGCCCTGCAGATCGGCAAACGGAACGGTCACGGTGGCCCACTCCGGCGAAAATTGAGCGTCCGTGATGTAGCTCTGGTCGACCCGGGCCATTGAGAGCTGGCGTCCGAAGTCCTCGAGCCCGACGCGCAAGGGCAGTTCCGTGGCCGCTTCGCCATTCGGGAGGCGGACATCGAACTGGATGGCGGTGTTCTCGGCCACCGGGGTCATGTCTACTGGGTACCACCGTGTCCAGCTAACGCCCAGCGCCGCTTCGTAGCACTGATCTTGCGTCACATCCCAGCGCAGATGCAGGGCCGAGGTGCCGGAGGACGCCGCCACGTCAGAGATCTCCACAGACTGACACCGATCCGTGACGAGGCCCCACCCGTTGTTGTTGATGAAGGCATCGTCGAACAGCGTGATCGGCAGGTCAGTACCGCTCGGGGGCGGCTCGACCACGATCCACGGCTCCTGGACGGGCTCCTCATAGAAGATGAGCCTGATGTCGTCCACATACATGTTGCCCGACTGCTGCAGCTCAAACATGATCTGCTTCACGTTGGTCGGGTCGAGCTGCTCGACCTCCAGGTCGAAGGCGCGGAGCGGGACTGTGACGGCCTGCCACTCCTCGTCGATGAAGGACCGCTCGAAGTACTTGTTGTCCGTGTAGGCGAAGCCCATCCCGCCGGCGTAGTCTTCCAGGGTCAGCACCATGGGGAGGCCGTACAGGCGGCCGGTCTGGGTGCGCACCTGCATCGTGACGGCGGCGTAGGGCAAGAGTTCAGACAGGTCCTTGCCGGACCAGTTGTCCCAGCCGATGCCGAGGCCGGCCCAGTCGCACCCCTCGCCCCCGCGGTTCCAGGCGACCTTGATGGCCAGTTCTCCGGTGGCGGCCACCTCGGACGTGGTTTCGCCCTGGACGCAGTTGGGGTTTTCCATGAACCACACGTACTCGCCGTCCTCGTCGAAAATCTCAGGCTCAACGGCCAGCGTCAGCTTGGACGGCTTCTCCGGGGCGGGAACGGGGGCATAGCCACTGTACAGGGCCTGCTGCGTCTGGAACTGAACGCAGCCGGTGACGAGGACAGCCACCGCCAGCAGCGAGAGAGGGAAGATGAAACGAGACATAATCCGTTAGGGTGGGGTTAAAGCTCTAGCGGGCCGCCGACGGTGAAGGTGATAAAGTCGATGCCGTACTCGGACACCTCATGGTTGTTGGGGTCGGGCTGCTGATCGGCCTGGTTCAGGGCGATCGCGCGGATGGCCACAATCTGCCCGGCCTGCTCCTCCGTCAGTCCGAGCTCGGCCAGCGTGAAGCTGAAGGCGCGCCAGCCGGCGTCCCAGTTGACGGAGATGCCCCCGGTGGCGGCCACGATGGGGTCGGTGCCTTCGTCGTACTGCTCGTTGCCGTTCCCATCGACCACGATCTCGATGTTGGCCAGCGAGAGGGGCGAGCCGAAGCTGTAGAGGAAGAAGTTGAGGTGGATGTCCTCGGGGATGCTTGAGGGAATGCTGAACAGGCCCGCCCGGTTTTCGGAGGGGTAGATGTTCACCAGCCCGTCGAAGAAGGCGTCGGCTACGGGCTGGCCGCCGTTGGTGCGGAGAAGCAAGAAGTTATTCCCTTCCCCGGCGGGCACTTCGCTGCTGACTCCGGTGTCGGTCGTGTTCAGGTCAAACTCGAAGTCGCGCACTTCTGCCGTGCGGGTGTCTGGTGCTTCGAAGTTGGCAAACAGGCTGCCGGGGTAGGAGCGGGGGCTGAGCACTTCCAAGCCCGTAGACACGGGGTCGCCGGCGTCTGGGTCATCGACAATCAGCGACGCCGTAACCGTCTCGGCTTTGAAGAAGGGCAGCTCCGTGGTGCTGCCGTCCCACGACGAGTTTTCGGCGTTGAGTTCGCGAGAGAAGCCTTCGATGCGCTTGAGGGCGCCGCTCTCATCGCCCCGGATCTCCAGGGTCCACTCAACTTCTTTGCTGAAGACGGCGGTGAAAGACGCGCGCTGGCCGGTGGCAAAGTCCACGGTCTGTACGCTGGCCTCCAGCGGCTCCAGCTGGACAAAGGGACCAAATCGGTTGGTCAATAGGGGCCCGTCCACGATAGACGTTTCATGGCTACAGCTGGCGAAGGCGAGCAGCATCACCAGGAGCGCCGTGGGGCGGAGGATATAATGAATAAGGCCTTTCATGGCTAAAGAGGGTCGTACCGTGTGGGGTTAAAACGTCATGCTGTAGAGGACATACACCTGGCCGAAGCTGTAGTCCTGGAGGGTGGTCTCCTCGTCGCTGTAGCCAAATCGTTGGGCCTGGACCGTCAGGAAGACGTCGTCCCGGAAGGCATAGCGGAAGCCAGCCCCCAGGAGACTCTCCTGGTCGTCGACGGTAAAGACGCTCGGGAAGTCACGCACGTCGTTGAAGTTCTCGATGATCGGCACGAACTCATTCCCGTCGGAGCTACGGAAGGTGGCGCCCAGGAGCAGTTCGAGGCGTGGGTACACCTCTGCCGCTAGGCCCAACTCCACGAGCGTCGAGCTGAGGTCGATGGCGCCAATCCGGTCGCCAGTCTGTTCGATCAGGTCGCTGTCTCGGCTCGTGTTCTCGCTCTGCAGGCCAAGCGTAGCCCGGACGGAGCGCTCCCAGCCCACGAACTGGTCGATCTGCACGGTCGCGTCGGCTCGGACCAGCAGGAAGTCCTTGAGGTTGGTGGTCCCTTGGCCGCGGATCTCTTGCAGGATATGGGTCTCCAGGCCGGCCACGAGCGCATCGTCACCCACCACGTAGTCCGCCATGATGCGTGCGCCTCGGCGGTTGGGCGTGGCGGCTCCATAGGGCAAGACGTTGCTGAACCGGGGGTCGTAGTCCATGAGCGAGGACTCCAGGGTGAAGCTGTACAAGGCCACGTCTCGCGTCAGGTCAAACAGCGTGGCGGGGCGCAGGCCCCGGCTGTTGCCCACCCGGTTGTAGAAGCTCTTGGTGCGGTCAAAATCGACGCGGCGGCTCTGGGCGGCGGCGTTGAAGAAGTCCGGCCCCACATCCACAAACGACGCTTGCACGTTCAGGCCCAGCTCCTTGAGGTCGACCTGGGCCCCGATGTCGAGGAAGGTGTCGTCTTCTTCGAGCGCGGTCATATCATCCACGATCTGCTCAACGCGCGCCTGGCCCGTTTCGCCGACGAGGCTCAGCCCGAGGTTGCTGCGGTCCAGCAGGGTTACGTCAAAGTCGAGGGTATAGGTGGCGTTGCGGATGCCCGCATCCACCGCTCCCGTCCCCAGGTCGTCCCAGAGGTAGGACAGGTTGAAGCCTGCCTGCCCGCGCAGCCCACTGTCTGTCAGCGGCTGGGTGGCCACCGCAACGCGGCCACCGCTCAAGAAGCGGGAAGGCGTGGTGGTGAAGTCCGTCGGCCGGGTGCGGGCTACGAAGCCTGTCACATCGAGCGTCTCCAACCCTTGGGCGAAGGCGAGGCCGAAGTTCAGGGTACCGCCCTGCAGCCGCCGCTCGTTGTTGTCGGTGTAGAACTGCTCGTAGGCGACCACGTCCCGCTGTGGGCGGAAGATATCGGGCATGTTGACGGTCCCTTCCGCATCCGGTAGAAACAGCGTGTACGGCGTCAGGGCCATGTCCATGTCTCCCACGCGGTACTGAAAGCGGTTGGCAATGAGGCCACGGGCCCACAGCTCGCGCACCTCCAGCACGGCGCCTTCGCCGAAGAAGCCGCCGAACTCGTTCCGCATGCGCAGCACGGCCTGGACTTCCGTGGCCTGGTTGGGCTGGGCGTTGAGGGCTAGGTCCAGGACGAACTCGCCATCGGAGATGTTGGGGGCCGTCAGCGAGTCGGACGAGCTGAGGTCGCCACCGAGGGTGGTTTGTTGGAGGGCGGCACGGCCGTAGCCGTAGAACTCCACCGTCCGGCGTTCAGTGTTTTCAACGGGGGATGTCTGAGCCTGGGCTGGCACGGCCAGAACGAGCGCCACCAGGAGGAGCAGACAGAAACGAAGGGCGCGCATGTCTGAGCGGGTTAGATAAAGATTTTCAGTTCGAGGGTGATCTCGCGACCCCGGTACTGGTCGATCGCGAAGCTGCGGTCTTCGAAGTCCATCCAGCGATGGCGGAAGTACAGCCCGGCGTTCGGAGCCACGGTCCAGTCGAAGCCCAGCCCAAGGCCGGTGGCTAGCTGGTCGCGGGGGTCCCCACTGTCCACGTCCTTGCGGGTGAACTCGCCGCCTTGAGCGCGCTCGATGCCGGCATATCCGGTCAGGATGAAGCCGGGCAGCAGCTCGTAGTACACATCGAATTCGTGGGACTGGACGAAGATGTAGGTGTCGTCATAGACCGGCACCACGGTGGTCTTGTCGCTGGCCGAGGCGAAGCTACCCAGGTAGAAGGCGAAGAAGTCTCGGTTGCCCAGCTGCGTGCCGTACTTAGCCTTGAGATCGACGGCGTGGTAGTACTTGCGGTTGGGCACCTCCCCGGTGATGGGATCGATGTCTGTGGTCTGTACCCGCTCAAAGACGCCCCGGAAGAACGCGAACTGGCGGCCGAGGGGATCGAAGGGCTCCAGCGTGGTCGAAGTGCCGAAGAAGGGGTTGTAGATGCGGGAGACGGCCAGCCCGTTGATGCGGTGGATGTAGGAGAGCACGCTGGTGGTGGCTTCCAACTCCTGGGCGATACCCCAGCCTGCGGCCAGCTTGACGGGCCCGGCGTTGATCTCGGTGTTGATGTTGAAGCCCCGGCGGTTGTGCGCCAACTGGTTGACTTGCGTCAGCAGCCCCCCGGCTGAGCCGGCCCCCCGGATGATTTCGTCGGCGGGCTGGAAGAGCTCGTTGTTGTTGGTAGCAATCTCGCCGTTGACGTTAAAGAAGTTGTGCCCGATCTGGTACAGCTGTACATCCAGCGGCAGCAGCGTGTAGTCCGCCGGGATGTTGGCCCGGACCATCAGCGCTTCGCCCCATACGGCGTCCTGGTCGGGCACGTCCGACCGGCTCGCCCCGAGTTCTCCGCTGAAGCCGATGCCCGCCACCTCGGCCTCAAACGAGGCCGTGTGCACCTGGTACCCCCGGCGGTCGCCCGAGAGGCTATCCTGGGTGCGGTAGCTGTAGAGGGTGTTGTAGCTCACAAAGCCTCGGTCAAAGGACTTCTGCAGCTTACCCCCGGTGATCAGGCTGGGCAGCACCCGTGCTTCGCCCGCGAACCCCTGGTAGGTGGGCACGCCCCCGCCTGCGTCCACGGTCTCGTTCGGGTCTGTGATCGCTCCCGGCAGGCCGCCGTTGGCCTGGGTCTTGCCGTAGAAGAGGTCAAACGAAGTGCGGCCGGGCAGGTTGAAGCCGTTTACGACCAGCCCCTGAAAGGCCTGGAAGTTCCACCGCTGGTCGCCTGGGTTGGTCTGGCCTGTGGTGAAGTAGTTGGCATACTTGTCGGTGCCGTCGACGCCCTCCCACGGCGTCCGGTCAAAGATGGTGAACCGGTCCAAGACCTGATACACCCCGATCGTGAAGGGGCTCAGGTTGTACCAGTGGATGCCCCCAGCACGTACGCCGAAGCTGCCCACCTCTGTGCGGAAGTTGCCGAAGAAGTTGAGCCCGAGGTTGAGCGAGATCGGTGCGTTGGTCTCGAACGTCCCCTCGTACGGCGTGAAGACGTACAGCTCGGTGCCGAAGCTAGACCGCCCGTTGGGCCGCCCCAGAATATTGAGCGAGAGCATCGGCTCTCGGTATCCGTCGCCTACGTTGTATGCTTTGTCAAACGGGTCCAGCCCCGGATAGGGGTCTGACATGTTGCGGGCGTAGG
This sequence comes from Bacteroidota bacterium, assembly GCA_038747425.1. Classification (GTDB taxonomy): domain Bacteria; phylum Bacteroidota; class Rhodothermia; order Rhodothermales; family JBCDJV01; genus JBCDJV01. The sequence goes on from JBCDJV010000053.1 coordinate 31,992, forward strand.
TGAACAGGCGGTAGTAGCCAAACACCGTCAACGGCTGCGGCTGGGGCCGAAGCGTCTCAGACGAGTCGGCGGCAGCTTCCTCCATGGAGGGATCGCTGGCTGGATCATCTTGGGCCTGCGCCGGGCTCAGCGCCCCCCCCAGGATCAGGGCCCCAAGCAGGACCCAGACCCCGAGGCGGGGACGCTGAACGACGGACGCAGAAACCGGGAGGCAGGAGGGCATAATCAAGTCCTACAGAGTCCGGATAGAGCTAGCGGCCATGCTAGATGGCCTATTTGAGCAGCACTACGCTGCGGGTCTCAGAGAAATTCTGCCCCACGACGCGGTACAGGTAGGTGCCGCTGGGCCAGTCTTGCGCGTTGATCGTGAAGCGCTGCGTGGACTGAGCCGGCAGCAGGCCGTCGAAGAGCACTTCCACCGAGCGGCCCAGCACATCGAACACCTCCACGCGAACCTCCTGAGCCTGCTGCAGCGACAGCGTGAACTCAGCCTGCGGATTGAAGGGGTTCGGGTAGGCCGCGCTCAACTGGTAGGCCGTGGGCAGCACGGCGTCGATCTCTTCGTTCGACGTCTCGACGGTGCCAGACACAAAGGCGATCTCGTCCATCTCAATGCGAAGCTCAGGGCCCTGCAAGTTGCTGAAGGCGATCACCACTTCCAGCACCTGCGAGAAGTCGAACCCGTCGTTCTGGCCCGGGAAGACCGCGTTGTCGTCGCGGAAGGCCCGCAGCGGGATCTGCACCAACTGGTAG
>JBCDJV010000054.1:0-31307 GCA_038747425.1 Bacteroidota bacterium
CGCAGGTAGCGCAGCGCGTCGGTACCCAGAAAAACGCAGGCCTCCTCGATGCCCAGGGTGCGCGCATTCTGCCGGGTGTACCGGAGCACGCGGGCCTCGGACTCGACGAAGGTGGCGGCGGCGGCGCCTCGGCTGAGCGCCTCCAGCCCCAGCGCCCCGGTCCCAGCAAACAGGTCCAGGACGTCGGCCCCCTCCAGGGAAAAGCGGCTCTCCAACGCATTGAACAAGGCCTCGCGGGCCCGGTCCGAGGTGGGCCGGGTGGCGTGGCCGCGGGGTGCGGCCAGGGGCCGACTGCGAAATTGACCAGCGATGATGCGCATGCGGTCAGCGATGAGGTCAGGGAAGGGGCTCAGAGCGCACCGCCCAGGCACGACACGTAGGCCTCGGCGTCAAAGCTGGCATCCAAGCTCTCGGGGTCGAGATCCACCACCTTGAGCGGGTTGAGGCGCGTACACGGCAGGCGCAAGACCTGCTCTAGGGGCCTCAAGACGGCCGGCTCCACGTGTTGACCGTAGGCGAAGAGGCGTCCCACTTGCGCCACGGGGGCCCCCACGCGGCGCAGCAGCATCAGGGCAAAATAGGCTCCATTGGTAGGCGAGGCACCGGGGGCGAACAGGCTGAACCGCCAGCGCCCCTCGCGGGTGAGCACATACTCCACATGTTGGTCATACCAGCCCACCGCGAGCGTGAATGGGCGTTCACTTGGGCCTGGATCCATCCGCTCGAGCCCTTGCACCGCCGAGGCGGCACTTTGCATGCTCAGATGAAGCCGCACGCTGCGCTGTGGCAGCCGTCGAGCCATCTGCCGAAACCGGCGGTATATGTGATCGGGGAGGACCAGTACGTGGTGCCAGCTCAGCTCTTCCTCCCGCCATTCCGTAGCGATCACCTGCGCCTCGATGCGTAGCTCATGGGCGGGCTGCCCTGTCAGCGCCGAGGCCTCGGCTCGCATTCGCTCCTCACGCACGGCCCATGGCAGCGCCTCGGGCAGGGGAATGAAGAAGGAGTGGCAGTAGGGGGGATGCAGCGTGATGTGAAGCGTATCAGCGCGCGACCCCTCGAACACGCTCGTGAGCGCATCGACCACCATGGGCACATGCACCGGGGATTCGGCCTGGAGCAGATGATCGGCGAGGTCGAAGTCAAACTCGCAGCTGCCGAGCCGGAGGAGCCGGTAGCGCAGGCCGTACTGCTCCACTTCGGCGTAGCGCAGCGTCGGCCCAATGAGGTCGATGCCAGCTCGTGCTTGTGCCTTCATGGCGCGGTTCAGAGCCTGTTCGTAGAGATGCGGTGGACGACGAGGCGAGGCCGCCGAGGCAGGGGCCCGTACGAACCGGCGTCAGGCAGCGGGGCTTCGCCAAGAGGTAGGCTCACTCCCAACTGGCGGCGTTGACCTGCGTGGGGTCGTCGTTCAGGGTGCCTATGTAGTCGTCCGAGTCTGGATCCTCCAGCAGGTACGTGTTGACCTGTAGGGTGTCGTTGAAGCTGAGCGCAAACTGGACACTGCGGCGTGCGGAGAACCCGAGGGAGTCAATGGTCATCAGCTCGCCGTCAAAGAGACTGTCCCGTTGAACCTGGGTGAGCGAGTCCCGAACAAAGGTGCGCAGCGAGTCGAGCGTGGCGGGAAAGCGGTCGTTGCGCTCCTCGTAATGGATCATGGCGGTTCGCACCTGCTCCATGCGCTCGCGGGTGAGCTCGGTCAGCTCCTCCTGACGCTGGATGGCCTCGTACGGCTCCGTGATGGAAACGTACAGAAAGTAGACTAGGCCGACGATGACGACCGCCAAGACTACTTGGATAGCGATGCGGACGCCCTGGCTGCTCGAAGCCATAAGTGATACTCCTGAGAACTTAGGTGGGGGGTGAGTGGGGGACGCAGGCGGCCCGGAGTCTGGGAGAGATGTGCCGCGGAGAATCATGGGCCATCGACGCGCGAAAATACAGGTCAACCCTGCTAAATGCAATGAGCCGCGTCAGACCCATCCTCGTCTGTGGCCAAAACAAAGTCTAAGAAGGAGGGTTGATGGAGGCCGTGCCGGATAGCATCTGATCGGTCCCTCGCACGAGGCCTGATCGTCCACAAGACACCGAGTCTCCCTCGGGGTTGCTGTCCGCCTCCCTGTTGCCTTTCACGTATGCACTGCCTGTGACGAACCTGCTCATCAATATTGACCACGTGGCCACGCTGCGCAATGCCCGGCGGGAGACGTTCCCAGACCCGGTACATGCTGCCACCCTCTGCCACCTGGCCGGGGCTGACGGTATCGTGTTCCACCTGCGCGAGGACCGTCGCCATATCACCGACCGAGACGTGCACCTGCTCAAGGCCACCGTGCCCACCAAACTGGACTTTGAGCTCTCCACGGCCGAAGACATCGTCTCCATCTGCTGTGAGACCCAGCCTCACCTGGCCACTCTGGTCCCCGAGCGGCGCGAGGAGGTGACCACGGAGGGCGGCCTCGATGTAGTCCGGCACCGAGATCGCCTGCGCGACGTGACGGCCCGCCTGTTCGAGGCCGGCATCGCCGATGTCGCGTTTTTCGTGGACCCCGTGGACGCCCAGATTGAGGCGGCGCGCGAGTTGGGAGCCACGTGCATCGAGTTGCACACCGGCGACTTTGCCAACGCCTCGGACCGCGCCACCCAGCAGGCCGAGGCGGAGCGCCTGGCCGCTGGCGCTCGGCGTGCTCACGCCCTGGGGCTGGGCGTACACGCAGGGCATGGGCTGGACTACCACAACTACGGCCTCTTCGCCCGCACCGTGCCGCACGTGCGCGAGGTCTCGATCGGGTTTGCCATCGTAGCCCGAGCCGTCCTCGTGGGGCTAGAGCGGGCCGTGCGCGAGATGCGTGCGGTCATGCGCGAGGCCCCCACCACCCCTGCTCCCTGACCTCTGCTGCCATGCTCAACCCTGACGCCCTTCCGGCCGACCACCGCAGTGGCTATGTGGCCTTGGTAGGCAAGCCCAATGTGGGCAAGAGTACGCTGCTCAACGCCCTGCTCGGACGCAAGCTGTCCATCGTAACCCGCAAGCCACAAACGACGCGTCACCGCATCCTGGGCATCCTGTCCGAAGAGGCTCATCAGATCATCTTCCTGGACACGCCGGGCATCATCAAGCCACGCTATGCGCTCCACAAGCGCATGATGCACAGCGTGCAGCACGCGGTGTCCGACGCCGACCTGCTGGTCTTCCTCGCCGATGCCACCCGGGACACCCCGGATACCTTCAGCCTAGACCAGATTGGCAATCGGCCGGCTATTCTGGCCCTAAACAAGATGGATCGCATCCAGACCGAGCAGGCCCTACCGCTGGTCACGCAGTACACCGACCTGAGGGCCTTCGAGGAGGTGATCCCAATCTCAGCCCTGCGCGGCGACAATCTGGACGTGCTCCGGACGCAGATCATCGAGCGTCTCCCGCTGGGTCCGCCGTTCTACCCCAAAGACCAGATCAGCGAGCACCCAGAGCGCTTCTTCGTGGCCGAGATCGTGCGGGAGAAGATCTTCGAGCACTACGCCCAGGAGATTCCCTACTCCACGCAGGTCAACATCGTGGCCTTCGAGGAGCGTGAGGGCGAGAAGGACTTCATCGACGCCGAGATCGTGGTGGAGCGCGCCTCGCAAAAGGGCATCTTGATTGGCAAGCAAGGCCGCGCCCTGAAACGCATCGGCCGCGCCGCCCGCGCCGACATCGAGGCGTTTCTCCAGAAGGCCGTCTACCTCCAGCTCTTCGTTAAAGTCCGCGGCGACTGGCGAAACCGAGACACGCTGCTGCGATCCTACGGATACGACGAGTAGGGACGCGATACGGGGTACGTGTTGAGCGGGGTCGTCGGCCCAAAGGGTCGGTGGACGGTTTGAGTGGTGAATGGTGAGTGGTGAGTGGTGAACGGGTGCTTGTTCGGCGTGAACGCTCGGGCCTGGAGAGATCCCTTCACCACTCAAACCGTCGATTCATGCCTGTTGAGGCGCTGAACACATACACATCGTGTCTCATTGTCCCACCAGCAGTCCCTCCTCCACGGTCCGCTGATAAGCGGGGGGGATGGCGGCTGGATCCAGCCTGTGACGTTCGAAGGCACGGCGGCGCGGATACGTCTTGCGTAACTGCTGAAAGTAGGCGGCCGCTTCGTGCGCGGGCCGTTCCGTGATGAGGCGAAAGCGACGATCGTCGGCCTCGATGTCGTAGAGCTGACGCCCCAGGTGATGGAGCCAGGCGGCCTCGTCGGGCGCCGCGCGTGGGCGCAAGGGCGTGAGGCCTTCGCTGTCCCCATCCAGCGCAGCCAAGGCATCCGGCGCCGGCGGCTCCCCAAGCCAATCCAGCACCGCCTCGTACAGCATGCGGGTGCCGGCTACCTTGCCGTCATAGCTGTAGCCTGCGATGTGTGGCGTGGCCAGGGTGGCGGCGTGGACCAAGGCTGGAAGCGGGGTGGGCTCGTCTTCCCAGACGTCGAGCACCAGGGCCCCCAGCCGCCCAGCCTCGGCATGATTCAGCAAGGCGTGGTTGTCCACCACCGGCCCCCGAGAGGCGTTGATCAGCCACGCACCAGGCTTCATGTGCGCCAAGGTGGTGGCACCAAGAAGGTGATGGGTGGGATGGGCCCCTCCTCGCTCCAGGGGCACGTGGATAGACACGATATCGGCCTGGGTCAGGACCTGGTGCAGGTCGTGGTAGAGCCCTTCCTCCGCTCCGCGCTCGGCCAAAGGCGGGTCGTTGAGCAACACGCGGAGCCCGAAGGCGGCAGCCCGGCGGGCCAGCGGCTGGCCGATGTGGCCATGCCCGATCACGCCCAGCGTCTGCCCACGGAGAGGCTGCTTCGTCAGCACCGCCACGTGCATGAGCGCCGCCAACACATATTCCACCACCGACCCTGCATTGGAGCCCGGCGCATGGGCAAAGCGCGTCCCGCGTTTGGCTAGCGCTACTCGATCCACGTGATCCACGCCGATAGTGGCTGAGCCTACGAAGCCCACCGTACTCCCCTGCAGGAGCGATGCATCCACCCGCGTCACACTCCGCACCAGAAGTACGTCAGCGCCGACCAAGCTCTCGGGCGTGATGGCCCGGCCCGGTATCCGATGCACAGACCCCAACGTCTCGAACACCTCCGTGGTCAGTGGGATGTTCTCATCGGCCACGATACGGAGCGCCCCCGAGCGCGGAGAAACAGCCGTCATAAACGAGCGGGAACGGTGAGCGTGAATAAGCGCGGAAGAGCGGCACGACCATTACCTGTTGCCGCAGATCCAGGGGTATGGAGGATACAATTCTATCCCACCAGTGGCACCCTTGGACCTTTTATTTCGCCTTTTATCGTGTAGAAAGGCAGATGGAACCGCTTCTTCAAAGCTCACATCAAGACGATGCAAAGCCCTGATGAAGTAGGACCTAAGTATCTGTTAATAAATAACCTAAATACAGGAAACAGGGGATTAAGCCTGTCGTTGTCCGGGCGATACCACCACACGCCCGACACGGCCGTCCGCTCACTCTTTAGATCATTACCGAGCGCCCACCATCGTTCGTACGTATCATGGTACACCCTCATTCATCCACCCTGTGGCACGTTGCGCTGCCGACGCTCATTGCTGGCGTCCTGTTCACCGCATCGACCCGGTTTGACGCGGCCTCTGGGCCGTCGGCCGCACAGGAAGAGCTTCAACCAGCCCCCATCGTGGCCACGCCTCCCTCGCCGGTCCACACATGGTTTGAGGAGGGCACGTTGCGCCTGGAGGCGCTGCCCACCATCCCAGCCGATCAGATCGACGCCGAGACACTGTGGCTGGCCCGGTGCATCTACTCGGAGACGAAGCGGCCCCACGAGCAAGAGCTGGTCGCGTGGGTCATCCGGAACCGCGTCGAGACGCAGTACCGGGGGAAGCGCACCTACCGCGGCGTTGTGCTGGATCCCTTCCAGTTCAGCGCCTTCATTCCAGGGCAGTGGAAGATCGACCACTACGGTCAGTTGAAGGCCACGGATAACCTGGGTCCCACCTGGGAAAGCGCCAAAGCCATCGCTTTTTACGTGCGTCACGCCTCGGCCGAGCGAAACCCGTTTCCCAGCAAGACGCGGCACTTCTACAGCGAGCAGTCGATGGTAGACCGCTCCTTCCCCGCCTGGGCCGATGGGCGCCAGCCCGTTGCTCCGCGCCGAGACTACACGGTCGATGCACGCCGCTTCCGGTTCTTCGCAGGCATCTCGTAGAGCCCCGCACCCGCCCACCGGCCGCCCAGAAGGAGCGTCCAAACGCCCTCTAGCACAGAGCCCCCAGCCAACCAGTGGCTGAGGGCTCTGCCCGTTTTAAGCATGGAGCCGCCGCTTGGGCACGCGTCCGGCCTCGATGGTTGGCGCGGCCTACAAGCCGATGCCGAGGCGAAGCATGACCCCGCTGAGCTGCTGCTCTTCGTCGGGCGCAAACTCGACGCCCCCGATCTCGAAGCCATCCGTGAAGCGCGAGATGCCGAAGTTGTACTTCAGCTCGGGATACAGGCGTATCCCCGCCAAGCCGACCTCAACACCCACGCCAACGCTTCCTCCGAGGCTGAACGACTCCAGGTTGTCCTCCAGGTCGTCTCCAACATCCACGGGAAAGCGCAGAACAGGGCCCGCCATGATGTAGGGCGAGATGATAGGCGTCCCGATTCGATAACGCACATCGATAGGGACTTCCAGGAGGGCCACGTCGAAGTCGACGGACGGCACTCCGAAGCCTAGGTCATCGCTAGGTTCGTAGATAGATCCGGCATCCATGTACCGGATCCCAGGGCGCAGGGCCACCGGCCCCAAAGGCAGATCGAGCCAGACTTCGACGTGCCAACCTGTACTGTTGTCGAAGGTCAGATCTCGGTCCCGCGCGTCGATGTCGCTCAGCTGATTGAAATTGAGCCCAGCGGCGATCCCGAGCTGGGCGTGAGCCTCCGGGGCCAACAGGCCGCCCGCGAGTAGGCTCAACAGCAAGACCTGCGAAGTGTGCTTCCGAAAGAACGAACGGATCTTCATAGTAGAGGGAGAGAAGTGCAAGGGATAGAGAGGTGGGGTACGGGGCCGCCTGGTTACGTGCAGGGGGCTGGCAAGCGTGTGCCACGCGGGTTCAGGCGTGCCGGTAGGTAGGAGAGGCGACCTCAATATGCCACAGACCGCACAGGGTCGCAATGGGGGTGCCATTCGTCACACTTCGATGATGCAACCTGCGTGGGACTCGTCGGTAGGGACCGGGTCCATCCTCTCGCCCTCTTGTCCCGGCAACATTCATGAAGATCGGTATCACCTGCTACCCCGTCTATGGCGGGAGTGGCGTTGTGGCCACGGAGCTGGGCAAAGCCTTGGCTCAGCGCGGGCACAACGTCCACTTCATTGCCTACTCGATGCCGTTTCGGCTGTCCCATGTGACGGACAGGATCCGGTTTCACGAAGTGCAGGTCAACACCTATCCGCTCTTTGAGTATCCGCCGTACGCGCTCGCCCTGACCAGCATGATGGTGGACGTGGCGCGTTTCGAGAAGTTGGACCTGCTGCACGTCCACTACGCCATCCCCCATGCCACGAGCGCTATGCTGGCGCGAGACATCTTGCGCACACATGGCTTGCAGGTCCCTATCGTGACCACGCTGCACGGTACGGACATCACCATTGTGGGCCAAGATTCATCGTTTGCGCCGGTGGTGACGTACTCCATCAACAACTCCGATGGGGTCACGGCCGTCTCTGACTATCTGCGCCGGGAGACCTTGGAGCATTTCGCCATCACCAACGAGATCGAGGCGATCCCCAACTTCATAGACACCGCTCGTTTTCAGCGAAAGGAGAAAGACTACTTCAAGCAAGCCCTCTGCCCCAACGGCGAGAAGGTGATGGTCCACGTCTCGAACTTCCGGCCGGTCAAGCGCGCGCCCGAGGTGGTGCACGTCTTCCACCGGCTCAAGCAGCGCGGCCTGGACCTCAAGCTCCTGCTCGTGGGCGACGGCCCCGACCGCAGCACGGCGGAGCAGCTCTGCCGCGACCTGGGCGTGTGCGAGGATGTTCGGTTCCTGGGGAAGCAGGACCCCGTGGAAGAGATCCTTTCCATCGCCGATGTCTTTGTGATGCCGTCTGAGTCCGAAACGTTTGGTTTGGCGGCTCTGGAGGCCATGGCGTGCGAGGTCCCGGTGGTCTGCAGCCAGATCGGCGGGCTTCCAGAGTTGGTGATCCACGGCGAGAATGGCTTCCTCTGCCCCCTCGGTGACATTGATGCCTTCACCGATGCCGCCTACTCCATCCTGACCAACGACGACCTGCACAGGCGGATGGCACACGCCGCCCGGCGGCACGCCCACGACACCTTTGGGCTGGACCAGGTGATTCCACGCTACGAGGCCTACTACGAGCAGGTACGGAGCCAGAGCGCGGCGGCTATCGCCCCTGCGCCCTGAATCTCAGAGGCGTGTCAGAAACCGCACGGCCTCGCGCAACTCCCCAGGTCCCACGGGCATTTCTAGGATCAACTGGGGAGCCCCCCCGATCAGCGAGGTACAATCCGCGTCGGTGCGCTGCGAAAGCAGCAGAAAGGGGACCGTCCTCAAGGTGGCATGGAAGGTACGCAGCAGCTCCTGGCGTTGCTGCGCGCGCTCCAGGGTGACGAGGTCCATCACCAGCACATCTGGGAGGCTGTACTTGGCCGCGTTGAGGCCTTCCGCCAAACTCTGTGTCGTCGTCAGGTGGCACGTTCCACGCAGGGCGGCGTCGAGGTACAACACAAACATAGCATCGTTGCAGCAGACCAGGACCCGGGGGGTGTCTGGAGCGGAACGGCCAGCGTCCTCGGCCTGGGACCCGTCCGCCGCCTCGTCGCCGAGCCCACCGGGCTGCTGGGTTGACGCCAGTTGGGCACGCAGACGGCTGAGAGCGGCGTGGAAGTGGGAGGACGGCTTGTAGGCGGACCGAACGTAGAGGGGGTCAGCGCTACGTGGGGGGGGATGACTCTTCATGGGCCAATCTTGCAGAGCGTACAGGCATATCTGATCTCGAAGATCGACCTGAAACGGCCTGGGGCTCGACGCCAAAGCGCTCAGAACCTGGCACAGGGCGCGCATGAGCGTGGTGTGCACACTTTTGAGCGCTCTGTGCACGCGTCTTTGCCATGCACAGCGGGACGCTCCGGGCTCAGCTCGGCGGTTCTGGGTCTTCGGGCGAGCGCTGAGCGAACTCGGCGTACTGGGAGGGCGGTTGGCCGAAGTGGGCGCGGAAGCTTCGCGTGAAGTAGGACACGCTGTTGAAGCCCACGGCATACGCGATCTCGGCCACCGTGCCGGCTTGACGCTCAAGCAGAAGCGCCGCCTGACGCAAGCGGTGGAGCCGGATCAGCTCGGTGGGTGAGACTCCGAACAATTCTTGGGTCTTCCGGCGCAGATGAGCTGGGCTGAGGCCCGCGTGCTCAGCCAAGGTGCCCGCGGTGAACTGACCATCGGTGAAATGGTCCACCAGCAGCGCGTGCAGCCGATCCCGGAAGGCTTCGTCAGCCGGAGGCACGTCTGCGTATACATCAGGGAAAGGCCGGGCCTCTTCCAAGGCCGCCCGCCATGTGCGCCGGCTGTCTATCAGGTTCTGAATCCGGGCTTCCAGCTCGCGCATGACAAACGGCTTGGCCATGTAGTCGTCAGCGCCCTGGGCGAGGCCTTCCACACGGGCCTCGGCCCCGTCCCGCCCGGTCATCAGGATGATCGGCACGAAACGCAGGGCGGGGTCGGCTTTGATGGCCTGGCACAGGTCGAGCCCACTCAGGCCCGGCATCATGATGTCACTCAGGATCAAGTCCGGCACCAGCTCCCGAGCCTTAGCCAGGCCTTCGTGGCCGTCGGCGGCCTCTTCTACTCGGTAGCGGGGCGCCAAGGCTTCAGCCAGATAGGCGCGAATGCCTTCGTTGTCATCTACGATGAGCAGGGTTGTGCGATCTACTTCTTCCGGGGGCTCCTCGTTGGCCTGGACCTCTTCAGGCGGAGGGGTCTGTGGGAGACCGTAAAGGTCGAGGGGGTCGTGGGCCAGCTCCACGCGTTCTGGGACCTCTTGGTCTGGGATGTCGGCTTGCACAGCGCCCTCGAAGGGAGCACGGCGGGGCCACTGTATCAAAAACGTAGTGCCTTGACCCACGGCACTCTCCACGAGCACCTCGCCATTGTGGAGACGCAGGGCCTGCCACACCAAGGCCAACCCCAAGCCCATGCCCCAACTCTGCGAGGGCTTCATGGTCTCGGGGCGCTTGAACAGACCCATCAGCTTCTCAGCCGGGATCCCGGCACCGGTGTCACGGACGGTGATCAGCACATGCTCCTCGTCAGAGTCCGCCCGCACATGCACAGCCCCACCTGGCGGGGTGTGCCGGATGGCATTGGCCACCAGGTTGAACAGCACGAGCTCCAGCAGATCCGGATTGGCTTCAGCCAGGAGGGGGCCAGACGACACGGAGGCGTCCAGGGTGAGCTGCTGCTGCAGCGCTACCGGCTTGAAGGCCTCTGCGATGGCCTCCACAAGATCATTCACGGGCACTGGGCGCGCATTCAGCGAGGCCAGGCCACTCTCCAGCCGAGCCAGATCCACGAGGCGCTCCGTCACAAAGAGGAGGCGCCGTGCATTGCGCCGGATCAGGTGCAGAGCCTCCCGGGTGGCTTCGTCCGGGGTGGAGCGTTCCAGGAGGCGCTCCACCGGAGCCAGAATGAGGGTGAGCGGGGTCCGGGCCTCGTGGCTCACGGTGCGCAAGAGGTTGCGTTGCTGGACAGCTCCGGCGCGAAGCCGGGCGGCCTGGTCCTCGGTCACCTCCTTCTCGTACTGCAGGGCTTGGGTCCGCTCGTCCACAAGCGTCCTCAGCGCGCGCTCGCGCTGCTGCTGCGTCTTCATGTGCCCCCGCACGCCCCCCACGGCCACGCCCATGAGCATGAGGGCGAGGCCTGCCCGAAACCACCAGGTAGCCCAGAAGGGCGCCGCGATGGCCACCGTGGCCAACTGGTGCGACGTACTCCAGACGCCGAAAGCATTGGCGGCGCGCACGTGGAAGGTGTAGCGGCCCGGGCTGAGGTTGGTGTACCGCGCCTCGTTGAGCGTGGTGGCGCGGCTCCACGTGGCCTCCTCAAAGCCCGGGCCTTCTAGGCGGTACTGGTACAGGTTGAGATCTGGAGCCGCAAAGTGGAGCCCTACATACCGGAACGTGACCTCGTCCTCGTGATGCGCCAGGTCAACGACGACGCCCGCGCCTCGCGGCTGGCGAAGATACGCCTGTTCCTGCTCGTCGCCCTGCGCGAAGAGGCCTGTCAGCACCACGTTGGGCGGCGCAGGGTTCTCGCGGAGGTTCTGCGGGTCGAAGGTATTGAGCCCCGCCCCCCCTCCGAAGTAAAGCGCCCCATCCGGACCTCGATCGTAGGCCCCTCGGTTGAATTCTTGGGCTTGAAGGCCCCGCCGCACATCGAAGGTGGTGAACCGGTCCGCCTCCGGATCGTAGCGCGCGAGGCCCCGGTTGGTGCTGATCCAGAGGTGACCGCGGTCATCACCCAGGACGCCGTTGACGTACTGGTCCGGCAGGCCACTATTGAACGTGGTAAACCGCCGGACGCGCTCAGTAGCCGGATCGAACCGGGCGAGCCCTGCAGCCGTCCCGAGCCACAGCATCCCGCTGGTGTCCGCCCAGATACTCTGAACATGCCGGGCGGGCATGCTGGTGGAATCGCCGAGGACCGGCTGATAGAAGGTGCCGGCCCCACGGCGTGGGTCGTACCGGACGAGACCATGGTTGAGGGTAGCCAGCCAGAAGTGGCCCTCGGGATCCACATGGAGTTGATGTGCACGGATGGGGCCTTCGGATCGATCCAGTGCAGGGGTGACCAACCCGGTACGCAGATCCATCGCCCCAAAGACGGGATGTCCGGTCCACCGCGTGCCCGCCGTATCCTCGTGCACAAACGAGGGCTGGCTGCTTATCGGGCCTTGACCACGCCAGGAGAGGCGCCGTTGCAAGGTGCCGTCCGGCGCCCGTTGCTCAACGCCGAAGGCATATGACAGCCACAGATCGCCGCGCCGATCCCGATCGATCCCCCAGATCATGGCTGGCACGTCTGCCCCACCCTGTTGGCGCTCCCCAGCAAAGTCACCTCGGCGGACCACCGGCACGCGGGAGGTCAGCCGGCCTGTCCGGGGGTCCACGTGCAGCAGTCCTCCGGAGACTGGCGCCACCAACAGGCCCGACGTATCGGCGCGGACGGTCCGGATGGCCTGCCTCTCGATGGCCGGATCTCCCGTGTAGAGGGCGAAACGCTGCGTCCTCAAATCGGCGTAGGCCACGCCTGCGCCCGCCGTCCCGAGCCACATGACGCCTTGGTTATCGAGCATCATCGCGGTGGCGTGAACACGCGGTAGATTGGTCCGACCGGGCTGGCTCCACAGGCGCTCGGCGGTTACCTGCTGAGCCTGCGGTACCAATCCGTGCATGCCCTGTTGCGTGCCGAACCAGATGGCAGGCCCGGGCACGTTGAGCAAAAACGTGATGCGTTGCTGCGCTTGGGGCACGGCAGGGAACGTGCGGACCCGCTCGGTCTGCGGGTCATAGTGCAGCAGGCCGGCTGGCGAGCCGATCCACAGGGTGCCATCCTCATCGGCCAACACGTGGCTCAGCCTCTGATCAGCAAGGGAAGGAGCCACCTGCGCGAGCGCCTGCGTGCCCAGATCCAGGCGGTACAGCCCTCGAGAGGTAGCTATCCACACGTGCGTCTCGGTCACGGCCAGCGCATTCACAGGCACCCCGCCACTCAGCTTCCAGTGCGCAAACCGACCGGTCACTGGGTCCAGGCGATTGACCCCTGCCAACGTACCGATCCAGAGCGTTTGGTCCATGGCCTCGGCGATGGACGTCACCCGCGGGTGGTCTAGGTGGGTGGTGTCTGAGCGGCCGTGTGGATAGGTATAGATCTGGCCCGTGCTGGGATCATAGCGCCCCAGCCCCGCCGTCTGCGTGCCGATCCACATAACGCCCTCTTCCCCGGCATGCAGGGCCGTGACCTCAAAGTCCTGGAGGCTGGCTGGATCTCCCGGGTTCGTCTGAAAGACCTCGACCCCCCGTCCATCGAAGCGCGCCAAGCCGCCTCCTGTGCCCATCCAGATGAAGCCCAGGCGATCCTGGGCCAACGCCGTTACGAAGCTCTGGGGCAAGCCTTCGTTGACGGTGAGGCGGTTGAAATACAGATCCACCTCGGCAATCACACGGCCCGCATCCACGGGCCCGTAGCTACGCGCCTCCGTCTGCGCCTGACCGGGCTGCGCCGTGCCTGCTAAGGCGACGAGCAGGACCACGGTGATCCCTCGGACCCTCGATCCCCAAACAGCCTGCTCAGACCCACCCCGTATATGCATCGACCTCCCCGGAGTCCGGTGTAGCGACGTGGCGGATCAGCCGGACTCTAGACCCGCTCTTCTACAGAGTACGAGAGCCACGCATCAACGGCAATGACGGGTGGATCGTCCACCAGGATAGTCGTCTCGCCAGGACGCGCCACCGGCCCCGTTGGCCTCACGATCCTCCACGGCTCTGGTCCGGGCGCCAGAACCGGAGTGCAGGCCATTTGGACGCCGGTGGGCGGCGCAGGACGTGGTCTATCCATGGGGTAGAGCGCCTGCGGGGTGCCAGGGGGAGCGCCCGCATGGGAGATCCAGGCCAGCCCGAGAAGCCTGCGCGTGACGAGTCTGGACCCAGCTGTCGCCCTGGTTGCGCTGGTACGGGGCTAGGCCAGATCATGTGCGGGTCGACGCCTGCGGGTGCCCGGTAGCGACGCAGGGTGTAGGCCTGATCCGTGTCCGGCACGATCACGATCCCAGGATCCACCGCAGCGGCCGCATCTATGGCCGACTGCACGAGGGGAAATGCCTCCGTCGTATCGGTGGCTACCAGGGGCGGAAGCGTGGGGAGACTGAGCCTGGGCGCAGCCTCAAGGGTAGCCATCAGCGGCAAGGCAGTCACCAGGGCAATGACGGGGTGAGGACGCAGCATGGCGAGGGAGGCAACAGGACACGGGACGACAGGTCACAGACAAGAATAACGTAGGCGCGGCGCCAAATGGTATCCTGGCCTGTACTTCGCTGAACGCACCCGCCCGAGGCGTCTAGTTTGGAGGCGCTCAACCCACGCGGCGACGGTACCTGGCCAGGCGCTACGTATCCTGGGCGCGGTACGCACACAGGGCATCGACCTCCAGGCGAAACGGCCCATCCTGTCCGTCGAGGATAAACAGGCCGAAGCCTGTCACGCGGGCCAGGTCGATGGGTGGCGCATTGACAGGACGGCCGAAAATAGACGTACGGAGCGCGCTAAAGGGCACCCGCACCACGGTCCAGTCCGCCTGCGGCGCGAACGGCGCTCGGCGCGAGACAAAACGGCCACGATACCGGGCGTTGTCATCGACCTGGACCTCGAACGTGCGACCACCGCCACGCACACGGAGCTCCACCCCGTCGTAGCCCTCCAGATTGATCGGCCGGGCGATGCGCACCGACGTGAAGCCTCCGCCCTGCGTGACCAGGGTGCCGGTGAAGGTGAGCACCCCGTCCTCGACGGTGAAGTAGCCCTCGGAGAGTCCGCCCATGACCCCGTCATTGACCACCTGCCAGGCCGCCTCGTTCGGCGCCTCGAAATCAAACAACATCATGGATCCGGTGGGGCAACCTGAGGGGGTCTCAGGCGGGTCAGGGGTGGCCTCGGCACTCATCAAGGCGAAGAGGGCCATCAGGAGAAGAAGCGTAGACATGGCATCAGCAGCGTAGGAAGGAGCGCTTGGACGGGGCGGAGCAGCACTGGGTTTCGGCGCGATTTGGTAGAGGGCCCGCACGCGCCGGTCGGCCCTCGCCCCAGGTGGCCTCAACGGGGCGCGTGTTTACAATCTCGACGCAACGCGGTATCGTGCCCAAGGCCCTTTCCTCCTCTCGTTCACCGGCTTTCTGCCCCCCTTGACCCAGCCGCGTCGTCACCTGATCAGCACCAAGAAAGCGGTCTACCCGATCAGCGACTACTTCCGCACGTACCTGGTGCGGTACAACCGGCTCCATGCCCGCTCGGTCCGCTACAGCGACCTCATGCGGTATACCACCTCGGTGCCGCTCTACAACGAGAAGGAGGAAGACACGCTGTGGTCCACCGTCTTCTACACCCCCGTGGAGCAGCGTGAGATCCACGATCAGCTGCGCCTGTGTTACGCGCTCCTCAAAACCGATGGCGACCTGTCCATCGCCGAGCACCTCTACATCGACCGGGTGGACCAGTGCCTCTATGCCAACACGCTGCCGTTCCGGATCCGCATCGTCAACCGGCTGAACGACAACTTCGACTATTTCTACGTCAAGCGTGTGGATGCCAATCGCATTTACGGCTTGGAGCTGGAGCACATCCTGTCTCCCAATCGCATCAACTACTTCGTCTCGGACGACACCCTGATCGAGGAGCACATCATCGGCATCACCGCCGACGCCTTCATGCGCGAGAGCATGCCCACGCTCACGTTTGATCAGGTCCGATTGGCCAAGGAGTTCGTCAAGTTCAACGAGCGCTGCTTCGTCCGCCTCCTGGGCGACATGCACGCGGGCAACTTCGTGATCGACATCACGCGGGACTTCGAGAAGTGGCACTACCGGATGCGGCCCATCGACTTCGACCAGCAGAGCCATCACTGGCGCAAGCAGGTCTACATGCCGCAGTTCTACCCCCAGAACCAGGCCCTCATCAAGGCGGGCCTGGCCGTGCTGGGCCCAGAGAGTGTGCTCCAGTACCAGCGCGAAGAACGCGCCCTCATCGCCAACCGGGTCCGCGTCTCTCACGGCCGCCTGGAGACACTGCTGGAGGTGCTGGGCGAAGATATCATCGCGCCCAAAGAGCACGTGGAACGCCTCCGCACCCAGCTCGCCGCGCACTACGGGGTCCCCGACTTTCTCCAGGGTTTGACCATGGGCGAGCTGCTTCGCACCTCGATCCGCCTCCTCCTGGAGATGGACAGGCCCGCCAACCCCCCGTTCCACGAACGGTTCATCAACGGCGACCTCATGCACGGCGACCCCGGCTGAATGGCTCCCTGCTCACGCTAAGGGCCATTCTATCGGGACACGATGTATCGTGTCCCTAACGGATGTATCGTGGCCTATCGTTTTGCTCTTCCTGCGGGGCTGGGGGCCTCGCCCAGCGGGTCATCGACACCTGCCCGGCCCGGAGGCGCTATCCGTCGCCCTACCCCTACTTCACCACTCACCGTTCATCATTCAGAAAGGGGTTGTACCGCCGCTCTCGCCCGATGGTGGTGTGGGGGCCATGGCCGGGGTAGACGGCCACGTCGTCGTCCAGAGTCAGGAGTTGATCGTGGATGGAGCGCATGAGCGTGGGCAGATCCCCCATGGGGAGATCCGTGCGGCCGATGGAGCCCTGGAAGAGGACATCGCCGGCGATGACGTAGCCGCGGGCCTCGTCGTGGAAGAGGACCGAGCCTGGGGAGTGGCCCGGCGCTTCCCGCACGGTCCACGTGGTGTTGCCGAAGGAAAGGATATCGCCTTCGTGGAGGAAGCGCGTGGGCACCGGCACAGGATCCATCCGGAGGCCAAACATCGTGGCCTGATCGGGAGCGTGCTGCAGGAAAGGCAGGTCGGCGCGGTGCATCTGGAACGACTGCTCGTAGCGATCCACGAAGAACTGGCACCCGAAGATGTGATCGATGTGGCCGTGCGTGAGGAGGAGGTGCCGCACCGTGAGGTCGTGCTCCTTGAGGTAGCGCTGCACCGCCTCGCACTCGGCGGGCGTGTGGCAGCTGGGGTCCACCACCACGGCCTCGCCTTGGTCGTGGCAGATGTAGCCGTTGGTCTGGAAGGGGTTGTAGGTGAAGGTGTGGATGGTCATGCGGTCAGGATCGCTCTTGGTTACGACGGGCCACCTCCTCGGCGTCGGTCTGTCGTTCCTCGGGCTGCTCGTCTAGCAGCGGGGGGGCCGTGGTCTCCTCCGGCGCGGCCTGGGCCACCGCCACCCCGGCCGCCGCGATGACGCCCTTCAGTTCATCGGCTACGCGCTGCACCTTGGTGGCGTGGTAACCGGCCTGATACCGATGCAGCATCCGCCCCACCACATAGGCCAGCGCCACGGCGCCCGCGCTCCCTACGGCGGCCACCGGCACGCTGAACGCCAGGAAGAGGACCGTGGCCACCACCGCAGCGCCCACGAAGAAGGGGACGAAAGCCGCCCGTTGCCCCCGTGGGTAGGCGGTGGTCACCCGCACATGCGTCTGCCCATCGCGCTGCTGGACCGTCACCTGTTGCCGCTCGGCCCCGGTGCCGGTGGTCCACTGCCGGAGCGTGCCGTGCTGGCTCGTCGTGCCGATACCAAAGGCTTGCTCGGCGCGGCGCGTGAGGGTCTGCCACAGGGCGTCGTCTACCCCGCCAGGCACGAGGCGTTCGGCGCTCTCGTAGGGATTAGGCCCCCACCGGCCCTCTTCACGCGTGGTCTGCGGGCGGCGCTCCGCCACCACGGCCTCCACGTGGCGAGGCTCGATGCCCGCCTCGGCGGCGGCCTGCTGCAGCTCCTCCAGGGTGAGCCCTGAGGGGGCCTCTGCAGGGGGCTCGGCATGCTGCCGCTGGGCGGCGGCCTTCAGGATATCCTGGATCTCGTCCAGTTCGTACAGGCGGGCGTTGGAATCGGCCATGGAGACGGAAAGGAAGTACTCAACGGGTACGGTGGCGCGGGGGCAGGCGCTCAGCGGCAGGAGGCTGGACGCCGTCCTCAAGGTCCAGCAACGGGGGCGCTTCTTGGTCGGCCTGCTCCTGAAGCAGGGTCTCAGTCAGTTCCACGAGCCGCTTCATCACGTTCTTGAGCTTACGCTGCTGGCTCTGGAAATACCGCTTGGCCCCCCATCGCCCCACCATCGCGCTACCCAGGATCACGGCACCGGTCAGGGCAACATTGACCCAAAACGGCACCCCCGTGTTGGCCATGATGATGGGGGGCGTACACGCCAGAAGAAGCGGGATCAGCGGAAGCGCGGGGATCACATTTTTGTACGAGGCCGTCAGCGTGAGCCGCGTCTGCCCATCGCGAGGCAAGGCGATGAACTGAATCGGCACCCCGTCTGACGTGCCCGGATCCCGCCATTCGAGATGTCGCCCCACCTGGTCCAGCCCCCCCACTTTGCCCGTCGCCTTGCGGATCTCGACCACCAGGTCGCTCCAGTCGTCCACTTGGATCTCGCCCTGTACGATACGCTCCACCTCTACGGCCAGCGGGGCCCCCCAGAAGTGAAACGCCTCGTCCTGCTCGTCGCCCCCCCCGTGTTCGAGCTCGCGGATGGCCACCTGGATCCACTGAGGGTCGATGCCCACTTCCTCGGCCGCGTGCTGCAGCTCGGCTTTGGTGAGACCGCTGCGCACGGTGGTGCCTTCTGTGTTCTGCAGCTCGGCCGCACGTTTGAGTACGCGGCTGATCTCTTTGTCGCTGTACAAGCGCTCGTGGGGCATGGCAGGCAGAGTGAAGGTGGAGCGGCGGCGGACACACTACCGCGTGCGGGTGCGGTTGGCCGATGGGGCTGACGTGGGTACGTCCTCGCTGGGCAGCTCCACGGGCGGGGCCGCGGCCTGGATGGGCGCAGACTCCTGGATCGCGTCTTGGACACGCTCCACGAGGTCGCGCATGAGCTTCTTGAGACGCCGCGTGCGGCGGCGGACGTACTGCTTGAGCCCCCAGCGACCGGCCAAGAAGGTGCCCGCCACGATCCCGACCGCAGCGGCCACCTTCACCATGATCGGCCAGCTCGTCTCCGCGAAGATGGGGATAATGGGCAGTACCATCAGGGAGGTGGGCAATACCACGAACAGGGCGTAGATGCTGTCGAAGGTGGCATTCAGGGTGAGGCGCGTCTGGCCGTTGCGAGGATT
Organism: Bacteroidota bacterium; assembly: GCA_038747425.1. GTDB lineage: Bacteria > Bacteroidota > Rhodothermia > Rhodothermales > JBCDJV01 > JBCDJV01. The sequence continues at coordinate 18,906 of JBCDJV010000054.1, forward strand.
GGCCACAAACTGGTAGCTTTCCACGCCTTGCGAGCGCCCATCGTGGCGCCACTCCAGATGCCGCCCGATCTGGTCTATGTCCCCCACTTTGTTGAGCGCCCGGCGCACGTGGCTCACCAACTCCCCCCAGTCGTCCACGTCTAGCTCCCCGGGCACGATGCGCTCTACCTCTAGGTTCAGCGGGGCGCCCCAGAGGTGGAAGGTATCGTCGGCGTCGGCTACGTCGCGCTGGTGGGCCAGCTCGCGGATGGCGATCTGCACCCACTGGGGGTCGATGCCGACCTCGTGAGCTGCGTGTTGGAGTTCGTCTTGGGTGAGGCCCAAGCGAGTCGCCGAGCCCTGCGAGTTCTGCAGCTCGGCGGCTCGCTTGAGCACCTCGCTGATCTCTTTGTCGCTGAACAGGCGTTGGTGGGGGATGTCAGGCATGGACGCAGCTATTGACCGGGCGGATGTTACAAACTACGGAATCTCGATGCGTTTGGCACAACGATGGCGTTACCACGTTGATAGGGGCGGGTCTTGCCGACGCCGCCCTTCGCACGCTTCGGTCCTCGTCGCCTCTCCTGCATGACCGGCTCTCCTTCCTTCTGGCTCTTCCTGGCCGCGAGCACGGCCCTCCTCGTGGGGCTGGACTATTACGTGTATCGCAACTGGAAGGTCTTCGTGGCGCTCCGCAGCCGTCGGCTGGAGCGCCCCAGCCGGCTCCGCCTCAGCCTGCCGCTGTACCGCGTCTTCATGGCGCTCATGCCCCTTACCCTGCCGCTCTCGTTCTACCTGTGGCGCTGGTGGGAGGTGGAGCCCAAAGCCGTACGCGCCGCCCTGATTGGCCTGTGGCTGGCGTACTACCTGCCCAAGGCGCTCGTGGCCCTGGGCCTGCTCATCAAGGACGGCGCCCGCTTCGTCGTCTGGCTCTTCGGGTGGTTTCAGGAGCAGCTGGCCTCGCCGCCCACCGACCCGCCGGCCGCCGAGCCCGCGAGCCCGGCCTCGCTCGACCTGAGCGATATGAAGCGGATGCGCCGCCGCGAGTTCTTGCAACAGATGGGCTGGACCGCCGCCTCTGTGCCCTTTGTGGTGGTAGGCTACAGTGTGTTCCGCACCCTCTATGACTTCGCCGTGATGCGGGTGGACGTGCCCATCGCCGGGCTGCCCCGGCAGTTGGACGGGCTCACCATCGCCCAACTCTCGGATCTGCACGCCGGCTCGTTCTTCAGTCCGCGCCCCATGGAAGAGGTGGTTCACCTGGTCAATGGCCTACGTCCCGACGTCGTGGCCATCACCGGCGACTTCGTCAACCGCGACGCCGCCGAGCTGCCCACCATCCTGCCGGCCCTCGCCGACCTGCAGGCTGAGCTGAGCGTGGTGGGCTGCCTGGGCAACCACGATCACTATGCTCAGGTGCAGGAGGTGGCTCGGGGCATCCAGGGCACCGGGGTGGACCTCCTCATCAACCAACACCAAGCGCTGGACATCGACGGCGCTCAGCTTTACCTGATCGGCACCGACAACACGGGCTTTCGCCAACACTACGCCAACCTGCCCGCGGCCATGCAGGGGATCCCCGCTGAGCCCACGGGCCGCGATGCCCGCATCCTGCTCGCCCACGACCCTACCTTCTGGGACCACCACGTCCGCCCCCAGCGCCCCGACATCGACCTCATGCTCTGCGGCCACACCCATGGCGGACAGATCGGCTTCGAAATGGGCCCCGTCCGATGGGGCCTGGCCCGCGTGGCCTATGCCCGATGGGCCGGTCTCTACAGCGAGCGACGCCTGGACCACACCAGCCTCCATCACCTCTACGTCAACCGCGGCACGGGCACCGTGGGCCCTCCCCTCCGGCTGGGCATCCGGCCGGAGATCACACTCCTGACGCTGAGGGCGGCATGACAGCCTACGGGGAACGGGCAGACATGCGGCCACGTGGGGACGTTCGATTGTGCGTCCTGGCCGGTGCGTTGACCTGCTCCCGAGATGGGGCCGGGCTTTTTCTACGTTTTAGCTTGATGATCTGAGATGCGACGGCTGCACCGTCTTACGCTGGGCTTGCTTCCCGGCCCGTTCCTGGGCTGGCTGGCTACACTCATGTTTCTGCTGGTGATGCAGTTTCTGATTCGCTACCTCCCCGACATTGCGGGCAAGGGGCTCTCGGCGGGGGTGGTGGCCGAGCTGATCGTGTACAATCTGGCGTACATGTTGGTGCTGGCCGTGCCCATGTCGATCCTGCTGGCCAGCCTCATGGTCTACGGCAAGCTGGCCGAGACGAACGCCTATGCCGTCATGAAGAGCGCGGGCATCTCGCTCCCTCAGCTCATCTGGCCGACGCTCCTCGTGGGCCTGCTCATGACTGGGGTGATGGGCTACTTCAACAACGTGATCCTCCCCGAGGCCAACTTCCGAGGCCGCAACCTGTGGCAGGACATCCGCAAAAAGAAGCCGGGCTTCGAGCTGACCGCCGGCGCCTTCTACGACGGCTTGGAAGGCTACACCATCCTCGTAAAGGAGATCGACCCCGAGACGGACACGCTCCAGGATGTGACCGTGCACGACTACACCGGCGGCGGCCGCACGCGCACCATCGTCAAGGCGCGCCAGGGACGGATCGTCCCGTACGAAGGCGGTACGCGCATTGACCTGCTGCTGTATGAGGGCGAGGTGCATCGGCTCCAGCCCCCAGCGACCTCGGGGGCCGCTGAACGGTACGAGGTGATGGGCTTTGAGCGATATCGCCTCGAACTCGCCCTGGAGGATTTCCTCTTCGAACGCAGTGACCCCACCGAAGGATATCGGTCTGACCGCACCCTCCGTACCGCCCGCCTCGCCCAGCTCGTGGACTCGCTGGAGGTCAGCCTGGCCGATCGCCGGGTCCGCCTCCGGGCCATCACCGCCGATCTGGCCTCGGACTCCACGCTGGCTCTCCAACAGCCCCTGACCGACGAAACCTCGCTCCCTCAACCCCAGGCCGAGCCCAGTGGGACCAGCCGCTACATAGCCTTGGCTGGCCTGGGGAGCGTACAGCAAGATGGCGTCCTCGAGCAAGCCATCCGCACGGCGCGCAGCAACCGGATGGAAATCGACAACCTGAAGCGCAGCGTCAAGTGGGAGCAAGACCGCGGAGCGCGCTACCGGGTGGAGATCCACAAGAAGTACTCGATTGCCGTGGCGTGCCTCATCTTCATGCTGATTGGCGCTCCACTGGGCCTAAGCATCCGGCGCGGCGGCCTGGGCACGGTCGGTGCCGTAGCTCTTGGCATCTTCCTCTTCTACTGGGTCACGCTCGTCCAGGGTGAGAAACTGGCCGACCGGGGGTGGCTCATTCCGTGGGTCGGCATGTGGGCGGCCAACATGGTCATGATTGTGATCGGCCTCGCCATCACCGCCTACGTCAGCTTCGATCTCCGCACCATCCGCCTTCGCCGAGGCCATCTAGCCAGGCCCCGTCAGGTCGAGGGCGAGGTAGTGGACGTCGGGTAAGGGGTTGGCGTAGTACGAGGGGGTCTCGCGAAAGCCGAGATCTGCGTAGAGCGTCAGGGCCGCCGTGAGCCGCCCGAGGGTGTCCAAGCGCATGACCGTGTAGCCCAGATCCTGACCAGCGGCCACAATGCCCTCGGCCAAGCGTCGCCCCAGCCCATGGCCACGCGCCGCCGGTTGCACGAACAGGCGTTTCATCTCACAGGCCCCCGGCTCGGCCAGCGCCCGGAGCGCGACCGTTCCCACCGGTTCCTCCTCCAGGTAGGCCAGCAGCAGGGCGCCGCTCGGGGGTCCGTACCGCTTGGCGAGGGTCTCCAGCTCACGGTCGAAATCCTGGTAGCACAGATCCTCCCCCAACCACGCGGCATAGGCTTCGATCAGGGGCCGAGCGATCGCGTAGTGCGCCGCGGTGGTGGCGGGCAGGATGCGCAGTGTAGGCACGGAGAGGGGCGGTTAGGGGGCTGGGCAACAAGGGAACCGTCAGGGAGCCTACCTCTCGTCCACCACCTGGGTCCCGTCCCACGCACCGCGGGCAACGGCCGGCACGAACGTCTCCAGCCCGTCTGGCTTCCAGTATATCGTACGTTCCTGCTCGGCACTCAGATAAGCCGTCATGAGCAGCTCCATCACCTCCAGGCCCGCGTAGAAGCCGGGCACAGGCTGCACACCGTCCAGGAAGCAGCGCGTGAAGTACCGATTCTCGCCCTCGTAGCCATAGGTGGCCGCCTCGTCGCCCACGATGGGCATCAGCCCTTGCTCGGCGTTCTGTTTCTCGACGAGGTCCTCCCCGACGTCGCCCTTCACCCGGCGGCTCAGGAAGAGCTGGGCATCGGTATCCAGCGAGTTGACCGTGAGCGAGTATTCGGGGCCTAGCAGCTCCGAGCGCAGGCGGAGGCCCGCCCCCACGAAGCTCCACGAGGTCGTGACCTCAGCGATGAGCGGATGGCCGCTCTCGTCTTCGTAGTGGATCGTGGCCCGCGCAAAGTCTTCAGCTGGACGGGCCGCATAGTCCACGGCCGGGCCCATCGTCTCGCGGAGCCACGCCGCATAGTCGGGGCGGGTCCATTTGAGCGTAGCGATCTGGGCCGACACCTTGACGGGCCGGAGGCTGCTGCGGGGGGCGCCGGGCTCCGTAAGCAGGAAGCGCGCCACCTCCACGCTGTGGCACATCATGTCGTTGAGGACGCCGCCGCCCTGGAGATCGCCTTGCCAGAACCAGGGGGCGTGCGGACCGCTATGCTCCTCAGCGGCGCGCGCCAGGTAGGGACGCCCCGTTAGCGCGGCCCCCCGGGCCCACGCGATGGCCCGCCCACGCACCAAGCTAGGCGAAAACAGTTGATCCTCCAGGTAGCCATGCAGCACCCCAGCGTCCTCCACCAGCTCGACCACCCGCCGGGCTTCCGCCACGTTGCGGGCCAGCGGCTTCTCACAGGCGAGGCCCGTGAGGGTGCCGCGCCCACCGGTGAGGGCCGCCGCGATCTCCTCCATGTTTTCCACCCGCCGGTGGTTGGGCCCACAGATCCACAGCGCGTCGATGGCCGGGTCCTCAATCATCTCCGTGATGGACCCGTAGGCCTTGGCCTGGCCGATGCGCAGCGTGCGCGCCAACGCGGCGGCCTCTTCGGCGTGCTGGGCATTCGGACTCCAGATGCCCAGGACATCGGCATCGCGTACCCCGACCCAGGAGCAAAGGTGAAACTGGGTGATGAAGCCGCTGCCGATGAAACCAACGCCGAGTCGCTGCTGGGGCATGAGAGGGGGGTGGGGAAAGGGTGAGGAGGGGAGAGGGGGCGCAGATGCCCCTTAGTTTACAGCAGGCTCTCGTAGAAGGCCAGGGTACGCTCGGCGATGCGATTCCAGCCGTACTCAGCCTCGACGCGGGCCCGTGAGGCGTGGGCCATGCGGGCCCGGAGCTCGTCGTCGCCCAGGATGCGGTTGAGGCCCTCGGCCAGGGCGTGGGCGAACGCCTCCGGGTCTTTCGGCTCGAAGTCGGCGTGGCCCCGGGCTTCCAAGGGGATGAGCAGACCTGTCTCCCCATCGATGATGATCTCCGGGATGCCACCTACGGCCGAGGCCACCACGGGCGTCTCGCAGGCCATGGCTTCCAGGTTGATGATGCCAAACGGCTCGTAGACAGACGGGCAGGCGAAGACGGCGGCGTGGCTGTACAGCACGATCACGTCCTCGCGTGGCATCATCTCGGGAATCCAGATGATGCGGTGCGTGCCTCGGGCGCGGGCGTCGTCCACGAGCGCCGTCATCTCCCGTTCGATCTCCTCTGTGTCCGGCGCTCCGGCGCAGAGCACGATCTGCGTCCCCTCGGCCAGGTGCTCAATGGCCCGAACCAGGTGCAAGATGCCCTTCTGCCGGGTGATGCGGCCTACAAACAGCACAAACGGGCGCTCAGGGTCGATGCCATGCCGCCGAAGGACCGATTCGTCATGGGTGGGACGGTACTGGTCCAGGTCAATGCCGTTGGGGATGACCCGGATGCGCGCCTTCGGGACCCCATAGAGCTCGCGGACATCCGCCCCCATCGCCGCCGAGACCGCGATGACGCCGTCGGCATTCTGGTAGGCCGTCTGCTCGATCCAGCGGGTGGCCTGGTAGCCCGTACCGAGCTGCTCCACCTTCCACGGGCGATGCGGCTCCAGCGAGTGGGTGGTCAGGACCAGCTTGCTGCCATAGAGTTGCTTGGCCAGGCAGGCGGCCCAGTGGCTGTACCAGGTATGACCGTGCACGATGTCCGCGCCCGGCAGGCTGCCCGCCATGGCCAGATTGCGGACGAGGGCGTTCATCACCTTGCCATGTCGTTCATCCTGCACAGCCGGCTTCATGGCCGCCTGCACGCCCTGCACCTGGAGCCGCCCCTCAGTGACGTCTTGATCCCCAAAGGCCCGCACCATCACCTCGTGCTCGCCCTCTTGGCGTACTAGTTCACGGGTGAGGTACTCGACGTGTACCCCGGCACCTCCGTAGATGTGAGGAGGGTATTCGTTGGTGAGGATGGCTATCTTCATGGCGTGGTGGAGGTAGAGAGGATGGAGAAACAAAAGAGCGAGGCTCCACTGAACAGCGCAACGCAGATACTGATTCCAGCTAGGAGACATACCCTAGGCCATATATCCCTTTGTGGAGGGGTCAGGGTCCGCCATGCTCGCCAAAAGCGCATCAGTTTCGGCCGAAACCGTGGGGTGGAGTACGCATCTTCCTGTCGTATCATAGTGTATGGACCCGCCACGCGGTCGCCACGTAGACGGTCCATCTCCATGAAGCCCCGGTCCGTAGGCTGGGCATCCTCCCCCACCTCTCCCCCCAGCGAGTGCAACGCGCCCTCCTGCACCATCCGTCCACCAGCCCGTTCGTAGTTGTGGAATCCCTGCCTCAGTCGCCTACCGCAGACGACTTGATTGAGCAGATGCTGCGTGACCAGGACTTCTTGTTGGCCAAGGAGATCAAGCACAAGGTCGCTGAGCTCAATCAGCTTTTTGTCCGCGCCCACGGGCGCACCCTCAAGGTTGAAATGAACGCCAAGAGCATGGAGGTCGGCGAGACCTCCTTGGCTTTCTTGGACGTCCGCGTGTTCAAACAGATGTAGAGGCGTCCTCAGCAGGGTGGGGCGCGTGCAGGGCTACAACGAGATCAGTCCGTCGACCACGGCCACCGACTTGTAGACCGCGACCACCGCTTCGCTGGAGGTCATCTCGCGCCGGGCCGTCACGCTCACGTAGTTGCCCTTGCGAGAGGGGCGCACGGTGAGGTCCCCCGGCTGCAAGATGTCGGTCAAGGTGTCAAGGCCGTTCAAGGGTGCGATGAACTTGAAGAGGTACTCGGCGGGCCACTCGTTCTGGTCATCGAGAAGACCCTGAAACCGTTCCCACCAGGCGTCCTCTTCGTCGGGGCTGGGCAAGCGTTGCATACAAAGCGGTATTGAGAGACTGATCAACCGTCGTTCACCGGGCGGCGCCTGCGTGGAGCCGTCGGGCGCTCCCGGCGTGGGGGTTTCTATGCGCCTCGAGGAGGCTGGGTTCTCTCGGCCTGGGGAGCCTCGGCCGCGTGTACTCGGCAGATTTGCGCGAAGCGGGGGAAGATCTTTCGGCCCAGGCAGGCCCCCAGACGGGGCCACCCGAGGCTGAGCGGGCGCGAACACAGATGGGCGAGATTCTTGAACAGGGCGCCTCGGTGTATCCCTTTCGCTGGACGCCCGTTTGTTTTCATGTCTCGCTCTTCTCCCCTGGCGGCCCCACCGGCCCGAGCTACGTCGGCCACGGCCCCGCTGACCTTGGACTACCACGCCTTGCATGGGATAGCGGAGGCCCTCGGCTTTCATCGCGAGGCGGCCCTCGTCAACCGTCGCTTGGAGACCCTCGATCTCCCCTTCGGCGTCTACGTCATGGGGCGTCCTGGGGCCGGCAAGTCCACGGTGGTGGACCTCCTCTTGGACCGCACCATGGCCGGCGCAACCCCGGCGGTGCCCTGGCTGCACGTCTACCGGGCCACGCCCCACCGGTACGAGTATGCTGAGATCTACCGGACAGACACCGACCAGGGGGTGCAGCGCCTGCCCATACCGCGTGTCCAGGCCTGGATCACGGAGCTAGCCACGCGCGAAGGCGCCTTGCAGCGGGCCGGGGTGGAGCGCATCGTCTGGTACGTCCAGACGACCGGCCTTCCGGAGCACGTGGCGCTGACCGAGGTGCCCACCGATGGCCACGGGCGGATCCCCATGCAACACTGCTGGGAGGCCGACGCCATTCTGTGGGCGCTCCGCGGGGACCGCCTCACCGATGCCCTCACCCGGCAAGCGCTGACGGCGTTCAAAGCCCAGCACAACCCGGCCGCACCCAGCCTGGGCGTGGTCACCCACATGGACCGGCGGCCCGAAGCCGAGTGGCTGGAGGCCCTGGATCAGGTCCGGCGCTCCCTGGCCCCCCACCTGGACCATGTGGTCCCGATGGCCCTAGCCAAGGACGGGGCCACGGGCCTCCCCGGCGACACCATTGCGCCGCTCAAGCGCGCCGTGCGCCATCGCTTCTTCCGGGGGGCCCATCTGGCTCGGCACCATACCCACAGCCAGTTCATCGACGCCATGCGGGAAACCGTGGCCACCCGGTTCGAGGGCTACGTAGACGGCGTGCTGACGGACCGGTGGGAGGCGCTCCGCTTCGAGCAAGCCGTGGAGCAAGGTTTCGCTGAGGCCCAGGCGGCCAGCCTGGATCAAACCGACGCCTTCCTGGAGGCCCTGCGCGAAGACCTGCTCCAACGCCCTCCGCACGCCCCGTCCCCCTTGGATGATACCCTTCCCATCAAGACCCAGGTCTTCTTGCAACGCCTCCGCGAGGACCTGGAGTACGCCACGCTGTCCCTGTGGGACCAGAGCGCCTGGGACACCCCGAACGCCACGCTGTCCTCTGACATTGCCGTGGCCGCCAGCCAGGTGCCTCCACCGCGCCAGTGGCTGCAGGCGGTACGCCGCCCTCCCTCTGCGCCGCCCGCCCCGCCCCGCCGAGGCCTACGCCTCTTCCAGGACCGCCTCCGGCGTTCAGAGCCCACCCCCGCCACTGAAGTCGACCTCTGGCAGCCTGCGGCCACCTGGCTGCGGACGGTGCTCGATCAGGCACGGACGCAGGTGAGCACCTGGCTGGAGGCCCTGACAGACCACCTCCGGGCACTCCTGCTGCAACGCGCCCGCACGGCCTTCGCCCAGCGCCACGGGTTTGGTCCGATGGAGGTGGCGGACGCCCTCCATGATCGTGAGCAGCAGTTCCTGCGCTGGCGCCATGGCCGTTTGCTGTCTGTGGCGGTCCCCCATACCACCGGCCCGCCCCTCTCCCCGATCGCCTTTCTCTGCGAGATGCAGCATGAGGCGTTCATCACGACCTGGAACCGAAGCCTCCTCAAGCAGAGCTATCACGACACCGTCAAACGCATCCGCGTGCACGTGGGCGCTGAAGTGGAAAGCGCCCGACAACGGGTGCAGGCCGCCTGGCAGGAACAGCGCTCCGCCTTGGACGCCCACCTCACCACGATGCAGCAGCAGCGCGCCACGCCACTCGGCCTTCTGCGCGCCACCACCTGGACCCTCCGCGAGATTCTGGCCTCGATGGACCCGCCGCTGCCGGACCCCGCTGAACACCTGCGGCTGCGCTGGCATCGCTTGCTCCCCACCTCGCCGCGGAGATCGCGTTCGCTCTTTCTCGATACGCACGGGGAGACCTTCCTGCAACCATTGCCCAGCACGTCCACCGCTGGCACACCCCACGCCCTCCAGCGGCTGCTCAGCGACCGCCTGCACCGAGCGGTGCAACAGACCGGAGCGCTCCGCTCTGGCCCAGATCACCACGAGGCACAGGCTACGATCCTCGTGGCGCCTCAAGGGCGGCCGGCGATCCTAGGCAGCACCTTGCTCCTAGGAAGCCTGGGCGTAGGCCTGCTCGGTGGATGGCTGTACCTGTTCGGCACCGGCGTGATCAGCCTGCTCCTACTGGGTACGCTGATCGCTGCTGGGGGCTGGCGCGGACGGGGCCTGGTCCAGCGCCTCTACCAACGCCACCGGCCCCAGCACCTCGCCGCCGAACGGGCTCTGCTGCTGGACCAGCTCCAGGCCCATCTCCACCAGCATGTGGACCGTGTGCAGCATCACGTGGAACGCCTGCTGACACACCCCGACGTGTTTGCCGATGTGGAGTATGCCTTTCTAGCTCGCCAGACCCCTCCCACGGCCCTGTACCTCCCGTTTGCCACCCTGACCCAGCGGCTGCGCACCGGCTCGTGAGCCCCCTCCAAGGCTGGGCATGAACGGTAGGGATCCGCGTCGGCCGAAAAAGCACGGCCACCCCTCCCAACTCCCTCGTTCTGCCTTGCATGCAGGCGTCCTGCGTACTTCATTGCGGGAGGCTTGGGCCAAGCATGCGGCTGATATCGTAGCGACCCCAGGCCCGTATACGCTCCACCCGAGCCCCCCGATCTCCCGTGTCGCCGCTCCTGATCCATAGGACGGCGCCGTCCTAGCATTCCCCACCCATGGCTACCGACCGCTGGAGCCAGGTGCGTGACCTCTTCGAGGCCGCCCTGGACCGCACCCCCGATACCCGCCAAGCCTTCCTCGACGAGGCCTGTGCCAACGATCCTGACCTCCGGCGCGAAGTCGACTCCCTCCTCCATGCGCTCGACCAGGCCCACGACGACGACGACTTCCTGGCCGACCCTGCCCTCACCACCGGCGCCTTCGCGCACCCTGATCGCCGGCCCGAGGCGCCCCAAGACCTGCGCACCGGGTATCGCACCGGTCCTGAGGCCTTCCTCGGCACCCGCATTGGGCCCTACCGTCTCGACCGGATCTTGGGCACCGGCGGCATGGGCGCCGTCTTTCTGGCCCACCGCGACCAGGCCGACTTTGAGCAAACCGTGGCCATCAAGCTCGTGCGAGACCCCTTGGCCTCCGAGCACTTGCTCCAGCGCTTCCGCCACGAGCGACGCCTGCTGGCCCGGCTCACCCACCCCCACATCGCGCTGCTGTTGGGTGGCGGCCTCACCGATGACGGGCTGCCCCACGAGGGCCTCCCCTACCTCGTGATGGAGTACGTGGACGGCGTGCCGCTGACCGACTACGTGCGCCACCACGCCCTGCCGCTGCACGAGCGCCTAGCGCTGTTCGAGGTCATCTGCGAGGCGGTGCAGGCGGCCCACCAGGCGCTGATCGTGCACCGCGATCTCAAGCCCTCGAACATCCTGGTCACCCAGGACGGAACGGTGAAGCTGCTCGACTTCGGCATCGCCAAGCTGCTGGACGAGACGGAAACCGAATCAGAGGGGAGCGATGTGCCGGTGACGCGCACAGGAGCCCGCGCGATGACGCCGGCCTATGCCGCACCAGAGCAAGTGCGGGGCGAGGCCATCACAACAGCCACCGATGTCTACGCGCTGGGTGTGCTGCTCTACGAGCTGCTGGCTGGACAACGTCCGTACGACCTGCGCGGACAGACGCCGATCGAGATCGACCGCCTCGTGTGCGAGCAGGTGCCGCCACTGCCCAGTGAGGTGGTCGTGCTGGGTGAGCGCTCAGCCTTGGTGGGCGACCTGGACACGATTGTGGCCAAGGCCCTAGCCAAGGAACCGGATCGTCGGTACGGGACGGCGGCGGCGCTGGGCGCAGACCTGCGTCGTCATCGGATGGGGCTGCCGGTGGAGGCGCGTCCGATGACGACGGGATACCGGGTGTCACGCTTTGTGCGGCGCCACCGAGTGGGGGTGGCGGCGGCGGCGTTGGTGGGTGTGTTAGTGGTAACGTTGGGGGTGGTGTCCGCGGTGTTTGCGGTGACCACGGCGCGGCAGGCGGCGGAGGTGGAGCGGCAGGCCGCCGAGGCGTCGCGCCAAGCCGCGAAAGCAGAAAGCGTAAACGACTTCATGGCGGAGATTCTGCGTTCGGCCAGCCCCGACGAGGCGGGGTACAGCGTCACCGTGGTGGAGGCACTGCGCAGGGCCACGGCGGGCATCGATTCGCTAGCCGCCGCCCAGCCCGAGGTAGGCATCTCCCTCTATCGGGCGATGGGGGTCACCTACAGTGCCCTCGGGCGCTACGATACGGCCGCCGTATTGCTCAACGAAGGCATGGCGCTAGCGCTCTCGCACTACCCCGACTCGTCACAAAAGGAGATCATCCTGCTCGTGGGCGACCTCGGGGAAGTCGATGCCCGGCAGGGTCGCCAGGACGATGCGATCGCGCGCAACCGCCAGCACCTCGCCCTAACCCAAACCGTCTACGGGGAGGACACCAAGGAACTGGGTGTCAGTCTGGGCAACCTGGGCATGGCCCTCTGGCAGGCGGGGCAGTATGAGGAGGCCAAACGGTACCTCCTCGCCTCGTTGGCCAACGACAAAAAAGTGCTTGGCCCGGACCACCTCAACGTCGCGTCGAGCTATGGTGACCTCGGC
>JBCDJV010000055.1:0-31174 GCA_038747425.1 Bacteroidota bacterium
GCCCGCGTCCAGCTCCGCATCTGGCCGATGGTCTCCACAGTACCGGTGCCACCCAGTGAGCGGCGTAACTCGGCCACCATCTGCCCCCAGGCCTCGTCGGTGATAGGGCCCGGCACCAGACGCGAGCGCCGAACACCCGTCGGGACGCCGAAGAACGGCTCGAAGGGCACACCGTCTGTGGGGGGCGCATGGGCGGCCTGCTCCACGAAGACGGGATCGATGCCGGCGGCCTCGGCGGCGCGCTTCAACTCGTCCAGCGTCAGCACTTCGCCGTGCTCGTGCGAGGCGGCATGCAGGCGCGCCGCCTGGCCCAGCAGCTCGCGTGCCTCGGCTTCGGTGTAGGTGCGGTGTGGCATGTGGCGTGGAGGGGTCAGCTACGGGTACGCGTGGTCGTACGCGGTGCTGGTTCAGAGGGTGCGGGCAATTCGTCGAATGGTTCGAGGGCTGGATGAGCGGTGGCCTCAGGGGATGCATGGCGCCGGGCGATCTGCTCCAGGCGATCCAGCAAGCCCTCGTACGTGTCCCGCAGCTTGGCCTTCGTCCGCCGCTTGTTAGGCCACGCGAGCCCCGTGAGTCCGGCGAAGACCCCATAGGCGATGCCCATGCCAATCATGGCCGTCTCGCCCTCGCGGAGGCCGGTGGCCAGAAACAAAGCGGACAGGATCAGGAGCGCCGCGAGCGCAAATAAGAGGGCCGTAGGCTCGCCCCGCCAGGCCTTGGTGGCGGTGAGGCGGACCTGGTCTCCTTCAGGCTCGGCGCTGAGGTGGTGCCCCTCATGGGTCCAGTCTCGCATGGCCCCCACCGTCTCGGTGTCCCCTCGCCCATCCAGGGTACGGCGCATCTCGGCTACCATTTCTCCCCAGGCCTCTTCGCTGATCGGTCCAGGCACGAGGCGGGTGCGCCGGATGCCAGTGGACATGCCGAACTTCCTGGGGAAGGCCGGGGCGTCTGCAGGCGGCGCATGAACGGCCTGCTCCACGTAGAGGGGGTCGATGCCGGCGGCCTGTGCGGCCTGCTTCAGCTCAGCCAGGCTCAACGTCTCGTCCGGTCCGCGCTGCTGATCGGCGGCCTGGAGGCGGGCGGCCCGGCCCAGCAGGTCGGCGGACTCAGACTCAGTGAAGCGACGGTGCGGCATGACGATCCGGGTGATGCGTGTGGCAAGGGGCGACGTACAGAATCAGGTGACGAGGGCACGTCGGCTTTTGGTGGTTTTGCCGATCCCTGGGTTGAAGGTATTGGTTGGGTCCAGCGCGGCGTAGTGGGTCTTCAGGGCCTCATCGGCAGCATAGAGGTGCCCCACGTTGTGCTCAGCGGGGTACTTGGCATCCTTAGCGTCCAACTCGGCCAGCAGCCGCTCCTTGATCCACTCCACATCGGCTCCCTTCTTCGGAGTGAGATCCAGGTGAAAGACATGGCACATGAAGTGACCGCAGTAGAGGGCGTGGTCGATGTGCTCGGCCACGTCGGGCGGGATGTCGAAGATCCAATCGGGGTCATTACCCAGCAGGGCGATGTCGAGTGCCAGCACGTCCTCGGTTGTTTTCTGGTGCACGTTCTGGTAGCGGATTCCGGCCCCGGCTGCCGCAAAGCGGTGGAGTAGGGCCGCCTCGGCCTCTTCATCGGTACACGCGAAGAAGTCCACGCCGTCACGCGTGCCCCAGTCCTCGGCGAGGTAACGCTGGGCCTCCTCAATGCCCTCATCGGACATGTTGAGCAGGAGGTAGTGCTCGTAGCGATCGCGGTACTGCTGGATGCGCTCCGGGATCTGGCTCGGGAAGAGCTTGCTGATCTGGTAGAGGATGAGGTCCGGGAGAAACCGGGGCAGGAAGGGGACCTTGTTGGTCAGGTACTCCACGCGCGACTTGAAGGCGTAGAGCGCGGGCAGCCGCTTCGTGCCGAGGTGCTTGATCGAGAGGACCACGTCCTTGCCGTAGCGCTTGGCGGTGTCCAGGATGCTCCGGTTCATGTACTCGCACTTGTCGGGCAACTCCTCGAAGTGCGTCAGGATGTGGCGCCGTAGGGCCGTGAAGTCGGCAGGGTCGTTGGTGCCTAGGAAAAAGACCTGCGTCTGTTTGGGCTTCGGGTACGTGTCCACGCGCACAGCAAAGGCGGCCACCTTGCCCGCGCTCCCACTCACGTCGTGGAGGCGGCGGGGATCCGCGTTGTAGCGGTTGGGCACATCGGCGTCCAGGTTGCGGATGCGAGCGGCATACTCGCGGTCTGAGGCCGGGGTGTCAAACGCCTCGATGTTCGCTTCCGGGATGTGTCCACGCTCCAGCGTGGCGAAGATCTCCTCGGGGGTCTCCCCGAGCCCGCGGATGCCGAGGTGGTCCACCAACTCCAGGGTCCCCGCCTCGTTGACGCGCGCGAAGAGCGACAGCTCCGTGTACGAGACTCCCCGCTTGCACAGCGCCCCCCCTGCGTTGTTGGCAATCCCGCCCACGATCGTGGCCCCGATCGTTGAGGACCCGATGACCGAGTGTGGCACACGGCCGATGGGCGCCAGCAGTTGAGTGAGCTCGTGGAGCGAAGACCCAGGGAAGGCAATCACCTGACGCCCATCTGCGATGGGGATGATCTTCTTGAGGCGCCGCGTGCTGACGATGATGAGGGCGCGGTCGTAGTCGAACCCGCTGGGGCCGGAGCCGCCTGTGAGGCCGGTCTTGGTGCCCTGCATGAGGATGGCCGCGCCTGCATCCACGCAGGCCTGGAGCACGTGCCACTGCTCCAGCAGCGTTCCCGGGAAGACCACCGCCGTGGCCCCGCCGAAGCCAAACCGGAAGCCCGTCCGGTAGTAGGACGTATCGCGGTCTTCCGTCAAGACGTTTTTCGCGCCGACGACCTGCTGGAGCGCCGTGATCAGTTCGGGTGTGGACATGGAAACGTGACGTGTTGAGAAACGGGCTGGCACGCCGACAAGCGAGCTGCAAACAACGCAGAAAGCAGGCCTTGCGGCGTGGTGGCATGCACACACAGCACGCCTAGACCCAGGGTACGGTTTCCCGGCCTCTCCTGCAGATCGGTTCCAGGCTGGGCGTCGCTATCCGCTCGGACGGGCACTCCGCCCGAGGTGGAACGTTCAGAGGCTGTCTTTTTCCATTCGCCATCCTGACACCATGCCCCTTGTTGCCATCGTGGGCCGCCCCAACGTGGGCAAGTCCACCCTGTTCAACCGCCTGACCGATGCGGGCCATGCCATCGTCCATGACGAGCCCGGCGTCACGCGGGACCGCGTGTACGGCACGGCCTTCTGGAACGGGGTGACGTTCGACGTGGTGGACACCGGTGGCTACGTGCCGCGCTCGGCCGACCGGTTTGACGCCGCCATCCGCGAGCAAGTCGAGATCGCGCTGGAAGAGGCCACCGCCGTCCTCTTCATGGTCGATGTCAAAACCGGCGTCACGGACCTCGATCTGGAGATGGCCGCCCTCCTGCGCCGGGCCGATCGCCCCGTCTTCGTGGTGGTCAACAAAGCCGACAATGACGAGCGCCGGTGGGCGGCGGGGGAGTTCTACCAGCTCGGGCTGGAGCACGTCTTTGCGGTGAGCTCCATCAACGGTATCGGCACCGGGAATCTGCTGGACGCCGTGGTAGAGGCCTTCCCGCCGCACAGCGTCCGCGAGGAAGAGGATGACCGCCTCCGGCTCGCCATCATCGGGCGGCCCAACGTGGGGAAATCGTCGCTCACCAACCAGCTCCTCGGCCGCGAGCGATCCATCGTCACCGAGATCAGCGGCACCACCCGCGATGCCATCCACGACGTCGTCAAGTATCATGGCCAGGAGATCGTGCTGATTGATACAGCAGGCCTCCGCAAGCGCGCCAAGGTGCGGGAGAACGTGGAGTTCTACTCGACGCTTCGCACGGAGCGCGCCATCCGCGAGTGCGACGTGGCCCTACTCCTGCTCGACGCTACGCAAGGCCTGGAACAGCAAGACATCCGTGTGCTCAAGCAAGCCGAGACGCTCAAGAAGGGGCTCGTGCTGGTGATCAACAAGTGGGACCTGGTCGAGAAAGAGACCAACACCGCGCGCGACTACGAGCGGCATATCCACGACCGCCTCAAGACGCTGAGCTACGTGCCCGTCCTGTTTATCTCAGCGCTCACCACGCAGCGCATCCACCGGGTGTTGGAGACCGCGCTGACCGTGGCGGCCGAGCGCGACAAGCGGGTGCCCACCGCCGCTCTCAACGAAGTGCTCCAAAAGGCCCTCTCGAAGCAACACCCCCCGATGTACCGCAATCGGCGCGTGCAGATCAAGTATGCCAGTCAGGTGCGCCAGAAGCCCCCAGTCTTTGCGTTTTTCTGCAATCAGCCCAAGGGCATCCGTGAGTCCTATCAGCGCTACCTCGAAAACCAGATCCGGGCCGCTTTTGGCTTCGAAGGGGTCCCCGTCACGCTGGTGTTCAAGGCGAAGTCCAAAGCCCGCGCCGAGGCCTCCTGACCCGAGGCCTCCACGCAGGAGCGCCCCGTTTGGTCCCAGGCCGTTGGCGCCTTGATGCACACCCCGGGCGCCCGCCTCGTGCCTCTGGCCGCGGCGGACTCATCGCGTTTTTTGCGCCTCTGATGTGTATGATGGAGTTGTTGATCAGGCACCTCCCACGCCGCCTCCGTTGCCATGAGTGACCACCAGGCCCCCACGGGCCAGATCACCACCGTCACCCTGCCCTCGGCCCTCGAACAGGTCGTCTGGGCTCAGCCTGCGGCCGCCCTCGGCGCCCAGGCTACGCTTGAGGTCTTCTCCCGCTTCGTGGGCAACGGCGCCCCGATGCAGATCAAACTCACCGACCACACGGGCAAGACGCACGGCACGTTCAACGAGTCGCTCTACGCCAACCGGTTTTCGGTGTCGATGCAGGTGCCGGCGGAGGCGGAGGTGGCGCTGTATGCAGAGGTGAAGCTCCCGGACCACGGGGTGACGCAGCAGTCGGGGCCGCTGCTGCTGGCGCCGCCGATCCGGATCGAGCGCTGCGCATGGAGTCAGGAGAAGGCCACCCGAGGGGACGTGCTGACGCTGACGGCCGACGTCAAGGGCGCGGTGGATGGAACGGAGGCGGTGGTGACGGTCTTCGAATATGACGCCGACGGGGCGCACGAGGTGATGACGAGCCTCCCGGTACTCGTTGAAGGCGAAGCGGTGGAGGCTGAGTGGACCCTTCAGGTCCAGGATCTCGGCGATCAGCTGGCCCAAGGGGAGCCTCCGGCTGATGCCCCGCCCTACGAGCCGCTGCTGTTCATCTTTCGGGTCACCGCGTTGGGCGTCACGGGCGAGTCGCCCCAGTTGGTGTTTGTGGACTGGGTCGGGGTGGAGGTCTTCGAGGCAGGCTCCAGTGCGGCCTACGCGAACCTGAAGGCCGTGCTCCACCTGCCGGATGGGAGCACCCGAGAAGAAACGCTCGATGCCAACGGAGCTTTTGTTTTCGACGAGGCGCCCTTCGGCCGGTGCACGCTGGAACTGCCGGACCTGTACGAGGCGTCCTCGCAGGATCCACAAGGACCGGTATCGCCTCGGGGACCGATCCGCAGACGGCCGCTCGACTTCACGGCCAAGCGTCCGGTGCAACTCACGATCTACACCGGCTATCACTGGCGCGTGCCGGTCTCGGTGCGGGACTTTCAGCTGTCGGTGTAGCGGTCTGTTCGTGCACCAGCACCTAGGCCGCTTCGCGATCAGGGATCGGTGGTCCGCTCCTGGTGGATCACCGCCGCAAGTGCCCAGCCGCCGTCGTACGGCTGGAACACCAGGTTGAGCTCACGCCAAATGGTGGAGGTGCCGCCCGCTGCCGCCCGCCACGAGTACGTGGCCACCTGCCCGCCCGGAAACAGCTCAGGCAGCGTGCTGGACAGATCGGAGACCGGGCGCAAGACGGCGGCCTCGGTCTCGGCGAAGGGGAAAGCGTAGATGAACGTGTCGTAGTAGGCCTCGAAGGACAACGCGAAGGGCTCGTCGCTGTATTCCCCGTAGCCCCATACGTAGAGGGTAGAGTCAGACGCCAGGGCCGGTAGGGCCTCGGCAGAGAAGCGCTGGAAGGGCCCCGTGGCGAGCGGATAGGGCAAGAACGTCAGGCCGTTGCGCGGGTGAACCAAGCGAGCAAGCCCACGCAGGTCACGCTCCGCGAGGAGCGTCACGGCCGTGGCGGCCTGTGCCAGGACGTCATCCGGCGGGGTTGGGGGCGGGTCTGGTACGTCCGGGAGCACATCGGCCCCAACGCCGATCAGCGTCAGTCCCCGCAGCACATCTGGAGCCTCCGGATCGGTAGCGGCTTGTACCCGGCCGAGCACCAGCACGGCGTGGTCAGCTCCGGGGCTGGACAGGCTGCCCAGCACAGCGAGGCGGGCTTCCACCAAGCCCCACTCGACCGTTCGGAGCGCCACGGTCTGGCCATCGTGCGCCAGCCCCACGGTGGCGCTCTGCGCGCGGCCGCTTGGGAGCAGGCGCACCGAGGCGCTTCGGCCCTGAAGCTGCACCTGGGGCTCCAGCGTCGGAGATGTGGCCGCGGTCGTGAGTTGGTACCGCTCAAACACAGCGTCCAACTCGGGGCGGAGGGCTTGCCAGGCCGTGGCCATCTGTGCGTCTGTTGGAGGGGTCAGAGTATGGGGGGCCAGGCCGATGGCTTCACGGCGAGGGCCCACAGGGCGCTGCACGGTCTGGAGCACAGAGTCCGCGGGCACATCGAGCACCACAAACCGGAGGAGCCACTGCGCGAGGTCAGGGGTGGGCTCGATGTGCACGAAGGCGGCTTGACCGCCTGGCCCAATGCCTGCGCTGAACAGCCGGATCAGCGGGTGGAGGGGCGTGGCCGCCTCCGTGGGGAGGGACACCGCCACAAGCCCCGGAAGAGTGGACGCCTCGGTCCCGGCGGGTGCGGGGACGGCGGGTGAGGCCGGCGTGGGCGCCGTCGGCTGGCAGCCTGCCAGGAGGCTTAGCCCCAGGACCAGGACCGCCTGCCCAGCCTTGATGCGGCTCTTTTGGTGAGAAATACGCATTATCATAGGTAGGACGGGCGTCTCCGAAACCCGAGGTGGCTGTGCCGAGGGCACGGAAGAGAGAATGAGCACCTGTGAGCGCCCTCGAGCCAGGCCCTGATTTTTCTCACCAGCCTCTCTCTCCTCATGGCCAAGACGGCAGCGGCAGCCAACAGGCACACGATCTGGGCCTTCGGACGTTCCTACGAGTTCTTCGTGGTGACCACAGACGTGGCGCTCGACGCCGACGAGTTTGGGGCTCAGGAGCGTCAGAAACGACAGATCGTACTCCACTGCACCGTGGGAAATCGTGGCGCCGAGGACGTCATCACCGACTGGAACAACACCGCAGTCCGGTCCTCCGCCCACTTTATCGTCGAGCGTAATTGCATCGGGCAAGCCGCCCGGCCTGGCGCGGCGGGAGGTGATCGGCAGGACAACGACGGCTTTGTGGATGCCGTCCGGCTGGTCGAGGAAAACCAGCGGTCTTTCCATGGAGGCGTCACGAACTACTTCTCGATCGGCATCGAGATCTGCAACGTCGCCTATGTGTGGAGCGCCAACCTCGCACAGGTCGATGGATCCGATAACGAGCCGTCGATTCAGGGCAATCCGCCTCGGCCCCTCGACCTCAACCGCTGGATTCATCTGTCAGATGCCGACCTCAACCTGACGGGGCTGCCCGCCGCCAAGGGGGGCTTTGACGCGCACGACTATCAAGCCTTTGAGGAAGAGCAGTACCGCACCTTGCTGCTGCTGCTGCGCTACCTGTGCATCGGCCACCGGATTCCGCGCCGCTTCCTGGGGCCCGGCTCCGTAGGGGCCTTCCGCAAATACGCGCATGCCGATCAGAACACCGGAGCCGGGCGGGCCTTGCGGAGTCAGCTCTATCATTATCGCGGCATCCTGCATCACCGGCAGATTCACGTCGACAAGGAGTGCCCCGGCATCTTGCACCGAAACCGCCTGTTCCGGGGCATCATCGACGAGTGGTGGATGCCGTATGACTTCAACGGGCGCCCTCGGCGCTACTACTCAGGACCCTTTGCGCCGGTCCCCTACGATGCCGCCGCCCCCGCGCAGTTCGGGGCTAACACGCCGCCGTCCCTCTTCCGGCGGGTGATTCAGCGTGGTGATCTTGGTACCGAGGCCCATACGTATCACGACGCAGACATTGAAGCGCTCACGGCCACGCGGAGCTACTACGATCTGGAGGACCAGGTGGGTTACTTCAGTGCCTGCGAGACCATGCAGGGCGGCGTCTATCCGGTGGGCACAAACAAGGTGTGGCACGGCGGTATCCACTTCTACCCCCTGGCCATTAACCCGAGCGTCTACGCGGCTGCGTCGGGCACCATCGTGGCCGCGCGCGTGAGTGGCCACCCAGACACCACCGACCATCCGGAGTTTGGGAGCCAGTGCTTCGTGCTGATCCGCCACTATGTTCACCTCGAGGAAGAAGACGACCCCGACGGCTTCGGCCGCCGGATCAACTACACCGCCGAGCCTACGCGCGTCTTCAGCCTGTATATGCACCTGGAGCCCATCCCCGAGGATCGCATCGGGGAGGAGCACCACGATAACCCGCCGTGGTTCAACCTGTGGCGCCGTACCCACGACGATGGCGTTGGCCTCGACGGGGAGAAGGGCCGCGTGTTCAACCCGGACGTGGAAGTGTGCGTGGGGGACTTCCTGGGGCTCGCTGGGTCTTTTCGTGAGGTGCCGACCCTTCACTTTGAGGTGTTCACCCACCAAGACGTCGAGCTAGAGGTGGGGCCCTGGGAAGACCCAGCTACCCGCATCGACGACAGCGACGATCAGGATGTGTACTGCGATATCGATGCTCTGAACGACCTCCTGTGCGACCTCCTGGGAGATGGCATCGACGAGACGGATGTGCTCGTGGCCGCCCGTGAGATGCGCAACCTGAAGACGCGCCATTTCAGCGAGTGGGCCGCCGAAAACGCCGACGCCTTCCAGCCGGTCCTGCCCAACGAGACGCGCCGCGCTGAGTTCTGGGAGCACATGGAACGCTTCACCTGGGTACAAGAGGCCCTGGCCGCCAACCCAGACCTGGCCGATCAGATGGGCAACGGGATGTTCTGGTACTACCATCCCATCGTCTTCATGCAGCACGTCAACGACCGTATTCTGGCCGAAAACCGGGAGATGGAGGAAGACGAAGACACCGATGTGAACGTCGAGCTCGACGAGGACAACATGATCGTGCGCTTCGTGGACGGGCAGGTCGATGGACTCGGGCAGGCCCAGTGGCAGCCGGCGGCCGCAGACAACGAGCGGATCCAGCCCTACCATATCAACCACGGATACCGGCGGCATCGTTTCCACTTCACGCGCGAGGAGATCGCGTGCAACCAACTGGATGATCCGCCAACCAACGTACGCTTCAGCCTCTCGCTACTCCAGGCGCTGGAGCAGGTCCGGGTGTACTACAACCGGTCGTTGGTTGTAGCGCTGGCCCATGTGTCCCGAGCGCATCGAGGGCAGGTTGACCTGTGCGTGGTCAACACCATCGAGGCGATGGCCGCTCACCACCAAGGCTTGGCGGTAGATTTCCACCCGTCCCGCCGTGACCGCACCCCCCCTCGGTGCCAGCAGCTCTGGAATGCGGTGCAGGCCATCGTGGCGGACTTCAACGGTACGGCCCAAGGCGCGTGCGGGAGCCCCAGCCAGCCAGACTACCCCGAAGGATTCAGTGGCCTCCGCGCGGTGACGACAGCCGCTGCACAGCAACGCTTCGACCGAGGCGAGGCGCTGACCGAGGCCGAGGCGGCTGCTTTCGTGGTGCACCTCGAGCTCGTGGCGGCGCAGACCCAAGGGCAGCGCGTCCGCGTGGTGTTCGAGCGCCTCCTGGTGCAGGACGACATGGACCGAGGCGTCTTCAAAGGGGCGGGGGAATGGACCCTGGCCGCTCAGGTCAATGGCGAGGAGGTGGGTCGCTTGGAGACTGACGTCAGGACTGGCGACGAACTTCCGCTGGAAGGATGGAGCCGAGAGCTGGATCTGGCCGCCACCGATGTGTTGGTGCTAACGGCTGATGGCGAGGAGGCCGACACCTGGAGCACGGACAGCCTGGGGGCGGCCGTCCTTAACTTCACCGGCGACGCCGATCCACCGTGGGGCGCGGGCATCCAGACGCTGGAGAGTCCCGTGGGCGCCTACACCCTCGTCGTCAAGATTGAGCTGCTGTAGCGGCAAAAAAGGTATCCTGAGGCGGCTTTTAGGCTGTTTTTGCGCCTTTTAGAACAAGGGGTTGCCCAGAAGCTGGATCACCCGAGCTTCCCGGAGGTTTTCCCTTGGTCTGTGTGCCTACGCTTTGCCGGATCCCAACCATGAGTGACCACCAGGCCCCCACGGGCCAGATCACGACCGTCACCCTGCCCTCGGCCCTCGAACAGGTCGTCTGGACTGAGCCCGCCGCTGTGCCCGGCGCTCAGGCCACGCTTGAGGTCTTCTCCCGTTTCGTGGGCAACGGCGCCCCGATGCAGATTAAACTCACCGACCATACGGGCAAGACGCACGGCACGTTCAACGAGTCGCTCTACGCCAACCGGTTTTCGGTGTCGATGCAGGTGCCGGCGGAGGCGGAGGTGGCGCTGTATGCGGAGGTGAAGCTCCCGGACCACGGGGTGACGCAGCAGTCGGGGCCGCTGCTGCTGGCGCCGCCGATCCGGATCGAGCGCTGCGCATGGAGTGCGGAGGAGGCGCGTCGAGGGGACATGCTGACGCTGACGGCCGACGTCAAGGGCGCCGTGGATGGGGCGGAGGCTCAGGTAGCCATCTACGAGCACGATGCGGACGGTGCGCACGACCTGGTGACGGTGGTACCAGCGGTGGTACGTAGCGAGGCCATCGAGGTAGAGTGGGCGTTCGAGTACGTGGAGGACACCGATGACATCCCTACCGATCCTGAGCTGGAGCAAGGCTACACGGTACCGGAGTACTTCTTTCGGGTGCGAGTCTTGGGGGTAGAGGCAGAGTCCCCGATTTTGCGTTTCAAGGACTGGATCGAGTACCAATTCCTGGACGCGTACAACGCCCCACGCACCGACCTCGACGCCATTGTGGTGCGCATGCCGGATGGCACCGAGCAGCGGGTCCCCATCGATGACCAGGCGACGGCGCTCTTGAGCGACATTCCACCAGGCCCCTTCGAGATCGTGGAGTTCGTGTTCAAGAAGCAGCCCGCTTGACGGACAAGGGCCGTGCCGCCCGCGTTCATTATCACGTCGGCGAAAACGTCTTACCGGAAGGCATCAGGCTGGGGGCCTCTGGTCAGGGCAGGGGCAGGTCCGCCAGCGGCGCGGCCACGGCGGGACGGCGGGCCATCAGGGCGAGGGCCACGCCATTGGTCCAGGCATAGCCGTCTTGCGGTGGGTACGTGGGTGCCATCATCAGGCTTTGTACGTCGTAGGTCTCCATCGTCTGCCCTGTGCGAAGGTAGACGCTCTCGTTGAGCGTCAGCCACCGGATCTGCCCGGCATCGGCTAGGGGGTGGTAGTTGTAGCGGCGGAGACCATGGATGGCGATCCACTGGAGCGGGGCCCAGCCGTAGGGGGCATCCCAGGGTAGGCCGGTCTCGGCCGTGGTCGTCAGGAATCCACTGTCAGCCAGGAGGTGCTGGGCTACCGTTTGCACCACCGCTTGTGCTTGGTCAGGGGTGGCGAGGCCTGCATACAGGGGAAAGAGGCCGGCCAGGGAGGTGGTCGGGGTGTGTGTACCGGCCACGAAGTCATAGTCGTGGAAAAAACCGGCCTCGGCCTTCCACGTGAGGTGGACCAGCGCCTCGGCCCGCTGCGCGCTACGGGTCAGAAACTGCTCGGCAGCGGGGCCATCGCTGAGCAGTGCCAACGTTTGCTCCAGGATCCAGAGCATGACGTTGAGGTCCACGGGCACGATATCAGTTGTGTGGATGGTGTTGGGGGTGATCCCGTCGGCAAGCCACCGGCTGCTGAGGTCCCACCCCGAGGCCGAGGCCGCACGGAGATGGCGATAGAAGGGGGCGCGTAGCGCCTCGGGGAGAGAGGCGGCGCGTGCTACATCCTCACGGAACGACGCGGGCCTTGGCGTGGTCAAGCGGTCCCAGTAGCGGTTGAGCAGAGTGCCATCTGGCAGGCGGACCACGTGGCGGACCGCCGGTTGCTCGGCGCTCACCTCCGTCTCGCCATCCATCCAGAAGGCGTACTCCCGCTCTAACGAGGGGAGGTACGTGCGCGCAGCAGCCAGCCCCTCGGCATGAGCCAACAGGAGCACCATCGGTGCGAAAAACGGGAGCTGAGAGCGACTCAGATGATAGGTGCGGGTCGCACTGGGGATGAACCCCAGGTCGTCAATGAGCCTGGCGAAATTCTCGAGCATGCCGCGCACCAACTCCATCTGGCCGCTGGCCGCCAACCCCAGCATGATGAAGTAGCTATGCCAGTAGTGCATCTCCCGGAGATGCCCGCCAGGGACCACATAAGGATGGGGCAGCGGGAGCAACGACGAGGTGGGCGCCAATGCGGCATCGTCCACGCGGATGAGGGCGGGCCAGTGGGTGCGCAGGTGAGAGGCTAGGTCGGGCTGCACGTTCGCGAGGAGTGCAGGCGGGACCCGGCGGGGCAGGTCGAAGTGCGTATCCACGAAGGCGCGGAGGTCGAAGCCTGGCTGGTGGCGCGCGGCCTCGTACCGCGCCACCAGGGTGCTAGGCGCCTCACGGGGGAGGGCATCCGCAAACGTCTTGGCGTCGGCGAAGAGCGGGGCGCGCTGGACCGCTTCGAACAGGGCGCCCAACGCACGATCAGGGTGGTACCGGTCAGGCATGGAGCAGGAGATCAGGCGCCGGAGCGGTCGGGGAGGCCCACGCGCCTCTCCGTGCGGGAGCACACAGGCTACCAGTAGGCAAGGACGATAACCAGCGTAGCCAGCGCCAGCAGCGCCGATTGCACGCGGTAGTTTTGCCAGGTGGGAACGGATTGCAGGCGTTCGCTCTCACGATGCCAGAACGCCGGCGTCCAGGTGAGTTCCTCAATCTTCTCGAGGGGCGGCGCCGGGCCGCGGAGGCTCACCGCCACCATCGTGACCATGCTGATGGCCAGCAGGATGGGCGGCAGGTACAGGAAATTGAAGGTCAGCACGCCCATGATGGGGCCGAGGATGAGGAAGCCGACCGCCGCGAGGTGCCCCACGGCCAGGCCGGCGAGGGCGCCATCGGCATTGGCCCGACGCCAAAAGATACCCAGGATGAAGAGCGCCAAGGCGGGGGGAGCCACGTAGGCCAGCGTCGTCTGCAGATACGACCACAGCGTGTCGAACCCGATGATGACGGGGGACCAGGCGATGGCGAACACCATGCAGGCCCCCGTTACGATCCGCCCGATCCGCACCAGGGCTTGGGGCGACGTGTTCGGGTTTTTGCGCTTGATGAAGTCCATCGTGACCAGCGTCGAGGCGGCGTTCAGCGTGGAATCCACGGAGGACATGATGGCGGCCACCATGGCTGTCAGCACCAGCGCGCGGAAGCCGTCCGGCAGGAGGTCGAAGAGCAGGGTGGGGAAGACCTGGTCGACCCGTTCGATGGCGCCGTCCGGGTACAACACCCGCGCGAAGGCCCCCGGCATCACCATCAGAAACAGGATGGGCAGCTTCAGCAGGCCTCCGAAGAGCGCACCCCATCGGCCGTGGTCCAGGTTCTTGGCGCCCAGCACCCGCTGGACCATGAACTGGTTGGTCGTCCAGAAATAGAAGCCGAGCAGGAGGACGCCTGTCAGGAGGCCCGGCCAAGGCATATCCGGGCTATCCGCTGGTTGGATGAGCGACAGCTTGTCCTCGGGCGTGACGGCGGTGACGGCCTCCCAGCTGCCGACCTCGTTCCACGCGATGAGCGAGACGGCCCCGGCCCCCAGGAGTAGCAAGGTCCCCTGGATGGCATCGGTGTACACCACGGCCTTGAGCCCCCCTGCGATGGTGTAGGCCCCGGCGAACAGTGCGAGGATGGTCATCGACATCCAGAGTGGGAAATCCGGGTACAGCAGCTCAACCACCAGCGCCCCCGCAAAGAGGGCCGCGGCCGTATCCACGACGACCGACAGAAAGATGGAGATACCCGAAAAGTAAAGGCGGCTCCGCCCGTCGAAGCGCTTCTCCAGAAACTCGGGCATGGTGTAGATGCCGCTGCGCAGGTAGAACGGGAGAAAGAACAGCACGAACAGCACCAGCACCATCGCGGCCATCCATTCGTAGTTGTACACCGCCAGCCCGATGCCTCCGTAGGCCTCTCCGGCCATCCCGATCATCGCCGAGGACGACAGGTTGGAGGCCAGAAGGCTGATGCCGATCAGGCCCCAAGACAGGGACCGGCCTGCCAAAAAGTAATCTTCGCCATCATCGGTCTGGCGCGAGAAGTAGAGGCCGATGCCGAAGATGACCAGGGCATAGATCACGACGGCGGAGATGTCCAGCGTGGTGAGCTGAAAATCAGGCATGGGGGTCGAAACGAATGAGTCCATCGTGAGCGTAGCGCGCCTAAAGTGAGCATTTACCCCGAAAAGGTCCAGCCTGGGCACAGCTTTTCGGCGAAAGACGACCGCTGCAGGTGTCAAAGGCTGGCGCAGGGGCCAGAACTCGCGTACGTTGGCCCCGTACCAGCTTTTCCATACGCATCACCCGCACGTTTCTGGCGCCTGGCGCCTCCGTTATCTATGGCAGGTCACAATAAATGGTCGAAGATCAAGCGGCAGAAGGCCGTGACAGACGCCCGCCGCTCCAAGGTCTGGGCGCGCATCACCCGAGACATTATGGTGGCGGCCCGTGAGAGCGGGGGCGATCCGGCTATGAACCCTCGGTTGGCCCTGGCGGTGGACAAGGCCAAGCAGGAGAACATGCCCAAAGACAACATCGAGCGGGCCATCAAGCGCGGCACCGGTGAGATCAAGGGGGCGGACTACGAAGAGATGACCTACGAAGGATATGGCCCTGGTGGTGTGGCTATCTTCGTGGAGACGCTCACGGACAACACCAACCGCACGGTGGCGGATGTCCGCCACGTCTTCTCCAAGCGGAACGGCAGCTTGGGGCAGTCCGGCTCCGTAGCGTACCTGTTCGAGCGCAAGGGGCAGATCGACATCGCGGCCGACGGGCAGGATGAACTGGCGCTGTTCGAACTGGTGGCCGAGGCCGGGGCCGAGGATCTGCGCCAGGAAGACGACACGTTTGTGGTCACCACCGCCGTGGAGGACTTTGGCGCGGTCACCAAGGCCTTGGACGAGGCCGGCATCCCGACCCAGGAGGCCACCCTCATCCGCGTGCCCACCACCACCGTGGTGCCCGCTTCCGACGAGTTGCGCACGGTCTTGGCCCTCATCGACGCCCTGGAGGAGCTCCAGGACGTGCAAGCTGTCTACGCGGCCCTCGACTACGACGCCGTTCCCGAGGAACTGCTGAATGCGTAGCCTAGGCTCACGGTGGGCTGGGGCGTCCTCAACCGCACCGGGTGACCGATGACTCGTTCCACCAGGTCGTTATGATCATTCTTGGCGTAGATCCGGGGACCCGATTCGCGGGCTACGGCGTGATTGCCGTGGAGGGACGCACAGAGCGGCTCGTCGAATACGGCGTGCTGGATCTGGATGTCCACGAGAGCCACGCGCTGCGTCTGAAGCGCATCTATGACCGGATCTCAGAGGTGATTGACCGGTGCTTGCCTGACGAATGTGCGTTGGAGATGCCCGTCTATGGTCGCAATCCGCAGTCGATGTTGAAGCTGGGTCGTGCACAGGCGGCGGCCATGCTGGCGGTACTCAACCGGGGGATTCCCGCCACCGAATACACGCCCAAAGAGGTCAAGAAGTCGGTCACGGGCAAAGGCAATGCATCCAAAGAGCAGGTGGCGTATATGGTGGGGGCCATCCTGGAAGCTCCGGACCTCAGCACCACCCGGCTAGATGCGGCCGATGCGCTAGCGGTGGCGCTCTGCCATGCGCATCGAGATCGCGGCGGTGCCGACGGAGGGACGCACAAGGACTGGTCCAGCTTCTTGAAGGCCAACCCCAATCGATGGCGGGGCTGAGGTCAGTCGTAGTAGAAGCCGCGCTCGCTGTCACGCAGGCGGATGACGTCCACCACCTCGTCCTGGGAGAGTTGCTCCCGGCTCATGCGCACGATGAGGCTCGCAATCTGCTGATCTTTCTGGGGCGCCTGGTTCCATTCCGGATGGGCCTGCTCGATGATCCCGACCAGGATGCGGAGGTATGGGTAGCGGGCCTCGGCCGTCTCCTTTTCCGCAATGGCTTGCGCAAACAGTTCGGCATTCCGACCCACCTGACGGTCGATCGCCTTATGAATAGAACTCATGATGCCGTAGCTGTGGGCCCGAGGGCGAATGGGGGAGATGCATGAACGGGCGCCCGTGCAAGAGTGGCAGCGGCATCGGTCACCCGGTGCGGTTGAGGACGCCCCGGCCTACGGAGAGGTCAACGGGACAAATGCCAAGGGCGTCGGCAACTTTACATAGCGCAGTATAGGCATCTCTGGGGACTGCTGCCAGTGGTACGCGCGTCCGTTCCGGCCGCGAACTTGGGCGAAGTGGCTGCGTTTAGGGCCTAGCCGAACCCCCTCCATCGATCCTTTTGTGTGAGTGAAGAGCGCCCGTGTGGCATGAGTAGAATACCTAAAAAGCGAACGGCGGCTCGTCCGCGCAGCCCCTACCGTCTTGACCTGCTATCTCCCATCCCGGCCTATCATCGGCGGGCGCGCCGGCAGAAAGTGCTAGAGGCCGGGCAACTGGTCTACTACGGCCCGATGCCGACCTACTACGGCATTGGCGAGGTCAAACGGGTGGTGGGGGCCTACGTGGCCGTCGATTTCCGAGGGACCGGCCAGTTTGGGGTGCACGAGGATGTGTTCGAGCCGCATTACCTGATCCCGATCCCGGCGGCCACGATGGAGCGCCTCTGAGCGTTCGCCGCCCTTTTATTCACCCGCTCCTGGTCTGCCTGTGCTCACCGTTGATGCCGTCACCAAGCGCTACGGCTCTTTCACCGCCGTCAATGCCGTCAGCTTTGAGGCTCAACCCGGCCGTATTCTCGGCCTGCTCGGGCCCAACGGCGCTGGGAAGACCTCGACCATCCGCATGATCGCCTACATCACGGCCCCTGACAAAGGGGCTGTGCGTTTTGAGGGCAAGCCGGTGGGACGATGGAGCCAGGAACGCATGGGCTACCTGCCCGAAGAGCGTGGCCTGTACAAGAAGCTCAAGGTCGGGCAGCAGCTCGAATACCTGGCTACGCTCAAGGGCCTGACCACCGCCGACGCGCGCCAACGGGCCCACCAGTGGTTAGAACGTCTAGGCGGGGCGGACTGGTACGACAAGCGGACCGATGAGCTCTCCAAGGGGATGCAGCAAAAGGTGCAGTTCATCTCCACCATCATGCACGAGCCGGACCTGCTCATTCTCGATGAGCCCTTCAGCGGCCTCGATCCCATCAACGCCACCCTGCTCACCGACGTCATCCAAGAGCTGAAGCAGGACGGCCGCACCCTGCTCTTTGCCTCGCACCGGCTGGAGTCCGTCGAGCAGCTGTGCGACGATATCTGCCTCATCTCGCAAGGGCAAATTGTGCTGGACGGCGGACTCCGCGAGATCAAGCGTCGCTTCGGGCGAGACACGGTGATCGTTGAGTTCGAGGGGTCTACCGCCTTCTTGGATGAGATCGAGCAGGCAGGCCTCGCGGAGGTGCTCCGCCAACGGCTCCATCGCGCCGAGCTGCGTCTGCGGCCGGGTATCCTGCCGCGCCAGGTACTGGAGGTTGTGCTCCGCCACGTGGACGACGTCATCCGCTTTGAGAGCGTGGAGCCGCCTCTGAATGACATCTTTGTCCGCGTTGTCCAGGATCAGCAAGGCCAGGAAGCCATCCCCGAAGACATCACCCTGTAAACCGTTCGCCTCACGCTTCGCCCATGGATCAAATCTGGATCGTACTCAAGAGCGAATTCCTGCGCCGCGTGCGCTCGCGCTGGTTTGTGCTCACCACGCTGCTCGGGCCTATCGTGATGGTGGCCTTGACGGTGCTGCCCGGGGTGATCACGGCCTTCGCCTTCGACCGTGGCGGCCGAACGGTGGCGGTCATCGACGAAACCGGGCGCCTGACGCCGATCATGCAGACCCTCGCAGGCGACCAATTCGAACTGGTGCCCCAACAGGATCGGAGCATTGCCGAGGTGCGGCAAGCGGTCATCGACGGCGAGTACGAGGGCTATCTCCACCTCACGGCCGGTGTCATGGAGGGGACCAGCCCCGTCACCTTCTATTCGCCTGATGGCGGCGGCCTGTCGATCCGTAGGTCCATCCAGGACCTGATCGATCAAGCGGTCCAGCGGCAGCGCCTACTTGAACAGGACGCCCCGCCTGAGGTGCTGGACATCCTGAACGCCAATGTGGGGCTGGACATGGTCAAGCTCAACGAGGAAGGCGAAGAGGAGGCCGATCAGTCGCTCGCCATCTCGGCGGTGGGCTTTGTGATGGGGTTCATCATCTACTTTGCCGTCTTCATCTACGGGGGGACCGTCATGTACGCGGTCATTGAAGAGAAAGCGAGCCGGGTGGTGGAGGTCGTGATCTCGTCGGTCAAGCCGTTCAACCTACTGATGGGCAAGCTGCTGGGGGTCGGGGCCATGGGCTTCCTCCAGATGGTGCTCTGGCTGGTACTGATCGTGGGGGGCGCCACCGCGCTGGGCTTCGTGGCCTCGGCGTCTATGGACCCCGCCACCTTGAACCTCCCCGCTGATGCGTCACAGCAGCAGGTCATGGAGGCGGCCAATCTCACGCTTCCGGACATCAGCCCGGTCGTCTACGTCTGGTTCTTGCTCTTCTTCCTGGGTGGCTACTTCCTGTACGCCAGCCTGTTTGCCGCCATCGGGTCGGCGGTGGAGCAGCAGCAGGACGCCCAGGGCCTGACGTTCCCGCTCACCTTCTTGGTCATCATCCCGATCCTGTTCATCACGTTCATCATCGAGAGCCCCAACTCAACCCTGTCCGTGGTGCTCTCCATGATCCCGTTTTTCTCTCCGATCCTGATGGTGGTGCGCGTGGCGGTCTCGGACGTCTCGCTGTGGCAGGTGCTACTCTCCTACAGCCTGCTGATTGGCACCTTCGTGGGGTCTGTCTGGCTCAGCAGCCGCATCTACCGGGTGGGCATCCTGATGTACGGCAAGAAGCCGTCCATCGCTGACCTGATCAAATGGTCGCGCTACGCTTAAGTCCTACCTCGTGGCTCCGCCCATCTCCCGAAGCTCATCGGGCCCGTTGCCCTGGGGGGTGTAGGCGGGGTCGGTGGTAAGGATCCATTTGTCGAATTCAAAGCCATCCTCGCGCATCGAGAACCAGATGGTGTGGAGGCCCGGCTCAGCGATGTCGAGGTAGATGTGGCCGGGTAGGCCGCAGTGGACCTCCTCCGTGCGTTGCTTGCTGGCCCAAGTCCACTGATCTTTGCCTTCGCACCATTGCATCCGCTGGCCACGGGCCGGCCAGTGGCCGTTGAGGCCTACGTGGAGGCCGTTGTCCTCGGTGCCGGTGGAGTAGGCGCGCACCCACACGTAGTAGCGCCCAGCCGTCTCGAAGCGAACAGGGTAGGAGAGAAGGGCCAACTGCCCGGGCTCATTGGAAAAATTCTCGCCGTGGATGAGCGGGTCCTCATGGGTCCGCCGGGTGTCCGGAAGGAGTTCCAAGTACGAGGCGCCACTGGCCGACGCGGCATGGTTGGCGTCGCCGTCGGGCTGGACCGGGGGCGGCTCGGAGCGTGGGTCAAAACGGTACCACGCGCGCGTGGCCGAGGCCAGGTGCTGGCTGAAGTGCTCGGCTTCCACCGCTACCAGCCCCCCACGCTCCAGAAACGCCTCTTCGGCGTCAGGAGTCTGGGTGGAGCAGGCACTCACGAAGACCAACAGGACGGCCAGCAAGAGGCCAGACAAGCGCCGCATGGAGCCGATGGGGAGGAGCGTGGACGTGTTGCAGAGGGGGCTCACGATGTGGCCCAATAGCCGCCCCGAGCGTGGTCGTAGCGAGCTTCGTGGCCCAGGCGGGATAGGTCGAAGGCGCCATCGCGGTAGACGTGGTGGCCCATCACCCACGTATGGACGGGCCAGCCGGTGAGCATGGTGCCGTCCCATGGGCTCCAGCCGCACTTGGTGAGTTGCTCCTCGTTGCGGATCGTGTGAGACCGGTTCATGTCCACCAGCACCAGGTCAGCATCGTAGCCGGCCTCAAGCCGCCCTTTATCCAGTATGTCCCACACACGGGCCGGTGCCTCACTCATCCAGTGCACCACCTGCATGAGCGTGCAGCGGCCCTCCACGACCTGGTTCAGGATGAGCGCCAGCGAGTTCTCTACCGCTGGCAGGCCCGACGGCGACGCCGGATAGGGCTTGTTCTTTTCCTCCAACGTGTGCGGCGCGTGGTCTGTGGCAATGACTTGGATATGGCCGTCCAGCAGCGCCTGCCACAGGCCCGCATTGTCGTCGGCGGTCTTGATGCTGGGATTCATCTGCACGAGGGTGCCCAGGCGGTCGTAGTCGTCCACGTTGAAGAACAGATGGTGTGGACAGGCTTCGGCGGTGAGGAGCCCCCGGTGGTCTTTGAACACGTCGATTTCGGCAGCCGTCGAGACGTGCAGCACGTGGAACCGGTGGTTGTATCGATGGGCGAGGTCAACGGCCCGTTTCGTGGCGATGAGGGCGGCTTCGTGATTGCGAATGCGGGAGTGGTCCGCCACGGTCTGCCCACCGTCGAGCGCGGCGGCGTTGGCGCGGACGGTGGCCTCGTCCTCACAATGGGCGCAGATGGGCAGCGTGGTCTCAGCAAAGATCCGCTCTAGGGCCGCCTGCTCATCGACCAACAGGTTGCCGGTGCTGGAGCCGATGAAGATCTTGATGCCCGGTGTCCGCGTGGCGGTCCGCAGGGCGTCTACGTTGTCTGGGGTGGCGCCGATGTAGAAGCCATAGTTGACGACGCTCTTGAGGGCCGCGCGCGCCAGCTTCTCGTTCAGCCGTTCCTGGGTGATGGTGTTGGGTTTCGTGTTGGGCATCTCCAGGAACGTGGTGACCCCGCCACGGGCACAGGCCAGGCTGGCGGTGCGCAGATCTTCCTTGTGCGTCAGCCCAGGATCACGAAAGTGGACCTGGTCATCGATGACGCCGGGCAGCAGATGCAAGCCCTCAGCTTCTATCACCACGTCGGCGCGGCTGTGCAACGGAGCGTCGAAGCTGGCGATGCGCGTATCGTCGAGGACCACGTGGGCCTTGCCCATTTCGGTGGGGAGGACGCAGGTGGCGTTGCGGATGAGGGTACGCATGAGGCGAGGGGCGAAGCCAAGAGGGGAACAGCATGAAGCGTCCGTGTGGAACGTGAAGATAGCGGCCCGGCATCGTAGTTTGCAGACTCCACACGCTGATTCTTCCGCTCAACCAACCGTTCCATGCAGCGAGGCCCTGTTCGTGCCGTAGGCGTGCTGCTGGCGGTGATCGTTCTCGCTGGGTGCGAGGTCCTCACCGTCGGCGATGAGAGTGCCGATTTGGCGCCTTCCCCAGGCACGGAGGCTCCTCTCCTTGAGGCCCCCTTGTACGTGGCGCACCGCGGTCGCCCTGTGGTCTCAGTCATCGACCAGGCCACAAATCAGGTGGCTGCCGTCGTGGATCTGAGCACCGTGGGGGTGCCCACGGCGCTAGCTGTGGCGCCCGATGCCTCGGCGTGGTACGTGGCCCTCGGCGAGGCGGGGCAGGTGGTGCGGTACGACGCGCGCAACGAGCTGGTGGATGCCGTAGCCATCAACCAGCCGGGTCTGTTGGCCGTGGCCCCCGGGGGACGGTCACTGCTGATCACGCAGGCCTTGGACACCCCCACCGCCGACCCCTTCGTGCTCCGTCTGACACCGGCTACCCAGCGGCTGGACACGATTCGGGTGAACAGTGCGCGTCCGCACGGTGTGGCCATCCAAGCCAGCCAGCGCCGGGCCTTCGTAGCCGACGCCGAGCAGAACGTCATCCACACCATCGACCTCGACACGGACGCCGTGACCACCTCCACCTTCCTCGGGGTCAGGCAGGAATTCTTCCAGGCCACGCTCTCGCCCGACGAGCGGCTGCTCTACCTGACCAGCCAGCTCAGTAACCTGATCCATGTGTTTGATGTGACGCAGGCGGGGTCCCCGGTCTTCGTGCGCTCGGTCTTCGCGGCCTTGGACCCCGGTCAGCCCGTCTTCACCGCCGACGGCACCACCGTGTACATCCCCAGCGCCGAAGAGGATGCCCTGATTGTGATGGAGACCGAGACGAACTCCGTGGTGGAGGTCCGGCGCGGCGAGGGCCTCTCGGAGCCGGTGGCCACCGCCCGCTCCGCCGACGGACAGACAGTCTATGTGGCCAACCGCAACCGGCAGCTCCCTCCGGAGCGAGGCACGGTGGCGGTGCTGGACGCGGCCACTGGGCGCGTACTCATCACCCTCCCGGTAGATCGGGACCCGGTGGCCCTGGCGGGTGCGCCCAGCCTGTAGTTGTACCGGATTGTCGTTCAGTTGAACACAGGGCGCCGTGGTTCGTACAGGCGGCACGCCCTTACTTATCTCACCCAACCAGGTATATCTCCGTGGCCCAGGTCAAAGAAGGCGATACCGTCTCTGTTCACTACACCGGTCGTCTGGAGGACGGCACCGTGTTCGACTCCTCGTCTGGGCGTGACCCGCTCCAGTTTACCGTGGGAGGCGGTCAGGTCATTGCCGGGTTCGAGAGTGCGGTGCTTGGCATGGAGGTCGGCCAGACCAAAGAGCAACACATCCCTGTGGATGAAGCCTACGGTCCCCACCGCGACGAGATGGTGCTGGATGTAGGTCGCGAGCAAC
This sequence comes from Bacteroidota bacterium, assembly GCA_038747425.1. Taxonomy (GTDB): domain Bacteria; phylum Bacteroidota; class Rhodothermia; order Rhodothermales; family JBCDJV01; genus JBCDJV01. The sequence goes on from JBCDJV010000055.1 coordinate 22,855, forward strand.
TCCCGCCGGACATGACTCCAGAGGTCGGCCAGCAGCTCCAGTTGGGTCTGCAAGACGGCGGCGCCGTGCCGGTCACCATCGTCGAGGTGACCGACGAGGCCGTCAAGCTGGACGGTAATCACCCCTTGGCTGGCCAGCCGCTCATCTTCGACATTGAGTTGGTTGAGATCGGCTAGCGGCGCCTGAAGGTTAGGCGGCCTCGCTACCGGCTCTTCGAGATGTGCTCTGGGCCTCTCGTGTCCCGAGTCATGTGATCAGGTCTCGGATGACGGGGGCGTAGGACCGGCTGACGCGGACGCGTTTTCGGTTGGTGAGCGTGAGCACGTAGCCCCCGTCGCCGTCACTGGTGAGGTGCTGAATGGCGGGGAGCGCCACGATGGAGGAGCGGTGGACGCGGACGAAACGGTCTGGGTCCAGGCGTTCGGCGAGGGTGCTCAGGCGGAGGCTCGTCAGGTAGGGGGCCTCGGCTGTGTGCAGCCTGGCGTAGTCGCCTGCGGCCTCGACCCAGAGCACGTTCTGCACGTCGACGGGCAGTACGCGATCTCCGGCACGAACGAACAGGCGTTCCAGGTAGCCGGTGTTTGGGGGTTGCGCCTGTTGGGCCAAGGCCGCCAGGCGGGCGGGATCGGGCGGGTCTTGCAGGCGCTTTAGCACGCGGTCCATCGCTTTGCGGAAGCGGGCCTGGGTGTAGGGCTTGAGGAGGTAGTCCACCGCGCCGGCCTCGAAGGCTTCGACGGCGTAGGTGTCGTAGGCGGTGCAGAAGATGAGGTGCGGCAGGCGATCTAGCTGGGCCAGCACCTCAAACCCAGTCAGGCCAGGCATCTGCACGTCCAGGAAAACGAGATCTGGGGCCTCGGCGTTAATGCGCGTCACCGCCTCGCGTCCGGACCCGGCTTCGCCCAGGATCTCGACCTGCGGGTAGGCGCCCAGGTACTCGCGGAGGAGCTGACGAGCGGGCGGCTCGTCGTCAATCAGCAGCGTGCGGATCATGAGGTTGAGGTGGGGGCGTACGGAATGGCGATGTCTACCCGGTAGCCTCGTGGCTCGGTGGGGGCCGCGGTGAGCGAGGCGGCCGGTCCGTAGAGGCGCGCCAGTCTGGCCTGGGTGTTGTCTAGCCCGATGCCGGTACCCGGCGCCGAATGCCCAGGGCCCACGCCGGTGTCCTCTACGCGCAGGTGGACGTGGCCATTGGCGCGCGCGACCCGCACGGTGATGGCGCCACCATCCTCGCTCGGCGCGATGCCGTGTTTGACGGCGTTCTCGACCAGCGGCTGCAAGATCATGGGTGGCACCTGGAGGTCAAGCAGCGCGGGGTCGACGTCGTAGTCTACCCGCAGCCGGTCGGAGAAGCGTGAGGCTTCCATGGCTAGGTACGCCCGGGTAAAGTCCACCTCGTCGCCCAGTGGCACCAGGTGGCGCTTCGAGCTGGAGAGGCTATACCGCATGAGTTCGGCCAGCTCCGCAATCATGTCGCGCGCGCGGCCCGGTTGCTGCGAGATGGTCGCGCTGATGGCGTTGAGGGCATTGAAGAGGAAGTGCGGGTTCACCTGGGCCTTCAGGGCCGCCAGCTCACGCTCGCGGGCGAGGGCCATGAGCTGGGTGGCCTGCTGCTCACGCCAGTGGAGGCGGCGGCGGGAGAGCAAGCCGAGGACGATGGCCATCTGGATGGTATAGATGGTGATGCCCTCGAAGAAGATCCACTGGCTGACGCCTTCGAGGGCGTTCCGTACACTCTCCGGAGAGGTGTACGTCACCTGGAAGAGCAGCGTCCGGAGGCCCAGCCATCCATAGGCGATGGCGCTGATCGTGTGGGCCACGGCCAGGCCCGGCCACGATACCCCACCGAGGCGTACCACCAGCAGCCACCAGAAAGGCAGGAAGCCGAGGGCGCGTACCATGTTCCAGATCGCCTGGCCCAGGAGCACGTAGACAAACGGCTGTCCATCCTCCCGGGCGATGAGCGAGGAATACAACACGGTGTAGGACACCCAGATCAGGGCGGCTAGCCCAACGCCGCGCCTTGTGAGGCGCGGCGCGGGCGGTTGAGCCGTTTCGGGGAGGTACATGGATACGACAAACAGATGAGGAGGCCTGGTCAGGTATCAATCTGTGCCACCGGCCACGCCAAAGGCAAGGGGTTACTGCGTGGCGGCCGGCATCAGCACGTGGCGCACCCAGCCATAGTCCGGATTGATCTCCAGCGCGCGCTCAAAGGCGGCCTGGGCCTCATCCATGCGCTCGGCATCCATGTGCGCGATGCCGATCCAGGCGTAGGACTCGTCGTGGCCCCACGAGGGCTGGACCGGATCCGTGGGCATGCTCTCCTCGAAGAGGCTCGCCGCGCGCTCGAAGCCTTCCAGCGCGGCCTCCTTATCGCCACCGAACATGCGGGGCTTGTAGTAGGTGCTGCGGGCGGCAATCAGCGCGGTACGCGGGTTGTCGGGCTCCAGCTGGAAGGCTTGGTCAAGCATGCGGTCCGCCTTAGGCCCCAAGAACATGGCGCGCATCGGGGCGAAGGCCACTTTCTGCCCGTACAGGCCGCCCAGCAGGGCGTATGCATCGGCCATCTGGTCATCGACATCGATGGCTTGCTCCAGGTGCTCGATGGCTTGGTCCAGGTGCTGCTTTTGGGCGTCCTTGTCGTCCTGGATGAGGTTCATCCACGAGGCGTGGAGGTGACCCAGGTAGTAGTGGGCCAGGGCCCCCCGCGCAGCGTCGCCGGTGGCGCGCTCCAGGATCGGGCGAGCTTGTGCCATCCGGTCTGGGTTGCCGGTGGTGCTGGCCAGTTGCATCAACGTCTTGGCCTCCAGGATCAGGGCGTCGGCTGCACTGACAGTGGTGTCGGCCGTCCGTTGGGCCTGGATGTCTGTGGGGGTGGCATCGGCGGTGACTTGGCTGTGGGCCATGCTGGCGCTACCGAGGAGGAGGCAGAGAAGAACGAGACAGGTGCGGTACATGATAGCGAGAGGAGTTGAGTGAGTGAACGACGAAGGGGAAGGTGCCGGCTGTGTGGTGCGCCCGTGGTCTAGCGGATCACCGGTGCGGGCGGCGGCTGCCGCAGAGAGAGCGTGATGCCCATGTAGATGGAGCGGCCGTAGGTGGAGACACGCGGGGTGCGCGTCTGGTAGTCTGCACTGTAGTCGTAGCCCAGCACGTTGGCTTCGTCCAGGACGTTGCGCACGGCCAGGTAGACCGTAGCGCTGTGGGTGCCCCGGAAGGGCAGGTAGTAGCTGAGGTTGGCGTCGAGACGGCGGAAGGTGGGCAGGCGCTCGCTGGCCACCTGGCCTTCGACAGGCAGGTAGTAGCTGGCTTGGTCATCGCCAGGCACGGCGTCCACGATGGGCGTGATCGGGCGTCCAGAGGCCAGGCGGGCGGTGAGCCCGGCGCTGACGAAGCCAAACAGCCGCACCTTGCCCACCACCGTGAGCGAGTGGGTGATGTCGAACGGAGCCGAGGCCTGAACCTGATCGGTGGTCCGCCCGAGCCGGCGCACCTGGGTCCGCTCGGATTCCAGGTAGCTGTAGGAGATCCACCCGTTGACGCGGGTGCGCAAGAAGGCGCCGTACTTGGCAAACACATCGAGGCCCTGTGCCCGGCCCGTACCGGCGTTGACGTAGCCTTCGTCATCGCTCAAGATGAGCGCCCGATAGGGCTTGCGGTACGCCTCGGCACGCAGCTCCAGGAGATCACGCTGATGATGGACCCCGGCCACGAGGTGATGGGCGGTCTCGGGGCGCAGCGACGGCGTGCCTCCGCTCGGGCTCAGCTCGACAGGCGAGGCAAACTGATGGTAACGGCCCCAGGCGGCCTGGAGGCGTGTGGAGGGCCCCAGCGTGTACGTCAAGGCGAGGCGTGGATCCACCGTGGCATGGTCCCCTTGGTGGTCAGTGCGTACGCCCGGGGTGGCCACGAGGCGCCGTCCCAGCAGCACATCGGCCTCGACGTAGCCGCCGGTGCGGGTGAGCGTGTAGCGCTCGTCGAAGCTGAGGGTCTCCGCTCCGGGGGCCAGGATCTCGGCGTCCTCGGGAAAGGTGCCCACGAAGGCGTTGACCGCGTGCTCCACCTCCGTGCCGAAGCGCAGAGACAACCGGTCGGTGACAGGCCGCTCAGCGTCGAAGCGGACCTTGTAGCGGGCATCGCTCGGCTCGAAGTCGAGAATGCCGAGCTGTTGCCGGGCTTGGTACCGCGTGGTGGAGGCACTACCCTGCACGAACCAGTCGCCCAGCACATCGGTCCAGACCAGGTTCGTGAGGGTGCTCGTGGAAGAGCCCCGGTACGTGCCCTCGAAGGAAGGCTCGTCTACGAAGACCCCCAGCCGGTCCGTGCTGACGAACTGAAACAGCTTGAGCTGGCCTGTGGGGCGGTAGCTGTAGTGGAGGCTCAAGTTGCCATCGGCCCCGCGTGGGGTGATGCTGAACTGGTCCCGCTGTCCGTTCAGCCGGAACAGGGCGTCGGTGAAGCTGCGGTTGCCGGTGAAGCGCAGGCCCAGGCGGCCCGGCACGAGGGGCACATCGGCACCCAGGGAGGCAGCGGCCAGGCCCACGTTGAGGTTCAAGGCGCGTTGGTTGGGCATCCCCTGGCTTTCCATGGCCAGGACGCCAGAGAGCGCGTTGCCGTAGCGTGCCGAGAAGCCGCCCGCTGAGAAGTAGGTGCCCTTAACCATGAAGGGCGGGATCGTGCCGAAGACGCCGCCCGTGGGCGACTCGTACTTGTAGGGATGAGCCACCGTGGCCCGGTCCAGGAGCAGCACCACCTCGTCCACATCGCCGCCTCGGACGAACAGGCCCGCACCCTCATCGACCATCGCGGTGCCGGGGAGGGTCTTGATGGCCAGGAAGAGGTCGGCGGCGGCGCCGGCCGTGGTCACCACCTCCAACGGGGCCAGCGTGGCCTCGGCGGTTTCTCCGGTCACGTAGGCGCTGGCCGTCACCACCGCCTCGTCCAACGTCACCAGCGTTTCGCGGAGGATGAAGCGCAGGGTCAGCGTGTCGCCAGGGACGAGCGTCACGCGCCGGTTCTGAGCTTCCAGGCCGATCATCGAGGCCCGGACGACGTGGCTGCCGGTGCGGGCCGTGGTGAAGCTAAAGCGCCCGGTCAGGTCTGTCGAGGCCCCTTCGATGGTCTCGGCCAGCTGCACGTTGGCGTACGGTAGCGCATCGCCTTGGTCATCCAGGACCGTTCCTTGAATAACCGTGTCTTGGCCGAAGGCCAGCGTGGGGAGCAACGCTCCAATCAGGAGGACATGCAGCAGAGTTTTCATCGTGACGCGCTGAGGTGATCAAACGGTTCACGATGATATAAGGACCGATCACGGCTAGGTTGGGCCGGGATCGGTGAATGGCGGCTACGGTCGGTGAGTGACGGTGAGCGCCCGCCTGGTGCGCCACGGGGATGGGACCGAGGGCTACGACTCGGTGGATTCGGCCTCTGCAGACGTCTCCGGAGCGTCCGCTTCCGGAGCCGGTTCTTCCGGTGCACGGAGGGCCTCGACGCGCTCGCGGAAGGCGTCTTTATCTAGCTCCTCGATGGCCACCTGCGTTTCCAGCCAGCCCAAGACACGCTCGCTCAAGAGGCGGTGCTCCAGCTGCTCCTGCAACTGGGGCATGGACCGGTAGAACTGGCGTAGCTGCTCCGACGTGACCTGCTCGTCGTCGCCCACCTGGCTCGCAAAGTGCGCGTCCAGGGCGTCGTCATCGACCTCCAGGCCTTCCGTCTCCACGATCTTGTCCCGGATGAGCATCCAGCGGGCCTGCTGCTCAGCCTCGGTCCGGTTGCTGTGGCGGAAGCTCGTCTCATCGAACCCGTCGGGCAGATTCCCTTCGTTGCGGCGCTTGACGTCCTCTACGAACGAGTCCAGGTAGATCTGGATGGCCGCCTCAGGGACGGGGATCGGGTTGCGCTTCAGGACGCGCTCGATCAGGAGGGACTCGAAGGTCTCGTTCCCGATGCGGCTCCACGACTTCTCGATCTCACCGCGCACGTCGTCGCGCAGCTCATCGACCGTGGACAGCTTCTCGTTGGTCAGCTCCTGCACGAACTCGTCGTCCAGCTCCGGCAGGTCCAAGCGCTTGGTCTCGCGCACGGTGACCTCGTAGTGGGCCATCAGGTCGCCTTCGCCATCGGGCAGCTGCACCCGGAACACATCGCCGACTTGTTTGCCGAGGAGGGCCTCTTTGAGTTCATCCTTCAGCTTCTCATCATCGAGAAAGAACGACGTGCCCTCTTCTTTGTCGCCGATGAGCGGGGTGCCGGTGCCGGGATCCAGCTTCTGGAGGTCGATCAGCACGTAGTCCGTGTCTTCGAGCGGCTCTTCCAGCGGGGCCAGCTCTGCCTGCTTGCGGCGGATCCGCTCCAGCTGCTCCTCCACCTCGTCGTCGGTGGTGTCCTGCACGAGGCGCGGGAGTGTTTCGCCCTCCAGGGAGGCCAGTTCGAAGACGGGGCGGACGCTGAAGCGGACCACGGCCTTGAGGTCGCTGTCCAGGGCCACGTTCAGTTGGTGGAGGCGCGGCTGCCCCATGACATCGTAGGTGTCCGACTCCAGGATCTCCTCGCCATAGACACGCTGGATGGTCTGTTCGGCCACCTCGAAGGTGACGGCCTCGCCGTACATCTTGCGGATGAGCGACATCGGGACTTTGCCTGCGCGGAAGCCTTTGAGCTGGGCCCGCCCGCGCTGCGTCTTGAGCCCGGCCTTGACGTCGGGCGCCAGGTCAGCGGCGGTGGCGGTGATCTCGAGCTCGTATTCGACGTCGCTGAGTTGCTTGACGGTCGTGTCCATGGCCAGGGGGCGGGTAACATGCAAAGGAGATAGACGCCTCAAATCACCCATCCACCACCCCGGTTCCGTCAAGAATCCAAGGACCCCACCACCACAACCCACCGAATCCGTCCCCATCGCTCTCCTCACCGAAGCCGACCGCAAGGACGGTCCACGCTTGTGATTAGCGCATAGCGAACACCGACGGGCGGTGGACGACGTGGGTGGTGAACGGTGAGTTGTGAATGGTGAATGGTGAAGTGGGTATGAGGCGACGGGTAGCGCCTACGATTCCGGCGTGAAGGGGAAATGAGAAACTGGACATTGGAACTGGAGAATGGAGCGGTGGCTTCTGCACCTCGGCCTGTGGCGCTGAGCAAGAGAAGAGCACGACGTCAGACGAAGGCATGCTGTGGGAAGAAGGCCCTCTCGCCTAGGCGACGGGGGCTACCCGTTCGTCATCATGTCCCGCTCTGCCTAGAAATCCACCCCGATCGACAGATACACCTGTCGCTCGCCGAAGCGGCGCCCGTCGAAGGGCCACGAAAAGTCCAGCCGGGCCGGGAAGCCAAACACAATGGTGCGCAAGCCGACCCCGGAGCCGATCAGGAGGTCGTCCAGCACGCGGTCTCCCTGCTCGTCGGTGCGGAAGACGTTGAGCCGCGTGTCATCGCCGCGGCCGCCCCACAGGGCACCGGCGTCTAGGAAGGCCGTGCCTTGCAGGTTGTAGAGGGGGAAGAGCGGTAGTGGGCCGGGCAAGAGCGCAGCCACCAGCGGGAAGCGGAACTCGGCGTTGAGCAAGCCGAAGTGGGAGCCGTTGCGCGTGTTGATCTCGCTGCCCCGCAAGGGCAGGACAGGCGTGGCGAACAGGAAATCGTCGATCTCCGAGACGGGGAAACCGTTGCGATTGTCGAAGTCGCGGTTGATCCAGTTTTGCACGCCGCCGCTGTAGAAGAGCTGCTGCCCCGGCCCCCAGGAGGTGCCGCCTGAGGCGCGGAAGGCTAGGCTATACAGCCCGCGCCCGAAGCCCACATACGAGCGGGCATCCAGCATGGTGGTCACGAAGCCCACGCGTCGGCCCGCCAGGTCGGTCGGGGCGCCTGACACGCTGAGGGCATAGCGGTGCCCGCCTGAGGGGGTGATCAGGCCAGGCTGCGTGACATCTTTGGTGTAGACCAAGGTAGGGAGCACCAGGCGGCGGGTGGAGGGTGCCCGTGAGGGGTCGCCTACGTTGGCCTGGCTCACACCCACCATGGACAGGTCCAGGTCCACCCGGCGAAACTTGTCCAATGGGTAACTGAGGGCCAGGCCCACGCCGAACCGGCGGAAGCGGAAGTAGGTGAGCTGGTTGTAGTCGGGCAGTAGCCGGGAGATGTGGTACGTGGAGATGGTCCAGTCCAGCCGCCGAGGTAGGTAGCTGTAGGAGACTACGTAGTCCGAGTTCCGCAGGTCGATCAGCAGGTTGGTCGACACGAAGATCTGGTGGTTGCCCAGCATGTCGCTGAACATCATCTGCGTGACCCCCTGCGCACCATAGAGCATGTCATACCCGGCGGTGCCGTA
>JBCDJV010000056.1:0-30420 GCA_038747425.1 Bacteroidota bacterium
AGGTGAGGCCGTAGTGCACCCACTTGCGCTCCGGTCCGAGCGTCTCGCTGACGGCCCGGGTGAAGGCCACCACGTCGTGCCGGGTCTGCCGCTCGATCTCGTGGATGCGGTCGATGTCAAACGAGGCGTTGGCGTAGAGCGTCTCGACATCGGCTGCCGGGATGACGCCCACCGCCGACCACGCCGCGCAGGCCGCCAGCTCAACGTCTAGCCAGGCTTGAAACTGCTGTTCTTCACTCCAGAGGGCGGCCATCTCGGGCCGGGTGTAACGGGCGATCATCAGGGGGACGGCGTGTGGTTCAGGGGGAGCGAGCTAAGATAGGAGGAGGGGAGGGTGAAGGGTGAACGGTGAATGGTGAATTGTGAATGGTGAAGTGAGGGTGGGGCGATGGGTAGCGCCTGCAGGTCCGGAGTGAATGGGAAATGAGAAACGGGAAATTGGAAATGAGGAATGGGGCGTTGGCGGAGCCGGTTGCGCCTCTGGTCTTGGCGCAGGGGGCTTCTCTCGGCTGGGGTTACTAGTTGGAGGACTCGGCCTCCAGCTGTTCCATCAAGGGGAGCACGCCGGCGTCGTACATGGCTTGCATCAGGGCCAACACGGCTGGGGCGGTCGTGGCGGGGCTGCCGCCAGGGATGGGCGGCGCAGGGTCGTACTCCATGTCGAGCATGATGGCTTGCGCAAAGGCGGGACCGCCATAGAGGTCGATGAGCAGGGCCAGGGCCATGTCCATGCCGGCCGTGACGCCGGCCGCCGTCCAGTATTTGCCATCCTGCGTGTAGCGATCCCCCGAGAATGTGGCTCCGTGCTTGGCCAGCATCTCCTCGGCCCGGTACCAGTTTGTGGTGGCTTGCCGCCCCTCCAGCAGTCCGGTGGCGGCCAGCACCCAGGTGCCGGTGCAGACGGCGGCCGTGTAGGTGGTGGTCTGGTCGATCTGCCGAATCCAGGCGTGCAGCTGATCGTCGTAGGCGGCCTCGATCGTGCCCCGGAAGCCGCCGGGTACCACCAGGATGTCCAGCGCGTCGACGTCGGCCATTACCGTATCGGGCACGAGGGTGGTACCCAGCACGGTGCGGATGGGCCCAGGCGTGGTGCTGACCAGGTGGGTCTCGGCGCCCCTGATCTGGGCCAGCACGTACTTGGGCCCGAGCACGTCGAGGTCATTCACGCCGTCGTACACCAGGATGCCGATGGTGCGGATGTCGTGCTGCGGCGTGCCGAAGACCTCTCTCATCAACGCCGTACGGTCGGCTGCTGGGCCAGCGGTCGTGTCGGCGTCTTGGGCGAGGGCGGGCGTGGTGAGGACGGCAAATAAGAGGAGAAGAAGCGAGCGGGTGAGACGGGACATGGCTGCGTCGGGGATGGTGGGGAGGGACACCTTTCACAAAGCGCTTGGCCTGTGCGGGATCCTGCGCCTGGACGCCGGGACGAGACACGTCTATTCGCCCACGTTTCGTAGCATTTTTGTAACAAATGGCGTTAGTTGCAGCTTCCGCCGTCCGCTGTGGGGCGCGGGGTACCCTTTCTCATCCATCGCTGCTGCGTCATGTCTGCGCTTCGCTCGCTTTTACTTTTATTGCTCACGCTCGCCCTTGCCCTGCCTGTACAGGCGCAGGAGGACGACGCCCGTGTCACCGACACCAACTATCGCGCACTAGAACTGCGGGGCATTGGCCCGGCCTTCCCCTCGGGGCGCATTGCCGACATGGCCATGCACCCCGACAACGACGCCGTGTGGTACGTGGCGGTCGGCTCTGGGGGCGTGTGGAAGACGGAGAATGCGGGGACCACCTGGAGCTCGCTGTTCGACGGGCAGGGCTCGTACTCCATCGGCTGCATCACGCTGGATCCGGCCAACCCGCACGTGGTGTGGGTCGGCACCGGCGAGAACGTGGGCGGCCGCCACGTCGGCTATGGCGATGGCCTCTACCGCAGCCAGGACGGGGGCCAGACGTGGACGAACATGGGCCTCAAGGACTCGGAGCACATCTCCAAGATCGTCATCCACCCCGAGGACTCCAACACGCTCTGGGTGGCCGCCCAGGGACCGCTGTGGAGCCCCGGCGGTGAGCGCGGCCTCTACAAGAGCACGGACGGCGGCCAGACGTGGACCCGCACCCTCGGCGACGACGAGTGGGTGGGCGTGACGGACCTGGTCATCGACCCACGCGATCCGGACGTGGTCTACGCGGCCACCTGGCAGCGGCACCGCAACGTGGCGTCGTACCTGGGCGGCGGTCCGGGCTCCGGGCTGCACAAGAGCACCGATGGCGGTGACACCTGGACCGAGCTAAAGCGCGGCCTGCCCTCGTCCAACATGGGCAAGATTGGCCTGGCCATCTCCTACCACAACCCAGACCACCTCTTCGCGGCCATCGAGCTGGACCGGCGTGAGGGCGGCGTGTACATGTCGAGCGACCGGGGTGCGTCGTGGACGAAGCAGTCCGACGCGGTCTCGGGCGCCACGGGGCCGCACTACTACCAGGAGCTGTACACCACGCCGCACGCCGAGGGGCGCCTCTACCTGATGGACGTGCGCGTGCAGGTGTCGGACGACTTCGGGAAGACGTTCCGCCGGCTGAATGAGCGTGACAAGCACTCGGACAACCACGCCATCGCCTTCCGCGCGGACGACCCGGACTACATCCTGATGGGCACCGATGGTGGCCTCTACGAGAGCTTCGATGGCGCCGCCACCTGGAAGTTCATCGACAACCTGCCGATCACGCAGTACTACAAGGTGGCCGTGGATGACGCCCTGCCCTTCTACAACGTGTACGGCGGCACGCAGGACAACGGCTCGCACGGCGGCCCCTCACGCACGGACAACCGGCACGGCATCCGCAATGCCGACTGGTTCAAGACCCTGGGCGCCGACGGCCATCAGTCCGCCACCGAGCCGGGCAACCCGAACATCGTCTACGCCGAGACGCAGCAGGGCGGCCTCCACCGCATCGACCGGGTCACGGGCGAGCAGGTGTACATCCAGCCGCAGTCCCGCGAGGGGGAGCCGCGCGAGCGCTACAACTGGGATGCCCCCATCGTGGTCAGCCCCCACGATCCGGCCACCCTCTACTTCGCCTCGCAGCGCGTGTGGAAGTCCACCAACCGCGGCGACAGCTGGGTGCCGGTCTCCGGCGACCTCACGCGCGACCAGGAGCGGTTTGAGCTGCCCATCATGGGCCGCGTCCAGAGCTGGGACAACGCCTGGGACCTGAACGCCATGTCCGTCTACAACACCATCACCAGCCTGTCGGAGTCGCCTCTGGCGCCCGGCCTCCTCTACGTGGGCACAGACGACGGCCTGCTCCAAGTGAGTGAGGACGACGGCGGCTCGTGGCGCAGCATCGAGGTGGGCACGATGCCGGGCGTCCCAGCTACGGCGTTCGTGAACCACGTCTACGCCGACCTGCACGACGCCGACGTGGTCTACGTGGCCCTCGACAACCACAAGTTTGGCGACCTCGAGCCTTACCTCCTCAAGAGCACAGACCGAGGCCGATCCTGGACCTCGATGGCCGAGACGCTGCCAGAGCGGACGCTCATCTGGCGCGTCGTGCAGGACCACGTCGACCCGGACCTGCTCTTCACCGCGACCGAGTTTGGCCTGTACTTCACCGTGGACGGGGGCGCGCAGTGGGTGCAGCTCCAGGGGGGCGCGCCGACGATCGCCTTCCGCGACCTGACCATCCAGCGCCGTGAGAACGACCTGGTGGCCGCCTCGTTTGGACGGGGCTTCTTCATCCTGGACGACTACAGCCCGCTCCGGTCGGTCAGCGAGGACCTGTTGGCGCAGGAGGCCCACCTGTTCGACACGCGCGAGGCGCAGCTCTACGTTCCTCGTGATGTGCACGGCCGGTCGATGGGCACGGACTATTACGCGGCGCCCAATCCGGACTTTGGCGCCGTCTTCACCTACTACCTGCGCGATGGCGCCACCACGCTGAAGGCTGAGCGCCGGAAGCAGGAGCGTGCGATGGCCGAGGACGAGGACATCCCCTTCCCGGGCTGGGACGCCCTGGAGGCTGAGGTCAACGAGGTGCCGGACCGCGTAGACGTGGTCGTCCGCGATGCCAGCGGCCAGGTGATCAACCGCGTCAAGGGCCGCACCTCGGCGGGCTTCCACCGTGTGGCGTGGAACCTCCGGCATGCAGCCCAGGGGCTCATCGAGCCGGGCGAGCGCTCGGGCAACGATGGCTTCATGGTCACGCCGGGCACCTACACCGCCACCCTCACCAAGACCGCCGACGGCGTGGTGACAGAACTCGGCGCGCCCATCACGTTCGACGTGGTGCCGCTGCATGAGCCGACGCTGCAGGGTGCCCCGCCGGCCGAGATCATCGCCTTCCGCGAGCAGATGGAGGCGCTCCAGGTAGAGATGGCCACCTTGGGCACCGCGATGGACGAGCAGATGGAGCGCCTGGAGGCCATGCAGACGGCCCTGGGGCGCGCTCGCCAGCCCGATCCGGCGCTGACGGCCCGCCTGCACGAGGCCCGGGGCATGCTGCTGGCGCTGGAGCGGCAGATGAGCGGCTACCAGGCCAAGCGCGACCCCGGTGAGCGCACCGAGGTGTCGGCCCGCTCGCGGTTCTTCGTCGGCTACCGGGGTCTCAGCACCACGTACGGCCCCACGGAGATGCACCGCGCGTCCGTAGACCTGGCTGAGGCGCAGCTGGCGGCCTTGCAGCAAGAGCTGGACACCTTCATGCAGACCGTGATGCCGCCTCTGGAGACGGCTTTGGGCAGCACCGATGCCCCGCGCGTGCTGGGCACGGGCACGCAGGAGTAGCCGTAGCGCCACGGCAGACGGGCGCCCCTGTACCATCGACACACATCTTGCTCACCCCCTGAAGATCAGGTGCTAGACCTGCAAGCACCGGTCTTCAGGGGGTGGCGCATGGGTGCACCACCGGCTATTTCACGAGCAGCATCCGTCGCGTTTGGGCGAAGGCGCCAGCCTCCAGGCGGTACAGGTATAGCCCACTGGCTAGGCCGTGGGCCTCAAACGGGACGGTATAGCGGCCTGGGGGCCAGTGACTCGTTGAGCAGAATGGCTATGCGGCGTCCGGCGATATCATAGAGCGTGAGGCGTACACGGGCGGCCTCGGGCAGGGTGAAGGGAATCGTGGTGCTGGGGTTGAACGGGTTGGGGTAGTTCGGCTCCAGCATGAAGGCGTCTGGGAGCTCGGCGTCCTGATCCACCTGGACGCCGGTGGCCAGGTTCAGGACCAGGTGGAGGGTGCGGCTGGTATCCTGGCCCGCCTCGTTCTGGACGCGCACCCGGTAGGCGCCCGCCTGCCCCAGCGTGGCTGCGTCGTAGGTGATGGACGCCTCGGCTTGGGCCGTGAGCAGCGTGCCATTCCGGGTCCAGGCATAGGTAGGCTGGGGCGATCCCTCCACGGCCACACCGAACGTCACAGAGGCGCCGAGGTCCACCAGCAGCGTGTCGGGTAGGTTCTGGGTGATGCGAGGCGGGACGGGCTCAGGCCGGACGCTGAGCAGGACCGTCTCCGAGGTCGTGGTCCCGGCTACGTTCGTCAGGATCACGCGGTAAGCCCCCGCATCAGCGAAGGCGACGGATGCCAGGCGCAGCGTGTCATCGGTGGCGTTGGCAAGCAGGCTGTCCCCGAAGAACCACTGGTAGGCGGGCGTCGGGTGGGCGTCGGCCTCGACGGTGAGTAGGGCTGGGCGCCCGACCACCGCGTCAAGGGCTTGGGGCTGGCGCGTCACCACGGGCGGGCGGCTGGCCTCCACCAAGACGTTCGCTGCGGTTACCTCGCTGAAGGTGTACCCGGTGCGGTAGGCGCGTGCTCGGACGGTGGTGGTCGTGCGAAGCGTGAGCGGCTCCTCGTACCGGGCCGACGCCTCCGTGGGCTCGCTGCCGTCCAGCGTGTAGCGGATCGTGGCGCCAGTGGTGGCCGAGGCCAGCGTCACCGCCACCGAGTCGTAGTAGACGCCGGGTCCAGGATCGACGGTGGGCATGGCACACACGAACTCGAAGGTGGCCGTGGCGAGATCGCTGATCGGGAAGAAGGAGCGATATGCGAGCGCCCGCACGGTGGAGGACCGCCGGAGGGTAAAGGGCCGGGTGTAGCGGCGGTTGACCGCAGGGTTGTAGGCGGGGTTGATGTCGGGGTCGGAGCCATCCGTGGTGTAATAGTGCTCCACGCCCTGCGTCTGCTCGCGCCCATCGGGGAGAGTGACGCTGGCTTGGAGCGTCACCGTCACGTCGTTGTCGAAGACGCCCCCTGGGGGGTCGATGCGGGGGGCGGCGGTGGTGCCCAGCGGCTCGACCACGTTGACATTGATCTGTGCGATCTCGCTATCGAACAGCCCGTCCTTGATGGTGATGGCCCGCAGAAACCAGTTGCCCAGGCCCAACCGGATGGGCGCGGTGTAGGTGCTGCCCAGCGTGCGGGACGGGTCGACCGTTGGCAGCTGGTCGCGGCCGAGGGTCCAGCGGATGACGCCGTCCTGGGTGTCGGTGTCCAAGGCCACGTCCACGGCGGTGGTGTAGGTACCGGAGCCGCGAGGCGAGGTGAAGAACGGGGTCTCGGCGCGCTGTACCTCGTTGGGGGCATAGACGCGGTAGGTGGCGCTGGCCACGTCGCTGCGTACATAGCCGAGGCGGTAGGCCACGGCGCGCACCTCGTAGGTGCCCCGGCTCAGGCGCAGGGGGGCGGTGTAGGGCGTGGCGTTGAAGTCGGGCGCGGCGCCGTTGAGGGTGTAGTAGATGAACGTGCCTGGCCCCGCCTCCGGCACCACGATCTCCACCGTGTGGGTCTCCAGGTAGTCCCCCGGGGCGGCCTGGAGGACGGGCGTGGCCACGCGGGCGTCTACGTCGAACGAGTGCACCACCGTCTCGCTGGGGAGGAAGCCGTCCCGGTAGGCTTGGACACGCAGGGTGAGCGGAAGCTGGCTAGGGTCCAGAGGCGGGGCCACGGTGAAGGGCCCCTCGTATCGGCGCACCCGGGCGTCGTTGGCCGTGGCGGTAGGACGCGTCGGCTCCACAACGGAGCCGGGCACCTGGAGGGTGTAGTAGACCTCGGCCTCAGGATCAGGGTGGGTGATGGTGACGGTCTGTGGAGCATCAAAGCGGCCACCTGGGGGTGTCACCACAGGGGGGGACAGGGCCACGGTAGCTGGGCACGGGCGGGTCACCACGCGGTTGCCGAACCTGATCGGGTTCTCGGCTAGGCCCGGTTGGGAGCGGAACAAGGCGCTGAACACGCGGCAATCCTCCAACAGCGAGGGTTCCAGACGGTGTTTGTAGCGGTCAAAAGCGGGCTGATCTCGGTAGATGGCATCGGGCAGCCATTGCCTGCTCTCGTCCAAGGATCGCATGAAGCCCAGCATGGCCGATCGGCTCGGGAGGCAGTCCTGCGTGCGGCAGTCGATCCCTAGGTCGGTGAGGAGCGTCCTCAGGCCGTCGCGGCTGAGGAGCATCAGCTTGGTCATGATGATGGTGTTGTAGGCGGGCTCGAACGTCATCTCGTCCCATTGCTCGCCGGGCCCGGCGATGCCGAGGCGTGGGTAGAGGGTCGCCTTGGTGATGGGCACGGCCACCTCGCCCTCACTGCTCTGGTAGGGCCGTGGCAGCACCGCATCGAAGAGGGCCTGGGGGCTGACGTACATCTCCTGTGCCTCCTCCGCCGTCATGCGGAAGACGGCCTGAAAGAGCACGTCCACCAGGTTGTCCTGCAAGAGGCTGAGGGCATCCTGCAGATCGCCCAGGTACAGCTCTTTCATGCTCTCGTTGAAGACCGCCAGCTGCCCCACAGCATCGGGGAGGCCAAGCATCGACAGCAGGTGGACGTTTTTGTACGCGTTGGCCAGCTCTTTGGCCCCTTGGAGGTCGCGCTCGCCGTCGGGGTGGTAGAGCAGCTTCAGGGCGAGCTGATGGTTGAGATCGATCCAGGCGCGCAGGCCCGTATCGATGTCGCCGATCCACGCCTGGGTGTAGACGTAGGTGGGGCTGTGGGTAGCCAGGTAGGCCGTCTTCTGCGTCTCAATGGGAACGGCCTGGACCGCCGCAGTGGCGCAGGCGGCCGCGCAGGGCGGTGTCAGGTCCGTGGGGGGGCTGGCACAGGTGACGCCCGTGGGACAGCTCTGTGCGGCGGCGTCGGCAAACAGCGTCTCGATCTGGGCGTCCCAGGCGGCGGCGGCCCCATCGACCTCGTCGAGGTAGGCCTGCAGGCCATTGCGGAGGTGGCTGAAGACCCGCGGCAGCGAAGCCTCAACGTCGGCTCGGCCCAGGTTCAGGAGCGGCTTGGTGACGTTGACCGAGTCGCCGAGGACCGTCCCGGCGCGGGCGTCGGCGAGGTGGGTATAGATGAAGTCCCCGAGGGCAGGGGACAGGGCGTCCTGGAGTTTGAAGTCATCGGCATCGGGGACGCCGCCCAGCTCCCCCACATAGCCTTCCAGGATGACGTGCCGCCCGCCGTTGAAGTTGAGCGGATGGGCGGTGGCCCGTTGGATGTCGTTGGCCCAGGCGCCGCCCGCGAAGTAGTTGACAAAGGTGTGCATCCACATGTCGCCGGCGGCGTGGGTGAGGAAGCCCAGGACAAAAGCTGTGATCTCGGGATCCGCCCCTTGGGCCTGATCCCACAGGTGCTGAAGCCAGCGGTCCGAGTAGACCGGGTGCCGCACGTGGCACCGCATCTGCCCCGTGGCCAGGTCCGGGTAGGCATCGGGGCCTAGCACGCCCATGATGAAGGCCTTGCGGTGGGCGTTGAGCGACGCCACCAGGTCGGCGTCGGCCTCGTAGTAGCCGATGACCCCAAGGAGGGCTCCCGTCTGGGGGTGGACCCGGTAGAAGGCGATCGTGCCGGGTGGCTTCGGGTTGCCCAGTAGGTCCTGGGAATCGTTGACCTGGCTGAGCGTCTGGAGCGCCAGGTAGACGTGGGTCGTCGGCTTCCAGGCCTGGGCCGGTGCGGCCATCAGGATCATGAGGACAGTAAGGGCGAGGCCGCGGTGAGCGATCATGGCGGGCGCGTGTGGGTGAGAAGAAGGGGGCCTGCTAGCTTCTCGGAAAAATGCGCATCCGGAGATCAAAGACCGTCGACAGAAAGCAAAAGGGCGGCCTGCCCGTGCCGGCTGTGGACACCTTCTCCCGCAGGCTAGGCCTACCGGAGCGCCTCCAGTTGACGCAGGGGATACGTTGGATTAAGCTTCGCAATGGGCCGCTACGGTGCCTTTGGCGCAAGGTCCATGCGCTCCTTGCACCGACCGGGAGCGTGCGTTGGCGAACAGCCTCCCGGGGCCGTGCTATTGCTGGGGCAAGGCCGTATACTAACACCACGATGGCAGCGTAAATGGATGCTGGGCATGGCTCCGTCGCCGTGGTGTCCGGCCTGATGCAAGCTGTCCTATGCTCCGCGTGCCCTGATGGATGGGCGCTTGATACCTCCACCCAACACCTTTTCTGATGAACCCTTTCGTACTACTCGGGCGGGGGCTGCTGGCCTTCGCCCTCCTTCTGGTCTTTTCAACCCCCACCTCGGCGCAGGTCACCGTCGATGAGAACAATGCGAACTGGGGGTTCCTGGTTGAGACGAGCACTGGGACGGGCTCGTTCGTGAACGGGCCCAGCACCCCGCCGCTCGGCACGGGCTCGGCGAAGCTGACCATCGACAACAACTCCAGCGGGCTGATCATCGGTACGCAGCAGTTTGCTGGCATCCGCTTCGACGACTTCACGACGCTCACCTACAGCACGTACTCCAACACGACGCCGCAGACGATCGCCCTGCAGTTCAACGTGGATTACGACCTGACGGATGGGACCACCTCCTGGCAAGGCCGTCTGGTGTTCGAGCCCTCCAACAGCAACACGGTGACGCCTGGGACGTGGCAGACGTGGAATGCGCTCAACGGACGGTGGTGGAGCTCCGGTAACCCCGTCGTGGGCGACGTTGGGGTCGCTCAGGACTGCCCCATCTCGGCCCCGTGCACGGTGACGGAGCTGTTGACGGCCTACCCAGACATGGGGATCCAAGCGGGTGCACTGGCTGGCTTGCTGTTCAAAGCAGGGAGCGGCTGGGCCGGGCCGCAAGACTACTACGTCGATAACTTTACGATCGGCTACACCGGTGGTGGGACCACCACGTTCGACTTTGAGACGAGCGTGCAGGCGTGCCCCACCCCAGCCATCACGGCCAAGCGCGTGTTCGCTAACGCCTCCCCCCAGCCCTATCTGGAGATCGACCTCGATGCTGGACCGGGGCAGAACCTGGAAATCGTCAACTTCGTCGACACCGACCGGACGACGCGCTTCCTCCAGGGGCTGACGGCCAGCCTCGTCTCCGGCGGCCTGGATCCATCCAATCCGGGCCAGGTGCCGTTCGACGACTTCGAGTGGACGGCGAGCAGCACGGGCTCGCAGACGGCCACGTTCCGCCTCACCAGCGATGGGTCGCCGAACTTCGCGTACTTCGTGGAGATCACCAATACCTGTGAGGCCACGGCCTACGTCGATCCGCAGGGGGCCTTCGATGCCTTCGCGACGAGTGCGGAGCGGACCCTGGACCTCCCGGGGGCGCTCACGTTGGAGGGCAACTACCCGAACCCGTTCAACCCGCAGACGGTGATCCGCTACGGGCTGGCGGAGTCCGCCGAGGTGACCCTCGCGGTCTACGATGTGATGGGACGGCAGGTGGCGGTGCCGGTGGCCGCCCAGATGCAAGGGGCCGGATGGCACGAGGCCACCTTCGAGGCTTCGCACCTGCCCAGCGGGGTCTATCTGTACCGCCTGCAGGCCGGTACGCAGACCCTCACCGGCCAGATGTCGCTGCTCAAGTAACACGGGCCGTGACCCTTGGCCCTTCACCAGAGATCCAGACGCATTATCTGATATGACGACTTCATCCGAGCACACCCAGCCTTCTCCGCTCCCGGCCTCCTCGCAGCCCACTCCGTCGGCCGGTCTTCGGCCGTATGCCGCCCCTCACGTGCGTGAGCTGCCGCCGCTGGCCGAGCTCACGGCTGACAGCGGTACCTGGGGCTCGTTCGGCGGCTCGTAAGCGCCCTCGTACCTCCTGATCGCGTACCTTTCCAGGGCAGCCGCCTCACGGTGGCTGCCCTGCTTACGTTACCCCCGTTGCTTCTGCCCGCTCATGCTCCGTCTCGCCCTTGCTTTGCTGGTGATGATCAGCCTGCCCGGTCTGGTCAGCGCCCAGTCGTTCACGGTGGCCTCCTCGGCTCCAGCGCATGGGGCCGCCGGGGTCCCTGTGGAGGCGAGCCTGCGCCTCTCGTTTGAACTCCCCGACGACGGACGTGCCTGGAGCGTCTATGAGGTGATCGATTTCAACACGGTGCTCCGCGTGGAGCCCCGCGAGGCCGCCACCTATCGGTTGCCTCAGCTTTTGCTCAACGACGATGGGCGCCCCGGCGTCATCACCGTCGCGGTGACCCACGAGCCGGACACCGATTACACCTGGCTCGTCTACGATGTGCTGGCTGCACGGCCAGGCGGGGGCGGCTTCGTGACGATCCCGATGTCGGAGCCGTTCGTGCTGCGCTACACCACCGCCCCTACGCTGGGACAGCGAACGGTGGCGGGGGCCGTGGTAGCAGCCCCGGTGACCACCCACCGACTGCCGGCAGCGGGCCGTGCGATGCTGCGCAACGCGCTGGCGCAGGTGCAGCGCCCTGTGCCCCAGGCGGCCAAGCAGCCGCGTCTCGCGGCCACCGAGGTGGCTGAGTCCGACGTGACGCACGTCTACCTGCTCTCGTCGTTTTCTGCCGCGCCCGCTACGCGTGCCGTGGAGGCTGCGACCGTCCTGCGGGGGCCGACCGGCGCCTATCAGGTGGACTTCGTGCGCCCCGGTACCTACTGGCCCCTCGTGGTGCAGTACGCGGACCGTTACCAAACCCGCCCGATCCTGCTGGGCTTCTACGATGCCAACGGAGACGGCGTCCCCGATCCACTCACGGTGAATGAAGGCGAGGACGTGACGGATGTGATCCTCACCGTCTATCCTTACGCCCCGGCCTCGTCGGCCGAGTACCTCGACGCTGCGCAGCAGGCGGCGGTCTCGTTGGAGCCTGCGGCGGAGCTGTATGCAGTCCGCGCCGGGGACCAGGCGCAAGCCGACGGGACAGCCTACACCTGGACCTACCTCTTCACGACCCCGGATCGGCGGCGTGGGGTGGTGGTTACCGGGAGTCCACTCACGTTTGAGGCGGAGCCGTTCACGGGGTTGGCACCCGGCGAGCTACCCAACGATGCGAACGAGGGGGTGCGTGCGTTCGTGGGCTTTGAGCCGCTGGGGCGCCCGGAGATCACGGCCACACAGGCCGCCTCCCGCGTCTTGGAAGTAGGAGGGCAGGCCTTCCTGGACGCCTACCTGCCTTCTACGGTGCGCATCCAGGTCGAGGCGTTCCACCGGTCAGGCGAGGACGCCCCGTCATTCGGCGAGCCCGCCTGGCTGGTGCGCTACACGGGGGTCAACGGAGACGGGTTCGGGGCCTTCGAGCGGTACGTGAATGCGCAGGCCGGCACGGTGGTGACAAGCCGATCCCCGCGCCCGCAGGCCCCAGATCCTGGGTTGTCAGGTGCCTACCCCCATCCATTTGCTGAGCGTGTGACGATCGTTTTCGCCATGCCGGGGGGACCGCCGACCGAATCCCTTCGGGCAGTGGTGTACGATGTGCTGGGACGGCAGCTTCGCGTCCTGGAAGCCCCACTCAGACGAGGCACACACGTGGAGGTGAACTGGGACGGTCGGGATGGCGCTGGACGCCGTGTACCTCCGGGGACGTACGCCGTGCGCGTCGGCTCGGCCCAGGCGACCCACACTCAGCTGGTCGTCCGCCACTGAGGGGCTGTGCAGGAGCCGTCATCTCTGCCTGGGCCTCCGTCCTAGTCTAGCGCTCAGCTAAGAGCTGGCCGTGCTGGTCTGGGTGGCGAGGGCCGGTAGGGAGCTGCCTTGGGTAGCCCGCGTCGGCTTTAGGCGGCCCTGTGCCATGAAGCCTGGGCGAGGAGCCGGTCGATCTCTTGGAGGCGCCGCTGCGTGCGGTGGATGGAGATCATGCTCTTGTGCTGGAGGCGCCCTGTTTCGTGCAGGAGGCGCTGGGCACTGGCGATGTGCGTACGAAAGGGGGTCGACGTGGAGGAGGGGGTGAGGGGGGGCGGAGCGATCTTGGTCATGGAGCGGCGTGGAACGAAGAGCAACTGGAACAACGAGGCTCGCCACGGTCAAGAAGCAGGCCAGGAATCGAACTCAAATGCGACAATCCTGACCGCCTGCGCATGCGTCTATAGTTGCTGCGATAGGTGTCAGGATCGTCGCATCTGCTTGGCTGTCCCGGGGGCACGGACCGGGCTCGCACGCGAGGTCAGATGGTCCGTATCGGCCAGCTTTTCCGTGGCGGTGTTCATGCCGCCGCGAGTGGACGAGCGGCGCCAGAGGCCGCGTCCTCACCTAGAACCGCGCCGGGCCCTCGGGTGGGTTGCTTTTCGGAAGCAGCATCTGCACTTCGCCTTCGTGCATGGGCATCGAGAAAACCTCGGCTTCACCGCGGCGACCCACCAGCGCCATCGCTCCGTCTGTCTTGAACCGAAGAACGCGTGATCGCTGACCTTCTCTTTCGGGGGTGAGGACATCCCCCTCGTTGGCGTGGACGGTCACCGCTAGCTCGACGCCACGTGGCACGGTCATCACCGTGCCCTCGCCCTGCTCGTCGACGATAGTCACCTGGAGCGGGCTGATATCAGCGAACTGGAAGGTCTCGGTACTGGCCGGGGCCTGCTGGGCGAAGGACGTGGTGGCGGGAAGAGGCCGGCCGTGAGTACGAAGGCGGCCAGTAGAAACGTGGAGGCGCTTCTGGCTCGTCAGGGTGGGTTGGGGACTACACGAAGCAGACGTGGCGAGGCCTCTCTCGTTGCTAGGCACGTGCACGAGAGTCCCGATCTACGCCATGCAGACCAGCCCAGCCCTACACGGTAGCGAGTGTCAGGCAGCCGTGAGATAGGACCGGAGTAAGATGCGGATCTCGTGAGCCGCGCGGCCGTCGCGTAGGGTCTCGGGCCGCTCGACCAGCGACCGGGCGACCACGCCCACGGTGGCTGCCACCGCCACGTACGCCACCTGCTCGGCGTCGCGGCCGTCGGCCAGGCGGCCGGTGAGCAGGAGGGCCACGGCGTGTACCATCTCGTCGATCAGCGTGTCCACGGCGGAGCGCCAGCGTACCCGCAGCGCACCGTACAGCACGGCAGCCGACCGTCCTGGATCTGCCGAGAACAAGCCGACGAACGCGTCGACGAGCAGGTCGGCGGCTTCGGTAAGTGGCCGCCTGGCCGCAGCGGCGAAGGCCTCGCGTAACGCCTGCACGTCGCTACCGAGCCAGGCTTCGACGAGGCCGGCCACCACGGCGGCTTTGTCGGGGAAATACTGGTAGAGGGTTCCTATGGAAACGCCGGCTCGCTCGGCCACCCGGGTAGTCGTCAGGGCGTCGTAGCCCTCGGCTTCCAGAACCTGAGCGATGGCCTCGACGGTGTGCCGGCTACGCGCTTGCTGAGGGCGTTTTCGGGGCTGGGGGCGATTCTGCGGGGCGTCGTCAAACACAAGCGAAATGCGAATAGGCGCGAGATGGACGGGTCCCTACTTTGTAAGGGCCCTGTTCACCAACGACGCCCACACCGATGGTTCCCCCCGCGACCTCACAGGCACAGACGTACGCCGACACCCATCGCCGGGCGGGCGCCGTCATCCATGGTCTGGCTGACGGACTCTCCGAGGCGTCGTTCAACTGGAGATCTGCGCCGACCTCGTGGTCTGTGGCTGAGTGTGTGGTGCACCTCAACCTAGTGGCGGCGGCCTACCTCCCGCCGCTCGAAGACGCCGTGGTTGAGGGCGCCCGGCGCGGGGCTGGGCCGTTCACGTACGGCTTCATGGCGCGGAAGATGATGGACGGCGTCCGGCCTGGAGGCCCGGCGCTCAAGACGGGCGCCGCGCTCGACCCAGCTGCGGGGACTACGCGGTCCTCGTTCGGCAAAGCCGAGACGTTGGTCCACTTTGACGAGGCCGTCCGGCGATACGTAGCGGTCTGCGAGCAGGCCGAGGGGTTGGACCTGGCAAAGATCAAGGTGCGCTACCCCTTCATGCGGCTGCTCCGCCTACCGCTTGGTGCTTTTCTGGCGATCACGGGTCAGCACGCCCTCCGGCACGCCACCCAAGCGGAGGGTGTGGTGGGGCACTCGGATTTTCCCACCTGAACGTCCAGGCCCCGCTTGGCAGAGGATCAGCTGCCTGCGAGACGCACCTGGACCATGATGTCTACTGCCACACCCTCCGCCAAAAACAGGCTACGGCCGCCTACGCCATAGTCCGTCCGATCCAGTTCCAGGCGGCCCTGCAGGATGCCCGTGTCAGCGTCGAAGGTGAAGGGCATCACCACCGATTGGGTGACGTCCTTGATGGTGACGTCGAAGGTGCCTTCGTAGGCGCCCTCATCGGTTTGGCGGATGGCCGTGGACTTCATGTTGATGCGCGGGTAGGTCTCGGCATCGAAGTAGTCGTCGCTGCGGAGGTGGCGGTCTCGGCGTCCGATGCCGGTATCGATGGTGGAGACATCGATGGACGCATCGAACCGCCCGCCTTCCAGGTTACCGGGCTCGAAGCGGAGGTCGGCCTTGAGGTCCTCGAAGGAGCCATCGACCGGCAACCCGGCGTTGCGAATGACGAAGGTCACGGAGGAGGACTCGACGGTCCACTGCGGCTGAGCCTGGACGGTGGACACCAGGCTGGCGAGGGCCAGCGCGAGAAGCAAGGAACGCATGCGGCGTGAACGGGCGGGGGGAGAAGAAGGCGGACCCGCCCTTCTACTGCGCGCCCCGCCAGATGATGCGCCTGCCCGCGTTTAATCTCGTTGCAACAAGTACTGGTCATCAGGCCCGCTTGAAGATCTACACAGGTGTCCACGGCGCGACGTGTGCCGGACGATTCTGGATCATTCAACCCTGACTTCCCTGTTTACGACGATGCATCACACCCCTTTTCGACGCCTGTTCTCTCTGATTCTCGTGGCTGGCCTGGCCCTCGGCCTCTCCGCCTGCGACCTGCTCGGCGCTGACGACAACGAGGACGACGACGGCGCGCAGGTACGTCTGGCTGTTTCCGAAACGCTGGGCACCATCCTCACCGATGCCCAGGGCCGGAGCCTCTACTTCTTTGCCAACGACGCCGATGGCCTCAGCACCTGCGTAGGCGGCTGCGCCGACGCGTGGCCCTCCTTCCACGCCGAGCGCCTCGACGGCCTCGACGCTGACCTCCAGGCCACGGACTTTGGCACCATCACGCGCGACGACGGCACCCCGCAGACCACGTACAAGGGCTGGCCCCTCTACTACTTCGCGCCCGACGGCGACGGCGTTGTTGAGCCCGCCGGTGGGGTCCTGGGCGAAGGCCTGGGCAGCGTCTGGTACGTGGCCAAGCCCGACTACACCATCATGGTGGGCCGGACGCAGCTCGTGGGTAACGACGGCGTCGACTACGTGGCTGACATCGGGGCCGACACGGTGACGCCCAGCGAGGGCTTCACGCGGTTCTACGTGGATGCCGAAGGGCGTACGCTGTACCGCTTCACGCCAGACCAGCGCGACACCAACACGTTTACGGCCGCAGACCTCTCCAACAACGCTATCTGGCCCATCTTCTACGCCGACCCAGCCTCGTTCCCGAGCACGGTGGACGGCACCGAGTTTGGTGTCATCGACGTGTTTGGGCAGCCGCAGCTCACGTGGAAGGGCTGGCCCCTCTACTACTTCGGCGGCGACGATGCCCGGGGCCACACCCGCGGGGTGAGCGTACCCCGGGCCGGCGTCTGGCCCGTCGTAGGCGGTGCCACCCCCCAGGCTCCCGGCGTGACGACGGCCTCGGACGGCGGCGTCAGCGATAGCCCGGACGATGACGGCTACGGCTACTGAGTGCTCTGTCAAGCTCCTATGGATGGGCGCTGTACGCCTCGTCACACGCCAGGCGGCGTTGTCCGCGTCGCCTGGGGCGCGGCCCCGCGCTCCTTGGCCGCCGTGCCTGTCGCCCGCCGCGACGCCCATCGACCTATCACTACGAACTTGACAGAGCCTGAGAGACTGACTGTGAATGACAGGTGAAGGGCTGCAAACGGCTCATGCGCCCAGCCTGGCGCCCCCCGCGTTCGTTTTCGCCTTCTTCATCCATTCATAGCCAGTCTCTGAGGATGTCGCTCGGAGCACCATATGACAGACGGGGCCTCGCTGGAGACAGCGGGGCCCCGTCTGTGTTGGGGAGCTGCGCCACGTGGGGGGCCAATCGGGATGGGTCGAGCGGTGTGTGCCCAGACCTGTGTGCCCAGGTGGCGCGTTTCCTACTCCGCGTTGGGCTTGTTGCTGGCCGATACGCTGACCAGTTTCCAGGGGCCGCTGTGTTTGGCCCACACTTGGGTGCCTCCCCCCGCGATCTGGATGGAGGCTCCACTTTTGAGGGTCATCGACTGCACGTACTCATTGACTAAAACAGCCGTGCGTGCGTCCAACACCGACACGTTGACATTGGTGAACACCAGCTCATCGATACACTCGATGGCCGCGAAGCCATGCTCGATGAGCACTCTAAGGTCCTCAAACGAGTTCCAGTTGGTCCCGTCGCTGTTCAGGCCGACAAACCTATCCTCGTCGAAATGGCTGAAATAGGCGGTCGTATCCAAGGTCTTGGAGGCGTCGACCAAGCTGTAGAAGGCCGCCAAGATCTCTTGAGCGATGTCTGACTCGTGCGTTGTCATGGGTGCAGACTGGGTTAGGCATACGCACGCGGCGGCGAGTGCCAGTGGTGAGGGACATGCGTGCTACACGGCTTTACGCACGCGGAGCCTCTCAGTTACCGGTGTACGACACGACCTCCCACCGCTGCGTCAGGGCTGGGATCCAGCCTGGGGCTCGATCTTCCCGTAAAGCCACGTACTGAACATCCAGGGCCAC
Source organism: Bacteroidota bacterium (assembly GCA_038747425.1). GTDB lineage: Bacteria > Bacteroidota > Rhodothermia > Rhodothermales > JBCDJV01 > JBCDJV01. Next base: position 17,955 of record JBCDJV010000056.1, read on the forward strand.
GATGCCTTCCTCGGCCGACAGGTACTCGGCGCCTATCATGGCTGGGCTGATGGGGCCGGCAGGAGCATCAAGGCCCTCGAGCACGGCGTCCTCTAGATAGCGGATCGTGCGTTGGTAGGCCCGCGCGGACATGGTTCGCTGATCGGACAAGGTGTACGAGGCGGTGGCGTCGAGTAAGACCGTTACTTCGGCCCGCGTCTCAGAGAACGGTTCGGATGGGGCGGTGTCGGTGGCATAGAGCCGCTTGGGGGTCTCGTCGAAGGCATAGAGCCCATCCGCTCGGTTGGCCAGCCACTGCGGGGCGCCGAACACGTTGTGGTAGGCGCGGACTTCGGAGGTCGTCTCCATCCTGAACCACGGTTCCCCGTTGATCAGCGTGTCTCGTGTGATGCTCAGGGTCGTAGACCGGCGCTGAGAGCTACGTGAGGTATCCGCCGAGGTGACGATCCCCTCTTGCACCTCGTAGCGCAGCGTGTACGCGGGTTCGAGCACCCAGGTGTTGCCCACCGCAAGGGGGATGACCGGGTCGATGGGGGTGGGGTCTTCGGCTGTGTCGCACGCGCTGAGACCAAAGAAAACAGCAAGCAGCGCGAGAGGAGGCAATCGCATGACAGGCAACGTAGGTTGGTGAAGAGGAGGGAAACCTAGTAGCCGTAAAGCGAATGCGTCTTTCGTTTGGTTGGAGTTTCATCCAAAGGATAGGTGTCGGCGATGACGAAATCAACCCACCGACCGCTCGAGCACACGCAGGATGGGTGGATCCCTCCTCAGGGAACCTACTTACCAATAGGTAGGCAAGCTCGCTATGAGTGACACCGCCGACCGACGGGTTTGGCACCTTCCACCCCATCGGGCGCATGGGCCGAGCGGACGACGTGGCCTCGGTGGTAGACGTCCTGCTTGCTGACGAAGCGGAGTGGGTGACGGGCGCCATCTGGGACGTGGGCGGCGGGGTGATGGCCGGCGGAAACTGACGCCGCACGAAGTAGCCTGCAAAGAGGTGCCCCACCGCCGGGCCCCCTGAGCGGGGTGAGCACGACGGTGGGGCGTTCTGTCTGGTGCTATCAGTGGGCTTGCTGGATCTCCACCCAGCCGGCGCGTCGTAGGCCTCTACGGCGTGCTTTGCGCACCAGTCCCGGCCTCCGCCTCGATAAAGCCGCGGTTGCGCAGCAGGGCGTCCACGTTCGGCTCGCGGCCCCGGAAGCCGATGTAGGCATCCATGGCGGGCTGCGTGTCGCCAGCGGAGAAGACGTTTTCGTACAACTTGTCCGCCAACTCGTCATCGAAGATGTCGCCCGCTTCTTCGAACGCGGCGAAGCCATCATTGTCCAGCACCCCCGCCCACAGGTAGCTGTAGTAGCCTGAGGAATAGCCCTCACCGGCAAAGGTGTGGAGGAAGTGGGTGGAGCGATGCCGCATGGGAATGTCCTCCAGGTTCTCACGGCCGGCCAGCACCTCCTCTTCGAAGGTATCGATCTCCAGCGAGGCCGGGTCGGGGTTCAGGTGATAGGCCAAGTCAACGAACCCTGAGTTCAGGAACTCGACGGTGGCAAAGCCCTGGTTGAACTGAGTGGCGTTGAGCACACGCGCCAAGAGCTCGGGCGGCATCGGCTCGCCGGTTTCGTGGTGCAGGGCAAAACGCTCCAGCACCTCAGCCTGCGACAGCCAGTGCTCGTAGATCTGGGCCGGGAACTCGACGAAGTCACGGTCGACCGACGTACCGGCCAGCGACGGATACTCGGTGCTGGAGAGCAGCCCATGCAGGCCGTGCCCGAACTCATGGAAGAGCGTAACGGCATCTGTGAACGACAGCAGCGCGGGTTCACCCTCGGCGGGCTTGTTGTAGTTGCAGTTGTTCACGATCAGGGGGATCTCGCCCGTCAACCCGTTCTGCGGACGGAAGCTCGACATCCAGGCCCCGCCCCGCTTGCCCGGCCGCGCGAAGAAGTCGCCGTAGAACAGGCCGGCCAGCTCGCCATCTGCGTTCTGCATCTCCCAGACACGCACGTCGGGATGGTAGGTCGGGATATCGTCGCGCTCCACGAAAGTGATATCGAACAGCTGCTCGGACACGTAGAACATGGCGTTGATCATGTTGTCGAGCTGCAGGTAGGCCTTGACCTCGCTTTCATCCAGGTCGTAGCGCTCGGCGCGCACCTGCTGAGTGTAGTAGCGCCAGTCCCACGGCTCGAGCTCGTGGTCGAGCCCCGCCGCGGCGATGCGCGCTTCGATGTCGGCGGCTTCTTCCAGGGCGCGATCGCGTGCTGGCCACCAGACCTGCTCCATCAGCGACAGGGCCGCCTCCGGAGTGCCGGCCATGGTGCCGGCCGTGCGGTAATGGGCGAAGGTCTCAAAGCCGAGGAGGTTGGCCATCTCCAGGCGCAGAGCCAGAATCTCGCGGATGGTCTCCTGGTTGTCGTTGTCGTTGCCGTTGTCACCGCGCTGGGTCCAGGCGCGCCACGCGATCTCGCGCTGCTCCCGGTTGGGCGAAGACTGGAGGAAGGGTTCCACGCTGGACCGGGCGAGGGTGACCACGTGGCCGTCCAGCCCACGGTCGGCCGCGGCCCCGGCCGCCGCCAGGACGATGTAGTCCGGCAGCTCGGCCACGTCCTCTTCGCTCAGCGCCAGCGTCCAGGCTTCGCGGTCGGCCTGCTCGTTCTGGGCGAACTGGGTGTACAGTCCGGCCAGCGATGAGCGGATCTCGGCGAAGCGCTCGCGATCATCACCTTCCAGCTGGGCGCCGGCCCGAATGAAGTCCTCGTACGTGGTTTCTAGCAGGCGAGCCTGTTGGGGCGCCAGGTTGCGTGCCGCGCGCGTCTCATGCAAGGTCTCAATGCGGGCAAACAGGTCCGGGTTCAGCGTAATGGAGGCGCCGTGCGCCGCCAGGCGCGGACTCATCTCGCGCTGAATGGCCCGGATCTCATCGTTCGAGGCCGAGCTGGTCAGGTTGAAGAACACGCGGGAGATCCGGCCAAGCTCGCGGCCTGACTGCTCCAGAGCGAGGATGGTGTTGGCGAACGTGGGCGCTTCCTGGCTCGAGGCAATCGCTTCAATCTCGGCGCGATGGTTGGCCAAAGCGACCTCGTAGGCCGGCAAAAAATGCGCTTCTTCGATCTGATCCAGTGGCGGCACGCCAGACGGCGTATCCCACACGGCCAACAGGGGGTTGGCGTCGGCTACCGTTTCAGCGTTGGTGGGTTCGCTGGATTCAGACGTATCGGTCGATGTGCAGGCCGCTAGAAAAAGCGTAGAGAATAGGAAAAACAGGAGGTGGTTAACCTTCATCGGTTCAGGATGGGATTGGTTGAACGGTGGGGCATCCTTGAAGATGAAATATACGGCCAAGAGAGCGGTGAGGTTTTGGCGACACGACCGATTGGTGCCGGTTTCGGATGGATGTGCCCTTCCTTCAGTGGCGGCCCAGCCCGTTGGACAGACGACGTGCAGGTCTCTCAGCGACCCGAGTACGACACCACCTCCCACCGTTGCGTCAGGGCTGGAATCCAGCCTGGCTCGTCCTCATTACGTCGCGTACTGTACATTCAAGGCCACGATGCCTTCATCAGCCGGTAGGTACTCCAATCCCCTCGTCGTGCGCGTGATCGGGCCGCCAAGCGGCTCCACGGACGACCTGCGGGCCCCCTTCCTCCAGGTAGCGGCTCGTTCGCTCGTAGGCCCGTGCGGTAGCTCGTCGATCCCGCAAGAAGTACGAGGCTGTAGGATCGATCCAGGAGGCAAACTTCGGCGCGCTTCGAAGAACGGTGCGGACGGGGCGGTGTCGGGGGCATAGAGGAGCTTCGGGGGCGCTCCAACTGACCGTAGAGCCAGGCGGTCCGCTGCCTCAGCCGGGCGCGTCGTGGGCGAGGCGAAATCCGTCTCCGCTCTCTCGGTACGAGCGCTCGTGCCGAAAGCGCGCCGCGGAGCGCAGGTTGACCGGCGCGTTCAGCCAAGAGCCTCCCCGAAGCACAAACTCGGCGCACGTGGCCTCGTCGTTCTCGGTCCAGCAGTCTTGCACCATCTCCCAGACGTTCCCGTGCATGTCGTAGAGCCCGAAGCCGTTAGGCTCGAAGCTCTGGACGGGATCGGTCGACGCCTGGACGCCGCATTCCTTGGATACGTAGCCGTACCGAGCACGCGAGCAGTCGGCCACCTCCCCCCATGAGAAACGGGTGGTTGTCCCCGCGCGGGCGGCATACGCCCATTCCGTTTCGGTGGGGAGCCGGTAGGTCTGGCCTGTCAGGCCGTTGAGCCACGGGAGAAACAGGTCCACCACATCGTCTCGGCTTACCTCGATGACTGGGCGGTTGCCCTTGCCCCATCCATTATCGCCGCCGTCGGCGGTATTATCGGGGCAGGCACCGGCGTCGATGCATGTCTGGTAGAGCGCCCAGGTGGCTTCGGTCTCTGCCAAGTAGAAAGAGGCGACGTCAGCCCTGTGTTGGCGTTGCCCGGTCTTGTGGTCTGCCCACTCGGCATCGGCACACGGCTCCTCTTCCAGGCTGCAGCCCATCAAGAAAGTCCCCCCAGGGATGGCTTTCATCGTGAAGGAGACCCCCGCCACGGTCTCCACGTAGTCTGTTGATCGAGGCGAATGACGTTGAGTGGGGCGACCTCCGGGTAGATCGGGCTGGGAGGCGGCCAGCGTATGGCCTGGTGCCTCTACTGGGGAAAGGGGCGCAGAGGTTTTCTCGAAACCGTGGGCCAACGCCAACACCGCGAAGACGGCGCCAAGTACCGAGGCGCCTAGCAGGAGCAAGGCCTTCCGCGAAGGATGCATGGGGTACGGGCTGGCCGTGACAGGGCGCGTAGAACTGACGCGCGAAGTGGCAACTGCTGAGGGTGAGTCTGAGCTGTGAGACGCCACCGAGCGCATGGAGTTCAGGCCGTGGCCCTTCGTCCTGTTGAGTGATTGGTTAGGCCGCGTATTGAAATCACAAGGCTTCCTGCAAAACCATGTCATGTTGCGCGAGGCCACGGGTGGTGCATCCTGCAGTAGATATCATGAACGGCTCCTCGGTCTTGCACAGGCGTAGGAACGCGGTGCACGTCAGAGACGCTGCAGCCCTTCGATACAGAGCTCGGCGCGGTGATGCGCAAACGAATCGAACACGGACAGCGCTGCGATGGGTACACCCAGGGCCGCGGCAGACCAGGCACAGCCCCCGGGGAACAGTGGTGCTTCCATGCTTGGGGCCCTCACTCGGTGCTGCAGGGGACTGGGAGAGACGAAGTGGACACCATGTACAGGTTGCCCGAATCACGCGTGGCATTCCGCGAGCTCCCGAAAAGCAGCAGGCTCCCGTCGGCGGTCAACCACCCGCCTCCCTCCGACGCGTTCGTGTTGACCACCGGGAGGGGACGCGGCGCACTCCAGGTCCCACTGGCGCCACGGCACGAGAAATAGAGGTCACTGTCTCTCCGCCCCGACGCCAGGCCGTCCATGATAGCCGTCCGCCCGTCCGGCGACAGATACAGGTAGGACACAAACGTCTGAGCCGACGGGTCCGGGAGGGTCCGTTCAAGCTCGACCTCCTCGTAGGCTTCCGGCTGGGCGATGTAGCGCGCTCCTCCCCTGAACGGGCGTCGGAAGCTGTAGAAGTGAAGCGTTCCGGTGGCGTCGACCGCCGGGCCGAACTCGTCCTCCCCGTCTTTGTCCGTCTCCGGTGCACTTACGGAGGGGCCCCGGAGAAACTCGGGCCCCGACCAGCCCAGGCTGTCCCGCACTACGCGCCACAGACTGATGGACGTCCCGTCAAACCCGTCGGCGGGTCGGCGTGAATCGAAGAAGAGCTGCTGGCCGTCCGGGGACAGGTACGGCGCATCGTCTCGGTATTGCCCCGAAAAGGACACCACCTCGGGCTCCGACCAGCGGGCGCCCTCAAAGCGGGACACGTACAACGTGTAATCGAACTGGCCGGGCGTGCGGCGCATGAAGTAGAGCTCGTTGCGGCGCAGGTCCAGCGCTGGGTTGAACTCACCCATGGCCGTCGAAACGACCCCCGGCGCAATGAGCGTAGGCGTCTCGGAGGCCGTAATCCGAGACGCGTCCGGGGCGGCGTCCTGGGCATACGTGTTTTCGAGACCGCCCCACAGAACGGTCAGGGCCAACAGGACGGAGAGCCTCATGTACGTCATCGTGCGATCGGGGTCTGGTGGTGTCCTGGAGACGGTGGCTGCCACGGAGGGGTGGACATCGACGGAGTCGGCTGGATGCAGAACGGGCTATCGGCGTGGTTGGAGGCGTTGCGCGCCGCAATATACACAACCAGCGGCCGCAGGTATGGCGTTGGGTGACGTGTTAGGCAGCTCAGGCGCCCGACCAAGGGAATCGCTCCAGGTTGGGCTCCACGAACTGCTCGCGTGCGGCCTGCGAGAACAGGCACTCCGGCGTGTAGTACTTCATCAGGAGGCCCGCATCAAGAAGGGTGGGGCGGGCGGCTATGAACGCCGCGGCCGAGTGGCAGGTGGGCGTATGGGCCATGACGTGCTGCACGGTGGCGAGCCACGCCCCCGTCATCGTCTCGTGGTACTTCGACGGATCAACGCCGTGACGGTGGAGGAACGCTTGCAAGGCCGACCTCATCAGGGTGAGCGCCGTGTCGTGATCGTGCTCGGCCAGATAGGCATAGGCGAGCCGGATGTGGGCGCGGTGAGAAAAGTCGGCAAGCGGTAGGTGGCCGGCCTCAAACTGGGCTCGGAACCGCTGGTCGTGAGAGGAGAGGGCATGCTTCATCTGGCCTCGGGCGCGGCGTGACGATCAGAGTGAGCCCAGCGATGGCTTGACGCAGGGTACACGCCAGCGACGAATCGGGCAAGGCCTTCTCGCCCGCACATGGCTGGAGCGCTTGGCTCCACGGCGATGCTGGGCAACGCCGCCGAGCCTCCGTGCAGCCGATCACAGCCTGCAGAGAGGTCTGCCACAGCCTCTAGAAATCCTTCTTGCTGAAAGAGCCTTTGACGGCGTCGCCGACGAGGCAGGTGAGGGTTCTCCAACTGGGTTCAACGGCGTAGCGCGTCATATTGATGGCCATCTGGTTGAAGGCCGCTTTGTTAGCGTTGATCAGGTGGCCGGGTGACATGAACCCCATCGTCAGGATCGACTTCTCCACGTTCTCGAAGCACATCGCATTGCCGAAGTGGCCGACGCCAGACACGAAGGTCTTCCCTTCCTCGTTGCCGCCCCACGTGAGCCAGGGCGACAGGAAGACGAACGGGGGCATCGCGTTGATGGCCACGGCGCCGTACGCCAGGTCGGTCACGGCCTGATCCAGCACCGTCTGGTGGGCCTTCTTGGTGTCCTCGTCGATGAGGATGCTGCTTCCCAGCGTGCCATGCAGGTGGGTGTTGCAGAAGGCGACGGCCTGGGGCAGGAAGTCGGCCGCGTGGGCGGGCACGTCCAGCGGCACCTCGCTGAGGATTTGGCAGAAGGCCTCGTGCTGGGTGGCATAGCTGTCCTCCTCGGCCCCGGTGATGAGCACCACGGCGGCGTGCTTGCGCGTGCCGCCCTCGGGCTCCAGGATCTCGGCATCCGGGTAGGCCTCCAGGAAGCCGGCCTTGACCGCCTCCGACCCCGGGTAGTAGGTGCCTTCGGCGGGAGTGTCCTCGACGATCGCCTGGCGGATCGCGTCGAGGAAGGCCTCGCGCTGGGGCCAGTGCTTTGAGGTCACCAGCGTCTGCACGCTGCCACAGATGGCGCCCCCGTTGAGCTTTCGGATGGTGGCGATCTGCTGAGCCTGGTGCGCGAGCTCCTTGGGCGTCCAAGGACGGTCTCCAGGCACAATGAGGCACGGGTTGTTGCCCCCACATTCCGATACCACGGGGGTGTCTGTGGCCGCCATGATGGCCTTGGCCGTGCCCGTGCCGCCGGTGAAGTAGATCTTGGCGAGGCCCGGCTGAACCGTCAGCGCCCGCCCCTGATCGTGATCGGCAAAGGCCAGGGCCCGGTGGTCCACCAGCGGCTGCATGATCTGCGCCCACACCTGGTCTGTCTCGGCGTTCAAGTGGTGGGGCTTGTGCACCACCGCGCAGTTCTCAAAGAAGAGGGCCTTGATCATTTCCAGCGAGGACGAGTAGTTGCCCGCGCCCAAGACGGCGATGACGCCGGGTGGTTTTTCCATCGGGTTGACCTGGTGCGGCTGGCCCTTCACGCGGAGCACGTCCGAGCGATCAGCGTGTAGCAGCCGATCCTTGGTCTGGGAGGGAAAGACCTTGAGGTCGTAGCGGTGGTCGTCGACCTGGGTGATGGACAGCGGCGTGGGCATCTCGCCGTGGACGAGGCCTTCGTAGACCTCGATGGCAGCGGTCACGGTGTTGGCCATGATGACCACCGTCCCAAACGTGGACAGTGAGACGGAGTAGGCGTCTTCGCCAACCATGTGGTTCTTCATCCGGGCGTCCGAGGCGCCCAGGTCCTCCCCGAAGCGCTTCAGGTTGGCCCGGACCTGCTCAAGCAGCTGCAGGCGCTCGGCGGGTGGGGTGGCGGCCCAGCGGTGCGGGTCCACCCAGTCGATGGCTTCTTTCGCATTCATGGGGGCCTCCTCAAGTGTTGGGTGCGTCCAGGAGTCCGAACTGCGCCTTGATACCCTGCAAGAAGGTGGCCTCGTCGGTTGCAGCCCGGTGGGCGAGGATCTCCGCGGCGTCTGGACCCGCCGTGTACCGAAGCTGGTCCGTTCCGTCGGTGGCCGCCCGGTAAATCACCTCGGCCACGACCTCTGGCTCGGAGCCGCTGTCCGCCGTCGATCCCATGACCGCGAAAAACTTGCGCACGACACCCTGGTAGTCGGACAGGCTCTCGTCGTTGCTGAAGTCGAAGGAGCGACCCCCGAAGTCGGTCTTGATCAGGCCGGGCTCCACGATCTTCACCTTCACGCCGATGGCGCTCATCTCAAAGCTCAGCGCTTCGGAGAGGCCCTCGACGGCAAACTTGGAGCCGTGGTAGAGGGTGCCGAGGGGGAACGTCATATGGCCGCCGATCGACGAGATATTGATGATGACGCCGGCGCCCTGGGCGCGGAAGTGCGGCAGCACGGCTTTGGTGACGTCCAGCAGCCCGATGACATTCACATCGAACTGCCGCCGGATCTTGTCGAGTGGGGTGGCTTCGAGGAGGCCATAGGCGCCGTAGCCAGCATTGTTGAGAAGGACGTCGATCGCGCCGAAGCGAGCGAGCCCGGCTTCGACGGCGCTGGCGATGGACGCGGCGTCCTGAACGTCGAGGCGAGTGACGAGCACGTTGTCGAGCTGCGTCAGCTCGGTTTCCTGCTGCGGGCTTCGCATCGTGGCGATGACGTTCCAGCCCTGCTGCTGAAAGTAGGTGGCGGTGGCCCTGCCGATGCCGCTGCTGGCACCGGTAATCAAGATGGTCTGCACGGTGGTCTCGGGTCGGTGGGATGCGTAGGGCTCGATACGCTCGAGACGAGCGCTCGAAGAAAACCTACGCGGCCTCACGCCCTCGATTACTAGCGAAGCGCGCCAATCCTATAGCAGATCGCGCCAGTTCGGCCAGGTCGCCGACGCGCTACAGAGTCGGCGGGTTCGCGGCCGACAGGGCCGCACGGAGGCTCTCGGGCGTCTGCCCGGTCCACGTGCGGAAGGCTCGGAAGAACGAGTTGGGATCGTCGTAGCCGAGGAGCAGCGAGATCTCGGCTCCGGTTAGGGCCGAGTGCTGGAGGTAGTGGCGCGCCAGCCGTTCGCGCGCCTCGCCGAGCACCCGCTGGAAGCTGGTGTCCTCGCGGCGGAGGTAGCGTTGGAGGCTGCGCACGCTCAGGCCAAGCGTGGCGGAGACCGTCTGCACCGAGCTTTGTCCGCTAGGCAGCAGCTCGAACAGGGCCGCATAGACCCGCTCGGCGATGGACGCTTCGTGCTTGATCTCGGCGAGGCGCCGGGTGAGGACCGGCTCGAAGAACGCCCACATGCCGGCGTTGGCGGTCAGGAAGGGCCGCTGTGCATCGTGGGCGGAGAACGCCACCGTATAGCCGGAGCCCGGCCGTATGCGCACGCCGAAAAAGTCCTCGTAGGGCGCTGCCGGTTTGGGCGGAGTAGGCGCCATGACCTGGACGGGGTGGAGGGGGGTCCGCGTGGCGCGACGCGCAAAGTGGACGAGGAAGACCAGCTCGGTCATGCCCGCTGAGAACGGAAGCGGGCCGAACGCCGCGCTGCCGTACGTCAGGACGGTCTGCTCCGGCCCCACGGTTACGTCCAGCGTGAACGGCCCGATGAGCCGCTTGAACATGCTGAGGCGCTCGGCGGCGGCATTGAGGTCTGGACTACAGAGGGCGGCAAAGATCGGAGGGTCGAAGGCCTCGACGGGGATGCCCTGCCCGGCCTCGAGGGCCAGCAGGCGGTCTCCCATCTCATGCTCAAGGGCGTCCCAGAGGCGAAAGTACTCGGCCGCAGACACCGACGCACTGGTCCGAGCGAAGAGGTCGGCGGGAAGCCCCGCCCGCCGTAGGACATTGCCGGGATGCAGCCCGAGGTCGCGCAAGACGACCCGCCAGTTGCTCGTGAGTGTGTAGCCTTTGGCCATGCTGTGCTCCGGTGTACGACGACGATCAAGGCCTGAGCGATTGGGCGTGGGCCTCACCGGCTCTCAGGTTTGAACACCCGGTGCGCCGCTGCGAGGGTGGGCCTGCACGGGTGGTGAGTACGCCGCCGGTTTCCGCGCGCGCAGGGCAAGGTACGCGGCGATGGCACCGTCGTAGGCGATGCAGAAGTGCGGCCACCAAACAGGAACGCCATTGTTTGTGATCACCGCGTCGTGAACGAGGTCCCACACGCCGTGGATCGCATACCCAGCCACGAGCCACCACACCGACCGCTTGAAGCCTGCTACGGCGAGGGCCACGAAGACGAGGGCTACGGCCCCCTCCGACACGATGACCCCCACGCGAGCGTCCATCACCCCGAACAGGACATAGAGCAGGGCGATGACAGCAAGGATCGTCGGGTAGAAGGCGCTGTCGCGGTCGAAGCCGGCGAGCCGGGCACTGCCCACGGTGACGGCGGCCAGGCCGAGACCAATCAGGATATCAACCATGCGAGGTGGTGTGGTGGAGCGATGAGAACGAAGGGGCGAGGTGGCGAGCGCCAACGGCGGAACGAGCAGGCGGAGCCACCGGCGTACGCAAGCGACGAGGCCGCGGCTGGCCGATTTCAGCGAGGGACAGGCGCCTGTAGACCGCTAACGCAGCAGTCGAAACGCATGCCCCCACTCGTTGCGCAGAAAACCCGGGATACACCAAAGCATGCACAAGGGTTCAATCGCGCGCGCCGCCTCGGCGTGCCCCATGTCTGCGGTCTCCCAGCCAAACTGATCGAGAATGCCGCGCACCGTCTGTTTGGCTGCTGCGTCATTGCCACAGATAAACATGGTCGGCTGACCGTCTTCGAACGGCGGGTTGACCATCAGGGCGCTGCCCACCGAGTTGAAGGCTTTGACGAAGTGAGCGTCACTGAACTCGCGTTGCAGCCGCTCCATGAGCGACTCATCCAGGTTCGTAAAGAACTTGAGTACACCGTTCTCGGGAGGCGCCTCGGCAATGGGGTTGGTGGCATCGATGATCGGCTTGCCCGCTAGGTTGGCGGCCCCGGCCGCATGAAGGGCCTCGGAGGCCGCCGTGCCCTTGATGGCCAGCACGACCAAGTCACCGAAAGCGGCCGCTTCAGCCAAGAGGCCGACGCCGCTGCCCGGATGGTCGGTATGCCAGGGGGTCAGCTTATCCGGCGATCGTGTACCGAGCATGACCTCGTGGCCATGCTTCAAGAAGCCGCTGGCGAGTGTTTTGGCGACCGTACCGGAGCCCAGTATGCCGACTTTCATGAGGTCCTCTTCGTGTTAGCAGGAAGATAGCGCCTGCCCAGGTCGTCAAAAGAGACCCGCCCGATCACATCTGCACAGCAGGCAGGAGCGAGGAGGCTAATGTATTGCAACCAAGCACCTCCAGCAAGCACATGTCCTGGTGCACGGACTGCCTCGGGAGAGCCCGCATGCACAGCCACAGCAGGCTTCTTGGGCGGTACCTTGGGCCTGCACGAGGCGCAGGAACTCGTTGGAGCGGGCCCCACACCGGGCCTCACACAGGCAGGATACCATCCGTCTCCCTCCTCCTCTGCGACCCTTCATCGCTAGTGGCTGCTTGCGCATGGCAGACATGGGCGGGGTCAACCAGCGGCAGATACGTCAGGGCGAGGACGATCAGAGCTGGCAGGCGAGACGGCGAACGCCAACAGCGGAACGATGGCGAGGAGCTACCGAGGCACGCCAGCGGCCGCCCTGCGTGGATGTAGCCGCGCGTAGTCCACACGGGGTTTTGGTAGGTGCTCTTAACTCGACTTTGTCCATTAGAACGCAAACGGGGAGGACACGGTAGACGGATCATCGCTCGGCAAAGTGATGATCTGGTGTCTGCCATGCCTCCCGCGTTTACAGCATTCATGATAGCCTTCGAGCCCCTGTTCTCCAAGCCGG
>JBCDJV010000057.1:0-30130 GCA_038747425.1 Bacteroidota bacterium
CCTTCGTCGCCCGGGGCGCGGCCCCGCGCTCCTCAGGCGCCTAGCCTGGCACCTCCAGCGCTCGTTTTCGCCGTCTTCATCCATTCATAGTCAGCCTCTCAGAACGAGCCGCCGAAGAAGACAGCGTTCAAGAACAGCCCGTTGGTCCCATACCAGAAGGCCCGGAAGTTGGGGTTATCCATCATGAGGATGACGGCCCCGCGGCCCACTCGCTGGGCCACCACGGAGGCGCTCCCGCCCGCCATCTCCAGCATCTCCTCCGAGATGTAGCCGCTTAGCAGCGGGTCTGCGGCGTAGGTGGCCACATTGGTCCCCGGCCGATCGGACGGCTCGTAGAAGGTCGTGCCCCGGCGAAACACCGGCAGGGTGTCGTCATAGCCGTAGGCCAGCGGGTGTGTAACGTCTAGGGTTGCTTCAAAGATAGACCCTCCAATACGTTGGGCCCCGTAGGCTTCATCAAGTTGATCGTAGGGAAGATCCTCGAAGAGCGAGTCCAGGTCGGCGTCCTTGACGGTGAGGTCGACCATGTCATTGCGGATGGCCCAGTCGGCCGCTGAGGTCGTGGCAATCAGGCGTCCTCCGCTTCGGACCCAGTCCCGGACGGCCTCGGCGGGTACGCTCCCGTAGGAGCCGCCGGTCATGATGAGCGTGTTGTACCGGCTCAGGTCGGCACGACCCAGGTTGCGGGTGTCCAGCAGCGTCACCGGCATAGCCATCCGTTCGTTGAAGAGGTGCCACGCTTCGCCCGCACTGTTGGAGTTGGTGCCCGCACCCACGACCAGCCCCACCGAGGGCAGCTCCAGGACATCACCTTGGGGGCTCCCCAGATCTATCCCCTGTAGACTGAGGCCCGTGTCGATGGCATACATCATCACGTGGTCCATGGCGGGGATGGACGCGACCAGCTCGTGCACCGTCTCCGACGAAACTTCGGGCTGCACCACCGGGATGACGATGCTCCCGGCCTCAAATGCCTGGGGCTCCCCATCTACGCTAGCGGTGAGCGGGCCGCGCATGAGCCGCACCTGCAGGCCAGCTGCTTGCAGGCGGTAGAGAGCACGGGGCGCATAATAGCGGCCCCACGGCATGATGTACGCGTAGCGCGCCTGGCCCCCTACCAAGGCCCCACCATCCAGCTCGATGGGAGGCAGCATCTCGCCCGCCACCCGGTCAATGCTCTGCTGCATGCGTCCGTAGGTCAGTCCGTACGTGAGCGGCAACGTCCACGAAGACACATCATAGAACAGCGAATCCTCGAAGGTGGTCATCGTTTCCATGATGCCGTTGAGGAAGCGCGCCTGGGGCTGGTTGGTCGGCACGAGATAGGCCGACCCTGGCTCGTAGGTCGTCCCTTCGATGGTCACGGGGGCGGCCAGGTCGTGGACGCGGATGCGATGGTCCTGGAGCAGGCGCGCCAGGTGCTGGGCGCGTGAACGCCCGGTGGTGAGATCCAGCACGTAGCCCTTGACCGGGTTGTCTTGCGCGTAGGCCGAGGCCCCCGCGTAGAAGTCGCGCTGGTACCGCAGCAAGTCATCCCGTAGATCCGTCGAGGCCTGGAGCGTCGAGATGGAGGTGGTAAACTGGTTGCGTATTGTGAAGGCGTAGCTCAGGAGGCCGTTGACGGTCTCGCGGAGATGCGCCCGTGAAGAGGCCTGCTCAAACAGAATGCCCACCGTCCCTTGCGCGTCGGGGAAACTGGAGCCTTTGCCGTAGTAGAAATCGTCGAAGGACTCTTTGGAATAGTACAGGGCGCCAATCTCGTCCAGGTATTGCGCATGGAAGGCGCCTATCTGGGCGGTGAGCTCCTGGTTGATGGTCGGCGTGTTGGGGTTGACGCGGCTCGGGATGCCCGGCATGAAGAAGTAGGTGGCATTGCTGCCCATCTCGTGGTGATCGGTCAGCACCTGGGGTCGCCAGGCGTGGTAGAGTTCCACGCGGCCCCGTGACTCGGGATGGGCCAGGGGGAGCCAGTCCCGGTTGAGATCGAACCAGTAATGGTTGGTCCGGCCCCCTGGCCACGGCTCGCTGTGCTCGGTATGCTGCGGGTCCGGGTTGACCACCGGCCCATTGTGGCGGTTGACCCAGTCGGCAAAGCGGTCCCGCCCATCGGGGTTGAGCATGGGGTCGATGATGAGCACGGCGTCTTCGAGGGCATCCTCTACGCCCGGCCCTTGCCCGGCGGCCAGGTGATAGAGGTAGAGCAGCGCAGAATCGGTGGTGCTGGGCTCATTCCCGTGAACGCCAAAAGCGTGAAATACCACCACAGGCATGGCCCCGAGATCGGCGTCGGACACCTCGTCGGGGGCGTCGGACAGGCGTAGGTTCTGTTGGCGGATCGTTTCGAGGCGCGCATGATTACCTGGAGACGTTACCACGGTGTAGATCAACGGGCGTCCTTCGTACGTGCGGCCGTACTCGGCCATCACGACACGGTCACTCACCGCTGCGACCGCCTCAAAATAGCGGACCACCTCCAGGGGCACGGTATGCTTCATCCCAAGCTCATGGCCCAGCACCTCTTCGGGCGTCGGGATGGCGGGATCATAGCCCGTCACACCCGGCGGGGTGGGCACATCAAGGGCCAGCGGCAAGTCCTGAGCCTGGAGCGCAGCGGGCGCCACCCCCAAGGCCAAGACGACGATCAGGGACAGGCAGAGCCGGGCAGAGCTTCGCATGGTAGACGAGAACGGTAAGGAGACAGAGCGGCGAGGTGCGGGATCGCTCCGGAGTATACGAAAGCCACCTCCCCCCTGCTACGCCCAGGACCAGGGAGCCAACCCCTCGGCGTGGACCTCACCCCGGGGGCCCGTTCTCCGGCCTCGCTCCAGGTTCACCCAGGCCCCCGTTGTGTCCGGATTCAGCACGCCTTGTAGGACGGCCTCGCTAGCGCACGGGCGACAGCAACCGGCTCCAGCGCGGCCGGCGGGTCTCGGGATTCCACGAGTAGTAGACCATCAGCGCTTTGCCCACCAGGTGGTCATGCGGGACAAACCCCCAGACGCGGCTGTCGGCGGAGTCGTCCAGATTATCCCCAAGCACGAAGTAATAGTCTTGCTGCACCACGTAGCGATCCGTCACCGCCCCGTTGATCTCGAAGATCGAATCGGTAGGCCGCCGCACCCGGTTGCCCTCATGGTCGACGACAAGGGTCCGGTACAAGGGCCAGGACGCCTGGGTCAGGTGCAGGGTGTCTCCACGAGCCGGGACCGCCACCGGCCCATACTGGTCGGGGCTGAAGCCCGCCCCTGAGGGGAAGAGGCGGTACGAGCGGCCATGGGCGCTTGCGGACTCCACCCAGGGCCGGATCTGCGCAACCTCAGGCCAAGCCTCGATACGCTCCGCCACCTCGGTGGTGGCCGCGAGGATATAGCGGCTCCGCCTCTGCGTGGCCCGCTGCACGCTGGATACGCCTACCTCCTCCAGGCGGGGCTGGGGCAGATCCGCCTCGGGAACCAGATCCACAATCCAGCGGTGCTGCAGGCCCGGAGGGCGGGGGCTGGGCGCCCCGTTCACCTGGACGGCTTTGTCCACCACGGCCACAGTATCGCCGGGGAGGCCCACGACGCGCTTGATGTAGTGGGTGCGCTGGTCGATCACCCCGGCCTCCACGGGGTAGTGGAACACCGCCACGTCCCCCCGGCGCACCCGGCTTAAGCCAGGCATCCGCGCATAGGGAAGCGTGCGGTCCGTCACCACGAGATCCGTAAACGGCACGCGGAGGGTCTGAGGCAGGCGAGCGCCGTACTGCAGTTTGGAAACGACCACGAAGTCCCCCACGAGGAGCGTCCCTTCCATGGACGGGGTGGGGATGCGGTAGGCCCCAAAGATCAGCCCACGCACCAGCAAGGCAGCCAGCAAAGCCAGCATCAGCGGGCGGAAGCCCCACCACAGCGCGGCTAGCCACGAAGGCGCCTGCGCACCGGGATCTGAGGCGGCCGCACCGGGGCCCTCTGCCGAAGCCGGGGTGGTCCTGGTCGTAGGGGCCATGGAGGCGTGTCAGACGTGGAGGCTCAGCGCGACTAACGGATCACTTTGAAGAGACGGCTAAAGCGCGGCAAGAAGCGCTCGGCATCCCACGAGAAGTAGGTCAGGATGGCCTTCCCGACCACATGGTCGTGAGGCACAAAGCCCCAAAAACGGCTATCCTCCGAGTTGTCCCGGTTGTCACCCATGACGAAGTAGTAGTCCTGCGCAAACGTGTAGGTCGTGGCCGGCGCCCCATCGACAAGGAAACCGCCGTCGGCCGCCCGGCCGGTGGACCGGCCTTCGTAGCGCCGGATGACGGGTTCGTAGTGGGGCCACGTGGTCTCATCCAGCGTGACGGTCAGGCCGGTGGCCGGTACCTGAATGGGACCGTAATTGTCCGGCGTGTACTGCTGGCCCGGTGGGTACATGATGGCGTCGTACGCCGTGTTGTAGGGGACCACGTAGGGCTCTACGTCCTGCACATACGACCAGGACCGGAGCTGCTCCACGGCCGCGGCCGTCCCCTGAATACGCACCACCTCAGGCCGAGGGGTGGCCAGTGCCGGCTCACGGATGCCCGCCTCTTCCAGGCGCGTCTGCGCAAGCCGCACATTCGGGTCGGTCTTGGTGAGGGTCCAGTATTGCTGCATGCCCTCGCGGAGCGGCTGGGGGGTCCCGTCAATCTGCACCTCTTTGTTCACCACCGCGACCTCCGTGCCGGGGAGGGCTACAACCCGCTTGATGTAATGCGTCTTGCGGTCGATGGGCAGGTCGTCCGGCGGGTAGTTGAAGACCACCGCATCGCCCTGCTGCACCTCCGAGAAGCCCGGCATCCGGAAGTAGGGAAACGCGAGGCCGGGTATGTGGATCTGGGTGAACGGGATCCCGACCGACATGGGTGTGCGCGTTCCGTAGTGGAGCTTCGACACGAAGAGGTAGTCCCCCACCAGGAGGTTATTCTCCATGGACGGCGTGGGGATGCGGAAGAGATCGAACAACAGGGTGCGCACGATCAGCATCACCACCAGGGCAAAGACGAGGGCGTCTAGCCACTCGCGCAGCTTACTCTTCGGCGCCGCCCCCTTCGCTCCGGGGCGGCCGGTCTGCTGGCGGCGCGCGGCGCGCTTGGCGCGCTCCTGGCGGCGCTTCTCACGGGCAGTAGAAGAAGACAAAGCGACAGCGGGAAAGAGATGAGAGGGAGCGAGGCGGAATCAGTAGGTGCCGGCCAGACGGGTAGCCTGTGATCACCCAGCGGCAACCGGGGCCGCGTATGCAGTCAGCGATTGGCGGTGTTCAGCCAGGGACGCCCTCGGGTGAGGTTGGGGCGCCGAATCCGGTTGAGAAAGAACCGCTCGCCGTCGTACCCGGACCGATACCATGCGTTGGACACCTGGTTGTAGTAGTAATCCACGTACGGCGTGAGCGGCCGGGTGTTCAAGAGATCCTGTAAAAAGGCCTGTCGCAATTCGAAGAGCTGATCACGGTGCCGCTGATCACTCGCGAAGACGAGTCCACGTTCCAGGGGGCCGTTGACGTCCATGATGCGCACGGGGATGGTGTCGTTCAGCACGAACCAGTACTCAAACTGGATGAACTCGCGCGCAGATCGAAGCTGGTCCGCGTCTAGCTCGGCCAGGGTGCGCGTGGGAGGACCAAAGTGGGTTTCCATGCGGGCGCGCAGCACCTGGGTGCGGGTCGTGTCCAGCGGCGTGAAGTAGTTGCTGCCGATGTAGGCCCACTGGACGTCCGCATAGGACCGCTCGAACCAGCTTCGCTCCAGCTTTTTGATCACCTGTACCCGCTCGATGAGTGCGGCCGGGCGCTCCGGCTCGATCACCAGTGGCTCCGGGGCAGGCGGTATGTACGCGATCTGCGCCAGCATCGTCTGCAGATCGGCGCGCCGCGGCGGGATGGGCTGCGGGGGCAACAGATCCACGGCCAGGGCACCCTGAGCTTGCAGATGCGCCAAGGCCCGGGCCCGGAGGCTCGACGTCTGGTAGTGATCGATGAGCATGCGGCCCAGGCGCACCTGACGGGGCCAATGCGCGTTCTGGGCCTCGGCGGAGGTGGATAGACCGCTCCACCCCAACAGGCTGATCAGGAGGGCGCCGAGCGTAGGCCGGAGGGAGCGCGAGGTAGGCATGGGCGGCAGGCGTGCCTAGTTATCTACGGACAGGACGGCCAGGAACGCCTCCTGGGGGACCTCAATGCGGCCCACCTGCTTCATCCGCTTCTTCCCCTCTTTCTGCTTCTCCAAGAGTTTGCGCTTCCGCGTGATGTCACCGCCGTAGCATCGAGCCGTCACGTCCTTGCGCAGGGCCTTGACCGTCTCGCGGGCGATGACGCGCGTCCCAATCGACGCCTGAATGGCCACTTCATAGAGCTGGCGCGGGATCAGCTGGCGCAACTTCGAGGTCAGCTTCCGCCCCATCCAGTACGCTTTGTCACGGTGCACGATGGTCGAGAGCGCGTCCACGGGATCGCCATTGATCAGCACATCCAGCTTGATGAGATCGCTCTCGCGGTAGGCCATAAACTCGTAGTCGAAGGAGGCATACCCCCGGCTGACGCTCTTGAGGCGATCGTAGAAGTCAAACACGATCTCGGCCAGGGGCAGTTCGTATTTGAGGTTAACGCGCTCCTCATCCAGGTATTGCGTGTTCACGTAAACGCCGCGCCGCTCCTGGCACAGTTGCATCAAGTTGCCGATGTACTCGGTCGGCGTGATGATCTCGGCGCTCACGAAAGGCTCCAACACCGAGTCGATGCGGCCGGTGTCTGGCATCGCACTGGGATTCTCGATCACCTCCTCCGTCTCATCCGTAAGCTGGACGCGGTACTTCACGTTGGGAACCGTGGTGATGATGTCCAGCCCGAACTCGCGGTCCAGGCGTTCCTGGACGATCTCCATGTGGAGCAGCCCGAGGAAGCCCACGCGAAACCCGAACCCGAGCGCACTGGAGGTCTCCGGCTCGAAGGTCAAGGAGGCATCGTTGAGCTGCAGCTTATCCAAGGACGCCCGCAGGTTCTCGAAATCGTCAGAGGCCGTGGGGTAGACCCCGGAGAACACCATGGGTTTGACGTCGCGAAAGCCCTCGATCGGGGCCGAGGCCGGATTTTTGGCGTGCGTGACGGTATCGCCCACGCGCGTGTCCCGCACGTCTTTGACGGACCCGATGATGTAGCCCACCTCGCCGGCGGCCAGCTCCTGCACTTCGTTCATGTCCAGGCGGAGGATACCGATCTCCTCGGCATCGTACTCCATGCCGTTGGACATGAAGCGCATCTTCTCCCCCTTGCGCAAGCGGCCCTCAAACACGCGGGCATAGACGATGGAGCCTCGGTAGGTGTTGAACACCGAGTCGAAGATCAGCGCCTGA
This sequence comes from Bacteroidota bacterium, assembly GCA_038747425.1. Taxonomy (GTDB): domain Bacteria; phylum Bacteroidota; class Rhodothermia; order Rhodothermales; family JBCDJV01; genus JBCDJV01. Next base: position 7,347 of record JBCDJV010000057.1, read on the forward strand.
AGAGGCGCCTCGCGGTTGCCCTGCGGGGCGGGGATACGAGCTACGATCTTCTCGAGTAGGGCGTCAACGCCTGCGCCCGTCTTGCCGCTGATGCGCAGGATGTCTTCGGCGGGCTCGCCCAGCAGGTCTTCGATGGTCATGGCCACCACGTCCGGACGCGCACCGGGGAGGTCGATCTTGTTGAGCACGGGGATGATCTCCAGGTCGTGCCCCAGGGCCAGATACAGGTTCGAGATGGTCTGCGCTTCGATGCCCTGGGCCGCATCCACCACCAGAATGGCGCCTTCGCAGGCCTTGAGCGCACGGGACACTTCGTACGAGAAGTCCACGTGGCCCGGCGTGTCGATCAGGTTGAGCACATACGACGCCCCATCCTGAGCCTGGTAGTCCATCCGGATGGCGTGGCTCTTGATGGTGATGCCGCGCTCCCGCTCCAGGTCCATACTGTCCAGAACCTGATCTTGAAGCTCCCGGTGAGACAGGGTGCCGGTCAGCTCCAGGAGCCGATCGGCCAGGGTGCTCTTCCCGTGGTCGATGTGAGCGATGATGCAGAAATTACGAATGTGCTCCTGCGACTCGGCCATAGAGGTTACGTATCGGCTTGCAGACCCGGACACCCGCTCGGGGATCAAGCCAGAAAAACGATCGTTTCCGGCGCCCAGAGCTTGGTTCCTTGCGAATAGGCTGGTATCCCCCGTGCGGGGCCATAGTTCCAGTCATCCGCATCCTCTCCCCTCGTGGCCACGCCGACGGTCCGAGGCCCTGTCTTGCCGCCTGATCTATGGAGACCATGACGCCTACGCCACCGACGCCTGAGGCCTTTGCGCTCCACCTTGACCGAGCGATGGCCCTCGCTGTGCAAGCGCACACGGGGCAACGGGATAAGGCCGGCCAGCCTTACCTGTTGCACGTGCTCCGGGTGGCCATGGCGCAGACCTCGCCCGAAGCGCAACTGGCCGGGCTCCTGCACGATGTGGTGGAGGACTCTGCGTGGACCCTCGCTGACCTTGAGGCCGCGGGGTTCCCCGCTTCCGTGCTGGAGGCTGTAGCCCTCCTCACCAAGCCCCCCGGGGCCGACTACCTGGCCTACATTGACCGCGTGGCCGTCCACCCCATCGCGCGGGCCGTCAAGCGGGCGGACCTGCAGGACAACATGGATCTGACGCGCCTGTCGGTCCTCACCGACCACGACCTCGAACGGTTGCGTAGGTACCGAAGCGCGTGGGCCCGGCTGGACGCTTGGGGTGCTCCCCCGTCAAGGTAATCCGGGGCGCTCGGTCCCACGAAGGCGGTGGACATCCGCTTCAGCCGCGATGTAGCCGAACGCGGCCCAGTAGTCGCCCTGGAGGACCGTCTCCATCACGGCCAGGGCGCGTGCGGTATCGCCCTCCACGAGGTACCAGTTGGCCACGCCGTAGCCCTGTGTGGCCAGCGTGAGTGTCCGATCCTCCGCCTCCTCAGCGGTGAGCAACGCTTCAGGCGCGATGGCGCCCTGGTACATGCGCAAGCGGCGATGGTACGACTGGTTCTCGAGCAGATCCATCTCCGGGGTGATGAGGGTCAGCACCTCGGCGGCGGCCTCCTCGTCGCCCAGGCGGCGGAGCGACATGTACAGCCAATCCGCTGCCGCCACCCGCATGTCGTCGTTGGGCGACGCCTCCAGGCACCGCTGAAACGCCTCTCGGGCCGCTGCAAATTGACCTTGCAGGTAGTACGCCAAGCCCTGGTGATACCAGATGTTGGTGTGGAGCGTGCTCCGTGGGATGCCGGCGGCGTTGGGCGCCCCATCGGGCTCCACGGTGTCGGCGGTGCCCTCGATGAGGCGAACGGCCTCCGCATAATCGGCCTCCGCCTCTTCGAACGCCCGCACCGTGATGTAGCGATGCCCTCGATGTCGGTACAATCGAGGCTCCAGGGGATGGACCTCCAAGCCCGCCGTGAACACTTCGATGGCGGCCTGATAGCGCCAGAGGTAGGCCAACCGGCGGCCCAGCCAGATGAAGGACTCGGCCTCGTCTGGCGCAGCGTCGAACCGCGTGAGGGCCGTATCCAAGTTGGCCATCAGCCGAGTCCGCTGACGCGCCGACAGGGGCGGCCGGGTCAAGGTGTCTCCGAACAAGGAGACCACAGATGAGGGAGCCGTCTCCTCCAAGGCCGGGCGCACGAAGGTGGACGGAGTTTCTTCAGCGGACTGGCAACCCACGGAGCTCGCGCCCAACAGCAGGGCGAACAGCAGGCTACACACACGTGGATGGGGCGTGAACATACAACGAGGCCAGAGTCAAGACACAGGAATAGGACCGGGCCCTGAACATACATCACCTGGCGCACAAACAGCGTCCCTGCAGGGTCCCACCCTCTACCTCTGAATCCAGAGCATGTCTGCGTCTGCCTTCCGGGCCGCTATAGCCCCAGGTGACACGCCCCAGGTGACACGCCCCAGGTGACACGCCCCAGGTGACACGCCCCAGGTGACACGCCCCAGGTGACACGCCCCAGGTGACACGCCCCAGGTGACACGCCCCAGGTGACACGCCCTAGATGACCAGCAGCGTGGCGAACAGGGTGAGAAACGAGATCATCATGAACAGGATGACACTTCCCGACCATGAGGCTTCGGTCTGCCCGGTTCTCCAGGGCGCCGAGGCCTCCACCTCTTCGGGGGTGAGGTCATCGCCTGAGAGGCGCATCCGCTCGGCGGCGATCCGGGCGCGCTCTACGGCTTCCTGCCACGCCAACGCTTCGTCCTCATCGACGAGGGTGCAGTGCGCCACCGGACCCCACGTCACGTCCCGACCCTCATGGCGCCCGACGCGCCAGTAGCGCTGGGTGCCGTTCTCTGGCAGGAGGCCCATCAGCGAGAGCACCGTAGTCCGTCCGGCATCGACCGTCAGGACCTCTTGCTCAAAGGCTTCGTCTGCGGACAGCTGTAGCTGGTAGCGGGCCTGGCCATCAAACAACGGATCCGTCCAGGAAAACGTAGCCGCCGCCCCCTGCACAGGGTTGGCTTCCGTTGGGCTCAGGGGGACGGGTCGGGTAGACACGGCGTCTTCGGTGGCCGCGGGTGGCTCGGGCGTAGCCGCGATGGCCGGTGCGTGCATACTGGCCGGGGACGCGCTCATCGTCTGAAGTTGGAAGCGGGCGGCTTCACTCCACTGCCCGCCTTCTTGCCGACGGACGCGCCAGTAGTAGGCTTGGTCGGCGCCCAGCACCGAGCTAGCAAAGCGCAGGTGCACACCGGTTTGGGCCAGGATCACCATCTTGACCCGCGTGAACGCTTCGTCGCTGGCGATCTCCACATAGTAGGCCTCCGCGGTCCCCTCGGAGTCCGCCCAGCGGACATCGAGATGATCGCCGGACACGATGGCGCCGTCGATGGGAGCCGTCGGCGTGGGAACGGCCATACGGGCGGGGGTGAAGCTGCGCGTCTTCTGCTTCGAGGGGGTTGACATGGCCTAAGCGTCGGTCTGGGAACGAGTGAGGGGAGGGGGACGGCGTTCGGCGGTAGGGCGTGGCGACGGGGCTGAGGCCGTCACCTCATCCAGCAGCAGCCGTACCGCTGGGGTGTCCACATCTTCGTACTGCCCACTCCGCACAGCCCAGGCAAAGGCCCAGGCACCGAGGGCGGCTAACATCAGAGCGATCGGCACGAGGATATATAAGATGTTCATAGGGAGTCCTCCGACGGTGTAACACCTGAGACGCCAGGGGGGAATCCCCCGCGCCTACCGGGGCGGGGCCCCGCATACGAGCGCTGAAAGACGGCAGCCAGCACCACCACGAGCGAGCTGATGGGCATGGCCACCGCCGCCACCACCGGCGTCACCAGGCCCAACATGGCCGCGGCGGCCCCACCGATGTTATACACCAGCGAGAACTGCAGCATGCGGCGCACCCCCCGCATCACGGTACCGGCCCCCTGCACCACATCGGCCACCGGCTGCAGCCCGGGACGCACGAGGAACACGTCGGCGGCCACGAGGCTGGCGGTGGCGCCCCCTTGCACGGCAATCCCGATGTCGGCCGCTCGGAGGGCGGCGGCGTCGTTGACGCCATCCCCCACCATCGCGACGACCTGGCGTTCTTGGAGCGCGTCCACGTAGGCGCGTTTGTCCTCGGGCGTGGCCTGCCCAGAGGCATGCCGGATCCCCAGCTGATCCGCTACCCGCTGCACCACGTCAGGGTGATCGCCGGAGAGGAGGTGAACCGCGAGGCCAGCCGCCTGCCATTGGGCGATCACGTGCGCTACGTCGGGCCGGATGCGATCGGCGAAGCCGAGGACGGCGGCTACTTGGCCATCCCGCGCGACCGCCACCGGGGTCATGCCGCGGGCCGCCACGTCTGCCAGGCGGCTCTGCTGCGCAGGCGTGGCCGCGGCTCGGCTCAGCACCCAAGCAGGACGCCCCACGATGATGTGCTGCTCATGGAACCAACCCTCGACGCCCTGACCAGTGGTGACGCGGACCGAGGGCGCCGCGGTCAGCGCACACGCCTCGCCCGGGAAGCGAGCCTGTAACAGGGCCACCGCGATGGGATGCGGGACGGCTTGTTCGAGCGTGGCGGCGGCATCCAGGACCTCGTCCGGGCCCTCCCACTCGACCAGCGCCAGCTGTCCTTCGGTGAGGGTACCGGTCTTGTCTAGCACCACGGCCTGGACCTGGGTGAGCCGCTCGGTGGCGGCTGCGCTCTTGACAAAGATCCCTTGCCGCGCGGCTCGCCCGGTGGCTACACTGATAAACAGCGGGGTGGCCATACTGAGCGCACAGGGGCAGGTGATGACGAGCAGGGCCACCACGTGGAGGTAGGCTTGACCTGGGGCTAGCCACCACCAAGCGGCGGCAGTCAGCATCGCCAGCGCCAACACGACGGCCACGAAGACGCCGCCCCAGCGGTCGATCCACAGGACCACCTCCGGACGTTGGTCTTCTTGATCACGGACCCAGGCCATCAGTCGACCCACGCGAGATTGGGCACCGGCGGCTTCTACCCGCACCTGCAACGGGGCCTGCAGGTTGGTGGCGCCAGCCTCCACGGCATCGCCCACGTCACACGGCACCGCTTCGCTTTCACCCGTCAGGACAGCTCGGTTGAGGGCCGAGACCCCTTCGGTGACGCGTCCATCCACGGGGATGACTTCGCCCGGGGGCACCTCGACCACGTCGCCCGGTCGCAGCTCCTCCACGGCGATCAGCTCCAGGGTACCATCCGCCCGAACGTGGCGCACCATCGAGGGCAGGAGGGCGAGCAGGCGCTCCGAAGCATCGCGGGCGAGACGCTGACTGCGCAGCTGGAGCCACCGGGCGGTCAGCAGGGCCGCTACGAGCACCGTCAGGGAGTCGAACCAGATCTCGCCCTGTCCGGTCAGGGCCGCCCACGCGCTGTGCCCCCAGCCGATGCTCAGTCCCAGCGCGATGGGCGTGTCCATGTGCAGCATGCGCACGTCACGCTGGGCCACAGCCAACCGCAGGCTGGCCCAGGCACGCCGGAAGAACGGCGCCGCCCCGTACAGCAGGGCGGGGACAGACACCAAGAAGCTGCCCACCCGCGCCGCTTGGTAGAGCGCCGCATCGGCGGCCGCGTCCAGCCCCGAATACAAGGTGAAGGCCAGCAACATCACATTGCCGGCTAAGGCCCAGGTGACCCCCATCCGGATCAGCAGGCTACGCTCCTCGGCACTGCGGGCCAGCACTCGATGGGTGCGGACCGGATGCGCCCGGTACCCAAACCGAGCGAGCCACCGGGCCACCTCAGACAGGCGAACACGCTCAGGGTCAAACACGAGCCGGAGCTGCGCCCGAGCCAGATCCAGCGAGGCCGCGTGGACCCCGCTGACCTCCGTGGGCAGCCGCTCTACCAACCACAGGCACGCTACGCAATGCACGCCGTCCAGAAACCACCGCGTCTCCCGGAGCCCGTCGCTGGTTTCGTGGGTGTGGGCCTGGAGATAGGTGTCCGTGTCCAACTCGGCCAGCGCCAGGGCATCGACCGAGGTCTGTGCAGGCATGGGCGCCTGGGTGTCCGCCTTCATTGCTTTGAGGCGATAGTAGGTCTCCCCCCATCCCAAGCCCGCCAGCGCTTCGTACACCACCGCACAGCCCGTGCAGCAAAAGGCCAGGGCGTCTTCGTCCGAGCGAACCGGATGCGCCCCCACCGGCAAACCACAGTGTGCACAAGCCGCCTCGATGGAAGAGGCGGGCGGTGGGGTGGACACGGCGGGGCTAGGTGCAGCCGGGGTTGCCATCGGCTAGCGGACCTCCGTGCGTTCTCGGTGCAAGAATCGGTCGGAGCCGCGCTCGGCTACAAGATGCAGGTCCCATAGCCCTGCCTGTGAGAGCGGTACGTCGGCTACGTAGTGCCCGGGCCGGTTGGTAGCCTGGAGGGGGAAGGTGCCACGGGGGGTGGCTTCGTCGGGTCGCTGCACGGCGACTTCGCCCACCAAGCCTTCCACGGCGTTCCGCTGCGCTTCGTGAATGCCAATCTGCACGCGGGTGAGGCCGGGAGTGACTGGATGGGGGGCCAGCTCAACGGTGGCCGTCCAGGCCAGCCGATCACTGGCGGCTTGGGCAGAGGCCGTCTCGTTCCACGCCAGCGCTTGGGCGTAGTACTCTTCCTCGACGGCCACGCCACCGTCTGATTTGGATGCCACCACCACCGAGAGCGAGGTGGCCATGCCGCCCAGGATCAACAAGAGGATACCCAGGGGCCACAGCAGATCAGGGCGCTCGTGGAGACGGAAGGGGAAGCGCATGAAGGGGAGGACGTGCTTGTTGGTACAACAACAAGTCCAAGAAACGTTGGCCCTACGCCCTTTTCTGCCATCGCCCTACCCACAGCCATCGTGCAGGACACCCCCACACCAAGCCGGGGAATCCCCTACGCGGTGCCGAAGACGCCTCGGCAGGGTCCTCGTCTCGGGTCGGCTTCCCCCGCACAGGCGCCCTGTGGGCACCAAGGGCTCGACTCCGTGCTCAAAAGCCGATACGGCGCGGAGGGGGCAGGGCCGGGGTCGTCTGGGGCAACTCGATGGCCAGCCCCACAGAGATGGGGGTCGCGTGGAGCTGGGCCCAGAAGGCCCGGCCAGCCTCGTTGGCGGCAAGGGCCTCCAGGCGCACCCGCTCAGCCCCGAGCGACACAGCCCACGTGCGGACCGACTCCACGAGCCGTTGCCCCACGCCGCGTGACCGCTCCTCGGGCCGCACGAAGAGCTCTTGGAGAAACACCTCGCCGCCACTTTCAAAGATGGGCGGCGGCGCCCACCGGTGCGCCATGACATAGCCTGCCAGGGGGCTTGAGCCCGGGTCAGCCGCCACAAACAGGCGCATCGTCTCGTCGGCCACCCAGTGCTGGGCGTCGTTGATCCACCGAGCTTGGGCGTCGGCGGCCACCCGGAGGCGCGGCTCCAGACGCGCCTGCTCGTGCATGAAGGCGTTCCACAGTGCCGCTAATGCCTCCAGGTCGTCCCGTGTGGCCCGGCGTACGGTCATGCTGGTGGCGCGTCTGGGGTCGTGGCCGAGACCATGAAGGCCGTCATGCGTTCGACGAACGACGCCGGGTCCTCCAGGGAGCCTTCCAGCAGCAGAGCCCCCGCGTAGAGTTGCTCGATCGCCTGAACCACGGTGGCGTCTTGATCGGGCGTGGCCACCAGGTGGTTCAGGTTTCGAATCAGCGGATGCCCCAGGTTGACCTCCAGCACTTTGGGCGCCGAGGGCAGGCCTTGGTTCATCATCTGCATCATCCGCTCCATGTGCCGGTCCACCCCCCCTGAGCCCACCACCAGGGTGGCCGCCGAATCAACGAGCCGCTTCGAGGGGCGCACCTCCTGCACGCGGCCCTCCAGCACCGTCTTCATGCGCGCGAGCAAGGCCTCCTGATCGCCCCCGGTGGAGGCTTCCTCCACCGCATCGCTACTGACCAGGTCCAGGTCGGCCTTTTCGATGCTTTGCAGCGGGTACTCCTGGTAGGTGGCCAGGTAGGGAAAGGTGAATACATCCACCGGATCTGTGAGAAGAAGAACTTCCACGTTGTGCTTCTTGAAGTACTCCAAGTTGGGCGTCCGTTCGAGGACGGTCCGGTGATCACCAAGGGCATAATAGATGGTCTCCTGCCCCTCCTGCATACGGTCCACATAGGCCTGGAGCGACGTGTAGGCCCCCGCTTCGGTGTGGGTCGATTCATACCGCAGCAGGTCCAAGATGGCCTCTCGGTTGCCCTCATCGGTGTTGATGCCCAGCTTGAAGAGGGCCCCGAATTGCTCGAAGAACGTGGCGTAGCGGGTATCGGGCTCGTCGCTTCCGGCGGTGGATCGCTCAGCCTCGGCCCAGTCCCGGAGCAGGCTAAGCACCCGGTTGACCAGGATCTTGCTGATCTTGCGGAGCGAAGGGCTCTCCTGAGTGACCTCGCGCGACACGTTGAGTGGCAGGTCCTCGGTATCCACCACGCCCCGGATGAACCGGAGATACTCGGGCAGCAAGTCGCTGTTGTCCTGAATGAAGACCCCGGCCGCATACAGATGCAGCTTGCGCTGGAAGTCGTCGCGGAAGAGGCCCGGTGGGGCCTGCGCAGGTACAAACAGCAGCGCTCTGAACGTGGTGGTGCCTTCCACCTTCACGTGCAGATGCCCGAGGGGGTCCTGGTAGTCGTGGGCCACAAACTGGTAGAAGGCTTTCACCTCCTCTGGAACCAGCTCGCCCTTGGGCTTGCGCCAGAGCGCCTCCACCGTGTTGACCTGCGTGCCGCCCAAGGCAATGGGAAAGTCAATGAAGTTGGAATATTTCTGGATGACGTGTCGAATACGGGCCTCCTGCGCATACTCGTGGGCTTGCTCACGGAGGTGCAGGGTGATGCGCGTCCCCCGCTGCTGACGGTCGATGGGCTCCACCGTGTAGGTACCGGCCCCGTCTGACGTCCATCGATGCGCGGGCTCGTTTTGGTCGGCTGGGCAGGTTTCCACGACCACGCGCTCAGCCACCATGAACGCGGAGTAGAACCCCACGCCAAACTTCCCGATCATCTCCCCGTCCAGCGGCTGCCCGGACTGCTTCATCTCTTGCAAGAAGGACAGCGTCCCAGAGCTGGCTACCGTGCCCAGACGCTCTGTCAGCTCGGTGGCCGTCATCCCGATACCGGTGTCCTCGATCGTCAGCGTCCCCGCCTCCGGGTCGGCCGTGAGTTCGATGCGCAAGGCCGCTTCGGCATCCCGCACCTCGCGATCGGTGAGCATCCGAAAACGGACTTTGTTGAGGGCGTCTGACGCATTGGAGATCAGCTCGCGGAGGAAAATGTCCTGGTGGGTGTAGAGGGAGTGGATGAGCAGGTGTAGCAGCTGCTGCATCTCGGCCTTGAAGGCATGCTCCTGAGGGGCCTCAACGCTGGGCGTGGTCGGTTCCATGGTGTAGCGAAGATAGGTAGATCTGTTTATTAACCAATAAGATACCTTGCCCCACTCACACCCCCTAGCCGCCGCCTCCTTGATCCTCCTCTTGGGCTGTAACGAAGTCGTCAATTCGTCGAACGCGACCCCGGTAGCCAGCATGACGAAGACGCGTTGGGCCCTCTGGACGGTTTGGCCCACGCCCGCTTTCTCGGCCCACAGCCCACGATCGGTGCTCGGCAACCCAAGCAGAGGCCGTTTGATCGCGGCGTCCCACCGGCTGCCTAGGCCGCTAGCCTGCCATCCGTACCCAGGGGGGCTCCGTGCCGCTGGATACCATCACACATCCCTCGCCCATGGACAACTCATCATTCGTCCTTCCCCCTTCGCTCTACATCTCGTATCCTACGTACATCTCAGCCCCCGATCCCCCCGCCTGCATGTCCACTCCGCCACCTCCGCCCTCTCCCTCGGTCCCGACCCGGTACCGCCGCGCTTTTGAGACGGCGCGCCGCGCCGCCCAGGTGGCCTTGGAGCGGCGGACCCGGCTGTTCCGAGTGGTCAACGAGGCCTACGATAAACTTGACCGCAAAGGGTCGGCCACCAGCAAAATGGGGCACGACGTCAGGCTGCTGGGCCGACTGGTACGGGCCTCGGCGCGCCGGCAGTACCGGCAGGTGCCGTGGCGCACGTTGGTGTACGCGGTGGCGGGACTCATCTACTTCATCGCCCCGTTGGATGCCATCCCCGATGCGCTCTTGGTGCTGGGCTTCGTGGACGACATAGCCGTGGTGAGTGCGGTGGTCAAGGCGCTGCGCGAAGACCTGCAGGCCTTCGAACGCTGGGAGGCCTCGTGGGCCGTTGAGGCTGGCCCCGCGCAGACGGCCCTGCCCGTCTCTGCCCCCGCCCCGATGGACGCCTAGCGAGCGGCCTCGCCCCCAGAGACTACCGGAACGTCACCTTGCGTTGACGGGCCAGTCCCACGCGGGACCACACGAGCAAGATGGCCACCAGGTAGAGTGCCGAAAGGCCGATCACCCACAGGTACCCTTCGGTACGGCCCTGGAACAGGTCGAAGGGCAGTTCGATCAGCACAAAGAGCGGCAGGCCCAACACAAAGGCCACGCCACTGCCCAACGCCAGGTCCTGCGCCACGGGCGTCTCAAACTGGGGATCGGTGACCCGGATCAAGGCCAGCCCCGAACTGATGTTGCCGGTCATCTGCGCGTAGGCGCCGGTCATGCGTTCGAAGTGATAGTCGTCAAACGCCCGCTGCGCCACCCAACGAATGCTCAGGTAGGTCACCCCGGCCCCGAGGAGCCCCATAATGAGAATCGGCACGATGTAGTCCCACGCCACACTCAGGCTGATGGCCAAGATGGAGGTGGCCACCAGCGCGTCAGACAGCATACCGGTGCTCCGATGCATCAGCCCCTCATCGACCAGCCCACCGATGCGGAGCCAGCCCATGAGGCGGCGCGCCATCAAGGCCAAGATGTTGGCCAGGATGAAATGAAACCCCCAGAGCGTGCTCACCCGCTGGGCCTGGCCCATCTCGATCAGCATATTTTCCAGGCCACGCCCCACACCGTACGCCGCCAGGTAGACGCCGCCCACCAACGCTAGATGGAACGTCATCGGCTCGATGGCGCTCGTGGACAGCGTCAGGCGCCCGCCAATGGGCTTGGGGTCCTCCGTGACAAAACCCGTGCGCATGGACGGCGTGAGCCGGTGCTCGCCCTGGATCAAGGTCGACCATCCTTTGCGAATGCCATGATTCATCAACACCACACCGGTGGTGTAAGCCATCAGAAACCCCACGGTGGCGATGGTCAAGCCCACGGAGCCGCCGCCCACAAACCCTCGGGCTTCCCAGGCCTGTCCAATCGAGTAGGCCGGGCCCGGCCCCATCCCAAAACCCAGGGGCAACAACGTACCGACCGCCGGCACCACGTTGGGGTTGAGATACGCTGATATCGCCAATGCAACAATAAGGCCCACAATGACTTGCAGCAGAAAGCTCATAATTTGAATGAAGCCAAACATGAGCGCGCCCTTGGATCGCTTGCCGATCCCTCCTTGCAGCCCCACACTGATGAAGGTCAGCGTGAGTAGATGGTAGACATAGACCTCCATCCGATCCGTCGAATACCCAAGCAGGTCCAATAGCTGCGGACCCACGAGGAGGCCCAGAAATCCCGCGATCAGGCTGTTGGGGATCAGGAATCGTTGGAACAGCCCCACGTAGCGCCGAGCCAACGTGGCCACCAGAAACAATGACCCGATCAAGGCCAGGTCCAACATCACCTCGCGAAAGGTGAAGGTGAGTTCCCAGATCTTCATGGCCGTCTTGGTGGATGGTGAATCGGGTAGAACCGGTGCCGCTACACTACGGCTAGGCCCTCTTGCTGGGTCCGAAGCCGAAACAGACGATTCAGCTCCATCGTGACCGGCCCGGCTTGCCCGGTGCCGATGACGCGGCCGTCTACCTCAACCACAGGCGCGAGCTCCCCCATCGTGCCGGTACACAGCACCTCGTCCGCTCGGTAGACCTCAGACAAGGTGAGATCCCCCACTTCATACGGCACCCCGTGGTCGGCGCATAGCTCCAGAACTGTGGCGCGGGTGATGCCTTCGGGACACGAGACGGTCCGGGATGTGCGGACGACGCCTCCGTCGATCACGAACACGTGGGTGGCGTTCGTTTCTGCCACGTAGCCCTGCAGGTCCAGCATGAGGGCGTCATCCACGCCAGCAGCGTTGGCTTGTATCTTGGCGAGGATCGAGTTGAGCAAGTTGCACGAGTGAATGTTCTGGTCGAGGCAATCCGGCGGAATCCGCCGTATGCCTGCCGTGATGAGACGGATACCCGTCTTGTCATACACCGGCGGCTTGTGCTCGGCCAGCACGATGAGCGTTGGCCCCTGTGTGTTGAGCCGCGGGTCCATCCCGCTCGTGTACTTCACGCCCCGGGTCAGGGTGAGCCGGATATGCACCCCGTCTTCCATGTTGTTGGCGTCGAGCGTCGCGCGGATGGCCTCCGTGATGGCTTCATGGGAAGGGATCTCGGCAAAGGCCAACGCACGGGCCGAGTCGACCAGCCGATCCAGGTGCTCGGTGAGCTTGAAAATGCGCCCGTCGTAGAGGCGCAGGCCTTCCCAGACGGCATCGCCCCCTTGCACGGCGGAGTCGAACGGACTGATACCCGCCTGATCCCGATGGGCTAGGGTACCGTTGATGTAAATGAGCAGATCACGGTTGCGCTCGTCGAATCGCTGTCGCATCTTAGGGCCGGCTTGATGGGGTGGATGCCCCAACGTACGCCGTTCACATCCTTGCATCAACGGTGGGTCTGGATCACGGCCAGGCCTGCCTCAACGACACCCCGTACCGCGCCAGGCCAACCCGCGCGATATGGACCCCCTGGCGGAGACCTCGTTTTGCACTAGGAGGATCCACCGCCGTACTTTGGGTTGATCGTTCGATCTACCCTGGACCCGTTACCATTTTTCCGGCCTTCCTTTTCCGCTGGCTTGGGGCCCCGCGCCGTCCGTCTCTTCTGGTGCGCTGATCTGGCCTCTGCTCGTCTTTATGGCGGAATGTGATACGAGTCGGGGCTGCTGGGCATGCCCTTTGCCTGCTGTCCCACGCGTCACAAGTTCGCCCATCACATCGTGGTCGTCTTATGCATCGTCGTTCCTTTTTGGGGCTCTCTGCGCCCTCGGGCGTTTCTCCTACGCCGTCTGCCACAGCCCTCGCCCCTTTTGAAGCTCCGCTCAGCCGCCGCCAGGCTCGGCACCTGGTCACACGGCTGGAGTTTGGGGCCCGCCTCCGGCGCGTCAACGGTTTTGTGGGGCTGACCGCCCAGGAGATCGTGGATTTTGTGCTGGACGAGGCGCAGCAGTTCGCCCTTCCAGAGGCGCCACGGTGGTACCGTCGGCAGCAGGAAGGTGACATCGAGGACCTGTATGGCGTGCAGCGCTCCTGGATGTTTCGCATGCGCGAGCAGGGCTTCATCGAGAAGATCACGCTGTTCTGGCACAACCATCTGGTCACGCAATACCCGGTCTACGGGGCTCCGTACCACGCCTACAGCTACTACCGCCTCCTGCGTACCCAGGCCCTGGGCAATTTCAAGACCATGGTGCACCGGATCGGCACCGACCCCGCAATGCTGCTCTACCTGGACGGGGCCACCAACGTGCGCAACACCAGCGAGAAGGGGTCCAACGAGAACTACGCACGTGAGCTGCTGGAGCTGTTCACCATGGGCATCACCGGACCCGACGGCTCGCCCAACTACAGTGAAGCCGATGTGCGCCAGCTCTCGCGGGTGCTCACCGGGTGGACCGTGGATGGCTTCTCCGCCCGCCCAGTGCCCGGCCTGCACGATGACGGGGCCAAAACGCTATTCGGCCGGTCCTTTCCCGGCGACCGTGACCCGCGGGTGGAGTACGACCGCGTCATCGACCTGATCTTTGAAGTACGCGGGGCCCAGATTGCGCACTTCATCTGCCGCAAGCTGTACGTGTTCTTCGTGGACCCCGTCCCAGACGAGGGGGCCGTGGCCGCGCTCGCCAGCACATTCCTCGACGCCGATTTTGAGCTGCTGCCGGTGTTTCGGCAGCTGTTCACCAGTGCCCGCTTCTTGGATGTGGAATACAGCGGGGCCCGCATCAAAAGCCCCGTGGACTTTCTGGTGGGCTTCCTCAACGAAACCGAGACTACGCCCACCACGGAGGTCCTGGAGTACTTCCGCGTGCAGCTGGAGCCCGCTCGCTTGTCCATGGAGCTCTTCAACCCGCCCGACGTGGCCGGCTGGCCTGGACTGAACCCACCGGACGCCGCCCAGAAGCCGGGCGATGAATCCTGGATCACCACCGGCCTCCTCCCTGAGCGCTGGACCATCCTTACAGACCTCATGAATGGCGCCGCAGGCAACGGCGTCTTCGACCCCGTCCAGATTGCCATCCGGGTGTCTGACCCCAGCAACCCGTTTGCCATCGCCGAGGACCTGGCCTCCTCGCTGATGCCCGTCCCGCTGGCGTTGACCAGCTTGCGCATGCTCGACGAGCCGTTCGCGGGCGACGTAGACCTGCCCCCTCCTCCCGAAGTATTGAACGATCCCACGCGCAGCGCGCTCTCAAAGCTCTTGCTGGCCGGCACGCCGTGGTATGAATGGCCCTCCCTGCAAGAAACTGGGGATGGCGAGCTGGAAGGCGCCCGCTTTCTCCTGCGCGAGTTCCTGGGACTCCTCACCCGGGAGCTCCCCGAATACCAACTGCACTGAGCCTACGCGCCCACGCCCAACCTACCTGACCCGCGTATCATGGATCATCACCACGCCCACGACCACCACCACGCCCCGGTGCTGGGCCGCCATGGCAGCCGACTCGAAGACGGCCTTGCGCACGAGGCTGATCACGATGCCTGGACACGCCGCGACTTTCTGCTGCGCATGGGCTTGGCCTCAGCGGGGGTCGGCTTCATGCTGGGGCAACAACCGGTGCAAGCCTTCGGCCAGGCACCGGTCCTCCAGACGCTGCGGGCCTCGGGCACAGATCGTGTCCTGGTGCTCATCCAACTCCGGGGAGGCAACGACGCCCTGAACACCGTCGTCCCGTTTGAAAACGATGTCTACTACCGGGAGCGCCCGACGATCGCCATCCCGAAGACGTCGGTGCTGCGCCTCGATGACCAGCACGGGCTGCACCCGGCCCTGGCGTCGCTGATGCCACTGTGGGACTCCGGGCACATGGCCGTAGCGCTGAACACCGGCTATGAACGATCCAGCCGCTCCCATTTTGCGGGCACGGTCAACTGGGTCACCGGCAACGGCCGGATGGACGATGGCAGCATGCAGTCCTTCACCACCGGCGTGTGGGGCCGCTACCTGTCCGACGCCATCGACAACCTGGGGGCCCCCCTGGAGAACCCCCTGGCGGTGCGCCTAGGGGGGCCTGTGGCCTTGTTTCAAAGCTCCAAGGGCAACTTGGGCGTCAGCCTTGGCGATGCCTCGTTTGTGGAGCAGATCGCTGAGCGCGGCTTCTACGACGCCGACGATGCCCGGCTGAACGGCCGCCCGTACGGCCGCCCGATCCGGCACCTGCGCCAGGTAGCCAACGCCTCGCTTCGGTACGTGACGTCCGTGCAGGAAGCCGCCCAACGCGGCACCAACCTCGCCGCGTACCCAAACTCTGGCTTTGCCGATAACCTGGCGGCCTCAGCCCGGCTGATCCGGGGCGGGCTGGGGGCCTACATCGTCTCGGTGTCCATCGGGTCCTTCGACACCCATTCCCGCCAAGGCGGCACCGAGGGGCGCCACGCTGACCTGTGGCGGACCATCGCCGATGGCGTGGCCGCTTTCCTGGACGACTTGGCCCAGGATGGGCTGGATGAGCGGGTGGCGGTGATGACGTTCTCCGAGTTCGGCCGTACGCTGGGCGAGAACGGCAACAACGGCACCGACCACGGAGCCGGCGCCTCCACCCTCCTCTTCGGACGCGGCCTGCAAGGCGGCCTGTATGGGCGGCAGTCTGACCTGGTCACCGAGCTCTATGGCGGAGACCCCGCGCCCACGATGGACTTCCGCAGCCTGTACGCGACCCTCTTGCAAGATTGGTTTGGGGTGGACGGCGAAGAGGTCGATGCCTTGCTCGGCGCCCCCTTCGAGCGGCAGCGCTTTGTGGCGGCTCCCGTACGGGTCAGCACCGATCCGGCCCTGCTGCCCACCGAGTTCACCCTGGCCCAGAATTACCCGAACCCCTTCAATCCGGTCACCACCATCGCGTTCACGCTCGACGAACCCGCGCTCATCCGCCTGGATGTGTTCGATGCCCAGGGACGGCGCGTCCGCACCCTCGCCGAGGGCTTCCGGCTGGCTGGTCCGCACACCGTGACGTTTGACGGCACCGGCTTACCGAGCGGTGTCTACCACTACCAGCTGCGCAGCCCAGCGGGGACGCGTACGCACTCCATGACCTTGCTCAAATAATCCATGCTCGCCATGTTTCTTGCCGCCCACCGATCCCCCTCACGCTGGGGATCCCTGGTGCTTGTGGCCGCGCTGCTCGTGGGGTCCGGCTGCGATACCCTTTCCGGGGATGATTCGTCCGATGACCAGAGTCTCTACCCCGTTCAGCTCGAAGAACGGTGGGGCTACATCAACAGCAATGGGCGTATCACCCTCACCCCGTCGTTCGACAACGCGCGTGACTTTCACGAGGACCGCGCCGCCGTGCAGCAGCAAGGGGTCTGGGGCTACATCGACCGCTGGGGCCAGGCCGTGGTAGAACCGCAATACCAGGTGGCCGGTCCCTTCTCAGAGAATCGCGCCTACGTCCGCGCCCCAGGCCTGGAAGGTCAGTACGGGTTCGTGGATCGGAGCGGAGACCTCGCCATCGACACGCAGTACGAGCTGGCCCAGTCGTTCTCAGAAGGACTGGCCGCGGTGCGCATCGACAGCCGGTGGGGGTTCATCGACCGCCGCGGCACCCTGGTCATCGAGCCCCGCTACAGCGACGTCCGTCCGTTTTCTGAAGGCCTGGCGGCTGTGGAAGCCCTGGACGGCTGGGTGTATATCGACGCCGGGGGCACGGTGGTCATCGATCCGGCCTTCACCATCGATGCAGCCGGGTCCTTCGAGGAAGGCCTCGCGCCGTTTTCAACCACCGAAGGGTGGGGCTACTTTGACGTGGACGGCAACGTAGCCATCCCCCCTCAATTCGACGACGCCTCCTCGTTCTCCGAGGGGCTTGCGGTGGTCCGCCTGGACGAGCGCTACACCTACATCGACCCTTCGGGGAGCCAGGAGATCCAGGCCACCTTTGCCGATGCCAGGCCGTTCTCTGAAGGGCTGGCGGCTGTCAGTGTACGCAGCGACTGGGTGTACATCGAGCGCGCCTCAGGCACCCTGCGCAGCACCCGCGAATTCGAACAAGCCGAGACCTACCAGGGCGGCCTGGCCCGCGTCTACGTGGGCGAAGACGAGGACCGCAAGCTCGGCTACATCGACCGGGATGGGGCCTATGTGTGGTACCCGGCCCGCTGATCCATCCAGAGACATCATTGATCACGTACGTTCATGAAACGGTCTTTTCTGCACCGCGCCTGGCTCCTTCCTGCCCTCATCGTAGGCCTGGCCTTGTCCCTGCCCGGCTGCGACGCCATCGACGACCTTCGGGGCAACGACGGCCACGTCGCCGATGGGCTTCACCCTGTGCTGCTAGACGGTGAGTGGGGCTACGTCAACAACGAGGGCCGCATGGTCATCGAGCCTCAGTTCCGGGAGGCGTATGCCTTCGTTGACGGCCGCGCACGGGTGCGCGGGCCCCGTTCCTGGCGCACCGGCTACATCAACACCCGCGGCGAGCTCGTCATTGACAACCAGTTCGAAGAGGGGCTCAATTTCTCCGGCGGGCTGGCTGCGGTGAAGTTTGACGGCCTCTGGGGCTACGTCAACCGGGACGGCGCCTTCATCATCAACCCCCAATTTGCAGACCCCGGCCCCTTCCACGAAGGCCGAGCCTTTGTGCGCGACGCCACCGAGTACGACTGGAACTACATCGACCCCACCGGGGCCGTGGTGCGGGGCCTGAATACCCCCGAGATGGAGCGCGTAGACGAGGCCGACTTTGCCGAAGGACGGGCCCTCATCAAAGCGGATCGCTCCGACGACTTCGGCTACATCGACCGTGACGGGGAGCCGGTCATCCCCACCCAGTACCCGGATGCTCGGGCCTTTTCAGAAGGCCTGGCGGCCGTGAAGGTGAGCGACCGATGGGGCTACATCGACGCCGACCAGCGCACGGTCATCTCGCCGCGCTTCATTGAGGCCGGGCCCTTCCGTAATGGACTGGCGCCCGTCCGCGAGAACACCAACACCTGGGGCTATGCCAACAGCAGCGGGCAGATCGTGATCGAACCGGCGTTCGACGAGGCTCGCCCCTTCGCGCAAGGCCGGGCGGCCGTGCAGGTGAACGGCCGTTGGGGCTTCATTGACACCGCCGGCCGCTGGATTGCGGAGCCTCAGTTTGACGAGGTACGGGCGTATTACAACGGGGCCGCCCGCGTCCACACCATCACGCTGGATGACGAAGGCGATTCCATCACCCGCATTGGCTACATCGACCGCGACGGCCGCTACCTGTGGTTCCCAACGCGGTGACCAGGACCGCCCAAGCCGACCCGGGGCATCGGGCCTACGTGCTGAGCCGAGCCCGCAGGCGTTTGTAGCGCGTGCGCCCGACGGGCAACCGCTCCCCCGAGGCTAGGACCACCGCATACCGAGTCCCCGTTTCGACCAGAAGGTGGGAGACGCCCGCCATGTTGACCAGGTATGAGCGGTGGATACGCTCGAACACCGGCGGCAGGGTGCGTTCGAGATGATCAAGCGTGGCGCTGTGTAGCTCACGCGACCCGTCTGCTAGGTGCAATTCAGCGTAGGAATCGGCGCCTCTGATGTATCGGATCTGATCGATCTTCACGAGATCGACGCGGCCGGCCTTCTGCACCGGCAAATAGCGCCGGGCATAGCCGCCCTGCCGCTGCGCCTCCTCAAGCCGCTCCATGGTCCGGCGCAAACGCTCTTCACCAAACGGCTTTCCTATGAAATCGAAGACTCCTTCGTCGAACGCACGCAGGGCCTGATCGGTGTGGGCCGATACGATGACGGTGCGAAAGGAGTCGGATAGGATGCTCTTGAGGAGCTCGAAGCCGTCGCGTCCGTTCAGGTTGAGGTCCAGAAAGAGGACGTCGATCGGGGCGTGCTTGAGGTAGGCCCGCGCCTCGGCCAAGGTGTGCCGCACCTCAACGCGGTGCAGCCTAGCCCCCAGCACGGATCGCACCAGGCGTTCCAAACGGCGGGCGACCATCACTTCGTCTTCTACGATCAGCACATGCATGAGCGGGGCTGGACTTCCGGGTCAAGGGGCGGGGCGGATTTCGATGACCGTTTGCCATCCGCCGGATACGGGCTCCGAACGGAGGGTCCAACGGCCCGTGAAGCTCTCCTCCAAGCGCGCCTGTACGTAGCGCAAGCCTGTCCCCGCCCCCGCCCTGGCGTAGCCGTCGCCCTGCAGGCCAGCGGACTCGCTCGGTGGCGGCGTCGTGAACCGGTACCGCCGGAGCTGTTCATCGCGCTCCTCCACGAGCGTGAAGCGAACCGTAGGGCTATAGTACCGGTTGTGGGTGACGCCGTTTTCTACCAGGGTGTGGATCAGCGCTGGGGGAACCAAAGCCGTTTCCTCAATCCCCTTGGTGGCCAGGGTGTACGTCTGGTCTTTCCGGTAACCCATCACACGCAGATGGGCGCGAGACAGGGCCAGCTCCTCGGCCATGGGAATCATGGTTTTGCTGGAGATGGCCGCCAGCATGCGGAGTTCATCGGCGAGGGCTTCGATGAAGCGCACCGCCGTCTGGGGATGCGCCTCCATCCATTCGATCACCGAAGTCAACGTGTTGAGCAGGAAATGCGGCTGTAGCTGCTTCCGCAGGAGCTCGATCTCCAACCGCGCCGCGGTGAGCAAAGCCGCCTCGTGCTGCCGCTGCCAGGCCCGGGTATGGAGCCCCAGTGAGATCAGCAGGCAGCCCACCAGCACCGCAAAGGCGGGGAAGAAGTAGCGATCCATGAACGACCAGTCGAAGACGAGCAAGGCCCCCAGGCACACCGCCGTCCCCACCCAGGCTAACACACTCCCCTCCTGGCGCCGATACACCGCCCACGAGGTGATGATAAAGGAGGCCACGAGGCCGCACCAGAACAGCGCCTCACTCTTCTGGTCATAGCTCTTCATGAATAACGACGCCAGCAGCCCCAGGCCCAACAGCGCGGCGGCCGTTCGACGCCACGGAAACCGAAACTGCAGGGCAAAGAGCGTGGGCAGAAGGGCCGACAGCAGACAGGTGGCCCCCGTTATCACCAGCAGGCGTGGCAAGTGCCACTCGTACGTGTACCCGAAGAGCGGACGCCAACGCTCGGCCAGGAGCAGCACGGAGACCGTCACGCACAGCAGGCTGATGAAGAGGTAAGGCGTCCGGCGTCGGTCCAGCACAAACAGCGTGGCATAGTAGACCGCGATGAGCACGAAGCCCCCTAGAAAGAAGAGCGGCCACATCAGCGACGGCGTCTCGGCGGACCAGGCTTCGTAGTCCACCACACTGAGGCCATAGATGTAGTAGTTGATGCTGGGAGGACGGTGGAAGTTGGAGAGCCGGAGCGCCAGCGTATGAACCCCCGCCGTGGCCAATGAATCGGGAAGGCGCACGAGGTCGCCGATCGGGCCGGGCTGTTCGTCGGCGGCCGACGACCCGACCTGCCCTCGCGTTCCGATCAAGACACCGTCCCAGTACAGCTCCGAGGCCGCCAGCGCCGCCACGAAGAGGCCATACGTCCGCACGGCACCAGGCACGTCAATGGCCGGCGGCTGCGTGGGGGGGGCCGTCACCTCGCCGAGGTGGACCTGCGCCCGGACCCAGAACACGGCCTGGGTGTCAGGTGGAGCGCTCAGCCAGAAGCTGGACCACGTGGTATCCACCCACACGGGCGACGCCCACCGGGGGTCGTCTCCCACCTGGTAGCGCGCTTGCTCCACCCGAGACGCGGTCCAGGTCTGTGCAGCAACCTCTCCGGCCAGCCCACCTACGCCGACGAGCAGCAGACACACGCGAGCATACCGGTACAGCAAGCGCAGCATCGAGAACAAGCGAGTGAGTGAAACGGCTGTGCGGTGATACGGACCATCAGGCGTTCGGATGAGTCGTTCGCAGCTACTGAGAGCCGTTCACCGCTTTGTGCGCACCTTTTGCCAGTCCGGCTTCGTGGGAGCCCCCTCGACCTCCAATATCGGGGCTTCGTTTCACTAACCTCAACCGCTATGCTTCGCCTCCCCCTCACCCTGTGCGTACTGCTAATAGCCACGGCCCTCCATGCCCAACCGGCGGCGCCCCCCCTGACCCTGGAGCCGTACACATTCACCGCCGACGACGGCCGGAGCGTGGAGGCCGAGAAAGGAACGTTCCGCGTGCCCGAACGCCGCGCCGATGCCGACTCCCGAACCATCGAGCTGGCCTTCGTGCGTTTCGCCAGCACCAGCGACCATCCAGGCCCGCCCATCGTGTACCTGGCCGGTGGGCCCGGAGGCTCTGGCTCTAGCTCCGCCCGCTACGCCCGGTTTGACCTGTTCATGGCGATGCGCGAGGTGGCTGATGTCATCGCCTTTGACCAGCGGGGGACCGGTTTGTCTGAACAACTGCCCAACTGCCCCCACCAGTGGCGCTACCCTTTGGATCAGCCGGGCACCCGCCACGGGCTCACGGAGGTTGCACGCGAGGCGGCCGAGGCCTGCGTCGACTTCTGGCGCGGTGAGGGCGTGGACCTGGATGGCTACACCTCCACCGAAAGTGCTGACGACCTGGAATCGCTGCGACAGGTTCTAGGGGTGGACCAGATCAGCTTGTGGAGCATCAGCTATGGATCGCATCTGGCCCTGGCCATGCTGAAGCGTCATCCAGACCGCATCGACCGCGCCATTCTCGCTGGGGTCGAAGGGCCGGACCATACCAGCAAGCGGCCGGCGGACCAGCAGGCCCTGCTGCACCAGATCGATGCCTGGGTCCAGGCCGACTCCGTGCTGAGCCCGCAGCTCCCCAGCCTGACCGGTGCCATAGCCACCATGCTGGCGCGCCTGGAAGAGGCGCCGGTGGTCGCCTACGCCCCCCTCAGCGCCACAGACTCGGTGGCCGTCACCATCGGACCGATGGACCTGCAACTGTATACGGCTTATCAACTGGGGGGGCCTTCGTCTTTCAAGCACCTGCCCAAGACCTACCTCGAGTTGCTCAATGGGGATTTTTCCTCCGTAGCCCCCACGGTGTTCTACGGCCTGCGCTCAGGCGGATTCCGCGCGATGCCACTTGTCATGGATATCGCCTCCGGCATCTCCGACGAGCGCCGCCTCCGCATCGAGGCGGAGCGGGAACAGACCCTGCTGGGCGATGCGATCAACGTTCCGGCTACCTACGAGCTGGCCGCCTCGCTTGACCTCCCGGATCTCGGCGAGGCCTACCGGGCCCCCACGGTGACCGACGTTCCGGTTCTGTTGATCAGCGGCACCTTGGATGGACGCACCCCTCCGCGCAATGCCGAAGAAGTACGGGCTGGACTTCCCAACAGCGTCCATCTCATCCTGGACGGCGCGGGGCACAGCGATCCGCTCTTTCTCTCCTCCCCCCGCATCGAGGCTGTCATGAAAGCCTTTTTGTTGGGGAGGCCTGTGTACGACGAGGTCGTGCGCCTGCCCCCCGTCACGCTCAGCCACTAGTGCTGTGTCAGGTAATAGTCGATAGATCGATGCGTGCGTCTGGGGGTGGCTGAGCCAGGCGGCCGAGGAGCGCGATGCCTGTGCATCGGGCGACG
>JBCDJV010000058.1:0-29822 GCA_038747425.1 Bacteroidota bacterium
GCCAGGTTACCCATCTCGCTGCCCAAGTCGTCGTGCAGGTTCGCGGCAATGCGGGTGCGGGTACGCTCGACCTTGAGCAGGTGGTGGACTCGGTAGCGGTGCGCCCCCAGCAGCACCCCGGCTACCGCCCCCAGCATCAGCATCCGGAACCACCACCGTTGCCAGAAGGGCGGGGTGATCGTCAGCTGCAGGGACGCTTCCTGGCTGCTCCATACGCCGTCGCTGTTGGTCCCGCGCACCCGAAACCGATAGGTGCCTGGGGCAAGGTTGGGGTAGCCGGCCCGCCGCTGGGTGCGCGCATCAACCCACCTTTCGTCGAGCCCCTCCAGCTGATAGGCGAAGGCATTCTGCTCGGGCGCCTCGTAGTCGAGTGCGGCAAACTGGAACGCCACGAAGTTACTATCGTGGGGCAGGACCACCGAGCGAAGCTGGGACGCGAGGGTATCTAGGACCATCGGCTCATTGAACAGGTCGAGGCCCACGATGTGCACCGGAGGCTCGTACGTCCGCTGCTGGATGTCCTCCGGGAAGAAGCGAACGACGCCTGCGTCCGTCCCGAACACCAGCTCGCCTTCTTGGGTTTGATGGCAGGCCCCAACGTGGAAAAGCGCACTGGGCAGACCGTCGGCCACACCAAACGTGGTGAACGTCTCGGTATCTAGGTCGAGCCGTGCGAGCCCATCACTGGTCCCTATCCACAGGGCCCCGTGCTCGTCGGGCAGAAGGCAGGCCACCGTGGATTGGGGCAGACCCTCGGCTACCGTGTAGGCGCGTCTGCGCTGGGTGGCGGGATCGAACTGCATGAGGCCACTGCTCATGGTACCCACCCACAGACGCCCATCCGCTGTCTGCGCCAGGGCCGTCACGTTGTTATCGCCCACGTCGTACACGCCAAACGTGTCCTCCGTGGGATCATATCGATTGAGCCCACCCCCCAGCGTCCCGATCCACAGGGCGCCCGCCGAGTCTTCCAGCAAGGGCCACACCGTAGGGTGACTCAGGCCCGCAGTGGTGTCGGGCGCGCGTGGGAGGGTCGTGAATTGACCGTCTCCGTCGTACCGGGCTAGTCCAGCGGTCACCGTTCCTATCCACAGGACCCCTGTGCCATCTTCCCGGATGGAGTACACCCGGTTCGTCGGCAGACTAGTGGGATGTGCGGGGTCGTGCTGATGCCGCACCACACGCCCCGTGCTGGGGTCGAGGCGTCCGAGGCCGCCGCCGGCGGTCCCAACCCAGATGTGGCCAGCCTGGTCTTCAGCCAATGCCCAAACGTGGTCGTGGGGAAGGCTCGACGGATCGTCCGGGTCGTGCTGCCACACCGTGACCTGCCCGGTCTTCGGGTCGACTCGGTTCAGCCCGCCGCCCCGCGTGCCCACCCACAAGGCGCCGTCCTGATCGGTCAGCACCGCCCGCACGAGTGGATGAGACAGGCTGCGCGCGGGCGCCTGAGGATCATAGAGCATGGCGTGGAACGGCTTGCTGGAGCGGGCTTTATTGAGTCCATTCATGGTCCCCACGAACAAGGTCCCGCCGGGCGTCTCCATCAGCCCCATGATCGTGTTGCTTGAGAGTCCTTGTGCGTCGTCCAAGCGATGGCGCTGGCATACGGGGCGGTCCGTCTCCGGGCGTAGTGTGCAGAGCCCCGCCTGGACGAGTCCGACATGGAGCGTGCCTGCCCGATCTTCCAGGATAGCCTGGACCGGCGCTTCAGGCATGCCCTGGGCGGCCGATACGACGCGCTCCAGCAGGGTCGCACCAGGACGGAGACCGAGCACACCCTGCCGCTGCGTACCCACCCACAGCGTGCCGCTGGCTCCCAGGTGTAGCGTGCTCACCGAGATCCCCGTGTTTCCACCGAGACTCGCTGGCTGGTACCAGGGTGCCGGTACAGGGACGAAGCGATTCGTGCCGGGGTCGTATCGGCTCAGGGTTTCGCGCGTTCCCACCCACACCTGGCCGTCAGCGTCGACGGCCAGGGCAGCGACAAAGCCACTGTAGCGCTGGTGGTTCGCATCCAGGGGATCGGTGATCCGCTCGAGACGTCCGGTCCGCAGGTCCAGCCGGTCCAGGCCCCGCCTCGTACCGATCCAAAGCACCCCGTCTGGGCCCGCGGCCAGCCCCGTCACGAGGTCGTGGCTTAAGCTCGCGGGATCGGCCGGGTCATGACGAAAATGCACGATCTGCCCCGTGGCGAGGTCCAGCCGGTTGAGCCCTCCACTGCGGGTCCCGATCCACAGCACGCCGCGGTGAGCCAGTAGGGCATTCGGGCTGACAAAGACATCGGAGAGCCCCGAGGCCCGACCGACGCCCGAAAATCGGTGGCCGTCAAACCGGCTAAGCCCATTGGTCGTCCCCGCCCACACGAACCCGTGGTCGTCTTGGGCCAGGGCCGTCACGGAAAAGTTCGAGAGCCCCTCGGCCATGGAGTAATGGGCATACCGCGTCTCCTGAGCTACGGAGTCATTCCCCAGGGCCCCCCATCCCACCAGCACCCCGAGGAAAGCGAGACAGGCTAAGCGCTGTACACGAGCCGCTGCACACATGCCGCTCACCGAAATAAGGGCGGCCCCCCTCACAACCCCGAAGCGCGCCTGATATACGTGGACCAGCGTGGAGGTGGGAACGTTGGGTGGACGAGGCTCAGAGCCGATCCCAGAGCCGCCCATAAAATACGCCGCCCACTACAGGTGCTCCAGACCTACCCTCAAAAAATCCTCGACCAGAGGGCCACTCAGCGATGGAACGGTGGCGTCAATCGGGTACCGGTTCATCTCTGACTGCTGAACGCGGGAGCCCAATCGGCCAGGCGCAAAGCGGTTAAACCAAGGACGGAGCCCTGGAGCCAGCACCCGCGCCACGCGCACGCCTAGTCCAGGCCGGGTGACGTCCTGGATCACCACCTCAATGCCGTGCTTGGCCAGGGCCTGACCCAATCGGTGCAGGGTGCAAGAGGCCTCTTGAGGGTACGAAGCGGCCGTGCGTACGGGCTCCTTGAGGTCGGGCGCCAGGTGGTGCTGCGGCATCGACGGGGTCTCCGATTCGAGGTCGGACTCGTTCAGCACATTGGGGAGCATCTGGCTGCATTCGAGGATCGCGCCGCGGAGGGCGTGCCGTGCCACTGGGTGCGCGCCGAACCCTTTGACGGCATGGCCAGTGTGGCGGCACCGGGAGATGGCAGCGAACACATGGATGCCCGGTAGATCGGTGGTGAGGTCGAGCGCCCACAGGTCACGTTCCAATCCGTGGTGCACCCGCTTGATCCCAAGCATCAGTGGGTCCCCCCAGCCACGAAGCGCTACCCGCGGCTTCAAGCGCCGGTGGTGATGCCAGAGGGCCACGGCATCAGTCTCCATCAGCTCCAGGAGCCCTTTCCATGCGCAGAAGGCGAGGCTGGGGCCTGCGGCCACACCGCGACTGTCTGCAGCCGCAAACGGCCCTTCCGGATCCTTCCACCCGAAGAAGCTGGACGCCATGAGCACCAGGCGGGGGCGCTGCTCGGTCAGGCTCCAGGCTGAGCCCCAGGCTACAGGCTCGTCCCAATCCAAAGGCTTCGGCACAAACGAGAACCCATCGGACGCATGCTCGTTTCGCTCGGCAAACTGCGCCTCGGCATAGAGCATATGTGTGTTCGGCCAGATGGCATCCTCGGCTACTTCGCGGTAGGCGGCCACGCGGTGCCGCTCGTGGCCCTGATAGGCACAGCTCCACCGCTCCAGCGCTTCACAGCACGCCAGCGTCTGCGCGGCCTCGGGGGTCTCAGCGATGGCCGAGCTTTGACCGCGCAGGTTGGTGCGGAGGGCCTGAAGCGTGTCCACACGGCTCAGTATGGGATGCTGGACGGCGTAGATGTGGAAGGTATCCTCGGCACCCGGGACGGGCAGCGGACGCCGGTTCCAGATCAGGCCCGTCCGGGCGCTGTAGTGGCGGCGCACCCGTCGCGCGGCCTCCTCAAGGTCTCCCTGTGCCGTAATCTCGCTGTAGGGCTGGTGGAGGCTGCGATCGGACAGCAGGGCCGCCCCTGGCTGGTGGTGGGGTTGTACACCGCAGACCGGACAGGCTGCACAACGAGGCACCGGATGCGGAGTAGCCTGCCCCGTCTCGATGTCGATCGTCAGCAGCGTATCCTCCAGCGGAGCCGCCCCGTGGGTGCCACGGAGCCAGCCGTCGATCTCGGCGGCCGCCCACTGCGCGGCCGTGTGCAGGGTAGCCGGGGTGTAGGAAATCGGGGCAGTGGCCACCTGGCCGGTGCGATGTCGCACATATTCAGCCTCTGGGGCATGCAAGCGCAGGCGCGTGGTCAAGCCCCGCAGGCAGGATGCGTTCGGCCCGAGCACCGGACCGACCCATACCTCAGCGCCCTGCAATTTCACCGGCAGCCACCGCGCACCTACTGCCTGTGCGTGGGCGGCGGCCGCTTGTAGCACCGTGTGTTCGTACGTGTCCACGACCGCGACCCGTACCAAAGCACCTCGGTCTTCGTCACGGATCGGCCAGCCGCGTGCGGCGAGTGCCGATGCTAAGGGTTCAGGAGAATATGAAGAGCACTGTGACACGAGCACTCCTTGCTCAAGGGCTCGGCCACGACGTGTATCCAGGGGAACCGTTAACGTAGTCATCAGCACGGCTGAATCAACTGATCGGTGAGCAGGCTCGCCACGAGGTGGATGGCATCGTCTGCGCGCATGCGGTGAGGAAGCTCGCGGAGGAGCGTGTGCAACGGCTGGGTCCCATCGAGCCGAGGCAGTAGGTGCATGACCACCTCGCCTTGGAGCACGTGCGACTGGGTCTCGCCGAGCAGCACCACCGCCGCGTCCGCTTCGACGACGTGTAGTCTGTATTTGGAGTTGAGACTCAATCGCACCGGACTGAGCGGTCCTAGCCTTTTATCGATGTACGCTGCGCGTGGATCTCTCATGGAATCGGTAGGAAGCGCTGGGCCGCAGGGGTGACCCACGGCCCAGCTGCTTTCACGCCATTGTGGCCGTGCTCACTAGGAGAGGGGGGCCACCCAGATGCATTCCACACAGGGACCTTGACATTCTCGCAGCCTGTCGTGGTCTCCAGAAGTCAGGTGAACATAGGGGCGCTCGGATGCAGTGGACGTGTGCTCCGGTACGAGGGTGAGCAGGTACGCGGCGAGGTCGGTGGTCGAGTGGTTGGTCATAGCTAGTGGAGGTAGGATTGATGATGGTTGACAGGCCGACGCTTCCGCTTCGGTGAGGTCGCTGCCAGAAAGGCTATGCTTGATTTTGATAGGATGCGTAGCGATTCTCGAATGCAGCGCCATGCCAAGCAGGTGGCGACGGATGAGTAGGCCCAGACACGTCCGGCGCTAGACCCTCTGAGAGCCCAAGCCAGGCCGTCTCAGGCCGTCTCACCTCTAAAGCGTACCCGTCTGTGCGAAGCGCTCACCTGCGCCTCGTTTTTTTTGATGTCCCGGCCTGTCCCTTTCCAGCCATGCCGCCCTCCCACCCTGACCGTCGCCTCATGGCACTCTTTGACGCTGTCAGCACGTTGCCTGCGGCTAAGCGGACGGCCTACCTGGATAAAGCCTGCGCCGATCACCCCGAGTGGCGCCGGGTACTCAATGCGATGCTGGCTGAATTCGACGCGTCCACCAGTGCGGGTGGCCTCTGGCCACGCTTACGCCCCGCCCTAAACGTAGGCGATCAGGTGGGGCGCTACCGCATCGTGCGAGAGCTAGGAGAAGGGGGGATGGGGGTGGTTTTCCTGGCCGATGATCCCCGCCTGGATCGGGTGGTCGCTGTCAAGCTGATTCGATTGGGCCGGCTGGCCACGCCAGGTCAGATCCGACGCTTCTCGCATGAGATCAACATCCTTGCCCGTCTCCGCCATCCGGCCATCGCCACGATCTATGATGCTGGGGCCACCGCGGACGGCGTGCCGTATTTTGCGATGGAGTATGTGGAGGGCCAACCCCTGGATGTCTACGCCAACGCGCAGGGCCTCGACGTCAAGGAGCGGCTGCGGCTTCTCATCGCTGCGGCCGAGGCCGTCCAATATGCCCACCAGAACCTGATCATCCATCGCGACCTCAAACCATCCAATCTGCTCGTGGAAGTGGGAGACAAACGCCCACCGCGCGTCAAATTGCTCGATTTTGGCATCGCGAAGCTCTTGGACGACTCCTCCGGGCAGCCCGGCCTCACCCGCACCGGTGAACGCCTGTTCACGCCCGCCTACGCGGCCCCCGAGCAGCTCGCCGGCCGGCCGGTCAGCACGGCCACGGACGTGTACGCCCTCGGGGTTGTGCTCTATGAGCTCCTCACCGGTACGCGTCCGTTCTCGAATGACCTACACTCGGACGCACGCCAGACGCTCCCCCATCGACCTTCGATGGTGCTGGCCCAGCAGGCCCCCCCCTTCCGTCGGGCCGCCCAGCTTCGAGGCGATCTTGACACGATTGTGCTTCGCGCCCTCCAGCCGGACCCCGACCGCCGCTACCGCTCCGCCCGAGAGCTGGCCGATGACCTGCGACGCCACCTCGAAGGCCTTCCCGTGCTGGCCCAACCCGACACGTTCTGCTACCGTGCTGGGAAGTTCGTGCGTCGCCATGCGCTGCCGGTGGCGACCTCGCTGGCCGCGCTCTTGGCCATGGTCGGGTTCGGGGCGTTCTACATCATCCGCGTCACGCAGGCCTGCGACCGCGCCCACGCAACCCTCACGCCCACTAAATGGGGACCCGACGTAGCGGCCGAACTCATTGAGTGGTCAGATCCGCACACGGCCCAGGGGACAGCCCGCTCAATGGGCGAGCTGTTCGGCCACGTGATAGACCGCCTGACCGCACAGCCGACCGTGCTCGTGGAGATGGTGAACATCGTCAGCTCCATCTATCTTGAGCTTGGCCTGTGTGACGAAGCCGCTGTCCTTTTCGAAACACCGGCCCTGACGGCACGAGGCGTCAAGCTAGACCCTGGCGCCGTCACCGCGCTGCATCACCTCAGCCACGCGTGGGGCGGCCTTAACCGTCACGCGTCCAACGCTGTACGATCCTGTGAAGCCGACGTTCAGCACGTAGTGGGGACAGAGCGCGCACAACCCATCACCCGTGTTCTGATGGACACAACGTACCTCGATGTCGCCCCTGACAGGGACTGGTACGGACATGCGGTGGTTCAAGGTAGTCGGAGCTTGGGGTTGTACATGCAACATGCCCTCACTGGAGCCACGGCCTTGGGCCGGGCGGTCGTTCAGACGTTGCAAACCCTCTTGAGACCACATCTACCCCCATCGGGGCCTCCACCTGGTCTCCACGGTTTGTGTCTCACACAGCCACCACATCCTGAGGGCGCACACGGCCTTCACGAGATGATCTGGCCTCAGCTCCAGCAAGCGGCCCTCAACACGGATTCCAAGGCAGCTCGGGGCCTCCCGGGCCTAACTACGGCCCCCCATCGCCTGGATGATCCCTCTTGGGGAGATACGCTGTTCATACTCGCCACCGAGTACATCTGCGCGGCCGTTTGCACCCAGCACCCCGCACTCGGCGCCATGGTCCAACGATGGAGGGAGCTGTTCAGGACCCTCGAAGGCACCAACCACGCCAACTCGGTCTCGGGCGAAGCCGGCGACCTCGCCGAGGCACCCCATCCGGCCGATCCTTGCCTACTCCAACTAGGCCGGATCATACCTGACGGCTACACGCCCCCTGCACCGGTTACTGATCACTGAGCTTATGCCCCCCCCACCCGACGAACTCGGCGGACACCTCGACGACCTGTTCCCCCTGCTGCGGGAGGTGGCCCGGCGTTACCTGGATCAGTGGCCGTCTGGGCACACCCTCGATTCGGTAGCGCTTGTCAGCGAGGTCTACCTGCGGCTGTCCGGCGACGATCGGGTCCGGTGGAACGACGAAACGCACTTCAAAGCGATGTTCGCGCGCGTCATGCGTCACACGCTGGTTGATCACGCCCGCAAAAAACGGGCGGCCAAACGAGGCGGCGACCTCGTCCGCGTAGCCACGTACGACATCAACCAGTTCCCAGATGAGCTGGGACATGATCAGCTCATTGCGCTCGACGATGCGCTCCAAGAGCTCGAACACATCGACCT
Organism: Bacteroidota bacterium; assembly: GCA_038747425.1. Taxonomy (GTDB): domain Bacteria; phylum Bacteroidota; class Rhodothermia; order Rhodothermales; family JBCDJV01; genus JBCDJV01. Next base: position 8,077 of record JBCDJV010000058.1, read on the forward strand.
CGAGGCCATGCAGATCATCGAATACCGCTTCTTCGGCGGTGGGACCCTCAAAGAGGCCGCCCAGGCCCTGGGGATGCCCTACATCCGGGCCCGCCGGCGGTGGGCCTATGCCCGCGTCTGGCTTCGCGAAAAGCTGACCTAGCCCCCAACACGGGCTGCGGCGTGGAAGGGCGTGGACGATCGGCGCCTCGCCCAGCCAGCGGCCCCGGCGGCTGAGTTCCGAGCTCAGGCCAACGGCCGTCGCGATTTTTTGAGCGATCCCCGATCATATGACACAAAGATGTCATATGCTTGCGGTACCTTTCTACCGTTCGATGGCACGAACACGTCTTCCGGTTCTCGGGCGGCGTCCCCACCTCTTCATCCAGCATCTCGCACGATCATGCGGGTCGTCCGTCAGTCCCGGCTGCGTTTTACGCAAGGCACCTCCGACAAAGTGTACGAGGTCGACCTCGTGGAGGTGAAGCCCGGGGCCTTCACCGTCCACTTCCGCTATGGTCGTTTCGGGGCCAACCTGCGGGCGGGTACCAAGACATCCGAACCGGTGGCCCAACCCGAGGCCAATCGCGTGTTCGAGGCCCTGGTAGCCTCGAAGACGAAGAAGGGCTACCTGGAAACCCACGTGCCTACCACAGACGCTTCCACCGAGCCTAAAGCGCCGCGCCCCATCGACCGGGCGGCCCAACGCCAAGCGATCCTCGCCCGGCTCGACGCGGCCGTGGCCGACCCCGATGCAGACACAGACTGGCCCGTCGAACGCGTTATCTGGCGGGCCGGCGAACTGCGCATCCAGGAAGCCACACCGGCCCTGCTGGCGCTGCTCCCCACCGGCGAGACCTTGCGTCGCTACTGCACGGTCTGGGCCCTGGGGCGCTGTGGCCACGCGGGCACCCGCCGGGCCCTGCGCCCGCTCACCCAACCGACCGTCGAGTCCGGCCACCTGCGCCGTATGGCGGACGAAGCGGTGCGTGCGCTCACCCCTGCCGCCGAACGCCCCGCCTATGTGGCTCAGGTCATGGCCCGCCTGCCTGAGCCTGTGCAGCAAACGCTGACCGCGGACGATGCCGAGGCGAGGACGCGGCTGCTCGACACCTTCGCCGCCGCCCTGCGCCCCGATGTGCTCGATGCACTCCACCCCCTCTACCTGCTCGCCGACGAGGTGGAGACCGCCCGTCAGGTCATCCTGCAGTTCGCTCACGATGTCCCGGCGGCCGCGCCATTCTTCTTCTGGCTGCGCCACCTGTACAAAGCCGCCCTCTTCCGGGGAGATGGCGAGCTGTTTGGTGTCCTCGCCCACCGCTTTGCCACGGAGCCCTCCGGCTTCACAAAGCTGCCCAACGAAGGTTCATATAAGCAAACAGACGGCCAGTGGATCTACACGGCCACGCGCCCCGACCATGACCGCGGCACAGGCGTGTGGGCCGTGCGCCGGACCGGGACCCGCACCGAGCGCCAGAAGGACGGCCAGTGGCGCCGAGTCTACTACCTCAACCAGACCCGCGTGCGTACCTCGGACGGCTTCTCGTTCGTCGAAACCGACAGCCTCTCCGAGCAGGACATCCACCAGCTCGCCGCCCTGGGCTACACGCCCAAGACCCGGGCCTACCTGGAGCGGCGCGCCTGGCGCACCCTGCGCCGACTGGGCGAGGCCGACAGCCCCGACTACGTGCCCATGGCCGTGGGGCTGCTCCTCGCCTACTCGGATGCCGATGCGGTGGACCCTCGCGAGGTGATCCAGGAGTGGTACGAATGGTCTACCCGCACCACGGACCGCCGTACGCTGCGCTACGAGGCCTTCGCGCCCTATCTCACGTTCAACCACGTACTCTACGCGCACAGCCCGCGCTTCCAGCTCAAGAAGAGCAACCGCGCCTGGACCCTCAAGGAAGGGGTCGACCTCGGCGCCCCAGCGCCAGACGCTCGTGAGGAGGCCTTCCCGGCGTTGTGGGACGCCCGGCCCGAGGGGCTCTTCCACCTGCTGGCCGAGAGTGCCTGCGCGCCGGTCCACACGTTCGCAGCCCGTGCGCTGCGGGCCAACGCTCGCTTTCTCGACCGTCTCGGCCCTACCGAGGTGCGCCTGCTGCTCCGCCGTCCGTATCCCGAGACGGTGGCGCTGGGCCTCGACCTGGCGCGGCGCCTCTACGACCCCGCTCATCCCGATCCCTTACTGATCCACGCCTTGCTGGACGCCCACCTGGACGAGGCCCGCGCGCAAGCCAAACGATGGATCGAGGCCGCCCCAGCCGTCTTCCTCACGGATGCGCTGTTCGTGACGGGGCTCGTCGTGCACCCCTTTGAGGATGTGCGCCGATGGGTGCATAGCCTGCTGGCCACACCTCCGCTTGACCTCAACACGGACGCCCTCGTGGGCCGTGTCCTGGCCCACTTCCTGGCCTTGGATGCCGCCGAGGCCAACGTCCCCATTGTGGAGGACGCCACCACGACCCTCTTGGCCCGCTTCCCTGAGGTGGTGCGCCGCCTCTCGCTGGACGTGCTGGCCGACCTGGTGCGGCACCCGGTGCCGGCCGTCCAGGCCGCCGGTGGCCGGCTGCTGGAGGCCCACGCCACGCCCGCCGAGGCCCTCCCCGGGGCCCTCATCGCGGCGTTGATGACCGCGACCGAGGCGTCTGTGCGGGCCACTGGCCTCGCCCTGTTCGGTCGGTTGCCAGATACGCACCTGTTGGACGACCCCGAGCTGCTCGAAGCGCTGGCCCTCTCGCCGCTGCCCGACGTGCGTGCGCACGTCCGCCCAACCCTCCGGCGCCTGGCGGCCCGCTACCCGACCCTCGCCGAAGTCCTGACCGAGGCGCTGCTGCCGTACCTGTATCGCACCGAACGCACCGACGGCCTGCACGCCGACCTCTTCGCGGTGCTCAGCGACGACGCGTTTGCATCGACCCGAGCCACCTTCACCCGAGATCGGCTCTGGGGGCTTCTTCACGCCAACCATGTCCCCGCCCAGCAGCTGGGCGCGCTGGTGCTGCAAGACACCGACTGGTCCGAGGCGCTCACCATCCGCCAGATCACCCGCCTGGCCAGCCACGAGCTGGTGGCGGTACGCGCGGAGGCCCAGCGCCTCTTCACCGCCCAGCCCGAGCGCATGCGCGCCCACCCCATCGACGCCCTCACGCTGCTCGACGCCTCGTGGGACGACACCCGGGCCTTCGCCTTCGCCTTTTTCCGCTCGGCCTTCGATGCCGACACCTGGACGCCCGACCTGCTCGTGCACGTGGCGGACAGCGTGCGGCCGGATGTGCAGGCTTTTGGCTTGGAGCTGATTGCGCGGTTCTTCGAAGCCGGGGACGGGGCCACGTACCTGCTCAAGCTGAGCGAGCACCCGTCGCTGACCGTCCAGACCTTCGCCAGCGATTACCTCGATACCTTTGCTACGGACCGCTTGGACCGGCTGGAAGCCCTGGAGCACTACTTCCGGGTCCTCCTGGGCCAGGTCAACCGAGGACGCCTCGCCAAAGACCGCGTGCTGGCCCTGCTTCAGCGCGAAGCCCTCAAGCGTGAGGAAGCCGCCCAGTTTGTGGCGCCCCTGCTGGCCCACCACGCGGCCACGGTGGCCATCGGGGACAAGGCCACGCTCATCGAGATGATGCGCGACCTACAGGAGGCCTACCCCACGCTGGACGTACCCCTGCACCGCCACGCCCTGCCGGCACCCGCGCACGCTTCCATGCCTCAACCGCCCGAGACCGATGCAGTTTGACTACCGCTACGCAGGCAGCAGCCGTGTGGCCACCAGCCCGGGGCACACCGGCCTGGCCTTCGCCCCGGATACACTGCGCGCCCCGACCTACTTCGTGGGCCACCTTGGCCAGCACCTGCCGTTCCGCGAGGCGATCTCGGCACTGCACGACGTGGTCGTGTCTGACCTGCGCTTCACGCCGAAAGATCGCACGGAATACGAGGCCTGGCTCCAACAGCAAGAGGCTGCGTTCCTGGCTGACGCCTTGGCACGCCACGCGGGGGTGACCGAGCGGATCAGCGCTACCAAGGCCGAGCTCAACAGCTTGTGGCGTACCGAGGCCGCCGTCATGAAGCCCTATTGGGATGCACGCAAGCGGTTTTACGACTTCGTGTACAAGAAGTACCGAGACTTCCTGTTCGTGCTGGATCCCGTCATCACGGTCCACCCGGACGAGATCTTCTTTGAGTGCTTCAGCCAGGACGAGTCCAGCTACGGCCGCCTCGGGTGCAGCTACGAAGTGTTCGAGCAGATCGACGAATTCGCCTGTGGCACCACCAACATCGACTACTCGGCGGATCTCTACAACGAATTTCAGAAGATCCGCTCCTACAAGTCGACCCAGTTCAAGGTGGATCCGAGTGGCTTTGAGGTCGAGACGGAGCACGAGGACACCTACAAAGAGGTGAAGATTGACCTCCCCGATAGCTGGGTGCGGGGCTTCCTCCAGGTGTCCTCGGCGATGACGCTGCCGGCTCGGCGCGTGGACCTGCACCCGATGGACGTGCACAACATCCTGTTCATCCTGAAGCGCCGCAAGGAGCGCGAAGGACCTCGGTCCATGCGCTACCACCTCACGCCCGGTGCCCCTGTGCGCATCGTGTTTGAGCCCTGGAACGTGGAGCTGGAGTGCCCCCGGTCCATCTACCGCGGCGATACTCCAGACGAGATCCGCGTCTGGGGCCGCCGCCGCCTTATGATCCTGGAGCGCCTGATCCCTGTGGCGAAGTCGTTCTCGGTGTTCCTCCTAGGCACAGGCCTGCCGTCTTTCTACCTGGCTGACCTCGGGTCGATGAGCTTCACGCTGGGCCTGTCCGGCTGGACGACCAACGACTGGTCCCGCATGGGCAACTTTGACCTGATGGCGCCCCGCGCTCGCGTCGACGCCGACACGCAACTGCGCGTGGTCACGGCTCTGCGCGAGACCTGGCAGGAGGCGCCGCAGTCCCTGGCGCAGCGGCTTGGCCTGGCCCGCAGCGAGGTGTTGGGGGCCCTGGGCGCCTACACCCAGGCCGGCCGCGCCATGTACGACCTCAACAAAGGCGTCTACCGCCTTCGTGAGCTGAGCCGCGAGCCCCTCCCGATGGACCGCCTCCGGTTTGCCAACGAGCGCGAGGCCGCCGCCGAGCGCCTCCTGGAGGCCGGCGCGGTAGACGCTCGCCTCGAACACCGCCGCGACGGTAGCACCGTGCACACCGGCACGGTCCGGGACGGCGGCACCGTGTACACCCCCAGATTGGTCCTCGATGCCGACCAGCGCATCATCGAAGGCTCGTGCACGTGCAGCTTCTTTGTCCGCAACAAGCTGATGAAGGGCCCGTGCGAGCACATGATCGCCCTGCGGCGGGCCAACGAGCGCCACCTGGACCTTGTCAGTCCTCTGCTGAACTGACCCGGAGGCCATCGCCTCAGACCATTTCCTTTCGTTCTTTTACACCTTGGACAGCGGCGGGGCCAGGCCTTGCTTCCTGGGCGGCGGATCGCCGTCCGTGCACTAAGCACTGCCCCGCATCACTGGCTCGGTCATGACAGAGTGGGACTCGAGGATAGTGTGCGTGTTGCTGTGTGACGCCTGAGGCGTCAGACGACGCACACTATCCTGGTCCCACGAGGAGTGTACCGAGCCAGTCCTAGGGTTCTTCGAAGGCGGCCTACGCCGCTGTCCATCTTTTCCCTGTTCCAGGCTGGACGCTGGGGCGGTGCTTGCCTCCCGGGTGGCGGATCGCCATCCATGCATGAAGCACAACACCGCATCACTGGCTCGGTCATGACAGAGTGGGACTCGAGGATAGTGTGCGTGTTGCTGTGTGACGCCTGAGGCGTCAGACGACGCACACTATCCTGGTCCCACGAGGAGTGTACCGAGCCAGTCCTCTGTGGGCCTACGAAGCCCGCCCCGGCCCCGCCTGCGAACCCTGAGCCAACGCAGAGGCGCACGCCTCGAAGCCTACCACTCCCTTCACCACTCACCACTCACCACTCACCACTCACCACTCACCCTTCACCACTCACCATTCACCACTCACCATTCACATGTCCGACGCCCTCCCGCTGCCCGATGATTTTCAGCCGCAGACGCGCCAGCAGCTCTATGATCAGCTGCGCACGTCCTCGCGTGATGAACTGATCCTGGCTGAGATGAAGCGCCTCGGCTTCTGGGCGCAGGACGAAGAGACGCCATCGGTGCCCGAGCAGATCATCAAGCGACGGGGCGAGCTGCAGCGCGAACTCCGATCGTTCCTAGCTGAGAAGCGCCTCACGGAGGACCGGGAGCGGCTCCTGAAGGAGGAGCGCAAGGTCCGGATGGCCGAGGCCTTGCAGCGCCGTCAAGAGACGCGGGAGCGGCACAAAGCGGAGAGGGCGGCCCGCGCGGCGGCCTGGGCCATGCGTCAGCAGCGCGAGATCGTCTACCTCGGCGCCGACGTCTCCGCCGGCCTCAACCACACGGAGCCCAACCTCGATCGGTTGTCGCTCAACCGCGTGCCCGTGTACCACACCGCTTGGGACCTCGCCCAAGCCATGGGCATATCGCTGAGTGAGCTCCGCTTCCTCACCTTCACACGCCGCGTATCCCGGCTGACGCACTACCGCCCGTTTCTGATGGCCAAGAAGTCCGGCGGCACGCGCCGCATCTCGGCTCCGATGCCTCGGCTCAAGCGCGCCCAACGGTGGGTGCTGGACACCCTGCTGAGCCAGGTGCCGCTCCATGATGCCGCGCATGGCTTTGTGTCTGGCCGGTCCATCGTGACCAACGCCCAGCCCCATGTGGGCGCCGACGTGGTGGTCAACATGGACCTACGGGACTTCTTCCCCACCGTCACCTACCCGCGCGTGAAGGGCCTCTACCGGGGCCTCGGCTACAGCGAGCAAGTGGCCACGGTCCTAGCGCTGCTGTGCACAGAGCCGCTCACGGATGCCGTGGAGATGGACGGGCGCACCTATCACGTAGCTCGGGGGGAGCGGCTGCTCCCGCAAGGCGCCCCCACCAGCCCGGCCCTCACCAACATCCTCTGCCGCGGCCTGGACAACCGCCTGGAGGGCATGGCACGCAGCCTCGGTCTCACCTATACCCGCTATGCCGACGACCTCACGTTCTCCGGCTCAGGCGAGGCCGCCCAGACGGTCACGAAGCTGCTCTGGCGCTCATCCCAGATCATCGCCGACGAAGGCTTCACGCTTCACCCGGACAAGCTACGCATCATGCGCAAAGGTCGGCGGCAGGAGGTGACAGGCCTCGTGGTCAATGACAAGCTCAGCCTGGATCGCCGCACCTTGCGCCGATTCCGGGCCACGCTCTACCAAGTGGAGCGCGATGGCCCCGCCGGCAAGCATTGGGGCGAGACCGGCGCCGACGTACTGGCCGCTCTCCACGGCTACGCGCACTTCATCATGCTGGTCGATGCGAAGCGAGGCCTGCCCTTCGTCACGCGCACGCAAGCGCTCATCAAAAAGCACCGCTACCAGCCCGCACCAGGGCCGCAACGGTCTCGGTACCAGCATGCCCGCACAGCGACGGAGCTCACATCCACCGAATCAGAACCCACGAAGCCAGCCTCTGACGCCCCAGACAAGCCCTGGTGGAAGCTGTGGTAACTCGCCCCCGGCCCATGTTCGACTAGCTGGACCTACCCGAGGAGTTGCCGCGCGTGACGGTCCATTGCAGGGCAGCACGTGCGGACAGCGGTCAGCGGCTCATGAAGACGCCCAGCGAGAACGCCGGAGCTGCAAGTACATTCTCGCCGAAAAAGGCCCCATCGACGCCCAGTGAGACGCCGTAGCCGGTTTGCGGAGTCACCAACACCTCGACGCCCGGAGACAGGAACCGCTGGTTGTTGGCGTAGAGCCCACTCCCGCCGCCCAGCGTGCCGTCTTCGCCGTTCTTGAGCGACTCCACCCCACGGAGCCGCCCGATCAGGGTCAACCACACCCCCACCGTATAGCCCGCCTCGATGCCATATATCACTTCGTCAGAGAACCCGCCTGTTCGGTTGTTGAACCCCAGGGAGGCCACGGCATAGGCGGGCACCGGATAGAGCGAGTACCCCGCCTCAAGGGCCAGGTGCTGGTTGAACTCACCGTCGCCGGTGAGCAGGCCGTTGGGCTGCTCATCGCGCCCGATGGGCAGCCCAAAGCGGAGGCTGGCGCTGAGCACAACGGGGCCTTGCGTCACCAACCCATAGCGCAACCCGATGTCAGGATCGGCCACGCCGCTCACCGCATCGCCCTCGAAAAACACGAAGCCGGTCTCGGTCCCCACCTGCTCGTTGAGCGTGATGCGCTCGAAGAACGGGACGTAGGCAAACGCCGTCAGCCGGTCGGTGAGACCGTACTCGCCGTAGAAGCTGACGGTGTAGTCGCGCAGGGTGGGGATGTCTATCTGCGTACCGCTCCGCTCGTAGAAGCTGCCCGCGGAGACGAACCGAAAGTTGACCTTGTAGAAGCCTGACTGCTTACGCTGCGTCCACCCATCGGCGTGGGCAGAGGGAGCAGCCAGGACACAACCGGCGAGGATAATCCAGGCGAAGAGACGCATCAGGGGGGAGGGTCGGGTCAGCGGAGTTCGGCAAAGCCGAAGGTGACGTTGAAGGGCACGCAGTGGATGAGCACCCAGTCGTAGGCGTCCAGCGTCACGTCGGACGGGACCGCGTAGGTCTGCGCGCCTTGCGTGCTTTGCAGGTTGCCAAGCGGCAGGCTCCGTCCGTTGACGCTGTTGGTGCTCGAGAGGTAGACGACGAGGTTGGGGCCGTTGCTGCTCGAGAAATCGTCGCTGAAGGATAGGTCCAGCGTTCCGTCCTCGCGCTCCTGGAGCGTGGCGGAGCCAGACAGCCGGTAGGACGTGCCGGGCTTGTGGGTGAACGACCCAGTCCGCGACCCACCTGGCACCGTCACCACCGCCGGGGGGCTGGCCACGCCGTCCACCAGGGTCGTGATCACCGTCGTGCCCGAAGCCAGCGCCGTGACCACGCCGCCCGCATCGACCGACGCGATGCGGGGGTCGGCACTGCTCCAGGTGGCCGACTCGGCCCCCAGTTCATCGCCGCTCAAGTTGTACGCCCGCACCACCAGCGAGGCCTGGGCCCCCACTTGGACGGTGAGGCTATCTGGAGAGATGGTCACCTGGGCCACCTGATTGGGGTCGGCCACCACGGTGAGCAGCACGGGAGCGCTGTGCACGCTGTCCGCCACCGAGGCGACGATCTGGACCTGCCCCAACGCATGAGCCGTCACCACCCCACGGGCATCCACCGACGCCCGCTCGGCGTCCGAGGACTGCCACGCCACGGCCACCCCCTGCACGGACTCGCCGGTGTCGTCGTAGTACGTGGCCTCCAACGTCACCGTGTCACCCAGTTCCAGCGCCACTTGGGCCGGGGTGACCTCCACCTTGGGGTCGAACACCGGCAGCGGATCGGTGATGAAGTCGGTCCCGATGCATCCTGTCAGACCAACCAGGAGCAGCGCGAAGATCGAGTGGGGAACACGTGAAGCGTACATGGCAAAGCGACAGCTAACGGAGATATGCCTAAGTACCGAGACTCCCAGGGCCGTTTCATCACGGAAGTATCCTTCACGCTATCTTCAAAATACGCACTCCCAGGGCAGGCCGCTGGCATGTAGCGCCTGCAGGCCGTTCTTTGGCGACCCCGCCCCATCCTTTCGGCCCCCCGTTCTGTATGCGAATCTTGCTCGTGCCCTTGCTGCTCCTGGCTGCTTGCGGCCCCGCTCCCATCACGGGGACCTTCGATGTCATCATCGAGGGCGGGATGGTCTATGACGGTACCGGGGGCCGGGGGACCCGGGTAGACCTGGCGCTCCGTGGAGACACCATTGCAGCCATGGGCGACCTGTCCCTGGCAGCAGCCCCCATGCGCGTTGACGCCGCGGGCCTGGCGGTGACGCCAGGCTTCATCGACATCCACAGCCATGCGACCAGCAGCACCATCGCGGCCAGTGGCGTCATCCGGCGGCCGGACGCCGAGAACTATGTGCGCCAAGGCGTCACCACGGTGATGGGTGGGCAGGACGGGAGCTCCGTTGTACCGGTGGGGCCGCTGCTGGACCAGCTGGAAGCGGCCCCCGCAACCGTCAACGTGGGCGTCTTCGTGGGTCATGGCTCCGTGCGAGCCTTTGTGCTGGGCAACACGGACCGGGCGCCCACCGAGGCCGAGATGGGGCGCATGCGAGGCCTGGTGGAAACCGCCATGCAAGCGGGCGCCTTCGGCTTGTCGTCGGGGCTGGAGTACACGCCGGGCGCCTACGCCGAGACGGAGGAGTTGATTGCGTTGGCTGCCGCCACAGCCCCCTACGACGGTCTCTACATCAGCCACATTCGCGACGAGGGCGGGCGGCTCACGGCAAGCGTAGAGGAGGTGATCCGCGTCGGCGAAGAGGCGGGCGTCAAGGCGCAGGTGACGCACCACAAGCTGATCGGCAAGCACCGCTGGGGCGGCAGTGAGGCCTCGCTGGCGTTGATCGAAGCGGCGCGGGCCCGCGGCGTGGACGTGGCCAGCGATCAGTATCCCTACACGGCGTCCAGCACGGGCCTCACCATCCTCTTCCCCAGCTGGAGCCTGGAGGGCAGCCGGGCCGACCGCCTGGCCCGGCTCCGCGACCCCGCCACCCGCACCCGCGTCCGGCAGGCCATCGCGGACCACCTGGAGGCCGAGCGCGGCGGCGACCCCGCCACGGTCGTGGCGGCCAGCTGCCCCTTCGACCCCAGCCTCAACGGGCAAAGCCTGGCCGACATCCTCGACGGCCGAGGCCTGGCCGTGACCCTGCCCAACGCCGCCGAGCTGGCCATCGAGCTGTTGGAGCGGGGCGGCTGCCAGGGCGTCTTCCACTCGATGGGCGAGGAGGACGTGCGCCGCATCATGCAGCACCCGTGGACCATGGTGGCCTCAGACGGTGGCATCCCCGCGCCAGGAGTGGGCGTACCCCACCCGCGCAACTACGGCTCGTTTGCCCGTGTGCTCGGCCACTACGTGCGCGACGAGCAGGTGCTGCCCTTCACCGAGGCGGTGCGCAAGATGACCCATCTCCCCGCCCAGCGCCTCGGCCTGGACCGGCGCGGCACCCTCGCCGTGGGCCACTATGCCGACGTGGCCGTGCTCGACCCCGCCACAGTCCAGGACCACGCCACCTTCACGGACCCGCACCAGTACGCCACGGGCGTGGTGCACGTCTTCGTGGGCGGCGAGGCGGTGTTGCAAGACGGGGCCCTGACCGGCGCTCGCCCTGGGCAAGCGCTGCGCAAGGGTGAACCCTCTTCATAACGCGGTCGTCTCAACGTGGCGGTTCTCCAACGGCAGCAAGGATTTAGCCGTCGGACTGATGACGAGCACGGGGCACGGCGCGCGTCGGATCACGGACCCGGCTACGCTCCCCAGGAGAAACCGCCCCACCCCATTGCAACTGTGGGTGGCCATCACCAGGACCTCGGTGGGCTCGGAGGCCGCCTGCTCCAGCACCTTGGCGGCCACGCGTCCGCCGTGCACGTGGGCCTGTCGGACTGGAACGTCAGCCTCGGTGGCCACGCGGACCAGCGTGTCCTCAATGCGGCGGCGAATCACCCCAGAGGTGAGCCCTGGGAGGCCATAGAGACCCTGCAAAGCTCCTTCCTCGACCACATGGACCAGGTCCAGGGGCGCCTCGTGTGCCATGGCCAGACGATGAGCCACCTGCAGCGCCACCGCGCTGTGGGCCGAGAAGTCATAGGGCACCAGGAGGCGACGCGGGCTGCCTAGGCCCGTCCATAGCTCGGCAGGCGGATCCGGGGCTTCTGGGCTCACGGTCAAGACCGGACAAGGCGCTGCCCGGACCACGCGTTCTGTGACGCTGCCGGCCACCACCCGGTGCAAGCCGACGCGTCCGTGCGTCCCCATCACGATCAGGTCGCTGTCATGGCGGCGGGCGTAACCGAGCAGCGTCCGCTCGACGGTGGTACCGTGCAGCGATGTCTCCACAGACTCAGGCGGTGGCGCATGGCGGGCCGCCTCTTGATCGAGCTGCCCGATGATCTCGGCTTCGGTAACGTGTAGATCGTCCAGTAGGTACGTGGCCTCGCCGCGAGGTACCGGGGCCACGTGCACGATGTGGAGCACGGCTTCGTACCGTGCAGCCAGCGCCTCAGCCCAAGCGCGGGCGCGTTCGGCACACGCCGAGCCATCCGTAGGGAGGAGAATGCGGGCGATATCAAGCATGGCGTCCCTCCAGGTTCAATGGTGGCAGAGTCTGAGAGGGCGTGTGGTACGTCAGGTGGTAGACGAGAGTAGCGGGGTCGATGGTCGAACAGGCCCCGCGCGCAGCCCCACCTTGACGGACCAAACGCCCGTTGAGGGTCAGACACAACTACCATCTTCCCAGCCACCGCCACTGCCGGGCTTGGCCGGTCTGCGCTGTAAGCCCGAAGCGCGCGATCCTGACCGCCCAGACCTTACGCGGCCCTACGCCACCAGCACGCCTGCAATCGTGGCCGTCATCCACGAGGCCAGGGCGCCGCCTAGGACGGCCCGCAGGCCCAGCCGCGCCACGTCGCTGCGCCGGTTCGGGGCGATGCCGCCGATCCCCCCGATCTGGATGGCGATCGAGGAGAAGTTGGCGAACCCACACAGCGCATACGCCGCGATAATCTGGGTCCGCTCGCTCACGACCCCCTCCAGGTTGCCCAACGACACGAACGCCACGAACTCGTTGACGGCGATCTTCTCCCCCAGGAGCTGCCCGAAGAACAGGATATCTGCCGACTCCACCCCCATGGCCCAGGCTAGCGGGGCAAACAGGAAGCCGAAGATGGCCTCCAGCGAGAGCCCGTCAAACTGGCCATTCGTGGCACCGGCGATGACCGCGTTGAGGTCATAGGGCACGAAGCCGAAGATGGAGGGATTGCCCACCCAGCCCAAGAGCGCGTTCAGCAGGGCGATGAGGGCGATGAAGGCCAGCAGCATGGCGCCTACGTTGAGGGCCAGGTTCAGCCCATCGCCCGCCCCACTGGCCGCTGCCTCCAGCACGTTGATGTCGCTCTTCGGCACCGTCATCTCCACGGTCCCCATCGTCTCTGGCGTCTCGACCTCCGGCACCAGCACCTTGGCCATCACGATGGCGGCGGGAGCACTCATGATCGAGGCCGAGAGCAGGTGGGCGGCAAACTGGACCTGCCGCACGGGATCGTCGCCGCCGAGGAACAGGATGTAGGAGGCCAGCACCCCACCCGCGATGGTGGCCATGCCGCCCGTCATGAGTGTCATCAGCTCGCTCTCCGTCATCCGGTCCACGTAGGGCTTGACCACCAGCGGCGCCTCCGTCTGACCGATGAACACGTTGCCTGCCGCCGCCAGCGACTCGGCCCCGGAGATGCGGAGCGCGCGGGCCATGATGAAGCCGAGGCCACGCACCAGCGGCTGCACCAGCCCCAGATAGTACAGCACCGCCATCAGCGACCCGAAGAACACGATGGTGGGGAGCACCTGGAAGGCGAACACGAACCCAAACGCCCCCTCCGCCCCCGCTGGTAGGCCCAGCGAGCCGAAGATGAACTCCGATCCGGCGAAGGTGAAGTCGAGCAACGCTGAGAACCCGGCGCCCACCGCCTCGAAGACGGCCCGGCCCGGCCCGGTGCGCAGCACCAGCAGGCCAAACGCCAGCTGCAAGCCGATCCCGATCCCGACGAGGCGCCAGTTGATCTTGCGTCGGTTGGTGGAAAACAGAACGGCGAGGCCCACCAAGACGGCAAGGCCCAGCACGCCGCGCAGGATCTGGACGGTCAGGCTCATGGGGCTACAGAGCAGGGATCAAAACAGCGCTCAAGGTAGGGCCGCGCACCGTAGGATAAAAGCCGATGCACTAGCCCCCCTCCTTCTCGAGCAGCGCCCTCATCTCGTCGAACCGTGCTCGGTCTTTGGGCTGCACGCTTGGGTACCGGAGATCGAGGCCGCGCAGATGGGCGACGACGATCTGAGCCACCTGCAGACGCATGTAGGCCTTGTTGTCGGCCGGGATCGCGTACCATGGGGCCCAGGGGCGCGAGGTGGCGTTGAGTGCGTCCTCGTAGGCCGCCATGTAGGTCGGCCAGTGCTGGCGTTCCTCGACATCCCCCACCGAGAATTTCCAGTTTTTCTCCGGCTCGTTCAGCCGAGACAGAAAACGTTGCCGCTGCTCTTCGTGCGAGACGTTCAGCCAGAACTTGAGCACCAGGGTGCCATTGCGCTGCAGGTGCTGCTCGTGCTGACGGATGGAGTCGAACCGCTCGGTCCAGATCGTGTCCAGATCAGCCTGCTCGTGCAGCCGCTGCGAGCGTAGGTATGCCGGGTGCACGCGCACCACCAGGACTTCTTCGTAGTAGCTCCGGTTGAACACGCCGATCATGCCACGCTCGGGCAGGCGCCGGGCTGTGCGCCACAGGAAGTCGTGCTCCAGCTCTTCGGACGATGGCTTCTTGAACGAGGACACCATGCAGCCCGCCGGGTTGACACCACTGAGCACCGCGCGGATCGTCCCGTCCTTGCCCGCCGCATCCATGGCCTGGAATACGAGCAGGACCGCGTGGTGGTCGTGGGCATAGAGGATGCGCTGCAGATCGCTCAGCTCCTTCACGAGGGCTTTGAGCTGCCGCCTCGCGTCTTTCTTGCCGGGCGCATCGGGGGGTGGAGCCGTGGGCGCATCGGCCACGCGGAACGTGCCATCAAACGGCACACGGTACGGGGTATTGATCATAACGTCGGATGGTGGAAGCGGAGGACGAGGCCCGCCCATGGTACGAAATCCGTGTGACCCGTGTACCTCAGGCCGTCGGGGTGGTGGAGAGCGCTGCCTGCAACGCCTCGGGGGTCTGCACGGGCGCCTGGCACGAGAAGGCCTGGCAGACGTAGGCCTGAGCCGTGCCGCCTGGGGCGGGCGCCTGGGCCGCCACATAGGGAGCCAGGTCCAGCAGTGGCGACGCGCCGGGAGGACGCAGGAGCGTGACCATGCGCGGCTGATAGACCTCGCGCAGGGCCGTGCGCAGGGCATCGAGGTCTGCGCGGGCGGGGTCGCCGGCAAGGACCACCTCGAAGGACGGCCCCTGGCCAAAGTCGAGCCCGGTCAGCATGGCCGTGAACCCAGCGGGATGCCGATCCAGCGCCTGCCCGAAGTAGCGCAGCACATTCAGGGCGGTGTCTTCCAGCGCCGGGGCCCCCAGGAATCGGCTCAGGCGGATCAGGTTGAGCACCATCACGGAGTTGCCAGACGGCAGGGCCCCGTCGTAGGCCTCCTTGGGCCTCGTCAGCAGCGGCTCGCCATCGTCCGGCGTGAGGAAGAACCCGCCCTCCTCGTCGATGAAGTGGGCCTGGACCGTCTCGGCGAGGTCGCGGGCCGTGCGGAGGTAGGTGGGGGCATAGGTGGCCTCGTACAGGTTGAGCAGGCCCCAGATGAGGAACGCGTAGTCATCGAGCAAGCCGTCCAGCCCAGCCTGGCCCGCCCGGTACCGGTGTAGGAGCCGTCCGGCGTCTGTACGAAGCGTAGCCAGGCAGAAGGCCGCCGCCTGGGCCGCCGCCTCCACGTAGCGGGGCACCCCGAAGGCCGCCCCCGCCTGGGCCAGTGCGGCGATCATCAGGCCGTTCCAGTCGGTGAGGATCTTGTCGTCGAGGAGCGGTCGGTTCCGCGCCGCACGAGCGGCGAGGAGGTGATGGCGTATCTCCGCGAGGCGGTTCTGCAACGCCTCCTCGGTAAGACCGTGGGCCGCGGCGATCTCGGGGCGCGCACGGCGTAGAAACAGCACATTCTCCCCGGTCCGTCGGCGCGTGGCCTCGTCCTCGAAGTTGCCCTCGGGGACGGCGTTGTACACGTCGATGGCGAGCGACGCCAGGTCCGCAGGCAGGAGCGTGCGCAGTTCGTCGACGGTCCAGACGTAGAAGGCGCCCTCGCGGCCGTCGCTGTCGGCATCTTCGGCGGCGTAGAAGGCACCCTCGGGCGCGCCCAGGTCCCGCTGCACGTAGGCGATGACCTCTTCGGCCACGGTGCGGAAGAAGGGGTCGCGCGTGGCCTGGTACGCCTCGGTGTAGGCCAGGACGTGGAGGGCCTGGTCGTACAGCATCTTCTCGAAGTGGGGCAGGGTCCAGGTGGCGTCCGTGGCGTAGCGGTGGAACCCGTACCCCACGTGATCGAAGACCCCGCCGGCCCGCATGCACCGCAGCGTGTGGGTGACCATGGCCTGCACCGCGTCCTGGCCGGTGCGATGGGCCTGGCGCAGCAGGAAGATGAGATGGTGCGGCGTGGGAAATTTGGGCGCCTGCCCGAAGCCGCCGTGCTGGGCGTCGTACCGATCGGCGAGGTCCTCCACGGCCCCGTCCATCCAGGCGGGGTCCACGGTCTCCGTGGGAACGAACGCCGTGGCCGCTCGGCGTGTGGCCTCCGTGAGTTCTGCGGCGGACGCGCGGACCTCGCTACGCCGCTCGCGCCACGCTTCGTCGATGGCTGGGGTCAGTTCCAGCATGCCTGGCCGCCCGTAGCGCCCCTGGCGTGGCAGGTAGGTGGCCACATAGAACGGTTCCTGCTCAGGCGTCAGGATCACGGTGAGCGGCCAGCCGCCCTGCCCTGTGACCAGCTGGCAGACCCCCATGTAGAGCGCGTCCACGTCGGGCCGCTCCTCGCGGTCGACTTTCACGTTGACGAAGGCCTTGTTCATGAGCCGCGCCACCTCCGCATCCTCGAACGACTCGTGGGCCATCACATGGCACCAATGGCACGTGGCGTACCCGATCGACAGGAAGATGGGCCGGTCCAGCGCACGCGCGGCCGCAAAGGCCTCCGGCCCCCACGGATACCAGTCCACAGGGTTGTCCGCGTGCTGCTGGAGGTAGGGGCTGAGGGCGTCAGCCAGCCGGTTGGCCATGGGGCAGTGGAACGTGGGAAATGAAAAGTGAGAAGTGCAACATGTACTGAAGATCGGCTGGGCTATGTAGCCGCACCCACCTCACTTTTCATTTTTCGCTCTTCATGTCTCACTTTGCATTACCCGGCGGGCGGAGGTGGGGGTGGGGGCACGGCGGCGAAGAGGTTGGCCAGCTCCGGCACCTCGCCGGCAGCGGTCCAGCCGCTGAAGCCTTGCTGCCACACGAGCGTCTCTTTGGTGAAGGTCCCCCCTTGCATCTGCTGACGGAGGGCGTTCAGGTCGAACGGGCCGGTGGTCTGGCCGTTGACGGCCACGTGATAGGCCGGGGCGGCGGGCGGCGGGGGCGGCGCCTGGGGGGCGGGGGCACCCTGGGCCGGTTGCTGAAACGCTTGGCCCATCTGGTTGGCCATGGCGAAGCCCATGCCCATGCCCATCCCACCAGCAGCCATCCCTCCAGGGTTCTCGGCGGCCTTCTCCATGGACTGCGCGGCCATGAACTGGGTGTAGGCGCCCAGGTTACCAATCACGCCCATGCTGGTGCGCTGGTCGAGCACCTTCTCGACCTCCGGCGGGAGGGAGATGTTCTCAACGAGCAGCTTGGTCACCTGCAGGCCGTACTCTTCGAACTCGGGCTGGATCTTCTCCGTCAGAAAGTCGCCCAGCTCGTCGTAGTTGGCGGCCAGGTCCAGGGCGGCCAGCTTGCTCTCCGCGAGCGAATCGGTGAAGCGCGAGACGATCATGTTGCGGAGCTGGTCCGTGATGTCGTCCGCCTGAAAGTCGCCCGAGGTGCCGACCACCTCGCGCAGAAACGTCGGGGCATCCTTGACCTTCAGGGCATAGGTCCCGAAGGCGCGGAGGCGCAGGGGGCCGAACTCGGGGTCGCGCAGCATGATCGGGTTGCGCGTGCCCCACTTGCGGTCCGTGAACTGGCGGGTGCTGACGTAGTAGACCTCCGCCTTGAAGGGGCTCTCGAAGCCGTACTTCCAGCCCTGCAGCGTGGACAAGATCGGCAGGTTGTCCGTCTCCAGGGTGTAGGTCCCCGGCTCGAACACGTCGGCCAGCTCGCCCTTGTTGATGAAGGCGGCCACCTGGCCCTCGCGGACCACCAGCTTCGCGCCATATTTGATTTCGTTGCCGTACCGCTCGAAACGGTACACCATCGTGTTCTTCGACTCGTCCATCCATTCGACGATGTCGACGAACTCGCCTTTGATCTTGCCCCAGAGCGACATGGCAGTGATGTTGGTTGGTCAGGTATGCAGTGGCGAGAGGCCGTGCTGGCGTACCAGATGGCCTCTGTGTTGGCCTACGTGGCCGGTCATGTCAAGATACGGTATGCAGAGCAGGGTGCAAGGGGCCCCAGCCGGACCCGATGAACACCGTGACCTCCGAGGCCGTGAAGCTTGTGCAATTTCAAAATAATGAACGAGCTAGACCCTTGGATTACGGATCTGCTGGACGCCGGACACGTACCGACTGAGGCTTGATTTGCACCACTGGTTCTACCCCACATGTTGTACCGCAAGACGACCTACACGGACGGTCCTGAGTCTATTGAGATCGACGTGCTGTCCACCGAAGCGCCTGACGAGGCCATGGAGGCACGCCATCACGACTTCATTGCTGAGAACTGGCCCAGTCTGGGGGCCGCTTCATTTGATGGATACCAGCGCTTCGGCATTGGGGCTGTGGTGCTGAAGGGCGGCGTCAACCCGGCCCGGTCCTTCGAACCCTACGAGATCTTCTACGCCGCTGATCACGGCTCGTGGATCCAGCAGCACATCGCCCAAGCCTTGGCCGAGGCCATCGACGATACGCTCCAGAGCTACGACCCGTCCAGAACAGCGCTGATGCTGTTCTACGACGAAGACGAAACCGCGCGCGCCTACCGCGTCACCGCCACACTCACCCCCCCGCAGGCCCTCACCCGCCTCCGCGCCCTGATGAACTGAGGCATGCTCGGTGGTTGGCCCTCAACGTTCCAGTCAGCCTCTCACCCCTTCACCGCCTTGACCGCGCTCATCTCTTCGAACAGGGCATCGTAGGCCTGGATGTGCGTGCGCCAGTCGAGGTGTTGGGGGATGTCACGTAGGGTGTTGACCGGCAGGGGGCGTTCCTCGCCGCCCAGCACCGCCTTCATGATGTGGAAGAGGTGATCTTCGTCCTCGTACAGGGTGGGGGCATGGAGCAAGGGGCAGTGGAGCGTCTCCGGGATCAGCTCAGGATAGCTGAGGCGGTGCGGCAAGATGGGATGGCAGCCGCAGTAGATGGCCTCCATGATGGCGATGCCGAAGAACTCATGCAGCGCCGTGGAGACGACCAGGTCCGCCCGATGCAGGAGGCGGCTGTACTCCTCGAAGTCCTCGGCGTAGCCGTAGTGCAGAATGCGCTCGGCGTAGCGCTCGAAGGCCTTCTCAAACTCGTAGGGCTGCTCCTCGAACCGCTCGCCCGCCAGGATGAGCCGGAAGCGGCACCCCACGTCGTCGAGGCGGTTCATCATGCGGAAGAAGGCCTCGGGGTCTTTGTCGTACTCCCACCGCTGGTTCCAGAGCACGATGGGCGGCGGCATGCCAGGGCCCCACGGGTGCGCGTCGTAGTCGGCCCCGAAGCGGTCATGCCCTTGCAGGTTCATCCCCAGGTGCAGGACGTGGCTTTTGGCTCGGATCTCCTGGACCGTGTTGAGGTGCGTGTAGTCTGGGAAGGCCCGGAGCAGCACCGGCAGCGCCTCTAGGAACTCCTCGAAATGGAAGGCCGAGTTGAACACCACCTGGTCGGCCGCGAGGCAGGACAGGTAGTTGATGTAGGCGTAGGTGTAGTCACGCTCTCGGCCCTCGGCGAGCGGGTAGGTCAGCTGGTTCTCGTGGAAGTACACCACCACGGGCACGTGGGCGAACCGGCCACGGGTGAGCGCCAGGAAGGCCGGCACGTTGACTAAGCTGCTGGCAAAGAGGAGATCCGGCGCAAAGCCGTCATCAGCCAGTTGGAGGGCCTTGCGTGCGAGCGTCACGCTGCCCCCCTGCATGCGCCACTTCCAGAACCGAGCGGACATGGTCACGGCCTCGAAGCGATGCGTGCTGTGCCGCATCAGATCTTCGAGGAAGTTGCGATGCGACCCTCCAAACCAAGGCTCTAGCGCGAGAATATTCACGAATCGGCCTCCGGGGCATGGCCCAGCTTCTCCTGGAGCGCCTGGTCTTCTTCCTCGGTGGTAGGCCGCACGATGTTGATGGCTCGCACTTGGAGTTGCTGGCGCAGTTCGCTATCCAGCACCTCCTCCGAGGTGATCGGCTGTTCTTCGCCAGGCCCAAGCACCACGCGCCGCGTCTCCATGTCGATCGTCACGGGGCGGTCGTTGGTGTTTTTGATGATCATGCCGCGCCGAATCTTGGCCATACGCGGGGCCTCTCTTGGTTAGGTGTTGGTAGCAAGGGCGACGTTGCACTGTACCGCACCGGGCGTCCGTCGTGAACCACCTGCCAGCGATGCTGCCGCGGCGTCTAGTATACGATATTTGACGCTCCACTGGCGGGTGTTGGCGAAGCCGGGGTCCTCACCTCGGCTTGCTTTATGCAACCTTCACGCAAGCCGTTATGCGTTCTGGGATCCTAGGCCGCCGTGCCGTCTGCGGCTGTGTCCGCGCCTGCAACCAGGCGGGCCAAGCGCTCTTGGACCTTCTCTACCCCAGGCGGTGCTGGGCCTGCCAGGCTCCCACGCCCGCACGGCTCCCGGCCTGTGCCCCGTGCCTGCAGGCCCTCCCCCACCCCACCGAGGCGGAGGTCCGACAGGTCTGGCAGCGCGTACCCGGCGCCCTCGACGCCCTGGACGAGGTTCACGCCCTGTGGTCCTTCACCGCCCACGGGATGGTCCAGTCCCTGCAGCACGCGCTCAAGTATGGCAACCGGCCGACCTATGGCCACGCCCTGGGCACCTACCTTCAGCACGCGCTCCCCGCATCGGTCCCCCCCACCAACCCGCTCCTCGTCCCTGTCCCCTTGCACCGGCTGCGGCTTCTGGAGCGAGGCTACAACCAGAGCACCTGGCTGGCCCAAGGCCTCGCGGACGCCACCGGGATGCAGATGGCCCCCGGCGTGCTGACACGCCCCCGAGCCACCCGTACCCAGACACGCCGAGGCCGTACGGAACGGCGGCTCAACCTCGCTGGGGCCTTTGCGGTGCCACAGCCCAGCCTGGTGGCTGGCCACCCCGTGGTGTTGGTAGACGATGTGCTGACCACCGGAGCCACCCTGGTTACCGCCGCACAGGCCCTCAGGGAGGCCGGCGCCACGCACATCCTCGGTCTGGTCCTGGCCCTAGCTGATCGGTGAGGCCGGCTCCACACACACCTGACGGTCACACCGAGCCGCCTCCTCCGCGTTGTTGGTGGCCACCACCAGCAGGCCTCCTGCCGTCCGTTGGTGCTGCATCACCCGGTCCACCATCGCCAGGCCCGCCGCGTCGAGGTTGGTCGAGGGCTCGTCGAGGAGCAGCAGGACCGGCTCGGTCAGCAGCGCAGCCGCATACTTGACGCGCTGCCGCATCCCGGAGGAGAACGTGCCGACCCGGTCGTCTGCGCGTCCCGCCAAGCCTACCACCTCCAGCGCCTGGTCGATGCGCGGATCGGCCTGCTCCAACCGCCGCACCCGGGCCAGAAAGGCCAGGTTTTCGCGTGCCGAGAAATCCTCGTACACGTTCAGGTAGGGCGCCACGTAGCCCGTGTGCAAGGGGCGTTCCTCGGCCGGTATCGCCTGGCCGTTGCGCACCAGCCGAACCGTTCCTTCAACGGGCGCCAAGACGCCAGCCAGGATGCGCAGGAGGGTGGACTTTCCCGACCCATTGCGGCCGGTCACCGCCACGGCCTCGCCGCCCTCCACCTCCATGGATAGATGGCGGAAGAGCGCGCGGCGGCCA
>JBCDJV010000059.1:0-29250 GCA_038747425.1 Bacteroidota bacterium
AAGGCGATGGCCGCGAAGAGGTACACGTACCGGATATCGCCCTGCGGCTGAATGTCGTTATCGAAGCGCCCGAACAGGCGGATGTCGGTGAGCACGGTCAGGTCGAGTCGCTCCGCGATGTCGCGCTGCGGCTTGAACTGCGTCTCGTTCACCACCTGCATGGCGGCTTCTACCTGAGCGAGGTCCGCACCGGGCCGCAAGAGCAGATACGTGTAGCTGGTTCGCGGTCGCGACCATGACTCGCCAGCAAACAGCGCCTGGTTCGACGCCAGGAAGTCCGCCTGGATGTGCGACGTGCGTGGGACGTCCTCAAAGACGCCCGTCACCTCAAACGCCTCCTCCGTGTTGAGCGTCAGCACCTCGCCCACGGGGTCGGCCGTCCCGAAGTAGCGTTGGGCGGTGGAGGCAGAGAGCAAGACCGTCTGCGGCCGCGTCAGCGCCGTAGTGGGATCGCCGCGGAGCAAGGGCAGATCGAAGACAGCGAAGGCCGCCGAGTCCGCATAGAGGAAGCGGTCCTCGTAGAAGGCGCGGTCGTTGGACTGGACCAGGGTCTCGCCCCGGTCGGTCCACCGCGTGACGGCCTCGATGGCCGGAATCTGCTCCTGCAAGATGGGCCCCATCGGTGCCAGCGTGACGGCCCAGTCCGGGCTGGAGCGCATCGCGCTGGGCACGTGCATGGACACGCGGTAGACGCGGTCCGCCTGGCTGTGGTGGCGGTCGAAGCTCAGCTCGTCGCGCAGGTAGAGGCCGATCAGCAAGCAGCAGGCCACCCCCACGGCGAGGCCGCCGATGGTGAGGGCCGCGTAGCCCTTGTGCCGGCGGAGATTGCGGAGGGCGAGCAGCAGGTAGTTGCGGAGCACAGCGCAGGGGTGGGGGCAGGCGAGGTGGTGGTGGACCCCGTGCGCTTGCAACGCTCATGCCAGGCCCCTCAGCGCACTGTTTTGGCCGATTTGCCTCGTGCTCATGTCCGCTAGCGAACACCCCTGTTGCGCGAGCGAACGGTAGGTTGCACCACCACCGCCCCAAAGCGTGAGCGGTGGCCTGAAACGGCGCCTTCCCGAAGCGGGAGCGCTGGCCTGAAACGCCGTACGGACACGATATATCGTGTCCCAACAGCGGCTCAGCCTAGCACGTGGCCTTGCCCGGGCAGCGGCTCAGCCTAGCACGCGGCCTTGCCTGGGGCACCCGTTCCGCCGGCCTCGCCTAAAAAATATCCACCAGCCGTAGCTCGCGGAGGTAGCGGCGGGGATTGGCTTGGAGGTCCACGAGGAGGGCGTTCAGGTTCGTCGCCACCGAGTCCAGCTCGTGGTAGAGTCCCGGATCGTTGAGCATGAGGCCAATCGTGCCCTCGCCTTGGTCGATCTTGACGAGCAGCGCGTCCAGCGACGTCGTGGTAGTCTCTAGCGCCGCCAGGTTGCGGTTGAGCTGCGTGAGCACCTCGTTCAGATTTTCCACGGCTACGCCCAGGGAATCGCCCTGTTCGCTGGCCAGGGTGCCCAGCTCGGCCGAGAGGGCGCTGACGTTGTCCAGCGTGGTGCCTAGGCGGTCCTGCTGGGCGCGCAGCAGGGTATTCAGCGAGCCGGCCGTGGCACGGAAGGCCGCCAGCGTGGCCTGCACGTCGCCCTGGGGGCCGTCCACGAGGGTGTTGGCGTTTTGCAGCAGCACCTCGATCTCGGTCAGCGTGCCATCGAGCTGGCCCACCAGCGCGGGGGCTTGGTCAGAGAGTGAGCCCAGGAGGTCAGCCCCTTCGCGGCCAGGCACGAGGCTACCAGGGGGGAGGGCCGCGTTGGTGGGCGGGCCCATCTGGATGTCCACGAAGGCAGTGCCCAGCGCTGAGATGCCGGAGATGGAGACGGTAGAGCCCTCGGGCACGGCGATGGCCTCGTCCACATCGAACGTCAGCCGCACGCGCTGGGACTCCTCATCGAAGAAGATGTCCTGAATGCTGCCCACGTTGACGCCGCTGATGCGCACGGACCCACCGGGCAGGACGCCCCCGGCATCATCGAGCAGCGTGTAGAGGTCGTAGTTGCCCCGGAAGAGGGGCAGGTCCTGGAAGTAGCGCACCCCCACGAAGAAGAGGATGACAGAGAAGAGCAGCGCCAGGCCGACCTTGAGTTCGTTGGAGTACCGCACGGGCTGAGAGGGGTGAGCAAACGGGGGTGAATAGGGCTGGGCCTAGCTGGCGCCGACCGTACGCGGGCGGCCGATCTGGTACTCGTTGGCTTTGACAAAGCGCAGCAAGATCTCATCGTCCGAGTCATGCATCTCGTCCACGGTGCCCACCCAGCGCATCTCGCCCTCGTGCAGGAAGGCCGCCCGGTCCGCGATGGAGAGGACCGAGTGCATGTCGTGCGTGACCACGATGCTGGTGATGGTCAGCCGCTCGGCCAGGGCCCGGATGAGGTCGTCGATGGCGTTGGACGTTTCGGGGTCGAGGCCGCTCGTGGGTTCGTCGTAGAGGATGTAGCGAGGCTCCAGAGCCACGGCCCGCGCCAAGGCGACGCGCTTCTGCATGCCGCCCGACAGTTCCGACGGCTTCTTGGGGCCCACCTCGGGAAGCTGCACCACCTCCAGGCAGGTCATCACCCGCTCCTGAATCTCGCGCTCGGAGAGCCCGGTAAACGTGCGAAGCGGAAAGGCCACGTTGTCAAACGCGTTCATGGAGTCGAACAGGGCGCCGCCCTGGAAGAGCACGCCGAACTGCTGCCGGATCTGGCGCAGCTGCTTGTAGGGGATCTGGTTGATGTCCACGTCGTCCACGAACACCCGCCCTTGGTCGGGCTTGAGGAGGCCCACGAGGTGCTTCATGAGCACGCTCTTGCCCGAGCCAGACCGCCCGATGATGGCCAGCGTCTCGCCGTCGTGCACGTCCAGCGACACGCCCTTGAGGACGGGCCGGCCGTTGAACCCTTTGTGGATGTCTTGAGCGCGGATCATGGCAGCGTCATACGCACAGGGCGGCGGGGGGTTTGAGGGGCTCAGTTGACCAGGAGCACGGCGGCCAGGACAAGGTCGGCCAGGAGGATGAAGACGCAGCTCGTGACGGCCGCTTCGGTGGTGCTGCGGCCGACGCCCTCGGCGCCGCCCGCCGTGTAGTAGCCCTTGTAGCACGACACCGACGTGATGATGAAGCCAAACACGAGCGACTTGATGACGCCGAAGACAGGGTCGAAGGGCTGGAAGAAGTCGCGCGCGCCCTGCACGAACTCCCCGGCCGAGACCATGCCGCTGAGATCGCCCAGAAACATGCCACCGCCAATGCCTACGGCGCAGGCTACGATATACAGCACCGGAAACATCAGCACCCCGGCCACTACGCGCGGCACGATCAGGTAGCCGATCGAGTTGAGCCCCATCACCTCCAGCGCGTCGATCTGCTCCGTCACCCGCATCGTCCCCAGCTCGGCGGAGATGCGGGCCCCCACGCGCCCGGCCAGAATAAACGCCGTCACCACGGCCGCCAGCTCCAGCACCATCGAGGGCACCACAATCGAGCCGATGATGGTCTTGGGGATGAACGGCGAGACCAGCTGATAGGCCGTCTGTACGGTGGTCACGGCCCCAGAGAAGGCCGCCGCCATGGCCACGATCGGGATCGACTCGATCCCGATCTTAACCATCTGCTCTACCAGGTTTTTGCGGTACATCCGCACCTCACCCAGCAACGAAAAGGCCTGGGTCAGGAGGAGGGTGTATCGGCCCAGGGACCGAACGGGCCCGAGCAGCGGGGAGTCAGCGAGCGTAGCCATGATCAGGGTGACGGGGGAATCGAGGGCGCCAGCATGCATCAACGCGCGTAGTCGGCATAGGATGCGTCCGCCGGTGGCCTGATGGGGACGGACGGAGGGTGGACCAGGTGCGCCACCGTGTCGACGATCGCTTCGGCCACCGCCTGGTGTCCTGCTTCGTTCAGATGGCGATCTACCTGGCCATACAGCCGGTACCCGGCTTGAGCTTGGGCCAGGAGCGCAGGATACACGTCAATCAGCGGAGCCTGGACGTGGAGCCCCCATGCGGCCCGGAGCGCGTCGCGGGGTTGGTCCACCCGGATCGCCTCCGCGGGGACCCGGTGAAAGCGCAGGTAGCGGTCCCGTACGTCCTGATGGACCTGGATCACTGAGGGCAGTAGCACAAAGAGAACGGGCACTCCGTGCTGGTCGAAGAGCCGCTCAATGCGTCCACACTGCGCGGCGGTGAACGCCCAGCGGGGCGAGGTGGCCTGGTCGGCGCGGAAGGCGGCAGGGATGTAGTACGGCGTCAGGCCGTACCGGGTCAGCAGGCCCTCCCCGCGTCGCTTCAAGAACACGAATAGGTGGGACCGGGTCTCGAGGGCGTCGTTGACAGGGTACAGCCACGCGTCGATCACCTCGCGGCGCGTCCACGAGGCGGGCCAGCGCAGCGGATGGCGGGCCGCCTGGTTCGCGATGGTCAGCGCTGTGTCCGCCGGCAGAATCAGGTCGTTCCCCGCATAGAGGAAGACAACGGCCGCGTCGATCGTGTCTGTGCGGAGCACATGGCGGGCGTAGCGCGCGTAGTGCCCCGGGTTCCAGCCGCCCACCCCGGCATTGAGCACGTCGACTGGCCGGTCACGTTGACGGAGCAGCGCTTGCAGGCGCCCGGAGAACGTCTCCTCTTGGTCCACCATCTGGCCCTCGACGTACGAATCGCCCAGCGCCAAGACCCGCAGCGGGGCCGTCTCTGCTCCGGCGGCCGCGTCCGCCGCGATGCGGTAGCCGCGGGCATCCGTGATGAACCGGGCGGGGCGGTCTCCGGTGTTGATCAACACGTCGATGTTCGGCCGGCGTTGCCAGCCCAGCAGGGTGTCCGCCTGCCACACGCGGTCGTTGGGCCGGATGAGCTGCTGCGGCGCTGCTACGCGCACCAGGCCCTCGCCGAGCGCCAACGCCAGGCCAAGCGAGACCATCAGCAAACCGCCACGGGCCAACCAGGCCTTCATGGGCTTCCAGGAGTCAAGACGGGAGTGGGCGAGAAGAAGCAGAGGCCGCAACGACCGAGGCGACGGGTGGGTTGCAGGCTGGCCGCTCAATCCGCATCTTCAGGCTCTCCTCGCCTCTATGCGGCCCTCATCATGCGCAATCGTCCCCTCCTGGGTGGCCTGGAAGCTGGTGGCACCAAGGTGGTCTGTGCCATCGGCACCGGCCCTGACGACATCCGGGCCACGATGACCCTGCCCACCACGTCTCCGGTGGAGACGCTACGCAAGGCCGTGGCCTTCTTCCGGGACCACCCTGAGCCGATCGCGGCCCTCGGGGTCGGGACCTTCGGGCCCGCCGATCTCGATCCTGCCTCGGCTACCTATGGCCAGGTGACCACCACGCCCAAGCCAGGCTGGGCCCATACCGACCTGGTCGGGCCCTTTCGGGCGGCGCTCGGCATTCCGATTGGCTTCGACACGGACGTCAACGTGGCCGGCCTCGGCGAGTACACGTGGGGGGCGGCCCAAGGGCTCCACACGTTCATCTACCTCACAGTGGGCACCAGCTGCACGAGGTCAGCCTCGGCGCGGCTCCACGTGCTCCAGGCCAGCTGGCGCCCGTCGGGCGTGGCGGTGAGGGCAGGCGCTCGGCTCGGCATGGCTTCTACCTGGCGCAGACGTGATGTGGTGCCGTCAAGGTGACGTACGGCCAGCCAGTCGACGTCGGGCCCTCGCTGGATGTACACGATGCGGCCGTCCTGCAGAACGTGCCAGGAGCCCCAGTCGAAGGCGCGGAGATCGTCAAGGACCCGCTCTGTGGTGCCGGTTGCCGGGTTGTGGCGCCACAACCCGTCTTCCAGGTGACGGACCAGGTAGATCTGGCCATCGGAACCTTCCTGGGCGGCGAACCCACCGCCGCTGGTCACTTGGGTCGGGACGCCACCCGTTGCCGCTACCTTCCAAACCTCCCAGGCTCCCGATCGATTTGAGCCATAGTAGAGCCACTGCCCATCGGGGCTCCATCGGGGAGCCACGTTGTAGCCCTCATCGGTTAGGCGGCGCGCCGTCCCGCCCTGGGCGCTGACCACGTAGAGATCGGCCTGCTCCCCGTGAACCTGCTCGTAGGCGATCTGCTGGCCGTCTGGGGACCAGGCAGGCGCCCCGGCGGTGGCCCCGACTCCAGAGGGCGCCAGCCGCAAGGGCTGGGTTGCACCCAGCGTAGCGACCCACAGGGCGGGCGTGCCGGTGCGATCCGAGATGAAGGCCAGGGCTGTCCCGTCTGGTGCGAGGGCAGGCTCGCGGTCGATGGCGGTGCTCATCACAGCGGCCTGAGGCCCGGTGCTGGTCTCTGGCGCCCACTGCCACAGGTTGGCTTCGACCGTCCATGATTCGGCCACAGTCCGTTCTGGGGCAGCGGCCACACGGCCCAGCCGAGACACACTCACCCCGAGCGGCTCCGGTGGGGCGTCTGTCAGGGGGACGTGCCAGAGCTGGGAGGCTAGGTCGGTGCTGTGGGTCACGAGGAGGCCTTCGCCGCTTGCGGCCCAAGTCACAGCCTCGACGGGTGCAGGGCTCGAGACCGGCTGGGCGGGCCCTGCCCCTGGGGTCAGTACCCAGGCCTGCCCGCCCGGGTATCGGAGGAAGGTCAGGCGTTGACTCTCCAGGTCGTGGGCGGGGAACAGATCTCCTAACCCTTCGGAGGGGATGGTGAGCGGCTCCAAGGTAAGGGTGGCCTGTGGATCGCTGGGCACCTGCACGAGTTGGTAGGGCGCATCCGGCGTGGAGCGCCACGCGGCTACCAGACCCTCCGGTGTCCAAGCCAGTCCGTAGGGCCCGAACGGTCCGGGGTGCACCTGGCGTGCGGGTCCGCCCAGGGCGGTCACGGTGTACAGGCCACAGGCCAGCTGTTCGCAACGGAGGAAGGCCACGTAGCGTCCGTCGGGACGCCAGGCCGGAAAGCGGTCGTCGGCTTCGCTGTTGGTGAGGGTAAGCTGCGCAGTCCCATCCGGGTGCTGCACGTAGAGGTCGTACGTGTCGCTGGTTTGGGCGCGGGCGGCGTACACGACCTGGCCGTCGGGGCCGAGGGCCGGGTCGCGCTCTATGCCGAGAGCCACCGTCAGCGGATGGACAGCATAGGAGGAAGCCATTGGCGGCAGCGATGGCCACAGCCACACGAGGCCCAGCCCCAGCACGACGAGTCCCGCCAGCAGCCCAAGCAGCCAGCCCTGGTGAAGGGTTGGGGGGGGGCTTGCGGGTTCGCGTGGACGTGCCGGGGACGGGGGCGGCTCCTCATCGAAGACCACCTGTGGGATGAGGCGGTAGCCTCGGCGGGGGATGGTCTCCACGTAGCGCGGACGTTGCGGATCGTCGCCCAGGGCGCGCCGCAGCTTCGACACGGTGGCGTTGAGAGCATCCTCGGTGACCACGGCCTCAGGCCAGACTTCGTCCAGCAGGTCTCCGCGGGTGCGTACCTCGCCGCCTCGGGCAGCGAGGGCCAGCAGCAGATCCATCACCTTGGGCTCCAGGCGCACCACCTCCTCGCCGCGCACGACCTCGTTGGCCGGCGGGCGAACGCTCCAGGCTCCGATCGTGAAGGCGCGCATCGCTGGACCGGGTCTTCTTGGGAGTTGCAGGGATGATCAGCAGAAGGTCAGCAAACCGTCAGGCCTTCGCAAGGCTTCTCTGAGCGCCTGTCTGGACCTTGTGAGCCACACGATTCCTGTGCCGTCCCGCCCTCTGTCGCCATCGCTCACTGTTGATGTCTCGTCTGATCTGGCTAATCCCCCTGGCCGTGCTCCTCTGCGCCCCCTCCCTCCGGGTGCAGGCAAGCCCAGAGCCCGTCGTCCTGTACGTCCACCCCAACCGTGCGGGCGACGGGTCCTCCTGGGCCCAGGCACTGCCTTCCGTCCAGGCGGCCCTGGCCGTCGCCCCGCGTGGCGCCGAGGTCTGGGTGGCTGCGGGCACGTACCGACCCTCGGCGGACACGGTCCGCACGGCCACCTTCCGGCTCCGGGACCACGTGGCGCTCTATGGCGGCTTCATCGGCACCGAGGTGGATCGCCGTGCACGCAACCCAGCCCTCCACCGCACTATCCTGAGTGGCGACCTTGGGCAGACAGGGGTGGCCGATGACAACGCCTACCACGTCGTGACTGGCAGCGGCACGGGTCCAGAGGCCGTGTTGGACGGTTTCGTCATCACCGGGGGATATGCCGACGGTGCGTTTCCGCACAACCGGGGCGCTGGGGTCTTCAACGCCAGCGGTAGCCCGACCCTGCGCAATCTGGTCATCCGCGACAACCAGGCGTTTGCCGTCGAAGCGCGCGCGGGCTTCGGCGCCGGGGTGTACAACGACGCCGGAAGCAGTCCCGTCGTGGCCGACACGCGCCTAGAGGGCAACCGGGTGGTGGACAGTGGCGGGGGCGGGGGCATGGCCAACAAGAACGGCAGCGCTCCTCAGCTGACCCGTGTGGTGTTCGAGGGGAACGAAGCGGCCACCCTGGGCGGTGGCATGACCAACGATACGGGCAGCAGTCCCGTTCTGCGCCACGTCGTCTTCCGCGCAAACCGGGCGCGATTTAGCGGAGGGCTCGACAACTACGGCAATGCCGACCCAGTCCTCTACAACGTCCACTTCGAGGACAATGAGGCCGCCGTGTATGGCGGGGGCCTGACCAACGATGCCCACAGCGACCCCCTGCTCGTCCACGTGACCTTCTCGGGCAACGTGGCGCACAACGAGGAGCAGCGGGGTGGCGGTGCCCTGCACAATGACGCCAGCAGCCCCATCCTCCTGCACGTGACGTTCTTTGGCAACAAGGCGGCGGACGGGGCCAGTGGTATCCACAGCGTGGGGACGAGCTTCCCACAAGTGTCCAACGGCATCTTTTGGAACGAGGGGCCCGAGATTGAAGGCCCCGCCCAGGTCCGCCATGCGCTCGTGCGCGGGGGCTATGCGGCTGGCGATCACGTCCTCAGCGCAGAGCCGCTGTTCACAGACGCCCCCCGCGACCTTCGCCCGCAGGCCCGCTCACCCGTATGCGAGGCCGGGGCGGCCGAGGCCCTCCCTCCAGATCGGCACGACTTGGACGGCGACGGCGACTACGCCGAACCCCTCCCCCTCACCGCCGACGCCCGTCCAGAGACGCCCTCGGTGGACCTAGGCGCCTACGCCTGCTCCGCTACTCAATGAATCTGCACGCCATGATGTACCCTTCCCGATCGTACGGGCACATGCTGCGCCTCCTTGTGGTGGGGAGCGTGCTGCTAAGCTGCCAAAGCCCCACGGCAGCGCCCCCTGAACCCGCCGGGGCGTTTCGGATCCTGTTCATTGGTAACAGCCTCACCTACACGCACGACATGCCCGCCGTGGTGGAAGCCATGGCGGCCTCGCAGGGCGGGCCGCCTGTGGTGGCGAGGGCTGTCGTGGGGGGCAACAGGAGCCTGGAGGACCATTGGTACGCGCGCACGGCGCTGCGGGCGCTGCACGAGGACGGTCCGTGGGATGCCGTAGTGATGCAGCAGGGCCCCTCATCGCTACCGGCCAACCAGCAGCACCTGGCTACGTGGGCGTCGCGCTTCGCGGAGGAAGCGCGGCAGGCCGGGGCGCGTCCGGCGCTCTACATGGTGTGGCCCGGTGCCAGTCGCCACCACGCCTTCTCGGCGGTGGTGACCGCCTACACCGAGGCTGCGCGCCAGGCCCAGGCTGCGCTGCTCCCGGTGGGCACCGCCTTCTTGGCCGGGTGGGACCTGGACGCCGATCTCCCGCTCTACGGCCCCGACGGCTTCCACCCAAGCCCCCAAGGCGCCTACCTAGCCGCCCTCGTCATCTACTCCGGACTGACAGAGGCCGACCCGGCTGCCATACCCGATCAGATACGGCATCCAGATGGCCGTACCTTTCAGGTCGACGCGGCGCGGGCAGCCACCCTGCGGGCGGCGGCGCAGGCGGCGTTGGCCCTGCGCTGAGCATCCGATGGGGAGCCGTCGGGCTTGCTCCGCGTTGGTGAAGCCTCATCCTCCGCCCACTGGTTCGCCATCACGCCGTGACTGACTCATGGCTTCCCACTTTTGCAGCCCAGCTTCTGCTGCTGGTTCTGATCGTGGGGGCTCTGAGTGGGTGCCTGGAGGCCGACCCTTCGTTTCACGTTGCCTCTGTGGTGATCGCGCCCACCGACACCTCGATTCGCTACATAGGCCGCACCCAGGCCGATGGGTCGGAGGCCGTCCGGTTCGACTGGGCCGGCAGTGGGTTCGTGGTCCGCTTCGCAGGCACTGGCCTGGGCGTCAGGCTGGACGATGGCGCCAATGACTTCAACATCGACCTGAACGGCGTCCGGCAGCCTCCGCTGGCCACGGAGGCGGGCCGAATGGCCTACACGCTGGCTGAGGGACTGCCGGACACCGTGCACACCGTCCGGTTCACGCGCCGGACTGAGCCGGGCCTGGGCATCACCACGCTGCGCGGCCTGGTCTTGCCCCCCGGAGGACGCCTGCTCGCGCCACCGGAGGCGCCCGGACGGCGTCTGCTCTTCGTAGGCGATTCCATCACGTGCGGCTACGGGGTAGAGGGCGACCGGCCAGACTGCGACTTCAGCCGGGCCACCGAGCACGCCGACGCCGCCTACGCCGCGCAGGCGGCGCGAGCTTTTGGCGCCGAGGCGCACCTCATCGCACAGTCTGGATTGGGCGTGGTGCGCAACTACGGGGCGCCCACCGAGACCTCGCCGCGCCCGATGCCGTCGTACCTGGACCAGGCCCTCTTCGGCGACGAGCAGGCCCGCTGGGAGGCGGCCCCCTGGCGCCCCGATGCGGTGGTCATCAACCTGGGCACCAACGATTTCTCCACGACGCCTCATCCGAGCCGCCCGGTGTTTCTGGCCGCCTATGGAGACCTGCTGACGCGTCTTCGAAGTCAGTACTCTGCGGCGCCGATCCTGGTCATGGCCGGTCCGCTCATGGCCCATCCGGCGGAGACCTACCTGGAGGCCGCGGTGGCCGCGCGGCACGCCTCGGGCGACGCGGCCGTGGGGCTCGTGCGCATCCCAAACACGCTGGCGTACCCTGCCGATTTTGGGTGCGATGGGCACCCCAATCGGACGGGTCAGCGGAAGATCGCGGGACCTCTGATCGAGTCTCTCGCCGAGGCCCTGGGGTGGGTGCCGAACTCGGTGCTCGCGCCGTGACCTGATTGAGCGCCTGGGTTAATCTGGAGAGCAGGCTGGCCCCCTAGCCGTCTACCACCTGTTTCAGCGTGGCCGCCTGGAGCCGGTGTCCTCCTTCGTAGCGCACGATCGTGGGGACGAGCTCATGCATGTCCAGCCAGGTCTGCACGGCGGCCCGCCGCTCAGGCGTCAGGTAAGCATCCTCGGTGCCGAGCACAAGGGTGAGAGGGAGGGGGCGTAGGCGTTGCTGCACGAGCGCCGGATCCAGATCGTGCGCCAGTGCGCCGCCCCAGGCCACCAGGCGCTGCACCTCGTACCGCGTCATGGTGGCCCACCGCGACGCTGTAGCCGCTCCTTGCGAGAAGCCCAGGACGCACCGCGCCACCGTGTCCGGCACGCCCTGCTGGTGCACCCGGTCCATGACGGTCTCGAGGTACGTCACGTAGTCGCCGATCTCGTGGAGGCGGTCGGCCTTGGTCATCCAGGAGGCGCCAACCCGCTCGTGCCCCGGCAGGTAGAAGCGGGAGAGGGCCTCGGGCACGACGAAGGCGCGGCCGGGGCGCACCAGCGTCCGGAAGTGCCGGGCAAAGTACGCGGCGCGCTGCCCATAGCCATGCAAAGCCAGCCACACCTCCTCGGTAGCCGGGCCAAGGGTGCCCAGTACGTAGTAGCGGGCCGTGCGCGTGACGGGTAGGTGGTGTTCGTGCAGCCAGTTCATAGGGGTGGGGCGGCCTGGGCCGCTTCAATCTGGCGGATGATGGCCTCATGATGGGCCGTGTGGATACGCGTGAAGGCCAGCCACTGCGCCGCCGTCAAGGGGCCCAGGAGGGGATGGGGGAGGTGGCCGTGGAGGGTCAAGATCGTGGGCAGGAGAGGCTCCACACGGTCTAGCATGCGCTGGCTCATGCGGTGGCTGGCGCGGAGACCGTCGAGGTCGAGGTCAGGGGGCGGCCGAACGGAGGCAGGCGCCTGGGCCCCCTTCGGCAGGCGCCCGCGCCGCAGGACGATTATCGCCTCCCGGGTGGGATCCCCCTGCGCCGGCAGAGGGGGCGTGGCCGTGCCCAGGCGATAGGCCGCCTTCAAGGTGGAGGCGTTGGCCCGCAAGATGTGGTAGAGATGCTGAGCCACGGACCAGCCCGAAACGTCGGCCTCGGCCGTGAAGAGCAGATCCGCAGGGTCATCCAGCCTCCCCGCCGTGGCCTCGTAGAAGGCGCCCAGGTTGTGGTAGTCAGCGGCAGGATCGAGCATGGGCGTATGGATTTGGCGAAGGATGGCGCCCCGGTGGCAAGGGCCCCGCAGGGACGCCCCGCCGGGATATCGCCCCGGATGGCGCCCCGGTGGCAAGGGCTCCGCAGAGACGCCCCGCCGGGGCGTCTGTACAGGATGGCGCCAGGGCCCGGGGAGGGCGCCCCGCCGGATGGCGCCAGGGCCCGGGGAGGGCGCCCCGCCGGGTGGCGCCATGATCGGGCGTGGCGTGGTTTGTTGCAAGGCGGCCGGTCCTCGGGCGGATCATTCGGGCGGCGTGGCGTTAGATGCCCGCTGCTCCCCTTCAACCCGACGCAATCCCCTGTGAGCGACCAAAAGATAATCTTCTCGATGCGCGGCGTGGGCAAGATCCACAAGCCGAACAAGCAGGTCCTGAAAAACATCAACCTGTCCTTCTTCTATGGCGCCAAGATCGGCGTGCTGGGCCTCAACGGGGCCGGCAAGAGCACGCTGCTCCGCATCATCGCGGGCGCCGATGCCGACTACGAGGGCCACATCCAGGCCAACACCGGCATCACCTTCGGCCTCCTCGAGCAAGAGCCCGAGCTGGACCCCGAGCGTACCGTGCTGGAAATCGTCCAGGAAGGCGCCCAGGAAACGGTGGACCTGCTTAAGGCCTACGAAGCTGTCAACGAGCAGTTTGCCGATCCCGATGCCGACTTCGACGCCCTCATGGCCGAGCAGGGTCGTCTGCAGGAGAAGATCGATCACCTGAACGCCTGGGACCTGGAGAGCAAGCTGGACATGGCCATGGACGCTCTCCGCTGCCCGCCGCCGGACGCCAAGGTGGGCGTCCTCTCGGGGGGGGAACGGCGCCGCGTGGCCCTCTGCCGCCTCCTCCTCCAGGAGCCCGACGTCCTCTTGCTCGATGAGCCTACCAACCACCTCGACGCTGAGTCCGTGGCCTGGTTGGAGCAGCACCTGGCGCGCTACGAGGGCACCATCATCGCCGTCACGCACGACCGCTACTTCCTGGACAACGTGGCGGGCTGGATCCTAGAGCTGGACCGCGGCCAGGGCATCCCGTTCGAGGGCAACTACTCGTCGTGGCTGGAGCAGAAGCAGCAGCGCCTAGCCCTCGAAGAGAAGCAGGCCTCGAAGCGCCAGAAGGCGCTGGCGCGAGAGCTGGAATGGATCCGCCAGTCACCCAAAGGCCGCCGCGCCAAGAACAAGGCGCGCATCACCGGCTACGAGCGCATGCTGGAGGAGCAGCAGGAGAAGCGCAACGAGGAGATCGAGATCTTCGTCCCGCCCGGCCCGCGCCTCGGCAACGAGGTCATCGAGGCGCACGACGTGGCCAAAGCCTACGGCGAACGGCTCCTGTACGACGAGCTCAACTTCCGCCTGCCCCCCGGCGGCATCGTGGGCGTCATCGGTCCCAACGGCGCGGGTAAGACCACCCTCTTCCGGATGATCACCGGTCAGGAAGAGCCCACCAGTGGCACGTTCACCGTCGGCCCCACGGTCAAGCTCGGCTACATCGACCAGAACCGCACCCTCGACCCCAGCAAGCGCGTCTGGGAGGAGATCTCCGGCGGCCAGGAGTTCATCAAGGTGGGCGCGCGTGAGGTCAACGCTCGGGCCTACGTGGGCAAGTTCAACTTCGCCGGGAGCGACCAGCAGAAGCGCGTCGGCCAGCTCTCTGGGGGCGAGCGCAACCGCGTCCACCTGGCCAAAATGCTGCGCGAGGAGGCCAACGTGCTGCTCCTGGACGAGCCCACGAACGACCTCGACGTCAACACCCTCCGCGCCCTGGAGGAAGCGCTGGTCAACTTCGCGGGGTGTGCCGTGGTGATCTCGCACGATCGCTGGTTCCTGAACCGCGTGGCCACCCACATCCTAGCCTTCGAAGGCGACAGCTCCGTGCGCTGGTTCGAGGGCGATTATGCCGCCTACGAAGCCGACCGCAAGGAACGCCTCGGCCTCGACGCCGACCAGCCCCACCGGATCACCTACCGCAAACTGGTGCGGAGTTGAGGTGTGTGAGTTTGAGCGTGAATAATTTACACCCTCACCTCATCCCCCCAGCGCGGCCTTCACGATGGCCTGGGCCTCCTCTTGGAGCTGGCCCAGGTGCGCTGCGCCCTTGAAGCTCTCGGCGTAGATCTTGTAGATGTCCTCCGTGCCTGAGGGGCGGGCCGCGAACCAGCCGTTCTCGGTGACCACCTTCAGCCCCCCGATGGCGGCGTTGTTGCCGGGGGCTCGGGTGAGGGTGGCTTCGATGGGTTCGCCGGCCAGCGTGTCGGCGGTGATGGCGTCCGGCGAGAGGGCCTTGAGCACAGCTTTTTCCTCGCGCGTGGCGGGGGCGTCCGAGCGTTGGTAGACGGGCGTGCCGAAGCGCGCTTCGAGCGCGGCGTAGTGCTCGCCTGGGTCTTTGCCGGTGCGTGCCGTGATCTCGGCCGCCAGCAGGTCCAGGATGAGGCCGTCCTTGTCGGTGGTCCACACGGTGCCGTCCATCCGCAGGAACGACGCCCCGGCGCTCTCCTCGCCCCCGAAGCCGTAGGAGCCATCCACCAACCCGTCCACGAACCACTTGAACCCCACGGGCACCTCCGCCAGGCGGCGTCCCAGGTCTTTGGCCACGCGGTCGATCATGGAGCTGGACACCAGCGTCTTGCCGATGGCCGCGTTGGCGGGCCAGCCGGGGCGGTGCTGGAACAGGTACTGCACGGCCACGGCCAGGTAGTGGTTCGGGTTGAGCAGCCCGGAGCCTCTGGTCACGATGCCATGGCGGTCGTAGTCCGGGTCGTTGCCGAAGGCGATGTCGAACCGGTCCTTGAGATCGATGAGCGAGGCCATGGCGTAGGGCGAGGAGCAGTCCATGCGGATCTTGCCGTCCTTGTCCACGGTCATGAAGGCAAAGGTGGGGTCCACGCGGTCGTTGACCACCTCTAGGTTGAGGCCGTATGTCTCGGCGATGGGCGCCCAGTAGTCGATACCCGCTCCGCCCATGGGGTCGACGCCGATGTGGAGGCCTGCCTCGCGGATGGCGTCCATATCCACTACGTGGCGTAGGTCCTGTACATACGGTGTGATAAAGTCGTAGGGCTGCGTGGTGTCCGCGGCCAGGGCGCGGGCCAGGGAGAGGCGCTGCACGTCGCGCAGGCCGCCTTCCAGCAGCTCGTTGGCGCGGTCCTGGATCTGTTGGGTCACCGAGCCATCGGCGGGGCCGCCGTGCGGGGGGTTGTACTTGAAGCCGCCGTCGTCCGGCGGGTTGTGGGAAGGGGTGATCACCACGCCGTCGGCCAAGTGCTCGGTGCGGCCCCGGTTGTACGTCAGGATGGCATGCGAGATGACCGGTGTGGGCGTGTACGCGCTGCCCTCAGCGATGCGCAGCTCCACCCCATGGGCCGCCAGCACCTCCAGCGTGGTGGCCTGGGCGGCCTCGGAGAGGGCGTGCGTGTCCATCCCCACAAAGAGTGGCCCGTCGATGCCCTCGCGCGTTCGGTACTCGGCCAGTGCCTGGCAGATGGCCAGGATGTGGTCCTCGTTGAACTGCTGGTTGAGCGACGACCCCCGGTGGCCCGACGTCCCGAACGAGACACGCTGACCAGGATCTGCGGGGTCGGGGCGATGGGTGTAGTACGCCGAGACGAGCCGAGGGACGTTGACCAGGAGATCGGTGGGGGCCGGTTGGCCGGCGAGGGGGTGAAGAGCCATGGGAGCAGGGGTCCAGCAGTAGGTGAAAGGCGGCTGCAAGCTACACGCCCGGCTACGGCGTAGCAAGCGGCCGGTATGACCGTTCCGTGACTGTTTCGCCGTCCTCGACGCCGCGCCCTCGGGCGGTGTCCTACGCCCCACGGCGGGGTCCCACACCCGATGGCCGCGTTCAATCGGGGCAGTGGTCATCGGGGACCTGCATGGTGTGGGGCGAGGGCTGTATATTCACCCTATGATCCCATCCTCCCAACGACTGATTCCATCTCTACAATGCACCGACTTCTCTTTGCGCTCCTGTTCCTCGCGGCGGCTCCGCTGGCGTGGGCCCAGGAGGATCCGATGACCTACCAGACGCCCGCGCCGGAGCTGGCGGC
This sequence comes from Bacteroidota bacterium, assembly GCA_038747425.1. Lineage (GTDB taxonomy): Bacteria > Bacteroidota > Rhodothermia > Rhodothermales > JBCDJV01 > JBCDJV01. The sequence continues at coordinate 16,404 of JBCDJV010000059.1, forward strand.
GCTGGTGGATGCCCCCCGCACCCCGGCCGTCTCGCTCGGCCCAGATCGGCAGACCATGGCCTTCCTGATGCGGCCCGGCGTGCCCGGCATCGAGGCGCTGGCGCAGCCCGAGCTGGGCCTGGCCGGCACGCGCGTCAATCCGCGCACCAACGGCCCGAGCCGTGCCTCGGCCTTCACCGGCCTCGCCTTCCGCGCCGTAGACACCCCCGGCGACCCGGTTGCTGTGACTGGCCTGCCGGCCAACCCGAAGATCCGCAACGTCGTCTGGAGCCCGGACGGAGCCTACGCAGCCTTCACGCTGGACCTGCCAGCGCGTATTGAACTGTGGGTGGCCAACGTGAACACGGGCGAGGCCCGCCGGTGGATCGAGGCGGCGGTCAATGACGGGGCGCCAGGCGCGGCCATGGCGTGGCTCCCGAACAGCGAGGGGGTGGTGGTGCGCACCATACCCGCCGACCGCCGCGCCGCCCCGCAGGCGACGCTCGTACCCACCGGGCCTGTCATCCAGGAGGCGACCGGCGAAGCCGCCCCAGCGCGGACCTACCAGGATCTGCTGGCGAGCCCGCACGATGAGGCGCTCTTCGACCACTACTTTACGAGCCAGCTCATGGTGGCTCGTCTGGATGGATCCACGCAGCCGCTCAGCACCCCGGGCGTAGTGGTGGACCTGGCGCCGTCGCCGGATGGCCGCTACCTACTCACCGAGACGCTGACGCCGCCCTATTCGTACGTGGTGCCGTGGTATCGCTTCCCCACCACCATCGCGGTGCATGACATGACCACAGGGGCCGTGGTGCACACCGTGGCCGAGCTACCGCTGGCTGAGAACGTGCCGATCGCCTTCGGGTCCGTGCGCACAGGGCCGCGCGGCGTCCAGTGGCGGGCCGACGCGCCGGCCACCCTGGCCTGGACCGAGGCGCAGGACGGCGGCGACGCCAGCGCCGAGGCCGAGGTCCGCGACCAGCTCTTCGTCCACGAAGCCCCCTTCAGTGGCGCGCCGCAGCCCTGGGCCGCCCTCTCGATGCGCTTTGCGGGCGTCACCTGGGGCGACGGGCAGACCGCCATCGCCGAGGAGTACGAGTGGAAGAGTCGTCTCCGCCGCACGCACCGTGTCCGCCCCGACGACCTGGCCGCCGCGCCAGAGCTACTGTTTGAGCGCTCCATCGAAGATCGCTACAACAGCCCAGGCCGCCCGATGACGGCGCCCAACGAAACCGGGGCTCGTGTGCTCGTGATGGACGATGGCGCCCTCTTCCTGACCGACATCGGCGCCTCGCCCGAGGGCAACCGGCCCTTCGTCCGTCGCTTCGACCTCGACACGAAGGACACCACCGAGCTCTTCCGCTCGGAGGCGCCGTTCTATGAGCGCCCGGTGGCCTTCCTGAGCGTGGCCGATCAGACGCTGCTGACCCAGCGCGAGACCGTCTCGGAGCCGCCCAACTACGTGGTCCGTGATCTCCAGGCCGGCACCGACCAGATGGTGACGAGCTTCCCGCATCCCTACCCGGAGCTGGCCAGCATCCAGAAGGAGACGATCGAGTACACGCGGGCTGACGGCGTACCCCTCTCGGCCACCCTCTACCTTCCCGCGGGCTACGACGCGGAGCGCGACGGGCCCCTGCCGACGCTCGTGTGGGCCTACCCCCGCGAGTTCCGGAGCGCTGCCGACGCCGGCCAGCGCTCTGACAGCCCCCACCGGTTCACCTACGTGAGCTACTGGGGGGCCGTCCCCTACGTAACCCGTGGCTACGCGGTCCTGGACAACGCGGCCTTCCCAGTGGTGGGTGAGGGCGAGGACCGGCCCAACGATACCTTCCGCGAGCAGCTCGTCATGAACGGCGAGGCCGTGGTGGCAGAGGGCGTCCGGCGAGGCGTGGTCGATCCGGACCGCGTGGCTGTGGGGGGCCACTCCTACGGAGCCTTCATGACCGCCAACCTGCTGGCTCACTCGGACGTGTTCCGGGCCGGCATCGCGCGGAGTGGCGCCTACAACCGGACGCTCACGCCGTTCGGGTTCCAGCGTGAGGAGCGCACCTACTGGGATGACCGCGACCTCTACCGCTACATGAGCCCGTTCATGCACGCCGAGAAGGTGAACGAGCCCATTCTGCTCATCCACGGCCAGGCAGACAACAACTCGGGCACGTTTACCATGCAGAGCGAGCGCTTCTACGGCGCCCTCAAAGGCCTCGGTGGCGAGGCCCGTCTCGTCCTGCTGCCCGCCGAGAGCCACGGCTACCGCGCCCGCGAGTCGCTGCTCCACATGCTGTGGGAGCAGGATCGCTGGTTGGAAACCCACGTCAAGAACGCCCCGGCCCGCGAGGAGGCCGCCAGCCCCTCCATGGGCGGCGACTCTGACTGACACGCCCTGGGCTGATCCATCGCGCCCCCGGCCGCCATCCGTGCGGCCGGGGGCGCTTGGTTTAAAAGGTCTGTATCCCGGGGGGCTGCAGGCTGTTGCCTGCGGCTATCGGAAGGGCACGTTGATGAGCGGTAAGACCCGCGCCCAGCGGGGGTTGTCGGCCACCACGTTGATCACGCCGAGCTGGACGCCTCGCAGCCGCCGGGCGTAGTTGAGCACCCCGATGGTGAGCCCACGCTGCGTACCGCGTATCCGGTTGTAGGCGCTGGCCGCCACCCCGGTGAACTGGCCGCCCCGCCGACGCTCAGACTGGATCAGGAAGTACGCCCCGGTCACCACCAGGCCACGGACATCGACGCCGCCCGCGGCCACGCCCGTTAGCACGACGCCACGTACCCGTGGCGATCCCGCCGCCAGGCCCGCCACGGTCAAGCCTTGCAGGGACCTACCGGCCCCGGCCGCGAGCCCCGCCACGGTGATCCCCGTGAGGCTGCCCCCAGCGCCTGCAGCCAAGCCGCCGACCAAGATGCCCTCCATGTCCCCTCCAGCACCGACTCCCAGCCCACCGAAGACGATCCCCCGGGCAGACCCGCCGGCCCCCGCGCCCAGGCCGCCGACCAAGATGCCCTCGGCGTTTCCACCGGCGCCGGCGCCCAATCCGCCGATCATAATTCCCGTGGCTCCTTCGCCCGCCCCCGCGCCGAGCCCACCGATCACAATCCCTTCCACGTTGTCACCCGCCCCCACGCCAAGCCCACCGATCAGAATCCCCTCGGCGTCGTCTCCCGCTCCGGCTCCCAGCCCGCCGATGATGAGGCCGCGGGCGGATCCTGTGGCGCCCACGCCAAACAGACCGAGCCCGACGCCGCGCAGCTCCGATGCCTGGCTCAGCGGAACACCTAGGGCGAGGCCGTTGACGCGGCTCCGCGCGGCGTCCTCGTAGGGGGTCCAGATGGTCAGGTTGATGCCGTTGACCCGGCGCAGCTCACGGTCTCGGTAGTTGATGCGGATCCCGTTCACGTAGCGCGCATCCCCGATGCGAAGGCCTGTGTTGCCCACCGATAGCCCCACGCTGGACTGGGCCTGGGCGGGGGGCGCAAGCAGGAGGAGGACCATCAGGCTGGCCAGGACAAGGAGCAGGCGGGGCATGGCAAAGAAGACGAGGCTGGAGCGGGACAGAGACGCCGGGGTACGAGGGGATGGAGGGTGGGTTACACCCGGCACCGCTGCGCTGTTCAGTCTCGGACAGTGTTGTGCCGCCGTCGAACACCCCCAGAGCCACGGTAGGCCCCAAGCGAGTCGATAGGCAGGCGATACGCGGCGTGGCACGGTGCTTGTCAAGGCTTTGGACGTTTGCGGTCCACCTCAGTCTCCGTTTGCGCTCATGCTCAGCAGCACCCTCAAGGTCATCTTGCGCCAGCTGGCCCGGCATCCCATCTTCACAGCGATCAACGTCGTGGGGCTGGCGGTGGCCCTGGCCTGCGCCCTGCTCATCGGGCTGTTCGCGCACCAGGAGCTGACGTACGACCAGTTTCACGAGGCCCCCGAAACGCTGTACCGGGTCAACTGGGACTACCGTTGGCAGAACAGCGAGGGCATCGGGTCTGGCACGCCGCCTCCACTGGCGGCCCGCTTGCTCGATGATATCCCGGAGGTGACGGAGGCGGTGCGCGTCTTCCCTGTCCACCGTATGACGGTGCGGCACGGCGAGACCCGCTTCAGCGAGACCCGCCTCTTGGGCGTCGACCCCAGCTTCTTCGAGGTCTTCAGCTTTGAGCTGCTGACCGGCGACCCCGCCGAGGTGCTGGCAGCCCCCAACCGGGTGGTGCTGACGGCGTCGACGGCCCAGCGCTACTTTGGCGACGCTTCGCCGGTGGGGCAGGTGGTACAGATCGGAGAGGCCACCACCTTCCTGGGACGTGCTTACAGCGAGGTGTTCACCGTGACCGGCGTCGTGGCGGATCCGCCGCTTACCTCGCACATCCAGTTTGACCTCCTCACGTCGATCGCCTCCCATCCCGAGGTGGCCTTCTTTGACTGGAGCTGGATCTGGATGCAGGTCACCACCTATGTGCGCCTACGCCCGGAGGCGTCAGCGGCGGTGGCCGAGGCCAAGATCCCGGCCCTCGTGGAGACCTACGCCCCCGATGCGTTCGAGCGGGTCGGCTTCTCATACGATGAGATGATCGCGAGCGGTGGGCGGTGGGCGTTTGTGCTCCAGCCCATCTCCGAGGTGTACCTGAACGCGGAGACGATCGGCAACCGCCTCGGCCCCGGCGGCAACCGCACCTACGTACAGGTCTTGCTCCTGGTGGCGGTCTTTGTGGTGATCATCGCGTGCGTCAACTTCATGAACCTGACCACGGCGCAGTCGGCGCGGCGCACCCGCGAGATCGGCGTTCGCAAGGCCTTGGGGTCTGGGCGTGGCCTACTGGTCCGTCAGTTTTTGGCGGAGTCGGTCCTGGTCAGCAGTCTGGCGCTGCTGTTGGCCTTGGTGCTGGTCGAGGTGGCCGCTGTCCCCTTCAGCGCGCTGATCGGTTCGTCGCTCACCCTGGATCCGCTGCGGACACCGGTGTGGATCGGGGGTGTGCTTGGGCTGACGCTCGGCGTAGGCCTGCTGGCGGGGAGCTACCCAGCCTTCTACCTGTCGTCCTTCCGCGCGGCCCGCGTCCTCAAGGGCACGTTCCGTCCGTCGGGGCACGACGGGCGATTGCGGCAGGGGCTCGTGGTCTTCCAGTTCACCCTCACCATCGCTTTGCTGGCCTGCACGTTTGGCGTCCAGCGTCAGATGACCTACCTGGGCACGACGGACCTGGGCTTCGACCGTGAGGGTGTGTTGCTCGTCTCCAACGAGCGCAACAAGCTGGGGGACCAAGCGGAGACCTTCCGGCGTGCGCTGGTGCAGCAGGCCGGCGTGGCCGAGGCGGCGCTGTCCACCGGCGCTCCGCCCTACTTTGGGTTCGAAGACACGTACCGGCTGACGGGCAGCGGGGACGAGCAGGTCACCCTCATCTCTTACCTGGCGGATCACCACTTCACCGAGACCCTGGGCATCGACCTCGTGGAGGGGCGGGGGTTCGGCCCGGAGGCCGCCGCCGAGGCGCGGCACGTGCTGATCAACGAAACCACGGCTCGGCTGCTGGACTGGGAAGAGCCCATCGGTCAGACCCTGATGTATGACGGAGACACCTACGAGGTCACCGGGGTCATGCGCGACTTCAACTTCCTCTCTCTCCGGTCCCCGATCGTGCCGTTTGCGCTCTTCCACCGGGCCTCAGAGCAGTACCAGATTGCGGACGACTACGTGGTGGTGCGGGTCCAGGGCGCCGACTTGCCGCAGACGCTACGCGAGATCGAGACCACTTGGAACGCCTTCGTGCCGGACACGCCGCTGACCTACACCTTCCTGGACGATAGCTTTGCGCAGACCTACGCGAGCGAGGCCCGGCTGGGCCGCCTCTTCACGGTCTTCTCCTTCCTCACCATCCTGATCGCCTGTCTGGGGCTGTTGGGCCTGGCTACGTTTGCCGCCGAGCGGCGGACCAAAGAGCTGGGCATCCGCAAAGTACTGGGCGCCACGGTCCCGGAGCTGGTGGCGTTGCTGTCCACCGACTTTGCTCGGCTGGTGGGGGTGGCCTTGGTCCTGGCCACGCCCATCGCCTACGTGGTCCTGCAGCGGTGGCTAGGCGACTTCGCGTTCAGTGCCTCCATCGGCTGGGGGGTGTTCGCCGCAGCGGGGTTCCTGGCCTTGACGGTGGCACTCCTGACCGTCAGCCTCCAAGCCTTCCGCGCCGCCAGCGCCAACCCAGTACAGAGTCTCCAGTCCGAGTAGCGACGCCTCGTAGAGGCCTCGCCCGCCGCCCCTCGTGAAGGCCTCGCCCCCCTGCCCTCCAGCCAGACATTGCCCCTGACAAGAGGGCGCGGGGCCTTTGCGGGGCGGCATCCGTTAGATCCCCTTGCACCTGACCGCCATGGCGGCGATACTGAGGCCACGTCCCCACCTTATCCCCACCTTACGTCGCCATGAAAAAAATCGCGGCCCTGCTTGTTGTGGCCGGTGTCTGCCTGCTGGCCAGCACCCTGAACGCCCATGTCCTCTTCATCCGCCTGGACACCTACTTCCTCCCCGCCCAGTCCGACGTCATCGTAGGGTTGGTCAACGGCAGCTTTGACCAGAGCGAGAATGCCATCGCCCGTAACCGCATGCTGGACGTCAGCGTGGTGGGGCCCGCCGAGCAGGTGGTGAACCCCGACACGTCGCAGTGGTACGACGAAGACAATGCGGCCATGCTGCGCCACCGGACTGGTGACCCCGGTACCTACGTGATCGGCGTCTCCACCGCGCCGCGCCGCATCGACATGGAGGGCGTTGCTTTCGACCGATACCTGCGCAACGAGGGGGTGCTGGACGTACTGGCTGACCGTGAGGAGAACGGCCGCCTGGGCGAGGCCGCCGCGGAGCAGTACGCCAAGCACGTCAAGGCCGTCGTCCAGGTGGGCGAGGGGCAGAGTGGCAGCTTCGACACGGTCCTCGGCTATCCCATCGAGATCGTCCCGCAGCAGAACCCCTACACCCTCAGCACCGGCGATGCGCTCACCGTGCAGGTGCTCATGGAGGGCGTCCCCGTGCCCGAGCAACTCGTTTTCGCTAGCTACGACGGCCACGGTGGGGGCCACAGCCACGCCGAGGATGGCAGCCACATCGAAGGCGAAGGTCACGGCATGGCTGTCGAGACGCGCACAGACAGCGAAGGCCTCGCCCAGATCCCGCTGGATCACGAAGGCCGCTGGTTCATCCACCTCATCCACATGCGCGAGACCCCCGACGATCCAGAGTATGATTACATCTCCGAGTGGGCCACGCTGACGTTCGAGATCCAGTGACAGGCTGGGTGATAGGCCGGGTCTAGCTGACCGGCTCGGCGAGCGCCATCGGGGTGCCGCGGAGGCGGCCCAGGACCACAGGGAGGGCGCCGCCCAGCAGCAAGGCTCCACCGGTACCACTGAGCACCCACGGGTCGGCGAAGAGCGTCCCGCTGGAGCAGACCGCCAGGATCAGCACCGTGGAGAACGGCAGCGAGACGGCCAAGACCACCAGCGCGAGGTTGAGGTCGAAGGTGCCGCCTTGCGCGCGCTCGCCGGTGGCCTCCAGGGCCTCCACGGCCGCCATGTGGGCGTAGGGCCAGAAGCTGCATGCACTCAGGGGAAAGGCCACCGCCAGCAGGATGGCCGTCGGATCGGTCAGGCCCAGCAGAGCCACGAGCGCTGCGCTCACCAGCATGGAGAACCCCGCCCGGGCGCTCAGCAAGGCGGCAATCAGGCGCACCTGCTGCCGCGTCAACGTGACGGCCAGGCCGATGAACAGCAGCACCATCGGGGTCATCATTGCGCTCATGCGGAGGAACGACTCCTGCAAAAACCCCGGCAGGGCCTCTAGGTTGAGGCCGAACCCGAGAAGCACCAGGGCGCCCACGATCACCAGGTTGACTGGCTCGCTCACGAGCGAGACAAGCAGCCCTTGGAGCCGGCTCGCCCCACTCTCGGCCGAGCGCTGCCGCTGATGGTACCAGTGCATGGCCAGCAGGTAGAGCAGGATGAGCACAAACACCTTATTGCCCACGTCGGCCAGGGCGGCCCAGGCCAAGGGTTCTTCGCCGAGGTATTCCATGACGAAGGGAAAGCACGTCAGCCCCGGCGCTAGCGACGGCAGGAGCATCATCAAGGTGCGAGAGACGGCGGTGCCCGCCTGGATCCCAAAGGCCGGAAGCAGGGCCCGTGTGGCGGCCAGCATCACCCCGTTGAAGCCCAGCGCCAGCACAGGCAGGGCCAGCAGCGACGGCTCGATCTGAATCTTCAGCAGGGCCACAAAGATGGTCGCTGGCAGGGCGATGCTCAGGATGAGCAGCTTGATCCCCCCGAGTTGCTCCCGGCTCTGCAGCTTCTTTTTCAGCAGGACCCCGATCACGATCAGCAGCACGAGCGACAGGGTCTTCTGGACGGCAGGATTCATAAGCCAGGGAGGGAGAGGATTCGGTATTTTTAATATTGAAGCCTCAAAATGAATAATTTATTTTACAAAAAGTACCTATTGACTAAAAATATATGTAAAGTGGGGCATCGTGATAAAGAACTCAGGAGAGATGCTGCTTATCTGTCCTGTCTCCCTTGTTCATCAGCCCTACGAAGAGACATGAATCGTTCAATCACGCGGCGGCAGTGGTTCCGGCGCGCCGCTGGAGCGGCGGCGGGCGTTGCCGTAGCACCGCAGGTACTGACCGCTCGTCCGGTGGGGACGCGCCGCTCACCCCCCGTGGACGGGCTGATCCGGCTGAGCTCCAACGAGAATCCATACGGACCGTCGCCCAAGGCCCGGGCCGCGATGCAGGCGGCCTTCGATGAGGCGTGGCGCTATCCGTATGCCGGGGCCGTTGAGGATTTCGTGGCGCTCATCGCCGAGCGCGAGGGGGTCACGCCGGAGCACGTGATCGTGGGCGGCGGCTCCAGCGAGATCCTGCATGCCACCGGCATGGCCTATGGGCTGCACGGCGGCGAACTGCTGGCCGCGAACCCCACCTACGAGGGGATGCCGCGTTACGCCGGAAAGGTGGGCGCCTACACCCACCGGGTCTCGCTGACGGACGATCTCGTGCACGATCTCGCCGCCATGGACCGCCGGATCACACCGGCGGTGAAGCTGGTGTTTGTTTGCAACCCCAACAACCCCACGGGCACCGTGGTGGACCCAGAGACGCACCGGGACTTCATTTCATCGGTCAGCCGCCGGGCCGTTGTCTTCGTGGACGAGGCCTACATCGAGCTGACCGATGATCCGGCGGCGCATACGATGGTGGATCTGGTCCGCCACGACTACAACGTGATCGTCTCCCGCACCTTATCCAAGATCCATGGCATGGCGGGTGCGCGTGTTGGCTACGCACTGGCTCGGCCGGACATCGCGGAGCGGGTACGGACGTTCGGCATGGCGGGGTCCAACGTGATGGGTCTGCGGGGCGCCATCGCCAGCTTGCAGGATGCGGAGTTTCAAGCGTTCAGCCGCCAGAAGATGGCCGAGGGCCGTCAGCTCATCTACCGGCTCTGTGACGAGATGGGCTATCGCTACGCGGCGTCGCAGACCAACTTCGTCTTCTTCCAGACCGGCAAGCCGATCGACGTTTTCCAGCGCGGCATGCAGGACCAAGGCATCCTGGTGGGCCGTCCGTTCCCTCCGTACCTGGACTGGGCTCGCGTTAGCATCGGCACCGAGCAGGACATGCAGGCTTTTGCCACCGCCCTGCCGAAGGTGATGGCGGTGTAGGCCTTGGCTCGGCGGCTCTGCATGGGATGAGGGCTCTCGCGGGAGCTTCTGCCTCGAAGTCCCAGCGGCGGAGCTTCGTGTTGACCCACGCGTGAGTGGGGCGTAGCTTGCGCGCATCCTCTTCGCCCAGCGCCGCTGCTATCATGCCCACCTACGCCGACGCCCTCGCCCTTTTCCACGAATGGACGCACACCGAGAGCCTACGCCGCCACGCGTACGCGGTAGAGGCGGCCATGCAGCGCTACGCCGAGCAGCGCGGGGAGGACGTGGAGCTGTGGCGCATGACCGGCCTGCTGCACGACATGGATTACGAGCGGCATCCGTCGCTGGAGGAGCATCCGTTTGTGGGGGTGGAGGTGCTGCGTGAGGCGGGGTACCCCGAGATCATGCTGGAGGCCATCCTGGGGCATGCCCCGTACAGCGGGGTGCCGCGCACGACGTCCCTGGCCAAGACACTCTTTGCCGTGGACGAACTGGCGGGCTTCATCACGGCCGTCGGCTACGTTCGGCCTACTGGCCTAGCGGGCATGAAGCCGAAGTCCGTCCGCAAGAAGCTCAAGGACAAAGCGTTTGCCGCTGCCGTCAGTCGCGACGACATCCGCGAGGGCGCCGAGGACCTGGGCGTTGACCTCAACGCGCACATTGCTGAGGTGATCGCCGGGATGCAGGCGCAGGCCGAGCGGCTAGGGTTTACGGCCGGCTCATAGCTCGCGGGCCCCGAAGCAGCGGCTCAGCGCTGGGCGTCGATGTAGGCCTGGCGGGCGATGTAGATGCTGGAATAGGTCTTCTCCAACTCCTTCTGGTCTTCGTCCAGCAATCGGATGTAGAACAGCATTTCGTAGTAGCTCGTGCCCGGATCGCTCACGCTCAGGCTCACCTGCGTGCGCTTGAGCCCCGTGTCTGTGAAGGCGTCCGTGGAACACGGGACCGTGGTGCGCCCCATCACGGGGTTGGTGCCCCACTCTTCTTTCTCGAAGTAGACCTCTACGAAGCATCCATCGGAGTACTTCGTGTACACGTTCACGCCGACCTGCCCACGGTCTGGGTACGCGATGTACACGTCCGTGGCGCCACGGATCTGGGTTTCGTTCTGATACTTCGGACTGTACCGCGGATAGAGGAGCGGGTCCTGCTTCTTCGGCATCGTCTCGGCTGTGGTGCTGTCCTTGAGCGGGCCGGGTGACATCTCGGCTTCGATGTCGTAGGCGGTGACGTCGTCACGCTTGAGGGACCAGATGTCCCACGGCTTGTGGATCATGATCCCGCGTGGTGCGAACGGCTTGGTTGTGGCCCACTGCACGTTCTTCTGGACGGCGCCCTTCTTATCGACCTGTGACCGGTTGGGGTAGACGGCCTTCCGGCCCAGACTCACCCGCTTGCCCTTCTTTTTGCCTGGGCCGAAGAGCTCCACGTACACCGGCTTGCCATCGGCCAGGGCCGTGCTTTCGAGGAGGATGTGTGAGTCCTCCAAGTCATAGTCGGTCTTGACGAAGCGCACGCTCAGCGAGAACATGGAGGTGAAGAACGTGTCGATCGTCTTGGGGATCTTGATGACGCCGTCTTCGCCCCAGTAGGTATCCTCCAGGTAATCGATGATCTTGGGGTCAATGACGAGCATCGCCACCATGGCCAGGATGATGCCCAGCACCCCGATGACGGCGGCGGCCGCGGCCAGCCCGACGACAGCCGCGTAGATCCCGGCGATGGACAGCCCCAATCCGATGACGTTGATCGTCACCACGTCCCAGTCGCGGCTCTTGATGCCTTCGATGGCCCCAACCACGTTGAGCACGGCTCCGATGAGGCCTGCGACAATGCCAAGGCCTTTGGCGGCAGCGGCAGCTTGCTTGGACGGCACCATCGGGCGCAGCCGCGCGGCTCCAACGGCTTCGTCCGACATGGAGGCGGCTTGCTTCTCGGCCTGCGCAGCGGCGTTCGCGTATACATCGGCCGAGGTCTGAGCCAGGCCCACTAGGTCGTTCAGCGTGCCCATGTAATCCTTGAAGCCGGCCTTCTTGAGGTTCTGCGTCAATTGGATGATGGACAGTGCAAACGAGATCGACCCCGCGGCGATCTTGAACCAATCGCCGCTGAACTTGACGTCGAACGTCTCCTTGTCGATGTCGCTCCACACGGCCACGCCTCGGCGGGCGTTCTGGTGCTTCTTGTTGAACCGAGCATTGGCTCGGCCGGTGGCCTGTTTGTGCCCCTCGTTGAACCGAGCGGCGGCGCGCTCGGCCCGACCGGCAAAGTCGGTTGCCCGCGTCTCGATCCAGGTGCTGTAGGGATAGCCGAGCTTGGCATCCATAAAGTCCAGGTAGGGCTTCAGCTTCGGATCCCCGGCGATGTCGGCAATCGTGGTTGCCCTGCTTTTCGCATCCAGAGCCGCTTTGTTCAGGTCGCCGATGAGATCGGCCACGTACTGCGAAGCGTTGTAGAAGTAGAGCCCATGCGCCTCGGTGGCGTCTTTCACCTTGTTGATGTTGTCCCAGACGTCCTTGAAACCGGGGAGCGCCTTGAGTTGGGCGTCGCTGAGGAGCTTGCCCAGAAACGTCTGGCCCGTCTTGGTGGCACCGAGCCGCTGGGTGAGCTGTGCGGCGATATGGTCGATCTCCCGGTAGAGGCCTTTGCGGTCATCGCCGCTGACCTGGTAGTGCCAGGTGATCTGCTCGTCCGAGAGGGGGACGTCTTGGTGGTGCCGAAGCAGATGCGCGTTGAAGTCGGCGCTTTCTAGGTGTGCAACCAGGGCCTCCGCTTTCTTTTCGGACACCTTCTCGGCGTCCTCGATCTTCTTGTTGATCTCATCGATGTCCTCTTTGAGGTACGAGGAATCGTAGCTGGTGGCGTACCCGGACTTCCCCTTGCCTTTGAGGGCCCCCCAGGCATCGCTTGCTCCGATGCTGCTTTCCTTGGCGGTTGACTCAGTGATCTCCTTCACGAACAACGCCATCTGCCGCCGCTGGGCGTACTTCTTACAGATCCGCTCTTGCTCACGCAGGGCTTCGAACAAGGCATCTTGCAGCTGATACGCCTCCTCGACCGGGCAGGCCTCTTTCATCGTACAGCGCGGAACGAGCGGGTGCGTTGCACCGGACGGCAAGGCTTCGGTGGTGGGATCACTCATGAGGTACGTCGTTGTGCTTCCGCCAAGGCGGAGCGGGTGGAGGAGA
>JBCDJV010000060.1:0-29220 GCA_038747425.1 Bacteroidota bacterium
GACGGCGAAAACGAGCGCTGGAGGTGCCAGGCTAGGCGCCTGAGGAGCGCGGGGCCGCGCCCCGGGCGACGAAGGCAACGCCGCCTGGCGCCTCCAGCGCCGTTTGCAGCCCTTCACCGGCCATTCATAGTCAGCCTCTCAAAGCTAAGGCCAGGCCACGAGCCGTGCGCAACTTCCTCGCCCCGGCCGTCGTGGTCGGCATGACGCGCTATCGGCACGACCACGTACAGCGATGGTTTCACCCGGCCCTCGCCTCCTCAGCCCCCGGTTAGCGAACGCGCCGTGGATCCACCCTGGGACCGCCTGTATCGGGACCTGATCCCCTCTCAACCTGGACCGTCTCCCCATCTGTTTTTGAAGGTGAGAAGGAGAAACCCCTTCCACATGTTAAGTCATCAATATGGAAGCACTTCCTTCACTAGATCGGCAGAAACTCATGGACGATGAACCGTACATACGCCTGAGTTCGATGCTCAGCACCTGAGATCAACTCATCTGCACACTTCCATCCGCACGATCACAACGCGTATGATCATCGTCTTGCAGCGCCCTGACACGCTGCCCATGAACACAGTAGATGCTATGAAAAAGATTACCTTCCTTCTCTTCGTCGTCCTCTTCACGCTCCAGCTGAGCACTCCGGCCCAGGCCCAAGTGCCCGAGACGCAAAATGTAGGCTCTTGGCTGGCCACAACGCCCAGCGCTCCGTCCTTCACGCTGCCGCCGTCAACGCCGCGCCGGCCTGAGGCCGAGCGCCCGCTGGCTGCTGCTGTCTCGGTGGGGGATCAGCTCGCGGCCTTGCTTGCGGTCCCGGAGGTCCGTGTCCAAGAGGCGGCCCTCCGCCACTTGTTCTTCATCGCTCTGCATGAGGACGAGGGGACGTCGTTGGACGCAGCCATCCCACAGCTGACCGAGCTGTACCGCCATCACGAGCAGGAGTCGATCCAGTTGCTGGCCGCTTCCGTGTTGTTGACTCTGGGCCAAGAAGCCCTGCTGGCCCCAGCCGGTCCCACCCATGCAGCACCCATGCTCGATCGTATGCAGGCCATCACCGCCCTGCATGACCGCTACACCGGTCAGTAACCCCCCACGTGCGGGTTCTCTTGTGCCCCCGACGGCTGGTCCGTCGGGGGCTTTTTTTGTGGAGCGCAGGCGCCCATCAGGACCATCCATTCCGCTCGGCCTCTTCGAGCAGGATACAGAGACGAGCCGCCAGATGAGGCCAGTGTGCCTCGGCTAGCAAGCCCGGCCGGCCCGCAGCCGACCACCCGTCAAGTACCTCCTCGGCGCGGGTCTGGACCTCGGTGGCCTCGGGGAGGACGTCGGTGGACGCGTGGAGGGCGATGAGCAGGAGGCGGCGTACAGCCTGGAGCGAGACGGTCCCGCCAATTTGAAGGCGCGGCACCAACTTGGCAGCCAGCGCCACATCCAGTGGATCCAAGCGCGTCCCCTGGTGCGTGCGAAACAGGGGGCGCAGTTCCTCGGCGTGGAGCACAAACAGGGCCACCTCGTCACGCATGCGGTAGCCAGCCTGGACGGCCGTCCCTCGCAGGGCCCGGTTGAGCGTGCGGAGTGCATCGACAGCCGCCTCCACCCGGTCGGCTTGAGCGGCCGTGAGCGTGGGCAGCATGGGCAAGCGATCAGCGCTCGGATACCAGTACGTGGGCGGCCACGCCGAGGGCGTAGGCGCCTCGGTGGACGGCCGCTGCCACGCCGCCAGGTCCACGACATCCATGGTCAGCGTGAAGGCTCGATCCAGGACCTTGGCACTGAACGCATGGCTGCTTTCGTCGACGTTGACGGTACCCACCAGGGCTAGATTGGCCGGCAGGCCTACCGAGGCCCAGGCTCCGGCTCCGGGCTGGTCGGGCGGCAGCAATGGCGCCGTCTGGTAGCCTCCACCGGGAGCCGGGGTGCGCTGCTCGATGCGACTGAGCACATCGGCCAGGTAGTGTTCCACCCGGGCCAGGTTCATCTCATCGAGCAGTGCCACGTGGAACCGGTCGGGCTGCTCCTGCGCGGTGCGAGCTACGCGGAGGAGCGCTCCGGGGCGGAAGCGTCCCTGAAGATCCGTGTAGCCGATCACCTCGGCACCGTCGGTCCAGTCAGGATGCACCGGCAGGAGGTGGGCCTGCCCTCCTGTGGCCTCAGCCAGGAGCATGGGGAGCTTTGACTTGCCGGTGCCTGTGAGGCCTGCCAGGATGACGAAGCCCCGCGTGCGCACGGCCGTCAGGTAGGCGGCCACAAGCCAAGGCGCATACTGGTAGCCTTGGGCCTCCAAGGCCGCCAGAGCCTGCTCAGCAGCGGGCAGCCGTTCTGGCCCGGCCGCCCGATAGGCGGCCGGTGGCTCCTGCACCGTCGTTTCAGCGAGAGGCTGAGCGTGGGCCTCATCGCGCGCATCCAGGTACGCTCGGAACGATTGGAAGAGCTGCTGCACGGCGTCGGGCTGGCGCGCGCGCACCAGGAAGTCGAGCACCTTTTCGTCGACGGGCGGAAGCGGATGCAGGACGCGCTGCAGGACACGGCGCAGTCCACCCTCTTCGCGCGCCACCTCCAGATCATCGGCGAAGGCATCGTAGGGGAGCCAGGCCTCGCGGGTGAGGGCCAAGAGCGGCCGCACGCGCAAGCGATGGGCGTAGGCTCCGCCGGCCACGAGGGGCGCCGTATCCTCGAAGGCTGTGCCTACCGCCTCGTACATGCCGGCGATGACCTTAGAGCCCGTCAGATAGACGAACAGCACGTCGCCCGTCCGTACGTGGCCGAGGGCTTGACGCCCGACGCGGCGCACCGCGAACGTCTGCGCCTTCCGAAAGGCCGCGTAGCGCGCGGGCGACATCGCCCAGAGCCATCCTTGGCGAGGGCGTGTGCGAAGCGTGGACGTCGGTTCCATGGGGTGAGAGCTCGGCGATCAAGCAGCGGTTACCGGACCAGGCGCGACGGATAGGCCACCACGCTTTCGTGCCCGTCTTGCCCCACGGCGGCTACCCCGAAGAGGTAGTTATCGATGACCAGGTTGTCCAGCGTGAAGGAGGTCACCTCGGGCCCTACGAAGCGGCTATGGGTCCACTGCGGTGCCGTGGTGAGCCGCCAGTACAGCTTGTAGCCAGCCAGGTTGGGGTCGTCCACGGCGTCCCAGGCCAGCGTCGTAGAGGGCCGTACGGCCCCGCCAATGCCTACGTTGGTGGGGGCGGGGGGCGCCCAGGCGAGGCCCGCCAGCGTCAGCGCATTGACACCGGTGAGCGCAGCGGTATAGTCGAAGTCCACAAACTCGACCGTGTCTCCGTAGTGCCGGCCCTCCTCGTTGCGGAGGTCCTGGTGCTGCCGGTCGTAGTGCTCATGCGTCTCCATGATGCGTACTCCGGCGAAGCCCGCCTCGTTGAAGGGCCGGTGGTGCCCACCGCGCCCGAACCGATCCAAGCGGTAGATCAGCATGGGGTTGAGGTTGACGGTGTACTGCTCCGTCACACGGGCGATGTACCGGGCCAGCTGACGCGAGGGCCCGTCTACCTCACCGCCGTAGAACCGGCGAAGCTGATGCTGACGAAGCTCATCCGTAGCCGGGACAGGCTCCGAGAAGATGCGAAACGAGGTATTGTCGATGACCCCGTCGATCCCCGCGATGTTGCCAATCATGTCATTGTTGAGGACGGCCACGAGGTCCCATTCCTCCTCGACGGCCGTGGCGGCCAGGGCACGCCCACCGAACAGACCTTGCTCCTCCCCCGAGAGGCCCACGTAGGCGATGCTGGAGGGGAAGGTGTACGGCGTCAGCACCCGGGCGGCCTCCAGCGCACCGGCCATGCCGGTGGCGTTGTCATTGGCACCGGGGGCATCGATGAGACCGTCGAGCACGTCGGTCGCGCGCGAGTCGATATCGCCCGCCATCATGACGTAGCGATCGGGGTAGCGAGTGCCGCGTTGGATGGCCACGACGTTGACGATGTCCACCCCGTCCGGGATGCGCTGACTCTCGCCAGGGGCGATGCGGCTGGTGTGGTAGTAGACCTCCAGGCACCCGCCACAGGCTGCGCTGATGGCGTCGAACTCTGCCTTGATCCACCGCCGCGCCGCGCCGATGCCGCGCGTGGCGGAGGTGGTGTCCGAGAGGGTGTGCCGCGTGCCAAAGTCCGCCAGCATGCGGACGTCCGCCTCCAACCGCTCGGCCGACGGCGCCGTGGCGATGTCGTACATGCGGAGGTCAGCGGACGGGGGCACGGTGGGCTGGGCCCAGAGTGGAGCAGCCAGGAAGGCGGCGAGCACCGCGAACGAGAGGAAGCGCATCACAAACGAGAAGCCGATGGAGACAGCGGGAAGGGCCCCAAGGTACGCAGTTTTCGGTACCCGTGGCGAAATCCCCGAGCCGCCCAGCTGCAACTCCCCCGCTCGTTCTCAGTTTGAACAGGCCGGCCCACTGACATAGGGTTGACACCCGCTGCGCCGTTCTTGTGCTGTCCATCCTGATCCACTGATCCCACGCTTCATGTCTGGTATCGACCTTCACCGCGGCTTCGATCTCACCTCGACGTTTGTCCCCATGGGCGACCAACCGCGCGCCATCGCCGAGCTGACGGAGGGCATGGCGCGGGGCGAGCGGTACCAGACGCTCCTCGGGGCCACGGGCACGGGCAAGAGTGTCGGCTACGATGACCCTGTGTTCGTGGCCGAGCGGACGCCCCAAGGCCTGGTCCCTCGCCTACTGCCCATCGGACAACTGATCGACGAGGCCATGGAGGCTCACCCTCCAGCTAAAGGGGCAGATGGCACCGAGGTGCTCGACCTACCGGGAGATCGGTATTTCACGCAGGCCTACGATCCAGAGACCGGGGAGGTGGGCCTCTTCCCAGTCTCGGCGTTCACCCGGCATACGACGCCGGATACCATGTACGACCTGGAGACCTCGTGCGGCCGCTCGATCACGCTGACCGGCGATCACAACCTGTGGGTCTTGAGAGACGGGGCCCTGCGCCTGATCGAGACGGCCGATGCCCGGCCCACGGATTACGTTCCCCTCCCCGAGCGGGTACCGGAGCTCAGCACCCGCACCTCTCTGAACACCCTTCAGGTCCTGCGCGGCGAGCGGCTCTTTGTCGATGCCCGCACAGCCTTGCTGGAATACATCGAGGCTGAGGGGGTGGGTGCCCTGGCCAGCTCCATGAAAACAGCCGGCCTCAGCCATCCCTACACCAAGATCAAAGCCCTGCGCGACCAAGCGAAGGGGCGCGGCCGACTGACCATGGACGCCATGCAGCAGGTGCTGGCGGAAACGGACGACCTGGGAGGGCACTGGAGGGCCGATGAAGCACGTATCGGAGGGCAGGCACCGTACAATGACGTGCCGGCCTCCCTGACGATGACGCCTTCCTTCATGCGCCTTGTGGGGTATTACATCGCTGAAGGATGCCAGGCTCGAGGCTACTTTGTGATGGCGAATCGTGACCCCGGCGTGCGACAAGACATCGAGGACGCCTTGACTGATCTGGGCCTCCCCTTCAGCGTGCGGCCTTCCTCGGATTATCAGATTTCGTCCACGGCGCTCACCCGCATGCTCCACCACCTCTGCGGAGACGATGCGCGTGGCAAGCGCCTCCCTGATTTCTGGCCCACGCTCCCTCAGCACCTCCTCGCCGTCCTGCTCCGTGCCTATTTCGATGGGGATGGCACCGTGGGGCATGCCAGTGATGTGACGGCCACCACCGCCAGCGCCGACCTCGCTTCCGATCTGGCATACGCCCTCTTCCGATTCGGCATCTGGGCCCGGATCAGCCGCCGACACAAGCGGGCCACCAACAGCGAGCACGCCGGAGATTGGTACTATCAGGTCACCGTCTCGGGCCAAGCCAACCTCCACCGGTACGCCGAGGCCATCGGGTTTTCCATTCCCCGGAAGCAGGAGGCCCTGGCCCGTCAAATGGACCGAACGAGCAACTCCAATGTAGATGTTGTCCCGATCGACGGCTCGCAGTTGCGGTGGCTTCGGCAGCACGTCCAGCTGTCGGCCAACGTGCTGGGCGAGCGCAGCGGGCTCTCGCGGAGCGGGGTCCAACTGGTTGAAACCAACCAGCGGCGGCCAGGACGGTCAGCCCTCGTCCGACTCCTAGATACCCTGCGCGAGGAAGCCGTGGCGCGCAACATGACCACGCGTTGGTGGGAGGCGTGGCGCGCCTTGCGTCGCCTTACGGAGGTACGCTGGACGCCCATCGCATCCGTGACGCCCTCGTCCTACAATCAGGCCCATGTGTACGACTTCACCGTGCCGGGGCCGGAAACGTTTTTAGCTGGACGCGGTGGCCTGTTTGTCCACAACACCTTCTCGGCCTCCCACGTCATCCAAAACGCCGGGATGCCAACGTTGGTGATGAGCCACAACAAGACGTTGGCGGCGCAGCTTTATGCGGAGTTCAAGAGCTTCTTCCCGGAGAACGCCGTCGAGTTCTTCATCTCCTACTACGATTACTATCAGCCCGAGGCGTACATCGTCTCGTCGGACACGTACATCGAGAAGGACATGGCGATCAACGACCAGATCGACCGGCTGCGGCTGCGGGCCACGTCGGCGTTGGTGAGTGGGCGGAAGGACGTGATCGTGGTGGCGTCCGTGTCGTGCATCTACGGCCTGGGGTCGCCGGAGGAGTACAAAGCCAAGATCGTGCAGGTCGGGCCCGGCACCGAGATCGAGCGCAACGAGCTGCTGCGGCAATTCATCGGCATCTTCTACGCGCGCAACGACGTGGACTTCACGCCGGGCGTCTTCCGCGTCCGCGGCGACATCGTGGACATCTTCCCCGCCTACCTGGAGGATATCGCCTACCGCATCAGCTTCTGGGGCGATGAGATCGAGACGATCCAGGAGATCGACCCACTCACCGGCGAGACGCGCGGGGACCCGCTGGAGCTCCTCACCATCTACCCGGCCAAGATCTTCGTCACGCCCGAGGACCAGATGGAGCGGGCCATCGCCTCCATCCAGGACGAGCTGCGCTGGCGCCTGGCGGTCCTGCGCGACGATGGGCGGATGCTGGAGGCCCAGCGCCTGGAGCAACGCACCCTGTTCGACATCGAGATGATGAAAGAGGTGGGCTACTGCTCAGGCATCGAGAACTACAGCCGTCACCTGACGGGCCGGGCCCCCGGCGAGCGCCCGTATTGCCTCTTCGACTACTTCCCCGACGACTACCTGCTGGTCATCGACGAGAGCCACGTCACGCTGCCGCAGGTGCGGGCTATGTACAACGGCGACCGCGCCCGCAAGCTCAACCTGGTGGAGCATGGCTTTCGCCTCCCCTCTGCGCTGGATAACCGTCCGATGACGTTCGAGGAGTTCGAACACCAACAGCACCAGGTCATCTTCGTGAGCGCCACCCCCGCCGACTATGAGTTGGAGCAGACCGGGGGCGTCTTTGTGGAGCAGGTGATCCGCCCCACCGGCATCCCAGACCCCGAGGTGTTTGTCCGGCCCACCGAGGGACAGATCGACGACCTCCTGGAGGAGGTGCAGCAGGTCATCGCCCGCCAGGAGCGTGTGCTCGTGACCACCCTGACGAAGCGCATGGCCGAGGACCTGGCCGACTACCTGGGCGGCTTCGGCATCCAGGTGCGGTACCTGCACTCCGACATCGATGCCCTGGAACGCGTCGAGATCCTGCGCGACCTTCGGCTGGGCACGTTCGACGTGCTCATCGGCGTCAACCTGTTGCGCGAGGGCCTGGACCTGCCGGAGGTCTCGCTCGTGGCCATCCTCGACGCCGACAAGGAAGGCTTCCTGCGGTCGGACCGATCGCTCATCCAGACAGCCGGCCGCGCGGCTCGCAACGTCAACAGCAAGATCCTGATGTACGCCAACCGGATCACGGGGTCTATGCAGCGGATGATGGACGAGACCGAGCGCCGCCGTACCATCCAGCTGGCATACAACGAGGAGCACGGCATCATCCCGCAGACCGTCCGCAAGTCCCATGACGACATCCTGCGCGGCACCGCCGTGGCCGACGAAAAAGGCGAGGCCCAGGGCCCATCGTCCACGTACTACAGCGGCCCCGACCAAGCCATCCCGATGGTGGCCGACCCCGTGATGAAGTACCTCACGCCCGACCAGAAGCGCGACCTCGTCCAGCAGATGCAGCGCGAGATGACGGAGGCTGTGGAGAAGTTGGAGTTCGAGCGCGCCGCCGAGCTGCGTGACCAGATTCTTCAACTCGAAGAAGAACTGCGGAATGCACCCTGAGACGTGAGGCGCTCGGAATGACAAGCTAGGACCGTTTTCGTTGTCATTGCGAGCGCCGTCGAGGAATCTGTACGAGGCGTCCAGCCTGGGATCAGCCCTGGCAGGGTCCTCGAACCCTTGATTGGCATCATTTTGCATTTTTCACTTTGCATTGTGCCGCGTATATTTCGCCCTGTCTGTAGAATTTCGAGACCCCCATCTTAGCCCAGGGCCTCCTCTTGTCCCTGGCTGTGTTTGTAGCGACGCCTCCCATCTGCTCTGCGCCCATCCATGCACTCGCCTTCGCCCATTGCTACGCTCCTACACCTTCACACCCCTGCCCCTGCCGCCGTCGATGTGCTGCGTGAGCGGGAAGCAGACCTTGCCCTTCAGGTACTCGGCGTCTTTGGCTTTGCGGTCCTGACCGCGCTGGCCGCCCAGGTACGGGTGTACGTGTGGGAGGTCCCGTTTACGCTGCAAACCCTGGCTGTCTACGGCAGCGGCCTGTACCTGGGTTGGCGCAACGGCTTCCTGGCGCAGCTCACGTACGTGCTGCTAGGCCTCTTCTTCCCGGTCTACGCCGGGGACACCTTCGGGCTGGCCTACTTCTTTGGCGCCCCGTCGGCCGGCTACCTGCTGGCCTTCCCACTGGCCGCCCTGATGATCGGAGCCCTGTCGGCGCGGTGGAACACGCTGAGCGGTAGCACCCTGTCGATCCTGGCGGGCTCAGCCGTCGTGTTCACATGCGGCGTGGCGTGGCTCTATCTCACCACCGGACTCTCCCTGGCGGAGGCCGTCATGAATGGCTGGCTCCGCTTCCTCCCCATCGACATCCTCAAGGTGCTGAGCGTAGCCCTGCTCTACACGGCCTCCCGTCAGCTTCCTCCCCTCCTCTCACGCCGCTAGTGCCCCCTGAACACGGCTCTCCATCAGGACAGCCTCACCAAGCCTTGCCCGCATGGCGGAGCATCCGTGAGCCACTTTCGGTGTGGTTTACGGTTCTATGAGCAACTCGCCGCTGTTTGCGTCTGCCCAGACCACCTCGCTCTGCTGAGATGGCACCGGCAGCTCACAAATGGCGCCTTCCATAACCAGTAGCGCCGTCTGCATCCAACGTGGGTCCTCGCACTTCACCTCGATGCATCCCTTTAGGCCCGATCAACCCTTCGTATCCATGATGCACCCTCCCGCCTCTCTCAAGCTCTTCCTTTGCAGCCTACTCCTAGCGGTCGTGGCCCTTGGCTGTGACTCCGGTGGCGACGATGACCCCGATGTGTCCTTTATCGTGTCTAGCACCAACGTCACGCTCGACGACGGCAGCGACGGCATCCAGTTCTTTGCACAGCCCAACGTAGACGTGATCCTGGTCCGCGTGGACATCACCAGCCCCACGGGCACGTCGCTGCCGTTCAACGCCGGGTCGCAGACCGTGATCTCTGGGCAGGCCATCGCCCTCCAAGATCCTGGCTTCGCCTACTTCCGGGTGAGTGGCCCCTGGACCTTCACCTTCTCCGGGCGCTTCGCGGCGGGGTCTCAGGACAGCTACACCTTCACGACGCAGGTCAACGTGGGCGCTTAAGCACGCTCACTCGCCCTCTGCGCTTCACGAAGGCACCGCGTCCATACGGAGGCGGTGCCTTCGCGCGTTCCAGGGAAGACCTCAGCCCTCGGAACAGCGGCCGGACCGGCCTGGTAGGCCCCTCATGACCTTCGCCACGCGCATCGCTTGGTGGGGCCTGCTTGGCCTCGCCATCGGGATCAGCCCCAGCGTGGGGCAGACGGCCCCCGCCGCCCTCACGGAGACCGCTTCCCCAGCGGCCTCTTCGGTGCTGGAAGACGCGTTCGTGCGGGCCCAAGGCAAGGCGGGCCTGGACCAACTCTACAACATGCGCTTTGAGGAGGCGGCCACCGCCTTCGCCGAGATCGACCGACGCCACCCGCGCCACCCCATCGGGCCCTTCCTCATGGCGCTCAACACGTGGTGGACCATCCTCAGCGACTACGCCGACACGTCCAACGACGACGACTTCTTCGACCAGATGGAGGAGGTGATCCAGCGGTCGGACCGGCTGCTGAACGCCGACCCGGATCACTTCGACGCCCGCTTCTTCAAGGGCGCCGCCCTCGGCTTCCGGGGGCGCCTGCGCGCCAACCGTGGGCAGTGGTTCCGCGCCTCGCGGGATGGCTTACAGGCCATGGACTATGTGCTGGGCGTGGCTGAGGACAACCCCGACAACCCGGACTACGTCTTCGGCAAGGGCCTCTACGATTACTATGCCGAGGCCGTCCCCGACAAATACCCCTTCGTCCGCCCCGTCATGGGCCTCTTCCCCGATGGCAACAAGGACGCCGGTCTGGAGGCCCTGGAGCGCACCGCCCGTGAGGGCTACTACATTCAGACCGAGGCCGTCTACTTCCTGCTCCAGATCTACTACCTCTTCGAGCGCAACTACGAGAACAGCCTCGAGCACGTCACCTGGCTGCGAGAACGCCATCCCGGCAACGCCTTCTTCCACGGGTTCGAGGGCCGGGTCTACGCCAGCTTCGGACGCTGGAAACAGGCCACGGCGGTCTTCGACGATATTCTGGTCCGCTACCTGGCCCGCCAGCCCGGATACACCGATGCCCTCGCCGAGCAGGCCCTCTATTTCAAAGCCCGAGGCCTCATGATCGCGCGAGACTACGAGGAGGCCCTCGCAGAGCTCATCAAGCTCGAAGCCCTCACCGCCCGCACCGACAACGACACCTTCTTCAAGGTCAACGGCCGCCTGCGCCAAGGGATGTGCTACGACGCCCTGGGCCAGCGGGACCTGGCCACCCTCCGCTACCGCGAGGTGCTGCGCATGGACGAGCAAGGCAGCGCCCAGGAACGCGCCCGCCGCTACCTGGAGCGCCCCTACCGCCGCTGACGCCCACCGGGAGCCTTTGCCCCCAGGCCGCCGTACACCAGATCCCGCCCTTCCGCGGCACGACGTATCGCGCCCCTCCCGTGTGCCGGGGGCAAGGCGTGGCGATGGATTCGCCTCCTCGTTTTCCGTTTCTACTTTCTCGTTTTCCGTTTCCCCTTCGCGCCGGGTCCTGAGCCTCTCGTTCTGAACTCTGGATTCGCACGCCCCATTCTCACACCCCGCCGCCATGCACTTTCGGTACTCTGAGTGGAACGATCAGCTTCACGGACAGGCGCTCTCGAGCTTCGAGCGCCTCCTGGACCTGTTCCAGCAGCTCCTGGAACATACCGCCGGCGATGCCACCGAGGCACTCAACTGGCTGACGCAGCTCGACAAGCGCTACGACCTCACCGAGGACGGGATGGGCATCGGGGACTTCATCGAGGAGATGAAGCGGCGGGGCCTACTCCAAGATAACGAGCTGAAGGGCACCATCCAGATCACCGCCCGCATGGAGCGGTCGCTCCGGCAACGCTCCCTCGAGGAGATCTTCCGCCACCTGCGCAAGAGTGGACGCGGCTCGCACAAGACGCCCTACGCCGGGATGGGCGATGAACGCCTCCCCGAGACGCGGCGCTGGCAGTTCGGAGACGATGTCCACCTGTTGGACATCACCGGCACCCTCAGCAACTCGTTTCGTCGCAGTGGCTCGGGGGAGTGGAACCTGCAAGAGGACGACTTTGAGGTCTACGAGACCGACCATCGCTCCAGCATGGCCACCGTGCTGATGGTCGACCTCTCACACTCGATGGTGCTCTACGGCGAGGACCGCATCACACCCGCCCGCAAGACGGCCATGGCCCTCTCGGAGCTGATCCTCACCCAGTACCCCAAGGACACGCTGGATATCGTAGCCTTCGGGAATGAGGCCTGGGAGGTGGAGATCAAGGATCTGCCCTACCTCAACGTGGGGCCGTTCTACACCAACACCCGCGCCGGCCTCCAACGCGCCCGCGACGTTCTGCACCGGCGGAAGAACCGCAACAAGCAGATCTTCATGATCACCGATGGCAAGCCGAGCTGCCATTTCGAGTACGGCCGCATGTACCGCAACGCCTTTGGGCTGGACCGCAAGATCGTCAACAAGGTGCTGGATGAGGCCGTGATCTGCCGCCGTGAGGGCGTCTCGATCACCACGTTCATGATCGCACGCGACCCGTACCTCCAGAACTTCGTCCGCGAGCTCACCGAAGCCAACCAAGGCCGAGCCTACTACGCCAACCTGGACGATCTGGGCGGGTTCATCTTCGAGGACTACGTCCGCAACCGCCGCAAGCGGGTCCGCTGACCTTGCTCTTGGGTCCATCATGAACCGTCTGCGGCCTCTTTCGAAGCCACGCCAAGTGGTGGGCCTGCTGGGCTGGGTGCTGCTGTCCTTCGCGGCGGCCGCCGCCGGAGGGGCCGCGCAAGCTGGGTCGGGCGCGTTCTTCATGGAGCTGACCCGTCCCTCGTGGGCACCGCCAAGCTGGGTGTTTGGCCCCGTCTGGACCGTCCTGTACACGCTCATGGGCCTGTCGGCGTGGCTGGTGTGGCGCGCGCGTGGGTTCGCTGGGGCCCGAGGCGCCTTGGTGGTATTCGTGGTCCAGTTGGTGGCCAATGGGCTGTGGACCTGGCTCTTCTTTGCCTGGCGCCAAGGGGCCCTGGCTTTCGCGGACATCGTGCTGCTGTGGCTGCTCATCGTGGCCACGATGGTCCTGTTCGGGCGCGTGAGTAAGGTGGCAGCGGCGCTGCTGGTGCCCTACCTCTTGTGGGTGTCGTTTGCCTCGGCCCTCTCCTTCACCATCTGGCAGCTCAATCCTGACCTGTTGGGCTGAGCGGGCCGGACCACGCCCCGTGTGCAGACTAGGCCGGGCCCGTCGGCATGGAGCTAGGCGGACGGCGGCCGCCCGCCACGGACGGGGGGATGCACACGCAGGCCCGTCAGCGGAGCTGTATTCGAGCGCCCCTGACGGCAGGGAGGCGGTGGAGTGGCCTTAAGTTTGCAGGTCGTGTGCCGACACCTAGGGACACAGCCGCCCCGTCAGCCACGCCGCTATGCAAGCCCCATCGTCCAACGAACACGACGCCCTGCGTCCACAACCTGCTCCGCGCGGACGCATCCACCCGTGTGCGCCCGCCCTGCAGTTCCTGACGCCCCACGCGCCGTATCTACAGGAGAACCTAGTGCAAGCGTCCCAAGAGGCGTTTGCCGAAGGGCACACCCTGGACCAGATCTGCAGCATCATCTACTTCCGGGCGCAGGCCTTTGGCTTCGAGGCCACCATTGGCGTGCAGGAGGTGTTCAGCACCAGCATGCCCTCGTTCCGAGACCAGACGGTGACCTCGGCGCTGCTGATGATCGATCTGCGACCCCTCTCCACCCCCGGCGACCTGTCTGACGCCATGACGCCGCACAGCACCGACCCCGTGTAACGAACTGGGCAGCCCCTAAGGAATCCGGCAACCGATCCGATACCAGAGACACTTGCCTGCTACGGCCGGCAGAACGGTATCCTGCTCATCATCGCTGCGTGATTCCCATGAAAGGCATCGTCTTTACCGAATTCTTAGAGCTGGTGGAAGACCAGTTCGGCTACGACATCGCCGACGATCTTCTCGAACAAACGGATCTCCCCTCGGGGGGGGTTTACACGGCCGTGGGCACCTACCACCACAGCGAGATCATCGCGCTGGTGGTGGGCCTCAGCAAGAAGACCGGCATTGAGGTCGCCGCCCTGGTGGAGGCCTTCGGAACCCACCTGTTTGGGCGTTTCGTGGAGATGTACCCGATATTCTTCGAAGGCATCACCAACACGCTGGATTTCTTGCGCACCATCGACCGGCACATCCATGTGGAAGTGCGCAAGCTGTATCCAGACGCCAGCCTCCCGCGCTTCACGTATGAGGAAAAAGGGGACGATGAACTGGTGATGATCTACGAATCGGAGCGCCCCTTCGCCGACCTAGCCCGTGGCCTAATCAAAGGGTGCGCCGCACACTACGGCGAGGACCTGGACATCCACGAGGCCGACGAATCCACGGACGAGCTCACGCGCGTCCGCTTCACGCTGGTCCGCACTCACGTGACGGCTGCCGCCTGAGGAATCGATGACTGAGGAACGCTGGAAGCGGCGCATCGACCGGGAACGCCAGGCCCGCAAGGAGGCCGAGCGGTTCCTGGAGGAAAAGAGCCGAGCGCTCTACCTGGCGAACGAAGAACTGACGGCGCTCACCGCTGAGCTGGAAGACCGCGTGCGCAAGCGTACGCAGGAGCTCGAACAAGCGCGCGACGAAGCCGTCCAGGCCAGTCATGCTAAGACCGAGTTTCTGGCCACGATGAGCCATGAGATCCGGACGCCGCTCAACGCCGTCATCGGCATGACGGACCTCCTCCTCTCCGTCACCCAACCTACCGAGGAGCAGACCGAGTACCTGGATGCCATCGCCTTCTCCGCGCAGAGCCTGCTGGGCATCATCAACGATATTCTGGACGTGTCCAAGATCGACGCTGGGCGCATCAAGTTTGAGCAGACGGCCTTCTCCGTCCGAAAGCTGGTCCGCGGCCTGGAGGGTATGCTCACCCTGCGGGCCCAGGAACGAGACCTGGATCTCCGCATCAACCTGGCTCATGCTGTCCCCGATCACGTGGTGGGCGATCCCACGCGGCTGCGCCAGGTCCTCACCAACCTCATGGGCAACGCCCTCAAGTTTACCGACGAAGGGCATGTGGGCTTGGAGGTCAGTCTGCAATCGGCCCGCGGGGACACCTGCTGGGTCGAGTTCCGCGTGGAGGACACCGGCATCGGCATCCCGGAAGACAAGCTGGGCGAGGTCTTTGAAAGCTTTGAGCAGGTCTCTTCTTCCACCACCCGTCTGTACGGAGGCACAGGGCTGGGTCTCACCATTGTGAAGGAGCTGGTTGAGCGCCAAGGCGGCACCGTCTCGCTGGAGAGTGTGGTCGGAGTGGGATCGGCCTTTACCGTGTCCTTGCCGTTTCGCGTGCCCAGCCCCGAAGAGGAAGCGGCCGCCCGTGAGGACCAAGCCGATACGTCGTTCACCCCCGCCGTAGATGACCCCGAGATCCTGCGGGGGGTCTCGGTGCTGGTGGTAGAGGACAATGCGCTCAATCGCATGGTGGCCCAGGGTATGCTGGAGCGCTGGGGCGCTCAGGTTCAGTTTGCCTGTGATGGCGCCGAAGGCATCGAACAGGCCCACCAGCAGGCCTTTGACCTTATCCTGATGGACATCCGGATGCCTCGTGTGGACGGCATCGAGGCCACGCGTCAGATACGAGCCGGCGATGGGCCCTGTGCCCACACGCCCATCCTGGCCCTCACAGCGTCCGCGCTGATCGAGCGCCGGGACGAGGTGCTGGAGGCGGGCATGAATGACTTCCTGACTAAGCCGTTCATCCCCGAGGAACTCCTGGCCGTCCTCTGCCGACTGCTCCAGGACTCCCTCTCCACGCCGCCCGAGGACGCCCCTGCAGACCCCGCCGCACACAACGCCGAGAACACCCCTACGCCGACGGCCGGGGACGCCACCGAGGGCGCTGCTGATCAAGACACCGAGGGCGCCGCTGAGCAGGACACCGAGGTCCCCGTCGTCCAGATCAACCCGGCGTTGTTCGAGGAGAACACGATGGGCAACGCACAGATGGCTGAGGTCCTCGTGGGTCTCTTCATTGAGCAGATGCCAGAACACCTACAGAGTCTGGAACAGCACCTGCAGGAAGGCAACTGGGAAGGCCTCGGCTTTGTGGCTCACAAAATGAAATCCGGCGTGGTGATGTTTGGAGCCGATGCGGTGACCGAGCATCTCCTGGCCATCGAGCAGGGTGTGCGAGCGGCCGAGCCTGGCTACGAGGACGAGGTGACCGCACACGTCAAGATGACCCTGAAGCTCGGCCCGGCCCTCATGGACGCCGTGCAGACTCACTACCCACAGGCTAATCGGCCCGATGCCCCGTAGCACCCGCCGGGAACCGCCTACGGGGCGTGCCCACCCAAGGCCTCGCAGGTAACCCTACTCTTGCTCCGGCTACCGGCTCCACCCTTGGCCCCAGAGAACACGCACAGGCCGAACGCGGCCTTTGGTAGCGATGCGCCCGGTCCGCACACGGTACTCAGCCGCCCTCTTATCTAGGGCGTCCAGGTCAGGCTCAGCATGGGCCACCGGCCGTATCGAGGGGGCGGATCCGCCCGTAGGTGGAGGCCTGCCGTGTGCAACGCCTCGTTGGCCTTGTTGACCGCACGAATAGAGGTCAAGGCCGCAGCAAAGCGGTTGGCCACGAGCAGAGTGATCACCAGCGTGCGGCGTCGACTGGTGGACTCAGCGGCGTCCCGTCGGTCGCGGAAGGCCTCAAAGTCTTCTTCGCTGGCCCAGGCCCATTGAAAGGACGCGTCGCTCACGTAGTCGATTTGGTCCCACGCGCGGGCTCGGAGCTGCTCATCCAGATAGTCCTGGGAGGATCGATAGGTGGCGAGGTTGATGAAAAACTGCCGGTCCTTGCCCGCCAGATCCGCACCGGCCCGCGTGGCGGCCAACGTCTCGTAGCTTTGCACGAGGTGATCGCGGCGCCACGCCAGACCGGCTAAGCTCAACCACAACCCGACCTCGCTCCCCAGATGTAGAGACGCCGTGCGGCTCCAGCGCCCCCCATCGGCGTACCGATGGCCGAGCCCTGGCATCAGCAGGCTCAGCCCGAAGGCGCGACGCACCGACTTCTCCGGCATCGCTTCCGCCTGAACGGTGGCTACCGGAGGCCCCGGCGCCACCTGGGCGTAGGCGGCTTGCGGCCCACCCCAGACCAGCCATGCCCCCACCATAAGCAGGCCGAGACGAGCCCTTGGAGATACAGCAAAGCAGCGGAGCATAGGGGGGTACAGCGCATGAGGAGGCACAACAAAACGGGGGCCACGTCGTCTCAGCGGCGGGCCCGGACCTCAACGACGAACCCCTCCCTGAGTTCACACCGATGAAGCGATCTCTGCATCACGCCCACCCCTGGGACTTGACGCCCAAAGAAGCGGTGGCGTTACAGCGCCAGCTGGCGGAAGCGGTGCACCTCACCCCGCTGGCCCATGCTCCGACCACGGTGGCCGGACTCGATGTGAGCATCCGAGGAGATCGGTTTCAGACGGCCGTGGTGGTCCTCTCGCTGCCAGACCTGGTGGTCGTGGATCGAGCGGTGCACCGGGGCGAAGTGCCGTTCCCGTACATCCCCGGCCTGCTGAGCTTTCGCGAGGTGCCCGCCATCCTCCCAGCCTTGGAACGACTGACCGTCTGGCCTGACCTCCTCATGCTGGATGGACATGGCCTCGCTCACCCCCGACGTTTCGGACTGGCCTGCCACCTGGGCCTCCTCCTGAACCAGCCGGCACTCGGCGTGGCTAAGTCTCGGCTGACCGGGGTGTTCGCGGAGCCTGGCCCGGAGAAAGGCGACCAACAGCCGCTCTACGCCCGGGCCTCAGACGCCGAGCGCCTGGGCACGGTGCTTCGTACCCGCCGCCAGGTCCAGCCGGTCTATGTGAGCCCTGGGCATCTCATCAGCCATGAAGAAGCGGTCCACTGGACTCTGGCGTGTGCGCCCCGCTTCAAGATCCCTGAGCCCACCAGGCAGGCGCATCGGCTCAGCAAAGACGGGGAGGTGGGCCAAGACGGGTAGGCGGGCAGGGCTCCACGCTCTACACGCGCACCACAAAGGGGCGCCAGGCCTCCTCTGCTTCGCTTTCGTGGGGATGCAAGGCCGCCAGAAGGGCCTGCGTGGCCTCGTAGAGCCGGGGGCCAGCCCGGTGGAATGGCCCGTGTCCATTGAGACCCAAGACGACTGGGGGGCGCTCGGTCGGGCCCGCCGCTCCTTCAGCCCCAGTCCACGCGGCGGCCTGCTCCTGCGCGGAGACGCCCGCATCCAAGAGGACGACCACCTCCACCGCCGTCTCCAGATCCTGGACCGCCTGCCCACCGGCCAGATCGATGAGGTCGGAGAGCCAGGGTGGCGCGGCCTCTTGGGTCCACGGGGCCTGAACGGCCACGCGGGGCCGGTCCTCGGAGGCCATGCGCTTGTGCACACCCCGCAGGCGCTGAGCCTGGTGCAGGGTGGCTTCGGCCTGCCCGATCCACTGCATGGCCTCCTTGAGCCGTCCCACATGGCGAGCCAGGTGCAGTACCTGCGTCAGCATGGTGCGCATGGTGCGAGGGGCCCAGGTCATCTGGATGGCCTCTCCATGAGGACTCAACGGGGCCGATGGATAGATCACGACGCTAGGCGCCAGGGGAGCCACCTGATGGCCCTCGACCACCGGCACGGGGTGGGCCGCAGGCACGATGCAGGCCGCCGTGCGCCCCACCAGGAGATCGTCAGCGCCCAGCACGGTGAGCCATTCGGTGGCCGCGGGCACGAGAGACACGATGCGAGGTCTGGACACAGGGTCAGTAGGGGATTTGTGGATTCGCATACGCCAGAGGCGCATGGACGACCGGAGCAAAGATCACATCAGGATGCGCGAGGGTGCTACGCCGCCCCTTGTGTTCTGTATGTATTCTGCATGCAGGAGCCGCCGAGCGTTGCGTCAAAGCGACGTGTGCTGTATACCTGATAGTGTCATCCCGCTGCATAGCTTCGCGGCTGGCTCCGCGCCTCGAATGATCCGGCGCACATAAACTACTCAATCGATGGAGGTTGATCCTATGGAAACCCTCACCCCTTCGTTGCAGGCCCCTCGCTCTCTTCAAGTCGCCCCATTTTGGAAGCGCTTCCAGGCCCTCATGCACACGCAGCCCGCTCTTGTTCTCGATGCCGAGGGCAACGTGCGCTACGTGACCACCTCGGCCCGCATCCTCATGGAATATGGCGCGGATCAAGCCATGGAACCGTGCTTCTTCTCGCTCATCCACGGCCGCAACCTGTACCAGGTCATGCGCGACGTGGCCGACATGGTCAGTGGCCGTAAGCGGGAGACGTCCTGGCTGCTGCGGCTGCGCACCGGGCGTGGACGATGGCGGTGGTACCGGGTGACCGCATCCAACCATCTGGACCAGGAGCCCGGTTACATCACCCTCCAGATGCGAGCAGGCTGAACGAACACCTACACGCGGCCCTTCACCGACCTCCGGCCCTGCCCTCACGGGCTTGGGGGTGGCTCAGAGGCGCCAGCCCGGAGCGGCTCAACGCGATAGCCCCGCAGGCCCACCTCAGCGATATCCACCCCTGGCGAGAACGGCATCCAGTAGAGGCCTTCGTGGTCTCCGGTCTTGACCTGACCGGGTTCGAGCGTCCCGTCCACGGGCGCCACCACCAGCGTCTCGTCGGCCGAGCGGAATAGCATCTTGAAGGCGTACTGCACCGCGTGCGGATTCGTGTTGACCAGCTTGACGACCACGCTGCTGCTGAGGGCGCCCTCTATCTGATAGCCGTAGTGCAGATAACTGAACTGCACCCCCTCGTGCTCAAAGAAGGGCATCCAGTCCTCGTGGCGAGGGTGCATCAGCGAATCCGGCAAGACCGGCGTGGGAAGCGCCTGAGCTCTGACCGGCCCAGCCGCCAGGGCCCATAGCGTGGCCATGAGGCTCCATGTGACCCACACGCCCGTCCTACTCATGCATGCATCAAGGTCTGGGCGGCCTCCACGATGGCCTCGACCGTCAGGCCAAACTCTCGATACAGGGTTTCGTACGGCGCCGAGGCGCCGAAGTGGTCGACGCCGATGATCCGTCCGTCCAGGCCCGTATACCGCTCCCAGCCTTGGGTAATGCCCGCCTCCACGGCCACGCGCCGCGTCACCGCAGGCGGCAACACCTCCGCTCGGTAGGCGGCCTCCTGCGCATCGAACAGCTCCCAGGAGGGCACGCTGACCACCCGGACCTGTACCCCGGCTTCGCGGAGCACCTGGGCAGCGTCCACGATGAGCTCAACCTCGCTGCCCGAAGCCATCAGAATAACGTCTGGTGTGCCGTCGCTATCGCTCATCACGTAGGCGCCACGGTGCAGGCCCTCGGCCGAGGCGTAGACGGAGCGGTCAAACGTGGGCAGCTTCTGGCGCGTCAGGGCCAAGGCGGTGGGACCGTCGGCGCGGCGCAGGGCGGCCCGCCAGGCCTCGGCGGTCTCGTTGGCATCCGCCGGGCGGATGAAGGTGAGGTTGGGGATGGCCCGCAGCGCCATGTAGTGCTCTACCGGCTGGTGCGTGGGCCCATCTTCGCCGAGACCAATCGAGTCGTGCGTGAAGACGTAGGTGACCGGTAGCTCCATGAGGGCGCTGAGCCGCAGGGCCGGCCGCAGGTAGTCGCTAAAGATCAGGAAGGTGCCGCAGAAGGGACGCAGGCCGCTGTGGAGGGCTATCCCGTTGCAAATTGCGGCCATGGCATGCTCGCGGACTCCGAACCGGAAGTAGCTCCCTTCGGGGGTGTCTCGCTGGAAGTCAGACCACCCTTTGACGGCCGTCTTGTTGGAACCGGTAAGGTCGGCCGAGCCGCCGATCAGGTTGCCGAGCACCGGGGCGATGGCGTTGAGTGCGTGGCCACTCGAAGCCCGGGTGGCCAGCTTGGTCCCCGTGTCAAAGGTCGGCACGGCGGTCTCCCAACCGTCGCGCAGGCCGCCGCCGAGCCAAGTCAGGTAGTCCTCGTGCGTGTCGTTGGCCTCAGCGTGGGCGTTTTTCTGGTGGGTCCAGGCATCCTCCAGGGCCGTCCCGCGCTCGCTGAGCCCGGCCAGGTGCTCCCGTACGGCCTCGGGGACGTGGAACGTGGCCGCTTCTGGCCAGCCGAGGGTCTGCTTGGCGAGGTCCACCTCGTCGGGGCCCAGCGGGCTGCCGTGCGAGGCGGCCGTCCCTTGCTTGTTGGGGCTCCCGAAGCCGATGATCGTGTGCACCACGATGAGCGATGGCCGCTCGGTGTCGGCCTTGGCGGCCACCAGGGCGGCATCGATAGCTTCCAGGTCGTTGCCATCCGCTACGTCCAGTACCTGCCATCCATAGGCTTCGAAGCGGGCCGCTACGTCCTCCGTGAAGGCCAGGTCGGTGCTGCCGTCGATCGAGATCTCGTTGTCGTCGTAGAGGTAGATCAGCTTGCCCAGTCCGAGGTGCCCCGCCAGCGAAGCCGCCTCGGCAGCGACCCCTTCCATGAGGTCACCATCCGACACAATCCCGTAGGTGTGGTGATCGACAAGCGTCTCCGTGGGCGTGTTAAACTGGGCGGCCATCCAACGCTCGGCGATGGCGAAGCCGACCCCGTTGGCGAAACCCTGGCCGAGCGGGCCCGTGGTCGTTTCTACGCCCGCCGTCACGAAGTTCTCCGGGTGCCCGGGCGTCTTGCTGCCCCACTGACGGAAGGCCTTCAGCTGCTCCATCGGCAGATCGTAGCCTGTGAGGTGAAGCAGCCCGTAGAGTAGCATCGAGCCATGCCCGGCCGACAGCACAAAGCGATCCCGGTTGGGCCAGTGCGGGTTGTTCGGGTTGTGCTGGAGGTGGCGTGTCCACAGCACGTAGGCCATGGGAGCGGCTCCCATGGGCATACCGGGGTGTCCGCTCTGGGCATGCTCTACAGCATCGACCGCCAGAAAGCGGAGCGTGTTGATGGACAGTTGATCGAGATCCGTGAAGGTCGAGGGAGGGGCAGCGAGGGGCATGTAGGGGGTGGTGGGGGTGAAGATGGCGGGGTGAGCTCGAACTGAAGGGTCGGTGGGTTGAGCGTCAAGGGTTGAGGGTCAAGTAGGGACGACTCGTGAACCATCAACCCTTGGACATGGACCACCGTCCCTTCATCAGTCGCCCTGGGCAGCGCCGACTTCCCGCTCGATGAGGGCGGTCAGGCAGTCGGCCGACTTGGTGGCCACGTGCTTGCCGTTGATGAGGACGGTGGGCACGCCCGTGACACCAGCTAGCTGGGCGGCCTGACGCTGCGCCTGTGTGTAGGCGTCGTAGGTGCCGGCTTCGATGGCTTCCGTCATCGCGTCTACGTCCATCTCGATGTCCGTGGCGATGGCCTGCATCTCCTCAAGCGACAAGCCCGTTTGCGGCTTCTGCTGGTCAAACTGCGCATCCGCCATCCCGAAAAACTTGCCCTGCTTGCCCGCTTCGTAGAGGGCGGCCACTTGCGGGCGCGATTGAGGGAAGTTGGGCAGCACGATCGGCTTGAAGACAAAACGAGCGCGCTCCGCGTTCTGCTCGATGGCCGCCCGCATGTCCGGCCAGGCAAACTTACAGGCCGGGCAGTTGGGATCGAAAAACTCGATGACCGTCACGGGCGCATCGGGCGAGCCGGTGTAGGGATCCAGGGGGTTGACGATGCTGGCGTAGTTGGTGAACGGCTCCTTGGCCTCATCGAAGAAGCACTCCTCGCCGGCGGCCGTCAGCACCACCTCGGCCTCTTCGGGGGCCGCCTCGCTGGTGCTGAAGAACAAAAAGTTGGCGCCAGCTAGCAGGATGGCCACCACCGCAATGGGAATCAGGATACGGACTTCTTTTTTCATGACGTGGGCGTCGGTTCAAGAGTGGGAGCTTGGTCAGCCTCAGCCCTCTCCGCGGTAGCAGAGGCCGACGGCGTGGTGGCCGCGTCGATTACCGTGACCACCAGCGCGGAGGTCACCGCCAGGGCGGACAGCAGGCAGAGGAGGCAGCGCGCGTCCAGCTGCGTAAATTGATACAGAGTCAGGTACATGGAGTAGCCGAACGCCATGACGATGGTCAGGGCCCGCAGGCGCTTCAGGGGCTTCACGTAGGAGGCGGGCACCAGGGCCAGCCCAAAGCTACCCACGGCCAACGCCACGTAGAAGAGCATGCCCCAGATGGTATTGGACAGACCGAAGACCGTGCCGGCGGTGCTACTCACCACAGCGGCGCAGTCGAAGTAGCTGGTCTCGGCGGCCGCCCCGAGGCCCATGCACCCCTCGGCGAAGCCGCGCTGCTCCTGCGTCCAGAGCTGTACGGTCACGAGGAAGCCCAGCAGGGCGATGATGAAGACAAGCCGGTCCCAACGGGGCCGGTAGGCGCCCAGCCAAACGGCCGGCGCACGCTCAGGAGATGCTGCGTCCATGATCGCTGTACGTTCGTCGTCCCCGCCGAGGCCGTCCGTGGGCAAAACCGAAGCTGAGGGGCGGGCGGCGGGAACTCATTACCCGGAAGATACGCTACTTGTTGCTATCTGTGAGGATCCCCAAAAGGTATGCCACCTGTGCAACCGGCTCGCCTGCCCCGCTCGGCTGTTCGCCGCACCTACACCTGGATTGCCCCCACCCACGATCTGTTGGCGGTGCTCGTCGAGGCCCGCGCTCGGGCCCTGATGCTGGACTGGGCGGCCGTGACCTCCGGTGAGACCGTGCTGGAGGTGGCCGTGGGCACCGGTCTGTCCTTCCAGACGCTGCTGCGGCGTAACCCCACCGGCTGGACCGAGGGCATCGACCTGACCCCCGCCATGCTTCGGCGCTGTGCTGCCCGTGCGGCCCGGTGCGGCCACGACCGCTACCACCTCCGCCTCGGCGATGCCTACGCCCTGGACGCCCCCGACCACACCTTCGACCTCGTGGTCAACTCCTACATGTTCGATCTGCTGCCGGTGACGGACTTCACGCCGGTGCTCCGCGAGTTTCACCGCGTGCTCAAACCCGGCGGCCGCCTCGTGCAGGCCAACCTGACGCTTGGATCGGCCTGGTACCACCAGTTCTGGGAGTTGCTCTACCGCCTCCACCCCGCCCTGCTGGGCGGCTGCCGTGGCGTGGAGGTGGCGCCCCACTACGCGGAGGCCGGCTTCACCAGCGTCCGGCGGCAGGTGGTCAGCCAGGGGACGTTTCCGTCCGAGGTGCTCTATGGGGAGAAGCCCCCGTCTTAAAACAGGGCCCCTCCTTCGCGGACGAGAATGACGGTGCCCATGATCACGAGAAACACGGCGAACACCCGCTTGAGCTGGCCCTGAGGCACCCGGTGGCTGAGCGCGTTGCCCACGAAGGACCCGCCGATCCCGATCCCAGCGAACGTGACGATCAGGGTCCAGTCCACCGAGAGTCCGGCCGCGCCCAGCACGTCCAGATACTTGACGAAGCCCGCCGCACTCTTCACGGCGATGATGAGCAGGCTGGTCCCTACCGCCAGCCGCATCGGCAAGCCACCGAGCAGCACCAAGGCCGGGACGATGAGAAAGCCGCCGCCCACGCCCACCAGCCCCGTCAACATCCCCACCACCAGCCCTTCCCCTCCGATCTTCCACAACGCTTGCCGGGTCTGGTCTCCGGTCCTCTCTTCCAGTGCCTGCCGGCCTCGAAACATCAGGACTGCCGCCGCCATCATGACCACGGCGAAAAGCGTGAGTTGCACCGGTCCGGGCACGTAGGCCGAGAGGGCGGCTCCCCCGTAGGTGCCCAGCACGGCCGGCGTGCCGAAGTAGAGCACGCTGTGCCAGTCCACCAGGCGCTGCCGGGCGTAGGGCAGCGCGCCCACCAAGGCAATGGCCCCCACGATGGCCAAGCTCTCCGCAATCGCTACCTTGTCCGGCTCACCGGCCAGATAGACCAACACCGGGACCGTCAGGATGGAGCCGCCGGACCCGAGGAGTCCCAGCACCAGCCCAATGGCGATGGCCCCTAGCCAGGCAGCCCACATCATCGCATCAACGGGTTGGAGGGAGAGAAGCGGATGCTACGCGGTCTCGGCCAGACGGGCGGGGCCGGTCTCCACGGGGTGCCCGGCCTCCACGTAGGAGGCGTAGGGCGCATCGACGTAGCGCACGGTGTAGCCCTCGCGGGCCAGGAAGGCACTGGCGGCCGCGGCCCGGGCCCCCGAGGCGCAATGCACCAGGAGGGTCTGTCCATCTGGGATGCGAGGCGCCATGTAGGCGGGCAGCCGCGTGTACGAGGCGCTCACGGCCCCGGGCACGTGGCTGGCGGCGTACTCGCGCGCGTACCGCACATCCAGCACCGTCACGCCGGCCTCTTCGCGCCGCGCCGCCACCTCCTCGAAGGTCACCGACGGAATCTGGGCGGTGGCCCCACCCGCCGAGAAATACGCCTGCTGCTCGGCCGGGGTGACGGTGCCCACCACCTGATCGTAGCCAATCCGCACGAGGTCTCGCACGGCGGTCTTCACTTGCTCCTCCTCCAAAACCAGCACCAGGGGGCGGGTCTCGTCCATGACCAGGGAGCCCACCACAGCGTTGTAGCTTTTGTTGAACGGGGCGTACAGGGCCCCCGGCACGTGCGCCTGCATGAACGCCTGCCGGTCCAGGCGGCCGTCGATGACCAGCGCCTCGCCCGCATCCACCACGGCGCCCAAAGCCATCGCGTCCAGCCGCTCAGGCTGGGGCACGGTCCCCAGCAGGGGCACCCCATCGCGGTTGTCCCGCTTCATCCGAGCGAAGTACATCTGCGGCTCAGGCTGGCCGTCCAGGATGGCGTCCACGAATGCGTCCTCACCGCCATCGGCGGCGGCCAGGGACGCGTTGTATAGCTTCTCGTAGCCGACGGTGGTGGTGGGCACGGCGCCCAGGGCCTTGCCGCACGAGGAGCCCGCCCCGTGAGCCGGCCACACTTGTAGATAGTCCTGCAGCGCGCGGAAGGTGGGCAGCGACTGGTACAGCGTCCGGGCGGCGTCTTCCTGCACGCCGTGCATCCCGGCGGCCTGCTCGAGGAGATCCGGACGCCCCAGATCGCCCACAAACACAAAGTCCCCGGTGGCGATGCCGATCGGCGTGGTCGCGCCCGAGCCCCGGTCGATGACCACGTAGCTCACGTGCTCGGGGGTGTGGCCGGGCGTGTGCACCACCTGAATCTCGATGCCTCCGATCCTGAAGGTATCGCCATCGCGCACGAAGGTGACATCGTAGGCGCTGTCCTGGGCCCAGGCGGAGCCCCACCCATCGGCATCGCCCTCGGCCGACAGGTAGAGCCGGACGCCGTGCTGCTCGGCAAACTCGCGAGCGCCGGACAGGAAGTCGGCATGAATGTGGGTCTCGGCCACCGCCGTGATGGTCAGCCCCTCGGAGCGCGCCGCGTCCACATACTGGTCGATGTCTCGGAGCGGGTCGATGAGGAGCGCCTCGCGCGTCTGCTGACAGCCCACGAGGTAGGCATACTGGGCGAGCTTCGGGTCGGTATACTGGCGAAAAAGCATGGCAGAGGCAGGATAACGTCGGAAGGAAGGGCGCGTGAGGCTTGGGTGGATCAGTGCGGTAGGTGAGGGCGCAGAGCAGCATACGTCCAGGTCCCCACGAGGGCGCCTGCGAGGGCCAGCACCATCACCGAGATGCCGCCCCCCACGAGAGCGAAGATAGGGCCTGGACAGGCGCCGAGCAGAGCCCACCCCAGACCGAACAGGATCCCGCCCATCCAGTACCGGGCGCCCGGGAGCCGCGCCTGGCCCCAGGCCTTAGGAGCCAGGCGGATGGGTTCGCCGTGCAGCGTCTTCAGGTTCAGCTTCTTGATGAGAGCGATCGACAGGGCCGCTGTGCTTACGGCCGTCCCGATGAGGCCGTACATGTGGAAGCTATCAAACCGAAACATCTCGTAGATGCGAAACCAGGAGATCACCTGGCTCTGCGTGAAGACGACGCCGAGGTAAACCCCCAGGAGGCCGTAGCCCACGTAGGCCCAGCCCGAAGGCTCCGGTGCGGAACGTGAAGCCGACGCACGGGTCGGCGTGAGGTCGGACGCAGGGTTCATAGGAGCACCGGCAGCACGATGTAGGTCATGAAGAGGCCGCCTATGAAGAAGCCGAGGACGGCCACGAGCGAGGGCACCTGGAGATCGGCCAGGCCGCTGATGGCGTGCCCGCTGGTGCAGCCGCCGGCCCAGCGGGCTCCGAAGCCGATCAGGAAGCCGCCGCCCAGCACCACGATCAGGCCAGGCCCTGTGGTCAGCGCCGACCAGGCCACGAGCTCGCGCGGCACAAAGCCGGAAAGGTCCGTCAGGCCCAGGGCCCGCAGTGAGGCCTGGGTGTCCGGTGCCAGGGCCAGCGTGGCCTCGGCACTGCCCAGCACCTGAAGCCCGAGGAAGCCCCCCAGTCCAATGCCGGCCACCAGAGCGAAATTCCAACGCCCAGAGGCCCGCCAGTCGTAGCGCAGAAACGCTGGCGTGTGCTGATCCGCCACAGGCAACGCCGCGCAGGCATCGCGCAAGGTCGCGGACACGCCAAAGAGTCGGCCGCCTACGATCAGGAGCAGCGGCACCACGAGCCCAATCAGCGGACCCGCTACGTACCACGGCCAGGGTTCGAGAAGAGACATACTACGAGATGCAAAGAGGCTACACAGGGATTGATTCAGACCTCAATATACAACTTAAAAGTTGTTTGTTTCATGAAAGAATGGAAAACATGACGATGTATGGTGGATGGGGAAAAGCGATGTGCAGTCCTGTACAACAGCTCTCAACCTTTCAAAAAATCCTATTTTACTCTGCTCTGACTCATACAAAGGATCTATCCGTGCGTGGACCCGTTTGTGTTGTATCTTAAAGCATCATGCAGTTGCCAGTTCTATTATTCAACCTGACGGTTTAATGTCAACAGATCTTGTTCCAGCGACTCACTTGGAAGCCACGGCCGCCAAGTTTCGCCTGCTGGGGGATCCCGTTCGGCTGCAGATCCTCAATACGTTGATGGTGCACCCGGAGTCCACCGTCCAGGAGCTGGCCCAGGCCACCGGTCAGAGCCACCAGAACACGTCGAAGCACCTCCGCGCTTTGGCTGACGGCCGCATGGTGGGCCGGCGCCGCGAGGGGACCTTTGCGCACTATCGGATCATCGACCCCACGGTCCAGAGCTTGTGCCTGCTGGTGTGCGGGCATCTGCAGCGCCTCGACGCCGAGGCCAGCCCGTGACCCACCCGGGCCAGTTGCACCGTCCTCTCGCAGACTCTATCTTGGGCGCCATGCATGCGCACACGCCCATCTCGTCTCCGTCGTGGTGGTGGCCCCCGCACTGGGCCACGCCTGGGAGAGGTCTGTGACGTGCGCTGACGCGCCTCCCGTGTTTGTGCTGGCCCGCTGCCTCCCCAGGCG
Source organism: Bacteroidota bacterium (assembly GCA_038747425.1). GTDB lineage: Bacteria > Bacteroidota > Rhodothermia > Rhodothermales > JBCDJV01 > JBCDJV01. The sequence continues at coordinate 28,103 of JBCDJV010000060.1, forward strand.
CGGGCCTTTTTTTTAGCCGCATGGATTTCGACACCTTTCAATCGCTCATCCAGTCGCATCGCCAGCGTGGCGCTACGCGGCTGGTGCTGCCCGTCTACCGACGGCTCAGCGCCGACCTGCTCACGCCGGTCTCGGCCTTCCTCGCGCTGCGTGCGCCGGGCGCCTACCCGTTCCTGCTCGAGAGCGTGGAGGGCGGCGAGAAGCTGGCCCGCTACTCCTTCCTCGGGCGAGACCCCTACCGGATCGTGCGCGCCACGGGCCCTGCGGTGTCCGTGGAGACGCGCCACCGCCCCACCCACGAGGAGGCCCCGCCCGAGGGCGACATTTTCGCGGTCCTCCAACACTACGTGGACGCCTACGAGGAAATCCGCATTCCGGGGCTCCCGGACCTCGTAGCGGGCGCCGTCGGCTACGTGGGGTATGACACCGTCCGCCTCGTGGAGCACCTGCCGGACGTCCCGCCGGACGACCTCGGCCTGCCCGATGCCGCGTGGTGCTTCTACGATACCATCGTGGCCTTCGACCATGTGAAGCACCAGATGGTGCTGATGGCCAGCGTCTTCGTCGACCCCGGCACGGACCTCGTGGCCGCCTACAACGCCGCTCGGGACCGCCTCCACGCCCTGGAAGCCACCCTGCGGCAGCCCCTGACGGCCCTCCCGGCCCCCGTCCGGCTCTCGGCCGAGGCCCTCAGCAGCAACATCGCGCAGCCCGACTTCGAGCACGCCGTGGAGACCGCGAAGCGGTACATCTACGAAGGTGACATCTTCCAGGTGGTGCTCTCGCAGCGGTTTGCGATGCACTTCGAGGGAGACCGGTTCAACCTGTACCGCGCGCTGCGGCAGGTGAACCCCTCGCCGTACCTCTTCTTCGTCGACTTCGAGGCGTATGCGCTGGTCGGCTCCTCGCCCGAGGTGCTGGTCCGGGTGGAGGAGGACGTGGCCGAGGTGCTGCCCATCGCCGGGACACGGCGGCGTGGCCTCACCCCGGAAGAAGACGAAAGCCTGGAGGCCGACCTCCTGGCCGACCCCAAAGAGCGGGCCGAGCACCTCATGCTGGTGGATCTGGGGCGCAACGATCTGGGGCGCGTGTGCGCCTTTGGGACGGTGGAGGTGGAC
>JBCDJV010000061.1:0-28928 GCA_038747425.1 Bacteroidota bacterium
AGTCAACCTTTACGTATCCTTCACAGGAGCGTCTGGACGCCATTTGGGCCTCTTCGCCATATCTTCATAAATAGGGGAGGAATGGCTTTCAGGTCGACGTTGTCTAAGACTCATGCTCCATGCGCCACGGTGTGCGCCACGGCTCTTGACCTAGCGGATCTGCAAACTCTCGGGCCGCTAAGACGTAGGGTCTGCAACTGAATGTCGTGCACGGCTTATCTTCTGGCTGCGCACCACTTGGCGGGTCTCCTCACCTATGCAATCCCTCCCCACGTTGCGGTCACGCGCGGCGCCTGTATCCGCGGTGCACTCTGTGAGCTCATGCACCATACGCCCCGCCACTCATCGTGTCCTCACACGCGATGCGAGGCCGCGGTGTTTTTTTAGTCTCATGGCCTACATCGGCTTCCTGTTGATTGCCCCGGCACAGGCCCAAGAGAGCCCCTGGCGCGTGTACCCAGGGCTTGAAGTGCTGGCGCTGACCGCGGACCCCAGTGCTGACGATGTGGTGTGGGTCGGTAATGTGGGGGGGGTGCATCGTGTGGACCTACAAGCCGGCACCTGGATGTCCTACACCGCCGCCGCGGGGTTGACCGCCCCGAATGTCCGGGCGGTGTCTCCTGAGCGCGCGGGCTCCTCTACCCACGTCTGGGTAGGCAGCACGACAGGTACCCTGCAGCGGCTCTCTACCTCCGACGCCCGCTTTGCGTCGGTGTGGGAGGCGGCACAAACGACCGGCGATGTCCCCCAGACCGTCTATACGGTGCAGCCCGATCTCGCAGGAGCTGGGGTCTGGATAGGGACGGACCAGGGACTGTTGCGCGTCGATCAGGAGACGGGGAGCGTGGAGGCACGCTGGCAGCCGGTGGATGGCCTGGGGGCCGGGCACGTCTATGACGTAGCCCTTGAAGCTGACACCCTGTGGATGGCCACCGGTCCCTCGGTGCTTGAGGGCGGCTTTGGACGCCTGCAGCCGGGTGGGGGGCTGTCTCGCCTGCACGTACAGACCGGGCAGATCGACACGTATCGGGTAGATGTCGACAGCGATTCCAGCCAGTTCTGGGCGCTCATCCCTCAGCCGGACGCCTTGTGGCTAGGTGGGCTGCGAGGTCTGTTTCGGTTTGATCGGCGCTCGGAGCAACTACGGGCCGTGGACGGCACGCCGGGTCAGGTGATGTCCATGACCTCTCGCGCCGACACGTTGTGGATGACGCAGATCTGGCAGGGCCAAGGCTGGCTCACCGGAGTCTCCATGGGTACGGGCGCGGTGATGCTCCGGCAGCCCATCCCGCTGGGCGGAGCGGCTAGCTTCCTGGCGGCCACCTCGCGCTACCTGGTGCTCGGTCAAGGCGCCAACCTCTTCACCATCGATCCTCAGACGGCCGATATGACGCCGCTCCCTGATCCGCTCCTGCCCTCTCGCTTCGCCCGTGCCTTGGCCGACGTGCCCGGTGGGGCCTTGGTGGGGACCGGGTCCGCCGTGGCGCTCATGGAGGCTCCTGAACAGGCGGCGGTAGCACGCCAGGCAGTCGACGAACAGGGGGCCGACATTGGGGCCGTGGCCGCGGGGTCCACACGCTGGTGGGCCGGTGGCCGACAGGGACTGTACGAACTGACTCCGTTTGCCCTCACCGTGGAGGACGTCCATTTAGAGGGTCGGTGGATCCAACATGTAGAGGTCGCCCTGGGGGGGCTGTGGCTCGTTGAGCGGGGGCGGCTCTTGTGGTATGACCCGCAGCAGCGTACCACAACGGTCATCAGCTTGCAGGAGGCCGCGGGTACGACGGGCGAACCGTTTGTGGAGTCGATGCAGGCCGACGGATCCAGCGTGGTGGTCGTGTACACCCTGGGTGCCCAGGCGCTCAAAGAGCATGTGGGCGTAGCTCGCGTGCAGGAGGCCACTCGCGTGGCCAGCCGCGGTCGGCGGTTGGACGTGGACACCGATCTCACCCGCGCCGAGGACGTGTTGGTTGCGGACGGACGCGTGTGGGTGGGCGGCAACGTGATCGTAGGCCTGGATCCCGATACCCTAGATCCTGTGGCCTCATGGCCGTACGAGGGGCGCGTCCTGGCCATGGCCGGCGAGCACCTGTGGGCCGCCTACGGCCGCATCACCGAGGGAGGGCTGCGAGCCATCGACCCCGCCACGGGCTCCGAACGCTTGGACGTAGATACCAGAGCTGGGCTTCCACATCCCTTTGTGACCGATCTCCTGGCCACCAGCGAGAGTGGTCCGGGGGCGACCCTGTGGGTGGCGACCTATGCGGGGGTGGGGGCCCTGGATGTGGGGCAAGCCTTGCCCACCACCCGCACACGCCCAGACCGTCCAGCGGAAGCCGCCGTGCGTTTGACCATCGCTCCACACCCTGCGCAGAGCGGGGCCTCGGTGCACGTGTTTGTCGAAGGCGTGGGTGCCGAGGTAGGGCCGGAGCTGCAGCTGGAGGTGATCGACCTCCTCGGGCGGCGCGTGGCTCAGCACCGGGTGGCCACCGAGGCGATGGGGTTCGGGGGACCGATCAGGCTGGATGGCGGAGAACTTCCGCCGGGCATGTATCTTATACGTCTACGCACGCCCCAGCGGGTACTCGGCACGACGTCGGCTGTGGTGCTTCGCTGACCGCCCGCTCCATTCAACGCCTGATCAATGATCCGCTATTGCAAAACCACTGCACTCCTGTTTGTACTGCTCATGGCCCCTGCGCTGGCCCCTGGAGGGGTGCACGCACAGGCCGTTCAGGCCCCGCCGCTCACCCTCGAAGATATCTACGCCTCGGCCACGTTCTTCGGGAATAGCTTCCAAGGCGGTCGCTGGGCCGCCGAGGGCCCGGTGGTGACCTACATCGAGACGACAGACAGGGGGGCCACCCACCTCATGAGCTTCAACCTCGAAACCGGGGACCGTACCCGGCTCATCGACGGAGAGCAGTTGCAGGCATCGGATGTGGGCCGGCTCATCGCCATCGAAGACTACACCTACAGCGAGGACGGATCCAAGGTGCTGCTCTACACAGACTCAGAGCAGGTGTGGCGCTACAACACCAAGGGCCTCTACTATGTCTACGACGTAGAAGCCGGTACCCTGCAGCCGTTGAGCGACCGCGACGCAGGGTTCCAGATGTTTGCCAAGATGAACCCTCAGGGGACGGCTGCGGCCTTTGTACGTGATCGCAACCTCTTTCATGTGGACCTGGCCACTATGGACGAGTTGCAGCTGACCTTTGATGGGGCCGATGGCACCGTGATCAACGGCACCTCAGACTGGGTGTATGAAGAAGAGTTTGGTCTTCGCGATGCGTGGGCCTGGAGCCCTGATGGCCAGTACATCGCCTTCCTTCAACTCGACGAAACCAACACGCGCGACTTTGCCATGGCGGATCTGCGGGGCCAGTACCCCGACCTGGTTCGCTTTCGGTACCCGAAGGCGGGGGAGCAGAACAGTGAGATCCGGCTAGGTCTAATCGAGCTGACCACGAAGTCGATTACGTTCGCGGATACCGACACCTGGTACGAAGGCGGCGAAGACTTCGAGTACATCCCCCAGTTTGGCTGGACGCCCCCCATCGACGGCGCCAGCAAGGTGTGGCTGTTCCGCCTCAACCGCGACCAGAATGACCTGGATGTGCTCTATGTGGACCCTGCCACGGCCAGCACCTCGATCATCTTGGAAGAGCAGGAATCCACGTGGATCGAGGTAGAGACGGGATTCAGCGACCTGGAGGTGGGCCAGATCACCTACTTGGATGACCAGACGCACTTTGTGTGGATCAGCGAGCGCGATGGGTTCCGACACCTGTACCTCTACGAAAATGACGGCACGCTTGTGCGTCAGCTCACGCAGGGATCTTGGGACGTGACCGACTTCCACGGCCTCGATGAAGACCTCGGGCGGGTCTACTTCACCGCTACCACTGCCGGTCCGCTGGAGCGCCACCTCTACCGGATGCCGATGGACGGACCAGGGGAGGCTGTACAGATCACTCGGAAGGCCGGGTGGCACAGCGTCAACCTGTCCAGCGACCTGCGGTACTACATCGATAGCTGGAGCGATGTGACCACGCCTACCCAGGTCACTTTGCACACCATTGACGGGGAGGAGGCGAACGTCCTGGAAGGCAACGAACGCCTGCGCGCCACCATGGACGCCTACGATCTCCCCGCTCCTGCCTTCATGCAGGTGGAAGCCGCCGACGGCACGGCCCTCAACGCCTGGATGATTCGCCCCGATGATTTCGATTCTACGCAGACGTATCCCCTCCTGATGTTTGTGTACGGAGGGCCCGGCTCGCAGACCGTACAGAACCGCTGGGGCGGGCAGCGGATGATCTGGCATCAGTACCTAGCTCGTGAGCATGGATTCTTGGTCGCCAGCGTGGATAACCGAGGGACGGGTGGCCGCGGCAAGGCCTTCAAGAGTGCCACCTACAAGCAGCTCGGCGTCCTGGAAGCGGAAGACCAGATTGCGGCCGCCCAGCAGCTGGCGGATCTCCCATACGTTGATGCGGAACGGATCGGGCTGTGGGGCTGGAGCTACGGTGGCTTCATGACGCTGAACGCCCTGCTCATGGGCGATGGGCCCGAAACCTTCAGCGTGGGCGTCTCGGTGGCGCCGGTCACGGATTGGCGCCAATACGATACCATCTACACCGAGCGCTACATGTCCACGCCCCAGAACAACCCCGAGGGCTACCGGCGCGGTGCCCCCATCACCTATGCCGACCGCCTGGATGAGGATCAGGACCTGCTCATCATCCACGGGGACCTCGACGACAACGTGCACTTCCAGAATGCGGTGCAGATGGCTGCCGCGCTGCAAGCCGCCAACAAGCAGTTTGATTTCATGGTGTATCCCGGGCGCAACCACGGCATCTACGGGGGCATCACGCGCCTGCACCTGTTCACCTACATCACGAACTACCTGACGGATCACCTGGCGGTCCCTGTGGCCTTGCCCTGAGGGCAGCCTTCTCAGGTTTATACAAGGCAGTCCGCATCGAGCGGGCTGCCTTGTTTTGGTTGAAGGGGACCTGGCTGAACCTGGAGGTCAGCGAGGCCGCTCTGCTGAAGATCACCCGCGCTTTCGGCCTCGTGCGCGGGATAAAAGACCGGGTTCAGGGGATGCAGGAAACGATTTCAAATCCTGCGCCAGTCACCACAGAGAACGTCACGCGTCCTATATTCCGCGCACTGACGCCTGCTACCCTCTGACTGCCGCATGACCTCTGATCTGCTGATCCGCCAGGCCCGCGTTCTGCCCGACCTCATGAGTCCTCCCGTCCAGCTCGACGTGCTGATCCGTGCCGGACGCATCGAAGCAATGGGGCCCGAGCTGGCCACCGCGGCCTCCGTCCCCGCGTCGATCCCAAGTGTGGACGCTGGCGGAGCCTATCTGACGCCAGGGTGGATGGATCTGCATGTGCAAGTGGGGGAGCCGGGCCACGAGTACCGAGAGACCGTCGCCACGGGGTGCCAGGCGGCGGCGGCGGGCGGCTTTACGGCCATCGCGTGCCTGCCAGATACCGACCCCCCGATGGATCGGCGCGATGTCGTCGACTTTGTGATGGGCCGAGCAGCGGGGTTGCCGGTGACTGTGCACCCGATCGGATGCGTGACCCGGGCGCTGGCGGGAGAGGAGATGACGGAAATGGCCGAGTTGGTAGCGGGAGGTGCCATCGCGTTCTCCGACGGCCGCCACCCGATTCGGTCGGCGGGCCTGCTGCGGCGGGCCCTAGAGTATGCGGTCATGCTGGACCGGGTGGTCATCAGTCGGGCTGAGGTGCCGGAGTTGTCTGAGGGGGGGCTCATGCACGAAGGGGTGACGGGGACCCGGCTGGGGGTACCTGGTTTGCCCAGCGTGGCAGAAGAGGTGGCGGTGGCGCGAGATATCGAGCTGGCCGCCTACACGGGCGGTGCCCTCCACGTGCAGGCTCTGTCTTCGGCACGGTCCGTGGCGCTCGTGCGGGCGGCCAAAGAGGCCGGGGTAGCCGTTACGGCCAGCGTATTCGTGGGGCATCTAGTGCTCACGGACGAGGTAGTGGGCACCTCCGAGTACGACACCACCACCAAGGTATACCCTCCGTATCGGACGGCCGAAGACCGGGCGGCTCTGTGGGCGGGCGTCCAGGACGGCACGATCGATGTCATTGCGAGTGGTCATACGCCCTTCGCCCGCTTTGAAACGGAAGTGGAGTATCTCTATGCGCCGTTCGGGCAGGCGGCCTTGGAAAGCGCCTGGGGCCTCCTGGGCGCCCATGTCATCGCACCCGGCCATGTGCGCCTCGAGCGGGTACTGGCCGCCTTGATCGAGGGGCCTCGCCGTGTGGGCCGGCTGGATCTGCCGCGGCTTGAAGTGGGCGCCGAAGCCTCGTGCACCCTGTTCGACGTGGACACAGCTTGGACCCTCGCCGAGGCCCCTCGTGCCTCGCTGGGTCACAATACCCCCCACATGAAGACTCCCCTCCGGGGCCGGGTGCACGGGATCTACAACAACGGGCAGTGGGTGCCTGGATGGTGACGCGGAGACAGCGGCTGAACGTAGGGGTGGTCTTCGGCGGTGTGTCCCCTGAACACGAGGTGTCCATCATCTCGGCGCTGCAAGCCGCTGCACATCTGGATCGTGACCGCTACGTGCCGGTGCCGATCTACATCGCCAAAGATGGCAGCTGGATCACCGGCAACGAGCTCCTGCTCGACCCGCAACGTTACACCGACCTCGAGGCCATTCGCCGCATGGGGGTGCGGGTCATGATCAACCCGGGGGTCTTTGGGCAACTCGAACTGGTGGAAGACGCTACCGGCGGCCTCTTCGGGACCACGCCCCTGCGCATCCGCCTGGATGTCCTCCTGCTTGGGCTGCACGGAGGCGACGGGGAAAATGGCGGGCTGCAAGGCCTGTGTGACTTGCTCAACGTGCCCTACACCGGAAGCGGCGTGTTTGGGTCGGCGCTGGGCATGGACAAAGTCCATTCTAAGCTGATATGCCGCGATCAGTCCATTCCCATTGTGCCGTTTGAGGCGTTCCTGGAGTCAGAGTGGGGCGGACATGAGGAGGCGTGGCTGAGCCACATCGGCTCGTTTCTCGGCTATCCGGTCATCGTCAAGCCCGCCCGCTTGGGTTCCTCGATCGGTATCGCCAAGGCCGATGATCGGGCGGCCCTCGATGCCGCGATTGAGGAGGCCCTGCGCTATGACGAGAAGGTGGTCATTGAGGCCGCCGTGCCGCACCTGCGTGAGGTCAATTGCTCCGTGCTGGGCGACGTCCGCGACGCCCAGGCGAGTGTCCTGGAGGAACCGGTTCGGACCGATACGGCCTCGCTGCTCACCTTCCAAGAGAAGTACATGAGAGGCGGCGGGGCGAAAGGAAAAGGACCCGCCGTTCGGGGCACCAAGCACGCTGCGGGGGCGGCAGGCATGGCCTCACTGGATCGTATCATCCCCGCTCCGCTCTCCGCGTCCAAAACCGAGGAGATCCGCGAACTGGCTGTTCGCATCTTCCAGGTGTTCGAATGCTCAGGCGTGGCCCGTATCGACTTCCTGATGAACAGCGAAACGGAAGAGGTCTACTTTAACGAGATCAACACCATTCCGGGCTCCTTTTCGTTCTATCTGTGGAATCCGCCCGAGCTTAGCGAAGAGCATGCGTACCAACGTTTTGCCTTCAAGGACCTCGTGCAATACTTGATCGATGGAGCGTTGAAGCGGCATCGCGCTCGGAACGGTCGTCTGCGCACCTACGACGTGAACCTGCTTTCCGAACGCAGCTTGCGTGGGTTGACCGGCAGCAAAGGGGGCTGAATCCGGCAGACCGTGCGAGCCGACATCGCAGGCGGCGCCCACAGCGTCAACCCGCTTCGTGGCCTTCGTCATCGGTCTGAGCCTGTGCTCCTGGCGTCGGATGAGACGGTGCCTACCGTCATGCCAGGCACCGTCTCCAGATCGTTGGTACTCGTTTCGACCAGGACGCGCTCGAAGTTCAGGCGTGGAGGATTTCGCTCGACAAAAGACCGCGCACGGTCATAGTACCCGAACTTGACGGTGTAGGTGCGTTCTGCGTAGACGACGGTGCTATCATGAGCCAGCGGTTGTCCGTTGAACTCGGTGAGGAGAAATGGCACCTCCACCGTGAGCAGGCTGTCGATGTGAGCGGTGAGCGTATCGGCGGTGAGCGGTACGGAGCCGTCGGCGATGGCTTGGGCCAGGGTGTCACGTTGGGCGATGAGCGCAGGCAGCGACGTGCCTAGCAGGCTGTCCGGCCGAAAGGTGAGGGTGATGTCGGGCGCTGCTTGCACCTGCACGTGGGTGCGGCGTACCTCTACGGCCACCACCGGGGTGCCTCGTTTGAACACGAGGTTGTGCCGATACTGCTCGCGGTCATTGAGCACCGCGTTGTCGTCCAGAATCTGGCTGCTGGTGCGGGTTTCCTCCACGATCAGCGTGAACGGGGCACTCAGGTAGAACTGAACGGCACGTAGCTCTTCGTCGGTCATGTTGAGCGTAGCGGGGGTGGTGGTGGAGTACGTCGCCAGGCTCTGACAGCCCACGAGCACGAAGGCCAGAACGAAGCCTATCACCCCAGGAGCTACTGCACCGCGGAAGGAGGCCATGCGCCGTGCATCTCGTATGGGTACGCTCGTCATGACCCCCCCAGAAACAGCGAGGCCGATGTGTGGCCGAGCAGATGATGAGCAAGCAGGCCGAGGAGCTGCTCGGTTCGGTTGGAGCGGCTCCCTGCGCTCATGAGGACGAGGTCAGCCTGGAGGCGGTTCACGTGGTCAGCTACGGCTTCAGCGGGCTGGGCAGTGGTGAGGCGGGTTTCGGTGACGTGGGTGCAGCCGTGGGCGCGTATGAAGTCTCCGGTGCGCCGCACGAGCAGCTCGGCGCTGAGCTGGTCCTGATGGCTTGCGCCAGATTGCACATGCACCACGTCCATCATCTCCTGCACCCCAAAGGGCCGCATCTGTAGATACCGGTGCAGCGTGCCCATGGAGGCCGCTTGCCCGTCAATCAACGTCATCACCCGAAGCGGACGAGCGACTGTGGGCGAGGCGAGCGGTGGGGGGGCACGTTGTACGATGAGCAGGGGCACGACCGAATCCAGCAGAGCCCACGGAGCGTGCACCGCGTCGTGCACCGCGTCGTGCACGAGAGCCTCCCCGTCGACCATCAACAGATCGTGGAAGCGACGCAGGTCGGACAGGGACCGACCGGACACGCCCGGCGAACCCGCCGAGGCCGTTGGGCGCAGTCGGTGCGCATCGGTCTGGGCAGAGCCCGTCGGCCACGCGCCATCCCCGCTGATGACTGTTTGCTCGGGCTGGGGCCAGCACAGATCCAGCGTGGTCACCTCGCCGTCATGGTGGTCGGCCAGGGCTGCCGCCCACTGCAGGGCCGGGGAGCCTGGGTCATTCGGGTACGGGGCAACGAGGAGACGACGTATCATGTGGAGGGGGAGCAGGCTGGGGACAGCCAGGCCAAAGCGGCCCATGCTGGCGTGATGAATAGAGACCCAGAGCAGATCTCGTGCCAACCGCTCAGGGCGGAACCCAACCCGTCACGGCGCGCGTTGCTGACGCCCATACAGGCCCTCGTAGCTCAGGGGATAGAGCGACGGTTTCCTAAACCGCAGGTCGCAGGTTCGATTCCTGCCGAGGGCACCTTGCCGGGTCCGATGGAGGGATCCAGGCGAACGCTGGCGGCCTCACCGGCGGCCCCTGCCGAGCAGCCGAGCATCCAGAAAGCGGCGCAGGTGAGGGCCAAAGGCCTGAATCTGCTGAAGGAGGAGACGGGAAGCCGTGCGCCATGGCTGATCGTGGTGCACGCGCAACAGGTGCGCGGTGTAGGCCATCCAGGTGAGGATCATCTCGGGGTTGAAGATCCGAAGGCCAAAAGCCGACCAAGGCTTGGAGCGTCCCACATAGTGGATGATGCCCAGGTCGCGCTTCAGCAGGTGGCTGGCCAACTCGGGCAACGAGAGTGACAGGGTGCGGCCAATAGAGCCGTTCTGGGCGTTCCACCGTGGAGGGAGGGGCCGGACCTCCGTTCCGAGGACCAGGTTGAGCGCATCTTGATCGAGGTAGCGTAGGTCCAGGTCCTGCAAGGTGCGGGGACCCGTTCCGGTGAGTACGCCAAGGGTGCGTTCAGCAACCTGCGCCTCACGCCACCAATGGAGGTCGGTGAGCAGGACCCCGGCGTTGAAGAGGCGCGTGTGGGGCGCGGGCAGCGCGGCCGCGTTTGGCCACCGGTCTCGCTGGGCGTGGAAGAGGTGCTCGCCCACAGCTCCGCAGGGGGCCACGGCCGGCCAGGCCTCCAGTAGTTCCTGGATGTCAGCCAGGATCAGCGTGTCACAGTCGAGGTAGAGCACGGGGCTGAACGAGGGAGGGAGCACCTCCGCCATGAACAGGCGCGCCAAGGTAGTGGGGGGGAGACGCACGTTGGTTTCGTGCCGGGCGTGGGCGGCCTGCACCCGGCTGAGCAGCGGCGACACCTCGAAGAAGTGCAGCTCCACCCGGTTGGGAAAGCGATCGGTGAGTCTTCTGAAGGGTGTCCGGTCTGCAATCCCATGATCCAGGATGCAAAGCCGGATGCGTGGAGCGGTGGAATGCGCCAGGCATGAATAAGCCGAGTACACCAAGGGGTCAGCGTACGCCTGGTCTGCGGCATAAACGAGGGTGGGGATAGGCATCGCACCTTGAGGGAGCCAACGGGGCCGCGGCAAGATAGGCGACGCTGGGGGGAAGGGCGACGCCGAGGCTGGCGGCATCGTCCCGGTATTGTCACAACCGGGGTTGGGGGGGGACGTGAAGGCGGTAGTGGCATGCCGTAAGTTAGGGGCGGTCCGCCCAGTCACAGCGGGCGATACGGTGGGCGATGGACTGCTTTTTTCAGCCCTCGCTCGTGGCGGTCCAGGCCGCACGGCACCGACTCCTTCGACTTCCCTCACGAACCCGTTATTGCAATGCAGGCTGCTTCGCCTCGCGATCCTTCACACGCTATTTCAAGTCCTGCACGGCGCGCGTTCCAGGCGTTTTTCAACCCCAAGCACGTAGCCGTGGTGGGCGCAAGTGATCGCGCTGGTAGCGTGGGCCGAACGGTGCTCTGGAATCTGCTGAGCAATCCATTCGGGGGGACCGTGTACCCGGTGAATCCTAAGCGTAGCAGCGTCTTGGGGATTCGATCTTATCCGGATCTGGAGTCGTTGCCCGAATCGGTGGATCTGGTGGTGATCTGTACCCCGGCGCCTACGGTGCCGGGCCTGATCCGCGCCAGCGCGGCGATGGGGGTCCCGGCGGCGGTGGTCATCTCGGCTGGATTTAAGGAGACCGGGGAGGAAGGCCGGCGCCTGGAGCAAGAGGTCTTGGAGGAAGCCCGGCGCGGAGGTATGCGGATCATCGGACCCAACTGCCTGGGGGTGATGCGGCCGATCTCCGGGCTCAATGCCACCTTTGCGGGCAGCATGGCGCGCAAGGGCAACGTCGCCTTCTTGAGCCAGAGTGGAGCGCTCCTCACAGCTATCCTGGATTGGAGTCTTCGCGAGAACGTGGGATTTAGCACGTGTGTCTCGCTAGGGTCTATGCTGGACATTGGGTGGGGAGACCTCATCCATCATCTGGGAGAGGATCCCCACACGAGCAGCATCCTGATCTACATGGAGACGATTGGAGATGCGCGGGCGTTCTTGAGTGCCGCCCGCGAGGTGGCTCTGCAGAAACCCATCATCGTCATCAAAGCGGGGCGCACGGAAGCGGCCGCTCAAGCGGCGGCCTCGCACACCGGCTCGATGACGGGGAGCGACGAAGTACTCAGTGCGGCCTTCCGCCGGACCGGCGTACTGCGCGTAGACAGCATCGCCGACCTCTTCGCGATGGCCGAGGTGTTGGCCAAACAGCCCCGGCCTGAGGGGCCCAATCTCACCATCCTGACCAACGCAGGCGGGCCTGGCGTACTGGCTACGGACGCCCTCATCGGGCAAGGGGGGACCCTGAGCCACTTGTCTGACGAGACGGTCCAAGCGTTGGATCAATTCCTGCCCTCAGCCTGGAGCCATGGCAACCCCGTGGATATCCTGGGGGATGCCGACGCCGATCGTTTCGCGGAGGCGCTGCGCGTGGCACAGACCGATCCGGGCAGTGATGGGCTCCTCGTCATCCTGACGCCCCAGGACATGACCGACCCCACGCCCACGGCGGAAGCCTTGACGCAAGTGGCCCGCGAGGCCGACAAGCCGGTGCTGGCTAGCTGGATGGGGGGGCAGACCACGGCCTCCGGAGAAGGCGTGCTCAACCAAGCCGACATCCCCACCTTTCAGTACCCGGACACCGCCGCCCGTGCATTCGGGTACATGTGGCAGTCCAGCTACAACCTACGCGCCCTCTACGAGACCCCGTCTCTGGCCCCTGATGACGATGTAGCGGTAGATCATGCACGTGTAACGGCGATTATCGAGCACGCACGCGCGGAGCGTCGTACCGTGCTCACGGAGGCTGAATCCAAGAGCCTGCTGACCGCCTACGGTCTGCCCACCACCCCCATCACGGTGGCCGCCACCGCCGATGAGGCCGTAGAAGCCGCCACCGCCATTGGCTATCCGGTGGTGGTCAAGCTGCACTCGTTCAGCATCACCCACAAAACCGACGTAGATGGGGTGCAGCTCAACCTGGCTACCGCCGAGGCCGTGCGGCAGGCCTTCGAGCGGGTTCGCCAGGGGGTGCGCCGCCACCACGAGCACCTCGCCCCGGAGCAAGCGGAGCCTGGCCACGACGGCTTCGATGGAGTGACCGTGCAGCCGATGGTTTCGATGGACGGGTTTGAACTGATCCTCGGCAGTAGCATCGACCCTCAATTCGGGCCTGTGCTGCTCTTTGGGTCGGGCGGGACGCTGGTAGAGGTCTACAAAGACCGGGCGCTGGCGCTGCCCCCGCTCAACTCGACGTTGGCCCGGCGCATGATGGAACAGACCAAGATCTACCATGCCCTGCATGGCTATCGAGGCCGTCAGCCGGTGGATCAAGAGGCGTTGGAGCAGCTCCTGGTGCGCTTCAGTCAGTTGGTGGTGGAACAGCGGTGGATCAAAGAGATCGATCTGAACCCGCTGGTGGCCTCCGGTGAAGGCTTGCTCGCGCTAGACGCTCGGGTCCTGCTCCACGCGCCGGAGGTGGACGAGGCTTCCGTACCCGAACCGGCCATCCGCCCCTATCCGCGTCACTACGTGGAGAACTGGACCCTGCGCGATGGGCGGGAGGTGGTGATCCGGCCGATCCGTCCAGAAGATGAGCCCGCCCTCGTGGAGTTTCATCACCGCCTCTCCGAGCGGAGCGTGTACCTGCGCTACGCCAGCCTCTTCCAGGAAGAACAGCGCGTGGCTCACGAGCGGCTATCGAGGCTCTGCTTCATCGACTACGACCGAGAGATGGCCCTCGTGGTAGAAGGGCCCAGCGCTGAGGACGGGACGACCGAACTTTTGGGCGTGGGGCGTCTGACCAAACTCATCGGGACGTCGGATGGCGAATTCGCCATGCTTGTCCGCGATGCAGACCAAGGGCAGGGTCTCGGCACCGAACTGCTGGAGCGGCTCATCTACATCGGCCGTGCTGAAGGGTTGCAGCGAATTGTGGCGGATATCTTGTGGCAGAACAAGCCGATGCAGGGGGTGTGCCGGAAGCTCGGTTTCTCCATTCATCGCGAGGAGCTAGACGATCCCATGGTACGCGCGGTCAAGGAGCTGAGCGATGCGGCGTAGCCTCAGGTTGGTGCTGGCAAAGCGAGGCCCGGTCAAGTGGACGCGAAGGGGAGGACGGACGATCACCTGATCGTTCCTGCGGAGGGGACGGGGTCATCAGCGGTTTTTTCTTCCAAGTCCGTAACGTCATCCTTCCAAGTCTGTAACGGCACTCAGCGAGGATGTGCTCTACCTTGTTGAACCATCGCATACTTCTATTTTTGCCATCATAGGTGCCCTTGACCCCTGCCCGCCACGACTATTGATTTACTATGGTCTAGCACCCCGCGCGCGGTGAGTCAGTTGGCACCTCTCGATCTGGGTCCGTCCAGAAATGCGCACTCCTGACACCAGGGCTTCTCTTGAATCCGAAGTAGCGATGCTACGGAAGGCCCTGGCCCATCGCGAAGGTTTGCTCGCTGAGCTAGAGGCTGGCGACGGGGTACAGCGCGAAGAGCCTGCCCCCGCTCCGTCTACCCCGCATCGCGCCGAAGCCCGTCCCGACAGGGCGCGGCCTGCCAACGCCGCTGGCATCGAGTCGAGCCATGGGCTGGAGTCCATCCACCTCCTGCTGGTCACCGACCAATTACCCTGGCCTGTGGTGGCCGCCGACCCTGCGGGCCACATCCATTTCTCCAATCGGGCGGCGCGCCGGTGGTTTGACGAATCGGCCATGGCCGAAGTCAGCCAGTGGCTAGCCGGTCTGCCCATTGATACAGACGGCGTGCAGCGGGGCCATACCCATCTCAATGGTCAAGGTCCCGTAGCGTTGTCGGCACGGCGCGTACAGCTGGACGGCCAGCCGGTGTGGATCGGTACGGCCCATCCGGCCGCCGTGCTCCCGTCCAACCAGGCCGATGGGGCGTCACACTTGGCACGGCTGGCGCCTAGTCTGGGGCCCGCCATCTTCAAGGCCTGCCCCCTCGCCATGGCCGTGGTCGAGGCCTCGACAGGCCGCATTGTGGAGCTTAACGCCAGTGCCGTACGGCTACTTGGTGGCAGCCGGGGCGATCTCACAGACCGCACCTTGCATGAGTTGGGGCTCCTGGATGAGGCCGATCAGCGCGACCTGTTGCAGCGCTTGCAGGCAGAGCACCGGCCCCCCACCCAGACGCTGCACATGCAGGAGCAGGGCGGGGTGCGAGCGGTACAGGCGGCTTTTCATCCGCTGTGGGTAGAAGGGGACGCGCTCACCCTCTGTGTCATCGTGGACTCCGAAGCAGACGGCTCTGCCACCCTTTGGATGGACGAGGCTCGCTTCGAGGCGGAGCAGGTGACGCGGATGAAGTCAGCGTTCCTCACCAACATGACCCACGAAGTCAAAACGCCCCTGACGGTGATTCTCGGCTTCACCTCGATGCTCAAGCAGGGTGTGCGCGATGACTACCAGCGCTTCATCCGCGTCATTGAACGCAGCGGGCGCCGTCTGTTGCGTGTTCTGGACTCGATGTTGGACCTCGCACATCTGGAGGCAGGAATCCTTCGGCTGGAATGCTCCCGGTTCAACGTGGCCGATGTGGTACGCCGCGTCACCGATGAAATGGCCTCCATGGCCGATGAGAAAGGGCTGTACATCCGCGCTCACCTGCCTGAAGAGCACGTCTATGCCCAACTTGACTATGAAATCCTGGAGCGTGTACTCACCAACCTCATCGACAACAGCATCAAGTTTACCGAGGAAGGAGGGATCGAGGTGAAGCTCCGGCAGGAGCAAGACGAGCTCCTCCTGGAACTCAGCGACACCGGCATCGGGATCGATGAGGAGTTTTTGCCACACCTCTTCTCGCCCTTTCAGCAAGAGAGCACCGGCCTGGCACGGACGCACCAAGGCAACGGTCTGGGTCTAGCCGTGACCAAACGTCTCGTTGAACTGATGGGCGGCCAGGTCAGGGTAGCCAGCAAGAAAGGCCAGGGCAGCACCTTTTCGTTGGTGCTGCCCCTTGATTGTGTACCCGATCAGCCCGTTCCTCACGTTTCATAGCCCTCCCACGCGTGCTTTTCCCCTCGACGCATCCTGCCCCTCAGCGCGACTCGCTCGTGGAGATTCACCTGGCGTTTTCAGGCGGCTATGACTACGCCTACGATATCCAGGTGAAGCGAGGGCAAGGCTTGGTCACGTCAGGGGGCACGTACGTGTCGCAGCCGCCCCGGTATGAAGAGCTCGCCGAGGCCTGGTGGAACGAGATTGAGACGCTAGTAGACGATCTGCCGCCCGCTGTACGGCCCGAGCATGGTCGTCAGGCGCCGTTCACGAGTACGCTGCTCGTGACCCACACGCAGCGCGGGGAGCAGCAACCCGACCGCCAACTGGCTTGGCAGTGGTTCGGGGTGTTGCCAGAGGCACCGGGGGCCCTGCGCACGCTGGTCCAGCGGCTCCGCGCCCTGTAAACGCGCTCCAAGTTTGGCAGGCAGGGCCCTGTCTACTCCGTTTTGGCAGGTCGCCCCCTCTTTCCGCGTGGGTGCCTTTGTGCGCGGCGCAAGTCCTGATGAAATTGAAGTTCATTTCTCATTTGGCCACCCGTGAAGCTGTGATGAGCGAGTATATTCATATGTTCGATTTCTCACCAGCCTCTTGCTCTGCCCATGTCCACGGCCAAGCTCATCATCAACGATCAGACGTACGAGTTCCCCTTGGTTGAAGGTAGCGAGGGAGAGGTCGCCATCGATATCTCCACGCTGCGCAGCCGCACCGGTGTAATCACGTTGGACACCGGGTATGGCAGTACGGGCTCGTGCATGAGCGACATCACCTACATCAATGGTGAGGCCGGCATTCTGCGTCACCGTGGGTACTCCATCGAGGACTTGGCTACGAACGCCTCCTTCATTGAGGTCGCCTACCTGATGGTCTACGGCGACCTGCCCAACAAAGATGAGCTGGCGCTATTCACGGACCGTCTCACGCGGCACACGCTGTTGCATGAGGACATGAAGCATTTCTATGCGGGTATGCAAGCCAAGGCGCACCCGATGTCGGTGCTGTCTTCGATCATCGCGATGCTCCGCACGTACTATCCGGACTCGGACTCGCCGGAGGTGCTCGAGCTGAACATCATCCGCCTCTTGGCCAAGCTTAAGACCATCGCGGCGTTCTCCTACAAAAAGTCGATCGGACAACCGTACATCTATCCGCAGAACCACCTCAGTTACACGGCGGACTTCCTGCACATGATGTTTGCCGTGCCCTCGGAGCCCTACGAGGTCTCGCCGCTGCATGAGAAGGCCTTGGACATGCTGCTGGTGCTGCATGCCGATCACGAGCAGAACTGCAGCACGTCCACCGTGCGCATGGTGGGCAGCAGCGGAGCCGACCTCTTCTCGTCGATCTCGGCCGGCATCAGTGCCCTCTCCGGACCGCTGCACGGGGGCGCCAATACCGCGGTCTTGAAGATGCTGCAAGCCATCAAAGAGGATGGCGGTGACATTCAGAAGTACATCGAGCGAGCCAAGGACCGAGACGATCCGTTCCGCCTCATGGGCTTTGGGCACCGCGTGTACAAGAACTTCGACCCGCGCGCCCGCATCATCAAAGGCACCGTGGATGACGTGCTGGATCAGCTTGGCGTAGCCGATCCGTTGCTGGACGTGGCCCGCCATCTGGAGCGGGCCGCCCTCGAAGACGACTATTTCGTGGAGCGCAAGCTGTACCCGAACGTCGACTTCTACAGCGGTATCCTCTACCGAGCCATGGGTATTCCCACCAACATGTTCACCGTGATGTTCGCCCTGGGTCGCCTCCCCGGGTGGATCGCGCAGTGGAAGGAGATGACGAACGACCCACGGGGTCGCATCAACCGCCCGCGTCAGGTCTACACCGGCGCGACCGAGCGCACCTACGCCGACCACCACCAGGTGGCCTGAGTGCGGGGGAAAGCCCCTGTTGACGGCCGCTGTACAGCGTACTGAGCTACACGCAGCGGCTGGGCCCGTCTCAGTTATATACCCAGAGGTATCCCCGGAGCGGGGGCACGAGTCATCGTGCCCCCGCTTTCATATAGGGCCCGTGGCGGCCTCCATTGAAACTATGTCGCGGTACGCCGTACACTAGTGCGCACCCCGATATACCTCGCCACGCGACTTAGTCCCTCGATTCTCCACGGCCATGATCCCCAAACCGCTCGTTGCTGCCTCGCTGCGGCCTTTACTCCTGTCCGTGCTGGCCCATGGCGAGAGCTACGGCTACGCCATCATTCAGCGCGTCAAGACGCTGACCCATGGCGATCTGGCCTGGACCACCAGCACCCTGTACCCAGTCCTGCACAGTTTAGAGCATGACGGCCTACTGGTCAGCCAGTGGCGGGCCGGTGATGAGGGGCCACGGCGCAAGTACTACCGGCTGACCGAAGCCGGCGAGCAGGCGCTGGCGCGTGAGCAGCAGCAGTGGTTGGCTGTGCACCAAGCGCTGACTACGCTCTGGGATGGGCTGGCCGGACCCGCCGCCTCGCCTGGCTTGACGCCCGGCTGACTAGATGGCCGGCCCTTTTCGCCTGGAGGCGGCCGTGGCGGCCTGGCGCCGCAGTTTCACCACGAGCCGGACGTTCACCGAAGACGATGCGGATGAGCTAGAGGCCCACCTGCGTGACCATGTACGTCACCGGCGGGCCGACGGTTTGAGCGCGGAGGCCGCATTTCGGGAAGCGGTCGTGGAACTCGGGGGGGCCATCGAGGCGGCGCCCGAATACCAGAAGTTGTACTGGTCAAAAGCGGCGCATGAGCGTCGGCTTATGTCCGAAATCAAATGGAGGTTCGTTTTGCTCAAGACCGATGTGGTCATCGCTGTACGTCATGCCCGTCGCCGGGGCGCCCACGTGGCCCTGAACATTCTGGGACTCGCCCTCGGGTTGGCCGCGTGCCTGCTCATGGGGCTGTTCGTACGCGACGAACTGTCGTTTGACCGGCAGCATCGCTACGCCGACCGCATTGTGCGCACGGGCGTCACCATGAGCTCGCCACGGCAACCGGACCGGACCATTCAAATCGACTTGCCCTCGAGTCTGGACGAAGACCTCCTCGCTAGCCGCCCCGACATTGAGGCTCTCGTACGGGTGACCAATCCCAAGCCGATGCTTGTGCGGCGTGGTGGATTCTGGCGAGAGGAGCCTGGTTACATCCAGGCCTCTGCCCCGTTCTTCGAGTTCTTCGACTTTGAGATTGAACGGGGAGACCCCGCCGACCTGGCGCGCCCCGGGGTGATCTTCCTCACCGAGGAACTGGCCACGCGTCAGTTTGGCAACGACAACCCGCTGGGTCAAACGCTGGTCACAGAGAACGACACGCTAGAAGTGGTGGGTATCTTGGCGCCGCCCGAACGATCCCATCTCAACTTCCAGGCGGTCGCCTCGTTCGTAGAGCCCGATGGGTCCATCATGAGCGTGGGAACTCCTGCCTACTTGCTGCTAGCCGAATCGTCAGACCCGGACCGGGATCGGGAGGCCCTGGAAGCCTTTCTGCTAGAACGCGTCGCCGAGGAGTACGGCGAGAATACCCAGATCGAAGCCGTTGCGCTCGCACCCTTGACCGGACTCTACCTGCGAGAGGGAGAAGGCGTGGTGCGGGGCTGGGCCTGGGGCCAGTCTCAGCTGCTCAGTGGAAAGCCTGAGTACGTATGGGCGTTTGGCATGGCCGCCCTGTTGGTCCTGCTCGTGGCCTGTGTGAACTTCGTCAACCTGGCCACGGCCAGGGCGCGCGAGCGGGCCGCCGAGGTGGGCGTGCGCAAAGCGGTGGGTGCCCAGCGCCTGCAGCTGGTGCGTCAGTTCCTCGTGGAGGCGGGCCTCCAAACGACCGTGGCCTTGCTGCTAGCGGGCGGGCTCGCAGCGGTGCTACTACCCCAACTCAACGCCATCACCGGCAAGCGCCTGCGCATGGACCTGCTGGGCGACCCCATGCTGCTGGTGCTGTTCGTGGGTGTGGGCGTGGTGGTCACCCTACTGGTGGGCCTCTATCCTGCGCTGTATCTGGCCGCGTACCGCCCCGTAGCCGTCCTACGGCGCTTGCCTCGTCGCGCCCAAGGCGCCGTCTGGGTCCGACGTAGCCTGGTGGCGTTTCAGTTTGCGGTTTCGGCAGGGCTCCTGCTGTCTACCTTGGCCATGCACAACCAGCTGGATTACTTGCAGCAGCGCGACCTGGGCCTGGAGGCTTCGCAGGTGATGCAACTCGGGACGACTCCGTATGCCATCTATCCTGCGTTCAAACAGGAGCTACAGGGACTGCCGGGCATTGAGCAGGTGTCCGTGGCCCCGCGCATGCCGCACGGTGGAGGCCTGGTCATCGCCATGGGCTCGGATGCCGAGCTGCGTCCCGAGGACGAGCTGCACTACTTCGACACCGACGCCGATCTGGAGCAGACGTTGGGCCTGCAGCTCGTGGCCGGGCGATTCCTGGATGAAAGCCGCCCTGCGGATCAGGAGGCGGTGGTGCTCAACGAAGCCGCCGTACAAACCATGGGGTGGACCGTCGACACAGCCGTTGGCCGCACGATCACGCCTACGGCCACCTTTGGACGAGAGCCGATGCCACGCGAGGTAGTAGGTGTGGTGGCCGATGCCCATATGGGCTCGCTTCGTGAGGCCATTGAGCCCATGTACTTCCAGCTGCGCATGGAGCCGGCCCATCCGGTGTTCGACAACGGCCGGACGTTGGTGCGTGTAGATCCCGAGCGGCTGCCTGAAACGCTGACGGCGCTCGAAGGGCTGCACGCCGAGTACCACACGAAGAGCGCCTTCACGTATACCTTCCTGGACGAAGCCTTTGCGTCCCGATTCGAGACCGAGCGACGGCTTCGCACCTTGGCCTCAGCCTTCGCAGCCCTCGCGTTAGCCATTGCGGCCCTCGGCGTGATCGGCCTGGTGGCGCACACCGCGCAGCGACGGACCAAAGAGATTGGCATCCGCAAGGTACTCGGGGCCACCGAGCAGCAGATTGTAGCGCTGCTGTCCCGCGAGATGTTGGTGCTGGTGCTGCTTGGCTTTGCGGCGGCTGCACCGCTCGTGTACCTCGGGATGCAGCGGTGGCTCGATGGGTTTGCGTACCGGATCACCCTGGGCCCGGGCCTCTTCGTAACGGCCGCCGTGGCGGTGCTGAGCGTGGCCCTCATGGCCGCGGGCACTCTGGCGTGGCGAGCGGCTCGCCTCGACCCGTCCCGGTCCTTGCGGTACGAGTAAGCCGCTGGTTCATCTCTCGGCATAGTCAGGCCAAGCGGTATCACATCGCGGACAGCGCGGCTAAGCATGTGGAGGCGCCGGTGCCTGCACATGCGGCGCGACACGTCGCGGGCGATGGGTGAGGCCCGGCGCGTTGAGCTTGACATCCTGTTGGGCCTAGCTTCACAGAACCCGCATGGCGGAGGGTGGTTAACGGCCGCAGCACGTCGATTTCCTCTCCCTCCAAGACCCGTACGCGGCGTTGGCCTGTGATCCTCCCCCGTTTATCTCCGGTCTCTCTCTGTGCTTGTGTGCTGCTGGTCCTGCCAAGTGTGGGCCCACTTGCTGCTCAACCGGCTGAGACCCACCGCTATCAGGCAATTGTTCAGGAGGCTGATGACGGCGCCCCGCTGGCAGGCGTCAACGTGCGCGTAGATGGCACGACGCTGGGCGCTGCCACAGCCGCTGATGGCACCGTGGCTCTATCCGGAATTCCAGCGGGTGCGCAGACCCTGGTCTTCTCCTTTGTGGGCTTCAAAACGATCCGGCGTACCCTCACTTTCCCTCGGGCTGATCCCGACCAGATTGACGTGGTATATCTGGAGGAAGCCGAAGGAGACCTGGAAGAGATCGCCGTCAGCGCCACACGTACAAGCCGGACCATCGCCGACCAGCCGACCCGCGTAGAAACCATCGCTGGGGAGGAAATCGACGAGAAGATCTCGATGGAGCCGTCTAACATCACCATGCTCCTGAACGAGTCGCCGGGGATCATGGTGCAGCAGACCTCCGCCGTGTCAGGAGGAGCGTCGATCCGCATCCAGGGTCTCGACGGGCGCTACACGCAGCTCTTGAAGGATGGCTTTCCGCTCTTTGGGGGCTTCTCCGGTGGGTTGTCCCTGCTGCAGGTACCGCCTTTGGACCTTCTGCAGGTGGAAATCATCAAGGGGCCGTCTTCGACGCTCTACGGAGGCGATGCCATCGCCGGGCTAGTCAACCTGGTTTCGAAGGAGCCCACGGAGAGCCCGGAGCTGTCGCTGTTGGCCAACGCTACGGCGGCTGCGGGATTCGATGTTGGGGCCTTCTACACAGCCCGGGGGGCGCGTGCGGGCCTTACGCTGCTGGCCAGCGGCAACGCGCAGTCCGCCTACGATCCAGATGATGACAATTTCTCCAATCTACCTTCATCGCGCCGCCTGACGCTGAGTCCGCGGCTGTTTCTCTACCCCGGTGCACGGACCACCGTCTCCGTGGGCATGACCACCATCCTGGAAGAGCGGGAGGGGGGCGATGTCGACGCGCTCGAGGCCGGCCTCCGCGGGAGCCGGGGGGTCATCGAGCACAACACGTCCACACGCTTCACCACCCAGGCGCGCCTTGATCACCGGTTGAGCGGTCGGCTGGAAGGGAGTCAGCTGACGATCAAGAACAGCCTCAGCCATTTCGACCGCGTCATTGAGGTGCCCGGCTTTCGCTTTGACGGGCAACAGCTAGCCACCTACTCGGAAGCCTCGCTGTTCATCGATACGCCGGAGCACGATGTCGTACTGGGGCTCGACGTGCGTTCGGATGCGTTCCGCGAGCGGGTGAACCGTACCGTGGCGCTCTTGGGCCGGCGGAACTACACCTACACCAGTGTGGGGGCCTTTGCGCAAGACACGTGGGACTTGTCCGAGCGGCTGGTTCTGGAGGCTGGGCTTCGAGCCGACTACCATGATCCCTTCGGCCTGTTTGCGTTGCCTCGCCTCTCGGCGTTGATCCGTATCGCCCCGAACCTGAGCGCCCGAGTGGGTGGGGGGCTGGGCTACAAAGCGCCTACCATCTTCGTAGAGCCCTCTGAGGAGCGCTCTTTCCAGGATGTGCTCCCCCTGGAGGACGACGTGGACGCCGAGACCTCCCAGGGCGGGGGCCTTGATCTCAACTATCAAGGGTTAATCGGAGGCCGGGTGGCGCTTTCGCTGAACCAAGCGTTGTACTACACGACCCTAACGAACGCGTTGGTGCCCGAGTCCATCAACCAAGGCACCGGGATACGCTACAGAAACGCTGAGGGGACGGTCCGCACACGGGCGCTGGAGACCAATGCCAAGTTCTCTCTGGATGACTTCAAGCTGTTTCTGGGGTATGTCTACCTGGACACCGAAAGCGCCACAGGCGAGGACATCCCGCTCACGCCTGCGCACAAGACGTACACCGTCCTCGTCTACGAGCAGCACGGCACAGGACGGGTGGGCCTGGAGGCCTACTACACAGGACCCCAGATGCTCACCAATGGCGCTCGGACAGACGGCTACTGGGTCGCCGGGATCATGGCCGAGCGTCGTTTTGGGCCAGCCCGCCTGTTTCTCAACTTCGAGAACGTCCTGGACACCAAGCAGAGCAACTACGCCCCGGTGGTCAGTGGCTCGCGCATGACTCCGCAATTCGCCGAGATCTGGGCGCCCATGGACGGGTTTATCATCAACGGGGGTCTGAAGTACACGGTGCGGTAAAACCGTCCGAGCCGGCCAGCCTACGAGCGCTTGCGCTCACGCGTGGGCCAGGGGTCAGCAAACGGCTGGCGGAGCCGCCACCGGCGCAGCTCGGTATCAGTCAGGAAACAGCGCTGAAGGCCGGCCACTACCTCGGCCCGTGCGTCGTCGGTGCCGATGAGGGTAAGGTCGCAGATGCGATCGCCGAAGACGGGGTCCGTGCCGGCTTGGTCGGCTAGGGCGGTGCGCTCTTCGGGCAGCAGCGAGCGGTCTTGCGCGGCGGCGGCGCGCCACGTGCCGGCCGCCTCGAGGTCCACCCGCGAGCCCGACACCTGCAGGAACAGCACGCGGTCGGGTCGGCTGGCCAGGTGTAGCACGCCTTTCATACGGTAGAGGCCGCGTGGCAAGCCCCGTACAAGGCGCATGAGACGTTTGGGGTGCAGAGGGCGTGGGTTGCGCACCACTTCAGCGGCAACGCTTGGCGCTCCCGCCTCGGGCACGGCCTCAGCCTCGGGGCCTGGGCGCGCGTCATGGTGGGCGTCCAAGAGGGTCTCGAATCGTTCCGGGCGAAACGGGGCCTGCGCCAGCAAGGGCGGTGCATCAAGCTGACCGTGTTCACCGAGTGCCAGGTAGGCGCCAGGCGCCAGGGCATGGGCCAGGCCCGCCGCTTCGTCGAGCGCGGCTGCATCCACCAGGTCGGACTTGGTGATCACCACGGCATCGGCCACTTGGAGCTGGGCGGCCAGCAGCACTTCCGGCGGGCGCTCGCCGCGCGCCATGGCTGTGCCCAGCCGGTCGAGAAAGGCCGACGCCCCGCCGTAATCACGAACAAGGGTGAAGACGTCGAGCACCGCCACGACACTGGCCACACGGGCCGTGGCGCGCAGGTCCACGCCATCGGGGCCTGGACGAAGAAAGGTGTGCAGCAGCGCTATGGGGTCTTCTGCGCCGCTCGTCTCGACCACGATCGCGTCAAACCCAGCTGCTGCGAAGTCGATCACCGTGCGGCGCAGATGATCGGCCAGGTCGGGTCGCGCCAGGGTGCCTCCATGCAGCGCGGCCACGGCCTCGACCGGCACCACGTGCTGGCGCTCGACGGTCTCGGCATCCACGTCGGCCTCAGACAGGTCGCCCACGATCACGGCTACGCGCGCGGGGGCGAGCCCGCGAACGAACGCGCTGAGCAGGGTCGTTTTGCCGGCTCCCAGGAAACCGGTGAGCACGACAACGGGGATCGGGTGGGCGGCGGGTGCACGGCCAGGCATCGGGGGAAACTAGAGATGGCCAAGGGGTACGATAGAGGAAATCAACCACTTCAGGGGGAACGCGGTTCTGGAAGATAGGCACGGTGACCTTGAGATCTCCCCTCCGTCTCCCGTACCATAGCTGACCACCCGCTGACGGACCCGCTGTTGACTGCTGTGACTCGCCTTTCGCCTCCTGTCTCGTATTGGACGCTCCATCTATGGGGCTGGGCCGCTTTCGGCTTAGCCTGGGGTATCGGGTTTGTGGGTGAGATTCCCTGGGACGTGATCGTCGTCCGGGCGGCTCCCCTGGCGGTTCTTGGAGCGCTGGTAACGGCCGCCATGCGGGTGGTGTACGACCGCGTCCAGGCTTGGTCGTTGACGTCCGTGCTGATGGTCGTAGTCGGAGCCGGGGTGTCTTATGTGGGGTCCGCCGTCTGGACGATGGCCTACTACGGGCACCTGCATACGGTGGCGCCGGTGATTCTCTCCGCGATCCGGGATCAGCCGATGCCGCCCCTTCGCGATGGCCGAATCCTCGATGGCACCGTCCTTCGATGGACGATCACCCTGGGCTGGAGTGCGCTGTATGCGGGCTTCCAGTACCATGTAGCGTTGCAGGACGAGCGGGTCCGCGCCATCCAAGCGGAGGCCCATGCGCACCAGGCCCGTCTTCAAGCCCTGCGCTACCAGCTCAACCCTCACTTTCTGTTCAATGCCCTAAACGGCGTCTCCACGCTCGTCACCGAGGTGCGTACCCGTGAGGCCACGGACATGCTGGCTCAACTTTCCGACTTTCTCCGCCTCACCCTGGAAGCCGAAGATACGGCTGAGGTCCCCTTGGCCGAGGAGATCGACTTCACGCGGCGCTACTTGGATATTGAGCAGGCGCGGTTTGGAGACCGCCTTCAGGTGCACTACGCCGTGGACGCCGAGGCGTTGTCCGTACCCGTGCCGGCCTTGGTGCTTCAGCCGCTCGTGGAGAATGCCGTCAAATACGCGGTCGCCCCACGAGAGGAAGGCGGTCAGATCAACGTGACGGCTGAGGTGGACCACAGCGTCCTGCTCGTCACCGTGGCGGACAACGGACCCGGGGCGCCCCTGGGTGGCCACGTTGAGGGTCCTGACGGCGCGGACGGGGGCCTCGGGGTTGGACTGGCCAACGTGCGCGCCCGGCTCCATGAGCGCTACGGCGATGAGGCGCAGATGGAAGCCGGTTTAGCTGGCACGGGCGGCTTCCGGGTGCGCCTGCGGCTTCCCCTTCGGCATTCGGTCGTGGCCGAGTCCTCTGCATCCCTCCCCCCATGAAGTCGCTACGGGTTTTGATCGTGGATGATGAGCTGCTCGCCCGCCGGGGCGTGCGGGCGCGGCTGGAGCGGGCGGGCAACGTCCACGTGGTGGCCGAGGCGGGCTCCGGGCGCGAGGCCATTGGGCTCATCCAGCAACACGCCGAAACCGAGGCGCCGATTGACGTCGTCTTCTTGGATGTGCAGATGCCCGGTGTGGACGGATTCGGGGTCGTGGAGGCCGTGGGCGCGGCTCGTATGCCGGTCACGGTGTTTGTGACGGCCTATGACCAGCACGCCCTCCGGGCCTTCGAGGCGGAGGCCCTGGACTATCTCCTCAAGCCCATCCACGATGGACGCTTTGAAGCGGCCCTGGCCCGTGCGCGTAGCCGCGTGGCCGAGCGACGCGAAAGCGCCCTGGGCCGCCGCGTGGCCGACGTCCTCTCAGACCCGCCTGCCGCCCGGCTAGCCTCTCCGCCGGTGCCTACCGACACGCGGTTCCTGGTCGAGCGGGGCGGCCGGGTGGCGGTCGTCCATGCCGACGATATCGTGTGGGTAGAAGCTGCCGGGGATTACGTGCAGCTTCATACCTCGTCCACCATCCACCTACTCAGGGAGACCATGGCTCGGATGGAAAAGCGGCTCGACCCGGCCCGGTTCGTACGCATCCACCGCTCCACGATTGTGCGCGTGGATCAGGTGCGCGAGCTCCGTCCATTGCCCAACCGCGAGTATGGGGTGGTGCTGGTTGATGGCGCTGAGGTCCGCCTGAGCCGGAGCTACCGCGACCGCTTGGCCAGCGCGTTGGGCGTGGATTTATAGGCGGCTCGCGGCCCCGGCGGCTCAGCTGAGCGTGGGGGCGGATCGGCTTGTCGCACGGAGCGCACGGTTCACCGGATAGGCCCAAATCGGGCGCTTAGATCACGTAGAATGGGGCATGTTCCTCCATCTACTGTGATCCCATGACCCGACTTCAGCCCGTCCTCGTGGCCCTTTTTGTGGTGAGTATCGCCGGTGCGCTCCCGGCCGTCTCCCAGACCCCGGACCACGACGCCGTCCGCGTACCGCTCGACCTATACCTCCAAGGCCAAGCAGAAGGCGATGGGGCCTACATGCGGCAGGCCTTCCATCCCGACGCCACCATCTCGTGGATGCAGGAGGGGCGCGTGGCGCAGCGCACCGCCGAGGAGTTTGCCGCCCTCTTTACCCGTGGTCCTGCCTCCGATGAAGCAGATCGCCGTCGCCGCATCGCCTCCATTGACGTGAACGGCGACGTAGCTGTGGCGCGCCTAGAGTTGGACTACCCGCGCGTCTTCATCACCGACTACATGACGCTGATCCGAGTCGATGGCGAGTGGAAGATCATCCACAAGGCCTACACCCGGAGCCCCCCTCGGACCCGCTAAACCCGTCTCCAGGCAGCATTCCTACATCCGCCGATCCCCTCGATCCTCACGTCCGCCATGTCCCGCTACGCACTCCTTGTCACTCTGGTCCTCGGGCTCACGGCCTGGTCGGTCCACGCCGCCTACGGCCAGGCTGATCCGTACACGCTCACGGCCTTTCCAGTGGAGGCTGGCGCCATCTTGCTCGACGGCGTCTTGAATGAACCCGCCTGGGCCTCGGCGATGCCGGCGACGGATTTTGTCCAGTTTCGCCCGACATCCGGGGCCGCTGCCTCAGAAACGACAGTGGGACGTGTGCTGATTGGCCCCTCGACGCTGTACATCGGGATGCGTATGGAAGACCCTCAACCTCAACATATCGATCGGCGGCTGGCCCGGCGTGATCTCGCCATCAGCAGCGACCACGCGGCGGTGGTCATCGACTCGTACGGCGACGATCGGACGGCCTTTCTCTTTCGCGTCTCGCCGGGTGGCGTGGTGATGGACATCTTGTTCTATGACGATACGGAAGCGGACCGCTCGTGGGATGCCGTCTGGGACGTGGCCACGCAGGTGGACGAAACGGGATGGACGGCGGAGTTTGCCATTCCGCTTTCCCAGCTGCGCTACACGGCCGGCGAGGGCCCACACCGGTGGGGCTTGCAGCTAGCCCGCATCCACTTCCGGACGAGCGAGCTCTCCTACTGGTCGCCGCGGTCGCCGACGTCGGAAGGCTACGTGAGCCAGTTCGGCACGCTCCTCATTCCCAGTGCGCTGCCCGCCCCGCGACGTTTTGAGGCGGTCCCGTACATGGCGTCGGCGGTGACGCGTGCTCCAGGCGACCCCGCCGACCCCTTCTTCGCGGCCCAGACCCTGGAGCCCCGGGTGGGGCTCGATGTGCGCCTCGGGCTGACCAGCGGGCTCACGCTGACGGCCACGGTCAACCCAGACTTTGGTCAGGTGGAAGCCGACCCGGCCCAGGTCAACCTAGGGGGCTTCGAGCTGTTCTTTGAAGAACGCCGCCCGTTCTTTGTGGAAGGCACCGACGTGTTTTCGATGGCGCCACGCCGTGCCCTTAACAACAGGCGCCCGACCCTGCTGTATACGCGTCGGATCGGGCGGGCCCCCCGCCGCACCTCCTTTGTCCCCTCGGCCCTTGACGAAATGGAGGAGGGGGGAGCGGTCTACACCGAAGCGCCCGTGCAGAGCACGATCCTGGGCGCAGCCAAACTCTCCGGCCGGGCAGGACGCTTCTCCCTGGGTCTGCTCAACGCCACGACCCGCCCCGAGTATGGACGTTTTGAGGCGTTTGATCACACGGGGCAGCGCGTGAGCGACGGGCGGGCGGTGGTGGAGCCGCTGTCCAACTACCTGGTGGCAAGGGCGCGCGGTACCTATGGCGAAACGCTCGTGGGCGGTCTGCTGACCTCCGTGCTGCACAACACCGACGATCCCGTGATGGCCGCGATGGTGCCGGCTACGGCCACGGTAGCCGGCTTGGACCTGGAGCACCCCCTGAATGCGCAGTGGCGGCTTACGGCGCAGGCGCTGGGCAGCACCGTGACGGGACAGGAAGAGGCCATCACCGCCCTGCAGACCGCGTTTCCTCGGGTGCTCCAACGCCCCGATGCGGCCTACCTGTCGCTGGACACCACCCGGACGGCCCTGTCGGGCTGGGCGGGAGAGGCCAAC
>JBCDJV010000062.1:0-27909 GCA_038747425.1 Bacteroidota bacterium
CACTCGCGCGGCGTCCTCGATACGCTGCGTACGATTAAAGAGGCCTACCCCGATCTCAACACCGTGGTGGGCAACGTGGCGACGGCTCAAGGCACGGCGGACCTCATCGATGCAGGAGCCGATGCGGTTAAAGTGGGGATCGGACCGGGGTCTATCTGCACCACGCGGGTGGTGGCCGGTGTGGGCGTGCCCCAACTCACCGCTATCATGAACTGCGCCGAGGCCGCCCGTGAGCGAGGCATTCCCATCATTGCAGATGGCGGCATCAAGCAGACTGGCGACATTCCGAAGGCCATCGCGGCCGGCGCCTCCAGCGTGATGGTGGGCGGGCTCTTTGCTCGCGTGGAAGAGAGCCCTGGCGAGACCATCCTGCTGGAAGGCCGGAAGTACAAGAGCTACCGGGGCATGGGCTCGGTGGGGGCCATGAAAGAGGGCAGCAGCGACCGGTACTTCCAGGACGTGGAGGACGACCTCAAAAAACTCGTCCCCGAAGGCATTGAGGGCCGCGTGCCCTACAGCGGCTACTTGGGCGAGGTGGTCTTTCAAATGATGGGCGGCCTCCGCGCCGCGATGGGCTACTGTGGGACGCCCACGCTGGAGGCGCTCTACGACCGGGGTCAGTTCGTCCGCGTGACGGCGTCGGGCATCCGGGAAAGCCACCCACACGACGTGGCCATCACCAAAGAATCGCCCAACTACACGATGCGGTCGTACTGATCGGGTGCCCTCCTCACGCAATCAGGTCAACCGGATGGCGACTCCTGCTTCTGACACTCCGTCTACGTGGATCGAGAAGGCCGCCATGGCACGCCTCCAGGCCCAATTGCGCACTTGGGAGGTGGATGCCGTGCTGATTCAGCACCTGCCTCATATCCGGTGGGCCACCGGGTTTACCGGCTCGAATGCGCTGCTCGTGGTCCAAGCGGACGCTGCGCACTTCTTCACCGATGGGCGCTACAACGTACAGGCGCCCAACGAAGTGGAGGGCGCCCAGGTACACATCGTCTCTGAAAACCTCCTTTCGCACCTGCTCACGGGGCCGTACCTCCCAGACGGCGCCCGCGTCCTGTTTCAGGCCGACCATGCCACCGTGGTCGAAGGGTCTCGGATGCAAGCCGAGGGCTCAGATACGCTCCAGTGGATGGCCGCTGGCCAGGTGATGGATGGACTGGTGATGCGCAAGACGCCACACGAGCACCAGGCCATTCAGGCTGCACAGGCGGTGACCGACGCCGTCTTTACGCACCTCCTGGATATGCTGAAGCCCGGCCTGACTGAACACGAGGTGGCCGCCGAGATCGTCTACCAGCATCTGCGGCGAGGCGCCGAACGCATGTCGTTTGACCCTATCGTGGCGAGTGGGCCCCGTGGCGCGTTGGCCCATGCCCGTCCTACTGACCGCCGCTTGGAAGCTGGCGAGTTGGTGGTGATTGATATGGGCTGCTTCGTGGGTGGCTACGCGTCTGACATGACGCGCACCATCGCGCTGGGGGAGCCTGGCGAGGAGGCACGCCGCGTCTACAGCGTCGTGCTCGATGCCCAGGAGCGGGCTCTAGAGGCCACCATGGCGGGCATCGCGTCCAACGACTTAGACCAGGTGGCTCGTGCGGTGATTGAAGGGGCGGGATATGGGCCGTATTTCTCACACAGCCTGGGCCATGGCGTCGGGTTGCAGATTCATGAGCCGCCTCGCGTATCCTTCCGGAGTGCCGAAGCGATCCCCGAGGGGGCGGTCATCACCATCGAGCCGGGCATTTACCTGCCGGACCGTCTGGGCGTACGCATCGAGGATCTCGTTGTGGTAGAGCGCGGTGGCCACCGCAACCTGACCGCGTCCACGAAGGATCTCCTTGTGCTGTAGCCTCACCTCCACCATCCACGGGGTCTCTCGACGTGCGCCAACAACGGAGCGCCTTGCGGCGTGTGCTGGTGATCGCTTACTACTTCCCCCCGATGGGACTCAGCGGGGTGCAGCGCGTGGCCAAGTTTGTCAAATACCTACCCTCAGTAGGGTGGCAGCCGGTGGTGCTGACGGTCGAGCCGGGTGGTTATTTCGCCTTCGATGAGGGGCTGCTGCACGAGGTGCAGGCCGCTGGCGCCGAGATCTTGCGCACTCGGTCTATCGATCCTACCCGCCTTTTTGGGCGTCAGCGGCGCGTGGCCCTGCCTCAGGAGACGACGCGACGACGCCTATCTACGCTGAGCCAGTGGGCCTTTGTGCCTGACAACAAAGTCGGATGGGTCCCCTTTGCCGTACAGGCGGGGCTGCGGGCTCATCGGGCGCGCCCTTTTGAGGCGATCCTGTCGTCGGCTCCGCCCTACAGCGCGCACCTGATTGGGGCGCTGCTGAGCCGGTGGCTACAGCTACCGTACGTGGCGGACTTTCGAGACGATTGGTTGGGCAACCCTCGCCACGTCTATCCCACGGCGGCCCACCAAGCCCTCCACCGCGCACTGGAGCGCGCCTGTCTGCGCCAGACGGTGCATGCCGTGGCCATCAATCCGCACATGGCAGCGGCCTTACGGGCTCGCCATCCCGATCGGCCCGGCAACTGGCTGCACGTCATTGAGCAAGGCTACGACCCGGCCGACGTGGGGGAGGGGCCCCTAGCGCCTGCCGAGGAGGCGGGGTCGGGACGATCGTGCTTCACGATGGTCTACAGCGGCGTCTTTTATGATGCCCAGCAACCCGACACCTTTGTGCGCGGGCTGGCCCTCTTTCTGGAACGAACGCCCCAGGCCCGACGGTGGGTGCAAGCGCGATTCGTAGGCCTCATGCCCGAGGCTGGGCGCCGCTTGATCCACGAGCTGAACGTGCAGGACCACGTGGTGGAGGTGGGCTACGTGCCGCATGAAGAGGCGTTGCGCGAGATTCGAGCGGCGTCGGTGCTCTGGATGACGATTGGGCGCCAGCCTGGGGCCGCGGGGATCTCGACGAGCAAGCTGTATGAGTACATTGGGACGCAGCGGCCTATCCTGGGCCTGGTGCCTGAGGGGGTGGCGGCGGATACGCTGCAGGCGTATGGGGCCGGTCAGGTGGTGGCACCCGATGACCCGGCGGCCGTGGCTGAGGCGCTGGCAGCGTGGTTCAACGCCTGGCAGGAGGATCGTCTGCCGATCCCCGACCCGGATGTGGTGGCCCGCTATGACCGGCGGGGTTTGACCAAGCAGCTGGGCCATCTCCTGGATCAAGCCACGCGCTGAGATGGCCCGTTATTGCAAAATGGCACTATGGGGGTTGATATGGAGCCTTGCGCCTCTCTCGGCCTGGGGACAGGTAGAACTGATTGTACGCCTGACCGACGAGGCGCCTGAAGATCTCCATCAGACCCTGGCGGAGGCCCCAGCCAAGCGCGGCGAGGTCCTCAGCAGCCGCCTCGTCTTCCGTCAGTCAGGCGCCTCGAAAGCACGCCGTGATCTCACCACCACCACCTGGCTTCTGACGGCGCCGGACTCCGCGGCCTGGAGCACGCTGCGGGAGCAGTGGGCGGGACGCGCAGGAGTCGCGTATGTACAAGCCAACCACCGCTATGCCTTAGATGGCCTCGCGTTAGATGGCCTCGCGTTAGATGGCCTCGCGTTAGATGGCCTCGCGATAGATGGCCTCGCGTTAGATAGCAACGCGGCAGAAACGGGGAGCTCGTCGGTCTACCGAGGCCCCGGGCACCCCGCCTCGGGGTGGCCTTCAAGTCGCTACGACGACCCATTGCTGGACAGCTTGGCCCACCTGAGCGTGATTCGCACAGAACCCGCCTGGCGCATCACCCGCGGAGCCGGGGTGCAGATTGGTGTGCTCGACACAGGCATCGACTTCTCGCACCCCGACCTTGCTGACCGACGCTGGGTGAATCCGGGCGAAGACCTCAATGGCAACGGCCGCCTCGACCCATCGGATTACAACGGCCAAGACGATGACGGCAACGGCTTCGTAGATGATCTCTACGGCTTCGATTTCGTAGATCGGGCCACGCCGATTGAAGCTGGGGATTACACCGGGCGGGATGCCTTTCCAGACGAAGACCCCGCCCCCGGCGGCGGCCGAGGCCACGGTACTTTTGTGGCGGGGGTGCTGAGTGCCACCGGGGGGAATGAGGTCGGCATCGTCGGCGTCGCTCCAGAGGCTCAACTCGTTTCGTTGCGCGCGTTCGGCAGTGACGGGCTTGGTGAGGACGACGATGTGGCCGCTGCCATCGTGTACGCGGCTGATCTGGGCGTGGAGGTCATCAACCTCTCATTTGGCGATGTGTACTGGTCGCCGCTTATGCACGAAGCGATTCGGTATGCGGTCAGCCAAGGAACGGTGATGGTGGCCTCGGCAGGTAACGTGGGCGGCGATGCTCCGCATTATCCTTCGGACTATCCCGAGGTGCTGTCCGTGGCCTGGCTGGATGCCGCCGGCGCCGGCATCGCGGGGCGGGGGACGTTCGGCGTAGGCATTGACCTGGGCGCGCCAGGCTCTGGCATCTTCACTACGCTCTTCCCACGGCCCGATCAAGACCCGGCTGCGATTACCGCACGGTACGGGCGCCGAAGCGGCTCCTCCGTAGCGGCACCCATGGTAGCGGGCGCGGCTGCCCTGCTCAAGGCGGTGGATGCCACGCTATCCCCGGCTTCGATCCGGTCCACCCTTACGGCCACCGCCGAAGACCTAGGAGAGCCCGGGTGGGATCAACGGACCGCAGCCGGTCGACTAAACGTGGGGGCAGCTCTCCAGCGGGCCCTGCCTGGCCGCATCGAGCTCCTGGCGCCCGATTTTGGTGAGGCGTTAGATCCCCGTGAGACCGTGGTGATCGGCACCGTCCTTGACCCGGACCTCGTCTCCTACCAAGTCTTCTACACGCCCGGTGCCGAAGACATCACGGAGGCTTGGACCCCCCTGTCTCCGGTGCAAACGGACCAGGTATGGAGGGATACCCTGGCCGTCTGGCCCACCACCAACCTGCCTGACAGCGCCTACACGCTGCGCCTGGTGGCCACTGTAGGCTCCGGGCAACCGATTGAGGTGAGGCACCGCGTCGTGCTCGATCGAACGCCGCCAACCCTGACGGTCCGTGAAACAGGGACAGCGCTCTTGGGCCCCTACTGGGGCGTGACGGTCGATCTGGAGACGGACGATCTCACCGAGGTGACCCTCAACGTGCTGCGTGGCCCTGATACGCTGGCGGTCCAAAGCGATCGACGTGCCCGGCGCCATGGCGTGTCCTGGTGGGATACTGAGGGGCGCGGCGGCCCGGTCTCCATCGAATTGGTCGCACGCAACGTGTCGGGGCTGGTCAGCCGCTACAAGCGGAGCCTGGAGATCCCCGCGGCCGTCTCGGCGTGGCCCCTGGAGCGTGCCGTGCTGCAGGCGCCCCACGGTTTTTTGCTGCCCCAGCTCACCGATTTCGATGACGACGGCCTGCGCGAGTTGGTGTTCAATCGCTACCAAGACGGTTGGGTGGGAGATTCGCTCATGATCTACGAATGGGGCGGTGGCGACGTCCAGCGGGTCCAGACCGTGCTGGCCAGCGTCATCCCCCGCGACGTGGGCGATGGCGACGGCGATGGGCGGCGGGAGCTTCTGACACAGGTAGGCGGTGCCACGCTGGTGCTGGAGGCGCCGGAGGCCCGCCGGTATCCCACCGCGCTGGCCTTTGCCGATACGGTGGGCCTGCGTAATCCGTTTGATGATGCGGCTAGCTTCGGCACGCGGTACGTTGATTTCGAGGGCGATGGGCAGCAGGAGCTGCTGGTGCACAACACCCGCGCCTGGCGGGTACTGGGCACTCAGGGCGAGACCTACGCGGAGCGATTTCGCCTGGAAAATCCGACCGGCGTGGGGCGCAGCGAGATTGACCGCAACGAGTTTCAGCAGGCTGAGGCGCTCTACGAAGACCTGGATGGCGACGGGCGTGCCGAGCTTTTGGTGGGGGACAGCGATGGCGACTGGATCATGTACGCCTCGCCCAACGGGGGCCTCCCGGCGCCGATCTGGACCTTCGAAACAGACCGCTACAATGCCGGCGACCGGTTGGCGGCTGGCCGCCTCTTGGATCAACGCGAGGCGGTCTTTGCGACCTTCACCCAGAATTGGACGCAGGCCACCCGGACCGGCGAGCGTGAGCCTGACCTGGGACGGCTCTATCTGTGGACCTCAGATCTACAGGGTGGCTTCCAGGCTCTGGACTCGCTGCTCTTACCCGGTCCTCTGTCGCGGCACGGGTCGCTGGTCTTTGCCGACCTAGACCAAGATGGAGGGGATGAACTGGTGGTGACCTCCGCGCCCCACCTGTACGTTCTATCCTGGACCGCCGAACAGGGCTGGCAGCTCCGTTTGCACCAGGGCCCGGTCCGAGCCGCGCACCCCACGGCGCCTCCGGTGGTCGGAGCCGCCCTTGATACCGTGGGGGTGCGGAGTACCGTGACGGTTGCCGGAGACCTGGACGGCGACGGCCGGACTGATCTGGTGGCCGCCAGCCGTGACGGACGGATGCATTGGTGGAGATGGGCTGGCCGGCCGGCTGTAGAGCCGCCCCGGTGGGTACAGGCCTTTCCGCAGGACGATAGCACGTTGGTCCTGACCTGGTCTCACCCAGGCGCCGACTCGGTGCGCATCTTAGCGGGGCCTCCGGGTGGGGCCCTGGATGTGCAGGCCACGTGGCGTCCGGAGGAAGCGCGCTCCATGACGGCCTCGCTACGTCGATTGGCGGTGAGCGACGTGGCGTTGCAGGCTTGGCGCGGTGGAACGTCATCGCCACTCTCGGCGCGGGTGCAGTTGGTGCCCCATGCGCCGGCCCGTGTGGTCGACGTCACGCGGGCCGACGCCGACCGGGTGGATGTCCGCTTTAGTCTGCCACTTGCGCCGTCGACGGCACCCGGGTCCTTCCGAGTAGGCGCTCAGACCGCCGAGACCGTGACCTTGAGCGATGGCGGGGCGGTGGCTCAGGTTCGATTTGCGGAGGCGCTGGAGGAGGGGCAACGGTTGGTCTGGCAGGGCGTGACCGATCATCTCTTGGCGCCCGTGGCCGACACGTCGGCGCGTATACCCGCCTTGCTGACCGCGCTCCGTGAACTACGCTTGGCCTCGTGGGAAATCGACCCCGATTCGCAGGTGGTGGTCCTGCGCTTTAGCGCCTCCCTGGACCCGGCGTCTGCCCAGGTGAGGCCGCATTACCGCGTGGAGCCAGCCGGTCAGGTGGAGGCGGTGTCCTTTGACCCCGAGCGGCCCGCCGAAGTACGGGTTCGCATTGGGGGCATTCCCTTAGGGCCCACGGGTCAATCTACGCGCCTGATCGTGGATGGCGTAGAAGGCCAGGCCGGTGAAGCACTAGCGGCGGAAGGCAACACGGTCATCTTGTCTCAGGCCGCGACCTCGCTGGCCGATGTCTATACCTATCCCAATCCCTACCGGGCGGATCGGCATCCCGAGCGGGTAACGGTGGCTGGGTTGACACCCGGGGCGCGGGTCCGTATCTACAGCGCAACCGGCTTGCTCGTGCGAAGCCTGGAGGCCACCGATCAAACGGGGGGGCTTCTCTGGGATCTGCGGGATGAGCGTGGTGCCCTCGTACCCAGTGGCTTGTATCTGCTACGGGTCGAGGCCGATGGCCAAGAGGCCGTGCTCCACAAGACGGCCCTTATCCGATGACGACGGAGGCGGCTGAGTAGCCCCGCTGCCTCCTGAGCTTGATACCTGGACTGACGTATGGCGCACGACGCTTCGCCGCATCTCCATCGCACGCTGCCCAGCACGTACGAGGCGCTTGAGGACATCGTCAACGAGACCAGTGCGTTCGTGGAGGAGCATCTGGACGAAGAGACGGGCTACAACGTGATGCTGCTGGTCAGCGAAGCGGTGACCAATGCCATCGAGCACGGCAACCAGATGGAGGCTAGCAAACAGGTCCATGTGGACGTCCGTGTGCTGACAGACCGCATCGAAGTCAGCGTCGAAGACGAAGGCGTGGGCTTTAACCGGGACCAGGTGGATCATCCGCTGGATGACGAAAATCTCCTGGAGGACAGCGGTCGAGGTCTTTTCTTGCTGGAGACCTTGGCCCGTGAGGTCCATTACGAGGAGCATGGGCGGCGTATTCGCTTTGTGCTCGATCATCCGAGCCAGACCTGAGCCGGAGGCTCCCTGCGATGGCCACGCAGGCTCGTACGATGAAGCGTATCCGTGCGCTGACGGTGCTGCGCAGCGGAGGTCGCGCCCTCACCTACGGCTGGGCCGGTGCGGCGCTGATGCTGCTGGCGGCCTGTGCCTGGTGGGGACAAGACCGGAGCCATCTTCTGGCCCTATTTGTGGCAGCCTGTGGCGCCATGGTCTGTGTCGGTGTGTTGATCCTGCGCGACGGGCTGTCACGGCGGCAGGTACTGCTGGGGGCAGTGGGGGCGCGTGTGCTCTATCTCCCGTTGTTGCCAGGGTTGTCCGATGACGCGTACCGCTATGTATGGGATGGCTGGGTGCAAGCGGCTGGATTCAACCCCTACGCCTTTCGACCGGTGGATGCCGAGTTGGCTCTTTTCCAAGGAGAGCCCCTTTTTGAACTACTCAACTCGGCCACCTACTATTCCGTTTATCCACCCTCCTCTCAGCTTGTTTTCTGGCTGGGTGCCCTCGCTCGGCCTTGGGGGTGGGAGGCCAGCTACTACCTCATCAAGCTCGTCTTCGTGGCCGTCGAAGTGAGCGCCATATGGGCCTTATCCACCCTGGTTCAGGCCCGGCACCTGTTGCTGTATGCGTGGAACCCCGTAGCTTTGTTGGAGATTGCCGGACAGGCTCATACCGAGGCGTTGATGGTGGGGGGGCTCGTGTGGATGGTGTGGGCGGTTCGCCAGGACCGCCCTGGACCGGCGGCCGCAGCGATCAGCGTGGCCGTCTGGGCCAAACTGACCCCTGCCGTCCTCGGTCCGGTCGTCCTAGGACACACCCGGTGGCGACCGTTTGTCGTGGTGGGCCTGCTGGTGAGTGGAGGCCTAATCGCGCCCTACGCAGCGCCCTACGTGATGGGCCACGTGCGCGAGTCGCTTAGCCTGTACGTGTCCCTGTTCGAGTTCAACGCGGGGTTGTATCTGGCCATCAAGGAGGTGCTGCGGTGGGCCACGGGCGACGACTGGAGCAAATGGTTGGGTCCGCGTATGCAAGTGACCTACCTGATGATGGTGCCCCTCATCTGGCTTGTGGGCTGGATGTGGAGATGGTCATTGGCGCGCACCAGCCTGTTGCTCTTGGGGCTGTTTCTGATCACCGCAACCACGGTGCACCCGTGGTACTTGCTGGGCCTGCTGGCCCTCGTTCCTCTCCGTCCGCAGACGGCCTGGCCTTGGGTCTGGGTGGCCCTGGTGAGCCTGGGGACGTACCAGCACTACGTCGACGGCGCGTACGCCATCTACGTGGTGCTAGCCTGGGGGGGAGGTGCCCTGCTCGTAGCGCCCCGTCTGTCCCAGGCCTTGCTACAGGCTGGGCAGCGGCTTCGTGGAGGGCGGAAGGGGCGACATCTTCGGGCCTTGCTTCCTCCGCTAGCCGGACAACGAGTGCTTGACCTAGGCGCTGGGGAAGGGTATGTGGGCGAGGCCCTGGCGCGCTACGGAGCCCACGTGCTGTTGGCCGATGTCCTCGACATGAACCGGACTAGGCTTCCTCACCTCCGGCTGCCGGGTGACGGCTTGCCATTCCCCGACCGTAGCTTCGAAGTGGTGGTGCTCTACTTTGTGCTTCACCACACGGAGGACCCGGAGGCGGTGCTGGCCGAGGCCCGCCGGGTGTGCAGCGGGCAGGTGGTGGTGGTCGAGTCCGTGTATACGACCGAGACTGAGCGGCGGTGGCTCACGAGGGTGGACCAATGGGTGAACCGTCTGCGCTCGGCGGGGTCGATGCGGGAGCAAGAGGAGCACCTCACCTTTCACCAGGCGGCCGTGTGGGAGGCCAAGGCCGAGCAGCTGGGGCTGCGCGTGACGCGGCGCGTTCACCAAGGAGCGTTTTTCCATCGGCCCTTCACCATGGTCCTAGAGGCGGATCCTGAGGGGACTCGCTCTGGGGTTTAGGGGGCCTGACCCTAGGCTTCTGGCCCTAGGTAGGCGGCCTGTCTCCGGTCACCGACACGCTTAAATCTGTTATTGCAAATTCATATCGTTTGTACCAGGTGATTTGCCGTTTCGCATACCTGCGGGAATTACGCTTTAGAAGGCGAACCATCTCGTTGTAGTCGATGTCCCCTTGTAGAAACCGCAAGGGCTCTTGGTAGCCGATGGTCCGTAAAGCGGGCGTCTGTTGACGGGTATAGCCCTGTTGATACAAGGCCCGGACTTCTTCGAGCAAGCCATCGGCCAGCATGTGATCCACGCGCTGGTTGATGCGGTCGTACAGCTCCGGCCGAGGACGGTGCAGGAGCGTTCCGCGGTAGGTGAAGGCCGGCAGCGTCTGTTCAGCCTGAAAGATGGAGAGCGGAGTGCCTGTTGCTCGGTATACCTCCAGGGCACGCACCACCCGCTGTGTCTTGGTGGCATCCATGGACGAGGCCACCACGGGGTCGACGTGTTGCAGCTCGCGGTAGAGCGCCTCGGCGCCTCGCTCGGTGAGCTCGTTGTGCACCTGGTGTCGGATCGCCGCTGGGACGGGCGGGACTTGGGCGATGCCCTTCACCAGAGCCTGCACATACAACGTAGAGCCCCCCAGGATGAGGGGGGTCCGCCCTCGTGCCAAGATCTCGGCAATCCGGGCCTCCGCTTCTTCTGCAAAGCGGCCGGCCGAAAAAGGCTCATCAAGCGATTTCTCGTTGATGAAGTGGTGTGGGACATGCGCGAGCTCTGCGGGCGAAGGCTTGGCGGTGCCAATCGTCAAGGGCCTGTAAATCTGCCGGCTGTCCGCCGAAATGATCTCGTGCGTGCCTGGCTTCGCCAGGGCCAGCCCATACGCTGTTTTGCCCACGGCGGTGGGACCGACGATGAGTGGGAGAGGCGCTGGAGGGTGAGGCATGGGCTTCAGGATGCGGCGCGCGTGCGTGCTGATTAACCTTTTATTAAACTCGGCTCGGCAGCCTATCCGGTAGAAGGTGCGTATGTTCGCAAGTCTGCCTATTCTGAGGCTGTGTACCCACCCGTGCGCATAGCCCGATAGATGAAGTAATCACTACCTCCTGGGGGGCTGTGGGCTATGCAATCGTCCCGTACCATCTTACAAACGATCTCGCTGATCGTCATCCTCCTGCTCTTTTTTACGAGCATCGAGTTGATGGGCGAGTCGTTCAAGCTCATGGGACGCGGGTTTGCTGAGGCGTTGCTCCAAGCCACCTCCAACCCCTTCGTAGGTCTCTTCATCGGGATTCTAGCGACCTCCTTGGTGCAAAGCTCGTCGACGGTGACCTCGATGACGGTGGGGATCGTCGCCGGCGGTGGACTCACGATTGCCGGGGCGATCCCGATCGTAATGGGCGCCAACATCGGGACCAGTGTGACGAACACGATCGTGTCCTTTGGCTCGGTCACCCGGAAAGAGGAGTTTCGCCGCGCGATGGCGGCGGCCACGGTGCACGACTTCTTCAACCTCCTGGCGGTGGCGGTGCTGTTCCCGCTTGAGTTGATGTTTCAGATCATCTCGGGCAGCGCCTCGGTGCTGACTGACAGCCTGGCGAACGTAGGGGGCACGGATCTGCTGAGCCCGCTGATGCTCGTGATTGACCCCATTGCTGAGTTCATTATCCACCTCACCGGGTCAAGCGGGGTGCTTGTGCTGATCGTGGGGCTGATCTTTCTGTTCATCTCGCTGCGCTACCTGGTCGTACTTCTTAAGGCGTTGGTCTTGGGACGTTCGGAGGCCCTCTTCCACAAGTACCTCTTTGGGGCGGCGCCCGTGGCCCTACTCTTTGGGGTGCTGCTCACCTTCATGGTGCAGAGTTCGTCCATCACCACGTCGATCACAGTACCGCTTGTTGCGGCTGGGATTGTGTCCGTGGCTCAGATCTTCCCCTTCGTGTTGGGTGCTAACATTGGGACCACCCTCACGGCCTTGCTGGCGGGATTGGCCTTGGCATCAACGGGCGAGGTGGCGGCCATCGCCTCGTTGAAAGTGGCGTTTGCGCACTTGGTGTTCAACGTATACGGGATTGCCCTTTTCCTGCCGATTCCATTCATGCGCAACATCCCCATCAAGCTATCCAAGCTTTTGGGAGACCTGACGGTGCGAAACCGCCTCTATGCGCTGGGCTATGTGGGCACGGTCTTTTTCCTGATCCCGCTCGTCACCATCTTCACTACGCGTAACCTGGCCTTTGACTACAGCCCACCGAAGCCCGATGTGCTGATCGAGGCCATGGAGGAGGCCGAGCAGGACTCGCTGGCGGCCTCAGATTCGACCCGGGCCGATACGGTCCGCTTGTCGCCCAGGACCCCGGTGGGCGGCCTCGACTCCTTGGCCCAGGATTCCTTAGGCCGTGCGCTCTCGCAGCCCACTGAAGACGCCGAGGCGGGTGTCCTCACGGATAGCACGGGTGTATCCGAAGGCGCTGGTCCGCCGGCCCCTCAATAGGTGGGCATGCTGGGATCAATCTCAGCACTCCACGCCAGAATGCCGCCTTTCAGGTTGTACACGTCCGAAAAGCCCTGTGACTGCAGGAACTCGGCGGCTTGGGCGGATCGTCCACCGGAGCGGCAGTGGACTACCACGAGCGCCTCTTTGTGCTCTTCCAACTCTTGAACGCGAAACGGTAACTGCCTGAGCGGCACCAGCTGACCGCCCAGGTTGCAGATATCGTATTCGTCGGGCTCACGTACATCGAGCAAGACAAAGGACGTACCGTCGTCCATCATCGCTTTGAGATCGTGGACGGTTTTTTCAGGGAGTGTAGCCATGAAATAGCAGGCGGTAGCGTGGTGGTTGGGTGAGAAGCAGGGCCCTCAGGCGTGTTGCCTGGGCGCAGGCTTCGAGAAGAGCGGGACCTGAATCTGGTCGCCGTGAAGAAAGAGGAAGACGCCAAAGACGACCAGAACGTTGGTGACGAGGAAAAACGTCGCCTCTTCGATCGGCAGGCCGAAGGGGTCGATGTCGAACGAGTAAACGTTTGATATGTCCCAGATCCCAAGCCGGATGGCGGTGCGGTCTGCCACCCAGAGGTAGAGGGTAGGCACGGTGATGGCCACGCTGGCCGCACGGCGGTACCGCCAGATGTGTGGGCCTCCGTACAGCCACATGAGCGCCAGAACTGGGACGGCCCACCCCAGGATGAGGCCCATGTAAAGGCCTTCGTCAGGCCCCAGGATTAGCGCAATCCCCACGGCACTGATAGTGGCCAAGAGCACGGTACCGACCCACCGGACAGCGGGCCCTGCCCGTTGGGCTTCCGGCTGCAGGCCGCTACGGGAGAGCAAGAAGTAGAGGAACAGACCGGTCATGATGGGTTGCAACACGAAGAACGCGTACTCTTCATAGGGCACGTACCCAATGGTGCCCAGCACCCGGTCTTCGCCGTACCACCACACGGATCGGTACACCAGGTAATTGTCCCAGGGGGTGGTATACACAAAGGCAATCACCGCCACAAGCGGCAGGCTCCACCATGCACGCGGACTGAGCGTGTGGTGGAGCGGGCGCGGGATCAGGAAAAGCAGCGCCACAATGGGCGGCACCAGAAAGACCAAGAGAAACGTGAGGTAGGTCATACGCGCCGGCGGTCCAGGTCTTTGAGGAGTTCACGGGCTGCGTTCCGACCCGAAGCGCCCATGATGCCGCCTCCCGGGTGGGTGCTGGCACCCGTCAAGTACAGCCCTTTCAGGTGCGAGCGGTAATTGGAGAGGCCCACGAGTGGGCGGAGCATAAACATCTGGTCGATT
The DNA here is from genome assembly GCA_038747425.1 of Bacteroidota bacterium. Classification (GTDB taxonomy): domain Bacteria; phylum Bacteroidota; class Rhodothermia; order Rhodothermales; family JBCDJV01; genus JBCDJV01. The sequence goes on from JBCDJV010000062.1 coordinate 13,807, forward strand.
CCCATTTCGAGGTGCATCACATTGCCACGGAAGAGCCCCATCTCACGCTCTAGCCACAACGGATGCTGAAAGAGATCCCCGACCACCGAGGCTTTCGTGCCGGGCGCATAGGCCTCAAAGGTGTCCAGCAGGTGTTCCGCCACGGCAGGGCCGATCTCATCCCAAGAGCGGTGACCAGCGAGCTCATACGGATAGTACTGACCCCATAGCCAGAGGACCTCGCCACCGGGAGGAGCTAACGTGTCATCGACGGCGCTGAACGTCATGGCCACGATGGGGGGATCCGAGGCGGGCACCCCGCGCAGGTAGTCGCCATAGGCGGAGAGCACCTGGTGTGGCGAGCGGCAAACTAGTTGCAGGGCCCGCCTAGCTTCTGGACCAGGCCAGGCCGTGTACGAGATGGGTTTGTCCAATGCAAGACGCAAGATGGCCCCGAATCCATTCCCGATCCGGAGCTGGTCTGTGCCTGGGGGGCGTAGATCGGGGGGCAACAGCCGCCCAAATGTCTCCAGCGCATGGGTGCCTGCTACGACGCAGCGGGCCCGCGCCTCGCCCGTGGCCCAGCGCACGCCGATGGCGCGGCGGCGCTCAAAGAGAATTTCCTGAATGGGATGATCCACGAAGACCTGCCCGCCATGAGCTTCGATGTGGCGTCGGAGGGCCTGGGTGAGCATGCCAGATCCGCCTCGTGGACGCGCGATGCCGCCTTCGTGATACAACGGCTGCCACAGGACGAAAGGCCCCGTCACCGGCTCTGTGGGCGGCGGGCCCGATTGGGCGGCCATCCAGACTAGCATAGCTTTGATCTTCTCTTCAGAGAAGTAGGCATCGGCTACTTCGCCGTAGGGGCGCATGATATGCCGCAGCTGATCAAGCTGGGGCATAGCCGAGCTTCCATGGCGGCGCATGGCTTGGCCTACATCCAGAGGATTTGGTGAGGCCAAGAAGGCATCACGCATGGCGCGGGCGAACCCGCTCCACTCATCGATAAACCGTTGGTAAGCCCGGCCTTGCCCAGGGAATTTAGACTCGAGATGGTCAACGGTTTGCTCGACGCTTCGGTAGATGAAGACGGCATCCCCGTCTGGAAAGGGGGCAAAGAAGAGCGGGTCCAGCTCCAAGTAGGTCAGGCCAAAACGCTCAAGGCCAAGCTCCTCCACGATGGGAGTGAGGCGAATGAGGATGTGGGCACTGCCCCCGAGGTCAAAGCGGTAGCCGGGTACGATCTCTTGCGTAGAGACGGCGCCTCCCACCTGGCTACGGCGCTCAAACACCCCCACCCGATAGCCTGCCTGTGCGGTATAGGCGGCGGTAACGAGGGCATTATGCCCAGCGCCTACCACAATCACATCAAAGTCAGGCCGCATAGGCAGTACGAAGTGAGTACAAAAGGACAGGGGGCACGCAAATATCCCCTGGCAGGATCAAGGATTTATGTAATTTTAGATGTAACGTTGACGTTACGGCTTCGTACTTTGCAAGAGAGTCGCGTGGGCCGTCTTGGTCCGCCTTTTGCGCGGCTTGATGATGTGGCGTTGGGATGCACTTCGGGTCCCCTCGTTCATTGGTCCGTTCCTCGCAAACAGCCACTGAACACGATGCAGCTTATCCCAGTCTATTACGGCGTACTCGCTCTCTTCTGCATAGGCGCCATGGTTGTCTTTGGGCAGTCGTTTATCAGTGTGATGAAGGGCCTGAACCAGGGACCGTCCAACGAGGGCGGATCAGACTCAGACGGTGGGATCACGCCGCGGGCGCCGCGGCCTCCGTCACCGCCTTCGTCAGACCGACGGCCCCAACCCATGAATCGGGTGTATCGCTCCGCTACGTTTCGTCGCCAGACCGCGCGTCTGAAGTAGATCCAGGCGTGCCGGAGGGCTCGTTACGGGCCCATGTGGGGCCCTCTGGTGTACTGGATGGAGCGGCTGATGGACCCACGGTGATAAAATCGGCCGCACTGTTTCGGAGGCGATCCCGCTGATGCACGTAGACCATCGTGGTCTCGATCTTTTTGTGCCGGGCGTGGGCTTGCACCTGGTGGATGCTGGCGCCGGCCTCGATTGCCAACGTACACCCGGTGTGCCGCAGTGTGTGGGCGCCCACTGACTCCAGCAGCCTGGCTCGCTGTGCGGTGGATTGCACAATGCGGTAGATCGACCCTGGAGAAAGCCGGCGCCCGCGTCCGTTGTTGCTGTACGACTTCCAAACCGGCCCTCCTTGCACCCCTTCGGCCGCCAATAAGCGGTGGATGGTTTCAGCTACATGAGTGGGCAGTTTAATGAACTGATCGGCGCCGCCCTTCGTCTCTGGAAGATCCAACACCCAGTAGGGGCCAAGCGGGCGCAGATGTGCGGCATCCATTCGGGCGGCTTCGGAGCGGCGCAGCACTCCGTGCAGGAGGGTCAGGATCAAGGCTTCGTCGCGTTGGGCCGAGGCTTTGCCTGACGTTGCCGCAGCGTCTACCAGCTGGCCGGCTTGTTCGGACGTGAGAAAGGTGATGGCGCGATCTTGATACCGAGCGGCCCGTACGCGGCGCAGCAGGTGTTTATCGGTGGGATTCACGGGGATGAGCCCAAGCGCCATGAGCCAGGAAAAGAACCCACGCAGTGCCGCCACCCGGCGCTTGATGGTGGAGGGCTTATGGAAGCCAGCCTCTAGGTCGGCAATGTGCTGGTTTACATGCACAAAACGAACCACCTGGGTCATTTCCACCGAGATGCGGTCTGTGCCGAAGAACTGCGTCAGATCGTTTCGGTAGGCTCGGCGGGTGGCGGGACGGTCGTAGCGCTGCAAGAACGCCGTGAGCAGGTCAACCGACGGCTCCTGAATGTTGGCGCTACCCTGCTGGACCGGCTGTCCACCGGCTTCGCGGGTGAGGGCCGTGGAGTAAGCTCCCGGCAGAGAGCGCTGGTGTCCCGACGTGTCCTCGTTCATCGGATGGAGGGGCCCAGGATGATTTCGGTCTCGGTGGTAAGGGAGGCACGCTGCGGAGCCTCACTGTCGAACCCGACGTAGAGGTCAAAGGTGCCGGGTTCTACCACCAGCCTGTACTGATCGTTGTACATGGCTAAATGTTGAGCTGTGATAGGCAGTGACACGGTCTGTTGTTCGCCCGGAGCCAGCGCCACGCGGCTGAACCCTTTGAGCTCCCGCACGGGACGCGTCACTGAGCTCGAACGATCGCGAATGTAGAGTTGCACCACCGTTTCGGCGGCTTGCTCGCCTACGTTGCGGACGGTGATATCTACCGTGGCAGAGGTTTCTGCTCCTACCTCCCCACGTACGTTGACGTCGCTCACGTCGAAACGCGTGTAGCTGAGTCCGTACCCGAACGGGAATCGGGCCGTGGTTTCATCTTGCAGGTAGACGCGCCGTGCCGAGGGCTTGTAGTTGTAGAAGACAGGCAGGTGGCCGACGGAGCGCGGGATGCTGACGGGCAATTTGCCGCTGGGGCTGATCTCGCCAAAGAGGAGGCTCGCCAAGGCGGTGCCTGTTTCTTGCCCTAGATACCACGCTTGCAAGATGGAGGGCAGGCGGTCATACAACAGGTTAGCGGCCAGCGGCCGACCCCCAATGAGGACGGCCACCGAGGGCGTGCCAGTAGCTAGAATGGCTTCAATCAGTGCATTTTGATCACCAAATAGATCAAGCGATGTCCGATCTCCAGGGTGTGAGGCGGCCCAGGCTTCCCGGCTGGTCTGCTCGTTTCCGCCTAAGGCCAGGATTACGAGGTCGGCTTCGGTAGCCAGTGCAACGGCTTCTTCAATCCGTGCGGCATTGGACGCAGAATCGGGAGTGATGACTTCGTCGGCCCACCAGCTGCGGCTTTCGGTAAGGCGTACCCCCTCGGCGTACATGATCTCCGTGTCGGCTCCGTTGGCGTCCACATAGGCTTGAAGCCCTTCTAGCAAGCTAACGGTATACGGAGGGATGCCACTGTACCCGCCTAGCAGGGTCTCAGCGGCATTGGGGCCAATGACGGCGATGCGCTGCGGGCCATCGAGACGGAGGGGGAGAAGGGGCGTGGACGTCGCAGAAACTGGCTCATTCTTAAGGAGAATGGCGGCACGTTCGGCGGTTCTGAGGGCTAGTGCACGCGCTTCGGCGGTGTTGAATGAAGCCTCGGCGGCTTCGGGATCCGCATAGGGTTGCTCGAAGAGACCGAGGCGAAACTTCAGGCGAAGCACACGTACGGCGGCCGAGTCTACATGCGCCTCGGGCACACGACCTGCGCGTACGGCTTCAACCAGCAATGGAAAGACCTGGGGATCTGGCATCTCTACATCGACTCCTGAAGCCAAAGCCAAGGCGGCGGCCTCTTCGGGAGTCTCAACGACATGGTGCAACGAAGCCAACTGCTCCACTGCAAAGTAGTCACTCACCACCACCCCGTTGAATCCCCATGCTCCACGCAGATCATCTTCAAGCATTCGAGATGCATGGGAAGGCACCCCGTCGATCTCATTGTAACTCGGCATGAGCGAGGCGGCGCCTTGAGAGACGGCCGCTTCAAACGGTGGGTAGAAGATCTCGTAGAGGGTGCGTGTGGGTAAGGCGGCTGGCGCTACATTGATGCCGCTCTCTGGTTGCCCATGTCCTGTCATATGCTTCAGCGTGGCTACGACACGAGGACGTTCAATGAGCGCTCCCGAGTTATCAGAGGTGCCTTGGAAACCCCGTATGGATGCTTCCGCAAAACGAGCCGTGAGGTAGGGGTCTTCCCCCCAGGTTTCTTCAATGCGTCCCCAACGTGGATCGCGGGCTACATCAACCACAGGAGTCAGGGCCATGCTGACCCCTCGAGCGCGCATTTCGGCGGCTGTCAGCCGATACATCTCCTCCACCAGGACGGGGCTAAACGTCGAGGCCATCGCAATGGCTTGGGGAAAATGCGTGCCGCCCTCAGTCATGTAGCCATGCAGCCCTTCTTCATGAAAGAACGCCGGAATCCCGAGCCGGGTGTTCTCCACGAAATGACGTTGGAAGGCGTTGACGACGGCGGCCGTCTCGCGGGGCCCTCGCATGAACCCCTCCTCGCCGTCATTTACGAGCCCGATGCGGTCCGAAGGCCGCGCGATCATGCCGACTCCATGCGGAAATGCGGCCGAAAGGGCTTCGCTGTTGAAATGGGCAGGCTCAAACGGAGCGTCAGGCGTGGGCGGCTGAAGGGCGATACTTTTTTGCTGCCATAGGCATAGCAACTGGCCGACTTTCTCTTCCAAGGTCATCTGGCGAAGCAGATCGGCTGCGCGTTCGGCGGGAGAGAGGATAGGATTGAGATAGGGTTGGTCAACGAGCGTTGAGGGCCGAGGTGCAGGCTGATCCGCATTCGCGCGGGAGGGTGTTTCTTGAGCCTTGGCGATTCGTCCCATGGGAAGGCTGAACAAGTTCAAAGCGAGGAGGACGAGAAGACTAGAGCGACCCAAGGAGGTGAACATGATACGTGCATCGGTCAGTGGGTGAGGGAACAGACAGCAACATACGTGATGCACCGAACCCGGTCTAGAGATAAACAGACCAATGACGGGCCACCGTAAATCTGTTATTGCAAAATAATGTAAACCATATCAAATTTTGCACTTTGAAGCTATGGCACAAAGCGAAGCCAGAGACATGAATCGTGGAAGAAGGTACTCAATTCAGCGTAAGCGTGGGCTAGGGATGGTAATCCTCCTGAGCCTGTCGGGGTGCTCGTTGTTTGATGTTGGGCACGACACGGCGATTGACTCAGAGATACTCTTCAGGGTATCGGAAGAGCAGTTCGAGATACGGCCGACCGAGGGTGGCCATGGTTTCCAAGTCCAGGTACCGGTCACCTTGGTCAATACTACGGAGTCAGCGCTTTACCTCCCACAGTTGGAACCTTCTCCATCCATACCGCCGCCTCCATATGGGAGCACTCAAGGGGAATTTGAGAAATTTGAGACCGGGTTTTGGCTCCTTGCCTTCCGAGAAGGCCGGTTTCTAGGTGGCAACCCATTTGATGTAGTGGTAGAACCGGGAGACACGCTTAGATTCACGCGGACTCTCACGCTCAGCGCGGATGACTACCTGCTTCAACCAGCCGATTCCGTGGCATCGCTATCTGACGTAGCTGGTACGTACCGCATCTACTACGAAGTCTATGGCAGGCCCAGGAGTATCGAACGGTCCATGGCAGATCGTCTTCAGGCTCAGTCCGCAGCTACAAATAGCTTTGAGCTTGTGGTCGCAGAGTAAGACATCCGCAGTAAGACACTGAGGTAGCCGTTTCCCAATCAGAACAACGCGCTTTCATCGTTAGGCTGACCGTACCTAGCGTAGGCTTCTCATGTTCACGTAGGGCTCCTGGGAGGTCTATCGTGTAGTCTGGCCATGCGCTGTGCAGACTCGCGAGTCGCACAACGGTTGGACGGGCGGTGTGCTCAGACCGAACCACTCAATCCTGAGTCTGCGGAGGCTGAAACAAGCTCAAAGATTGATAACTATTCTTATCAATTGTTAGTTCAGGCGGCGATACAGCAGACCTCATCCAAGGTACCTAGGGAGCTCAGTGGTGGCTCACCCGGTGCCCACTGCGCACTGGGGCCATCAGCTGGTGTCGGAGATCTACCCCAAAGCTAACCAGGACGCCGGTAGAGCTCAGCACAAAGCCAACCAGCAAAACCTGTTGGAGGACGGTCATGCTATGTTGGAGGGCCTGATGGGTAGCCAACGTGAGCGCCTCGCCCGTGAATACTTGGGCCACGATGTCTGCCCCGACTGTGAGGGATTCTAAAGGCACCATCAGAGACACTAGGAAGACGACTTGGGTGACACCGAGCCAGGCACGACTGGCTCTATCAGGGAGATCCCGGGGCACAAAGCCTTTCAGGCGATAGCCCAGCAAAGCTAGCTTGTAGGCCACAAAAAGAAGACCCATGACGATGGCTACGAGTGGAAGCACTCCACGGGCGATCAGCCACGTTAAGGCAGCCAAGACGCCCAGCGCATCCATCTCTGGGTCAAGTTGAGCCCCAATCGCCGACGTCTCCCCAAGTCGACGAGCCACCTGTCCATCGGCTAAGTCAGTGAGCAACGCCGAAATAAACAAAAGTACGACCCACCATTGCACAGTGAGTGCAATACCACCCCCATTGTTAAAACTAATGAAGGCTAAGGGTGAAATACTCAAGATATGACCATAGATCATACCTCGAATCAATGTGATTTTGTTTGCTACTCCGAGCTGGTTAAATCCTCGTGATGTCGCTGTCCTAGATATTTTAACCCAACTCGTTATTGATAGGTAGACCACTACGAACAGTTGCCCCAAGGCCAAAAGCAATACAGCGTTATTTGATATTGCAATATCGGAAATTACGGCGAGAGTCAGCGCCAGCATCAACTGGATCCCTAAAAGCAACGGAAGGTCTCGCCAAGCCACGAGGCGCAGCCAAGCTGAAATGGCCGGCGGCTTCTGATGAAGCACATACGTAGGAGCCATGTCGTCTACTGCCTGATGGATTACAGCACTCACTCTGCAATTAGATAGGTCCGTAGGTTGTTGTTGGTGAAGATCTTAACACGAGCACCCTCCACGCCGGTGCGTTACAGGGATATCCCCCCTTCGAGGACACAAGGGCTAAGGAACCGCTGCCTTGGCCATGAAGTCCCTCTACAGCGGCGTATTCCAGTCACGTTGGTCTGCGGGGCCGCGTCTGTTCGATCTTTCACCACGAGGGTGATTCTACAGCCCTTTCATCGGTATGCACACCTTCCTTCCTATCGTTATCAATGCCTTGTATACAGGCATCGACCGCGGCTTGGCCTCGGACATCTTGGCCGCACGGGCCCTAGAGGGACGGGCGCTCGCTGTTTGCACCTCCATCGTGGTGGCCAGCCATGGTCAAGTGACCGATGTGCTGGATGTCCCCACGGACACCATTGACGCTCAGCTTGAGCATCTCTTGGCGACCTCTACGCCCAATGCCGCCAAGATCTCAATTGTTGGCTCCTCAAAGAATGTCGAGGTCATCTTCAAACGTCTTCAACAACACCTACAAGGCCCGATCCTGTTGGATATCACCCTGAGTGGGCCCAGTGGTGAAGACATTATGGGCCCCAAAACGCTGGATGCGCTCCGCCCTCGGCTTCCTGAAGCCGGACTGGTCACCATTCGCCAGCAGGACGCCGCGCTGCTCGCAGCCATGGAGATCCGATCTCTGGATGATGCACAAGTGGCCGTACAGCGACTCCATAAATTAGGTGCCCGTCGTGTCTTGCTACGCTGCGGTGATCTTCCTGCCCGCTTCTTTGAGGTAGATGGGACCGAGCCAGATGGCCAGGATCCGTCTACCTCTCCCTTTATGGCAGATTTATATTACGACGGCGAGGAATTCAACCTCTTCGAAGCGCCGAGGTTTGACGGACCCCATCTACATGGGGCGTCGAGTGCGTTAAATATGGCCATACTCCGTGAATTGACCGCAAACAAACCCGTCGTAGAAGCGCTCCAAACCGCTAAAGCGTATGTTACGCAAGCCCTGCGAGCAGCCCACCAGGCTGGACTCATGGACGCGCCCTCCTACCACGTAGGCACCACCCAGGACCTGTAAAAACAGGCCAGCGGAGGGTTGGCGCCTTTCTGTTCTGTTGATCTACTTGCCCGCTTTGCCATGGCCCCTCCAGAAAAATCCAAAGCGACGATCTACGATGTCGCCGAATACGCGGGTGTAGCCATTTCAACAGTGTCCCGGGTCTTGAACAACTCGGACGATGTGTCTGATCATACACGCAACCGCGTGTTAAAGGCCATTGAAACACTCCAATTTCGCCCGCAGCGCACCGCCAAAGCACTGGCGCAGAAAAAAACGCGCCTGGTAGCCATTGCCATCCCCACCTTCACCACGCCGTTTCACAGCGAGCTGCTAAGTGGGGTACGGCACTACCTCCGCAATGAGGAAATCGACCTCTTGTTGTGCGACCTTGGCTCTCGTGCGCCCTACCAGAAGCTACTCAACTTTCTCAAACGTGGCACCGTGGATGGCCTCCTCCTAGCCGGTCTGCCCATTGATGAGAAGTTAGAAGTAGAACTCAAGGCGATGTACGCCCCCGTTGTGCTCGTCGGCAATCGCTCTGGGTTTTTTGACTCATACTACTGGGACGATATCTCTGGAGCTAGGCTAGCCGTTCGGCACCTGATTGAGCAGGGCCATACCAAGATCGGAATGATCCGCGCGTTTACCGAGAGCGACTTTCAGATGGGGCGGGTTGCCGGGTATCGTGAAGCCTTGGAAGGAGCGGGTTTACCCTTCAATGAAACCTTTGTGGCCAGTGGTACCACCGAGAAACATGGTGGATTTAGTGAAGAGGCTGGCTATGAGGCCATGAAAAAGCTTCTCGAGGAGGCTCCTGAACTAACAGCGGTATTTGCTAGTAGCGACGTGCAAGCTTTTGGGGCTATCAAAGCACTCCATGAAGCGGGCAAACGCATTCCCGATGACCTGGCGCTCATTGGCTACGATGACATTAAGGTCAGTGCCTTTGTTGGCCTCTCAAGCATCGACCAGAATATGTTCAGTGTCGGCCAGGACGCCATGAAGCGTCTCTTTGATCGCCTGGATGCCGAGACGCCTACCGAAGACCGCATCGATGCGTTGGTGCAGCCCATGCTACGGGTGCGGCGCTCCACCAATACCCCACTTTCTCCCTGAGTCTTCTCCACCAGACCGGCGGCTCTCCCTCAGTATGCCTGTTGACGCATCGCTTTTACACCAGCAGCTCACCCAAACCCTGGATCGGACCACTCTTCAAGGGTTCGAGGCACGCTACGAAGGCAAGGTTCGCGATACCTACCGGATTGACGATCGACTCATTCTGGTCACCACCGATCGGATTTCGGCCTTTGATCACATCTTGAAGCAGACCATCCCGTTCAAGGGACAAGTGCTCAACCAGCTTGCCGCCTTCTTCTTTGAGCACACGGCGGACCTCGTGCCCAATCACATTCTAAAGGTCCCCGATCCAAACGTCACAATCGCTCGTCGCTGTACACCGGTGCCTATCGAGTTTGTCGTGCGTGGGTACCTAGCTGGTCACGCATGGCGGACGTACAACAGGGGCCTGCGCACCTTGTGCGGCCAACCTTTACCCGAGGGCCTTCGCGAGGGCAGTCGACTCCCCCGTCCCCTCCTCACGCCTGCTACCAAGGCCGAAGAAGGCCATGACGAAGACATCACCCGGGCTGAGGTCATCAGCCGAGGCCTGCTGGATGAGGATGTATTCGATCAACTCGAAACGTATGCACTTCGCCTCTTTGAACGAGGGTCCGAGCTAGCGGCTAGACAAGGTCTCATCTTGGTCGATACAAAGTATGAGTTTGGCCTTGACCCCCATGGGCACTATAGACTCATTGACGAAATTCATACACCCGACTCTTCACGCTACTACTACCAAGATGGGTACGAAGAGCGCTTGGCTAACCAGCAACCACAGCGGCAACTCTCTAAGGAATTTGTCCGCGAATGGCTGATGGAGAACGACTTTATGGGACACCCAGGGCAGCAACTCCCTGACCTCCCCGATGCTTTTCGCGTCGAGATTGCCCAACGGTACATTGAGCTTTTCGAACGGGTCTCTGGCCAATCGTTTATCCCAGATACAACCCCGCCTTTGACTCGTCTTGAAAAGCTGGTTTTGCAATAACAGATTCATCATTCCTGCTTACCTTAACGCCTAGCACCTAGACCTTATGAGTACCCCCTTATTTTCCAACTACATCAACGGCGCTTGGACCGACGCCATCACAGGCGCTACGTTCACAGACATCAACCCTGCGCGCCATCGTGATGTGATTGGCACCTTTCCTGAGTCCGGAGCCGCCGACGTGGACGCCGCAGCTCAAGCCGCTCACGAAGCCTTTGCCTCGTGGAGCCGACTCCCCGCCCCCGAACGAGGCCTCATCCTGCACCGCATCGGCGATGTCCTGACTGAGCGTAAGGACGAACTGGCCTTTGAGATGACCCGCGAGATGGGCAAGCCCTTCTTTGAGACCAAGGGCGACGTACAGGAGGCCATCGACACCGCCTACTACGCCGCCTCCGAAACGCGTCGCCTCTTCGGCTACACCGTGCCCAGCGAGCTGCCGAATAAGTTCAACATGAGCATCCGGCGCCCTCTCGGCGTGTGTGGCATCATCACCGCGTGGAACTTCCCCGTGGCCGTGCCCACCTGGAAGATGTTCCCCGCGCTGGCGTGCGGCAATACGGTCGTTTTCAAACCGAGCGAAGAGGCGCCGCATAGTGGGGCTCTCCTTGTACAGGTGATGCTCGATGCCGGCGTACCCGCTGGCGTCTTGAACCTGGTACAAGGCGGCGGAGCCACCGGCCAAGCCATGGTGGACCATCCCCTGATCGAGGCCATCTCGTTTACCGGCTCTACCGAGACCGGATCGCGCATCGCCGAGACGTGTGGCCGTCTGCACAAGCGATGCTCACTCGAGATGGGCGGCAAAAACCCCATGATTGTCATGGAGGACGCCGACCTGGACCTGGTGCTGGAAGGGATCCTGTGGGGCGCCTTCGGCACTACCGGTCAGCGCTGCACCGCCACGAGCCGTCTCATTGTGCACGATCAGGTTCACGATGAATTGGTCGACCGCCTCAAGACCGCCGCCTCGGGGCTCACGTTGGGCTATGGCAACGAAGACGCCACCGAAATGGGCCCGCTCATCAACCAGAAAGCCCTGGACAAGGTGACGGGCTACATGCAGGTGGCCCGCGAGGAAGGGGTCGATATCGCACTGGGCGGCCAGCGCGCCACGGGCGACGGCCTAGACGACGGGACGTTCTTTGAACCCACCATCTTGACGGGTGTCAAAGCCGGCATGCGGGTAGAGCAAGAAGAAATCTTTGGCCCCGTACTCTCGGTCATTCGCATCCGCAGCTACGAAGAAGCGGTAGAGGTGGCCAACGGCGTCAAGTATGGCCTCTCCTCCAGCATCTACACCCAGAATGTAGCTCGTGCCTTCCGTGCGATGCATGATATTCAGGCTGGCATCACGTATGTCAACGGGCCCACCATCGGTGCCGAGGCCCACATGCCGTTCGGTGGGGTCAAGCAGACCGGCAATGGCCACCGCGAAGGCGGTTGGGAAGTCTTTGACTTCTACAGCGAGACCAAAACGGTCTACGTGGACTACAGCGGTAAGCTGCAGAAAGCCCAGATCGACAACGCCTGATCTGGTCAAGACCTCTCTTCATGAGGAGAACGTGTCCCCGAAGCGTCATGGAGTGGAGGCCTGACCCGTTCAAAGCGAGTCCCGTCACGGAGCTAAGCCGCACCGCTGAAAAGGCGCTGCGGCTTAGCTCCGTTCGGGTGCCCGGTTAGGGCGTGACGCCCCATCCCCAAGCGATGCTGGTGATGAGCCATTCATTGTCGGTTTTGTGCAGCGTCACCAGTTTGTACTCGGCGTCCTCGCGCCACTGGCTCTCTTGGCGGACCCGGACCAGCGCCACCGTCCCGTACACCTCGATGCTGAGAAGCTCCTCCACATACGACGTGTCAGCTCCGCCCTCGACCAACCGAAACTGATCTTCGCGGTAGACGCCATCGCGGTCGAGGTAACGGTACGCGCCCTCAGGATGCATAGACGCACGGCGGTGTGACTCGCTGCCCGTATGATCTCCCACGTAGAATGCCTCGATGGACGCCAGGATGGCGGCGCGGTCGGCAAACAGCGCATCGGTGGATTGGGCCTTGAGGGTCGGCACGAGGAACAAGCACGCGGCCAGTACTGAACGTCGGATGAGAGTCGGCATGAGCGTATGGGGGTTTATGAACGAGTAGACACGCGTGAGACCTGGGCGGATGTCCAAGCCATCGGTGCATGGGCCATTGCGGCCTGGGTACGTAAGCGGTCCGGAAGGAGGGCTCACTGCCGTCCTAGCCCAGCCAGTAGCTGAGTTTGACCAGGAAAACATTGGTGGGAGGGTCTCCGAAGAGCCCCAGCACGTCTCGATGCATCCGTAGCGCACCGTCGTTCTCCCCGCCCCTCCGCTGGTGTTGCCATACGAGGAAGAGGGTCGAACCTGGACGGAATTCCCACCTGAGCACTGCGTTGCCTTGCAGAGAGCGCACCGTAAAATCGCGGGCTACGGTGAACGGAGCCCCGTCATCGCCGGGGTCGATGGTCGTCGAGCCGTCCGCATTCAGGCTCGCCGTTCCCAGGTCTTTGCCATACACGGGCAGCGCTAACGCACCGGGGCGGTCAAACGCTTTGAAGGCGGTATAGCGCCCTCGGGAGGCAAATGGGCGAGCGAAGAGCTGCAGCGATAGCGTTGGCCGAAAAGTCCAGTCCAACCGGGCCTCGAGGGCTACAGAGGTGGCCTCCAGCTGCCCAAAAACGTACCGGCGGCCGAAGGTGCTCGTGGCCGCAGGCTCCTCAAACGCTGTCACATACTGTCGCGGTTGGTCGCTGATATCGAGCTCGGGCTCCAACGAGAAGGTCAACGCATCGCTAGGCCGCACATCAAGGCCTGCCGAGCCACGCACCCCCAGCTGGCCCAGCTCATTGCTCAGCACAGACCCCGCAGCGTACATCACAACGGGCTTCCGCACGTCGGATCTCACATTCAGCTCAACGGAGCCCTCGGCCGCACGCCGAGCCATGGGCCCACCGCGCGTCAGTCGGTCGTCGTAGCTGCGTGGCATCACGTAGGTGCTCACGCCCACCTGCCAGAAGTTGCGAAGCTCTCCTCGGGCCCGTGCCACGATGATGTTGGCCACGCGCTGTCCCCCAAACGTCCACCCCACACCACCTAGCATGCTCGCACTCCACGAGGCAAACGGACCGCGCGCATCAGGCTGCGTGAAGGTAATCCGTGCGTCGGCGTTGACAAAATCGGCGCGAGGCTGAAATCCGAGCGCGTTGGCATCGAACCCCGGCGACGTGGCCGCCAGGTGAACACCCCCCGTCCAGTGACGCCCCTCGGTCTTAAGTACGTTGGCCTCTCCCGCCCAGCCCGACAGGGCCGTCCGGGTGGTGTCCAGCGACAGGTAGGCCGCATCGGGGCGTTGGAGCACCCGAGGAAACGCGGTCTGCAGGGCGGTGATGGCCTCTTCCTGTCCCGTCACGGTGCTGCC
>JBCDJV010000063.1:0-27596 GCA_038747425.1 Bacteroidota bacterium
GTGCTCGCCCCATGGCTGGAGGCGGCGCCTTCGACAGTCGACGTGCCTGCTGCGGGGGGGGCGACCTCGCCTGCGCTGGAAGCCACGGCTGGATCGGTAGACTGGCTGGCGCTCGGGCTGCCGTGGCTGGTAGCGGGCTGGCTGGTGGGCGTCGGCGTGCTCTCCGTCCGGCTCATCGGCGGGTGGGCGCTCACGCGTCGGATGGTGGCGGTGGGTACCCGCGTGTCGGAGGCCTGGCAGGACCGCTTCGACGCGCTGTGCGGCCGGATGCACGTCGAACAGGCCGTACAGTTCTTGCAGACGAGCCGGGTGAGTGGGCCGGTGGTGATCGGTTGGCTGCGCCCGGTGGTGCTGGTGCCGGCGGGGCTGCTCGCGGGGCTGCCGCCCGCGCAGGTGGAGCTGATCTTGCTCCACGAGCTCGCCCACATTCGGCGGCACGACTACCTAGTCAACCTGCTGCAGTCGATGGCCGAGGTGGCGCTGTTCTTTCACCCCGTGGCCTGGTGGGCCTCGAAGCAGATCCGAAAGGCACGGGAGGAGGCATGCGACGAGCTGGTGGTGCGAGTCGGGCAGGACCGGGTGGGCTATGCGCGAGCGCTGACCGTGCTGGAGGAGCGTCGGTTTGGGATGCGCCTAGCGCTGGGCAGCCAGGACGGCGCGCTAGGGCAACGCATCCGCCGCATCCTCGGCGTGGCACCGTCGGAGCCGGGACAGTCAGGCTGGGTGCTGGGCATCCTCGCGGTGATTTGCCTAGGCCTGGCGGCAAGCCTTTGGGCGAGCCCGATGAAGGCGGCTGGAGAGCACGCCCAGGCGGAACATCCCGTGTTCACCCACACCACGTTGGAGGCCGCTATGGAAGAGGCGCAGCGAGAGGGGAAGCCCATCTTCCTGTTCCTGTACGAAGACGAGTACACCGGCGGATTCGAGGCCACCCGGACCTTGTGGGACAACGCGCAGCTTGCTTCCTTCCTCAGGGAGCAGTTCGTCACGCTCCTCGTCAACGGTCGGAGTGAGGAGGGGAAGCGGTTGATCGACCTCTATCACATCACCGTGCTGCACATCGAAGGGGGCGAGGTGGTGCGGGCCCCCCTCGTAGGGCTGCTCGGGCCGGACGGCTACCGGCATGTGTGGGAAGATCTGCCGCGACATGCCGGGCGCTCGCCGGGCGATGCGGTCGATGTACACGCGCTGATCACGTCGTGGTCGAACCGTATTCACCCGACCATGCGGCGCTACTTCACGCAGCCTGTGGCCTATGACAGGCTCGATCGAGCAGAGTGGGCACGAAGCTTGGAATACATGCTCGACTTCCCAGTGCGGGCTAGCATGTACGGGACATCGGATACGCCTCCGATTGAACTCGTGCCTGAGCGCCAGGCTCGGTACCTCGCGTTGCAAGCAGAACTGGAGGCGGCAGGCACCTCGGCCGATGAGGCCTACGCCACCCGGGAAGCGCTCGTGATCGCACAGCGTCTCTACATGGAAGCCCTCGTGGATGGGCTCAATATGAGCATCAAGAACGCAGACGGGGTACGTCCGCTGATCACAGAACGCGAGTGGCAGCACGTTGCAGACATTCAGCGATACCTGGCAGCCATGCGACCGCACGAGTCTTCTGGGTTGGTCATGACAGACATGCAGACACTCCTCCGGATGCGGCATCTGAGCGCTTGGCTCCTCGCCTTGAGGGGGCAGGATCTCCCCTACGTGGTGCGTTGGAATGTGAGTGATTGATCCCGAGACCTGGCGATTGAGCTAGGTGGATCACGCCCTCACCACACACGCTTCCACCCATCCTCTACTGACTCACCCTCCCTCATTCGACATGCCCACCCTGAAACCCACCGACGCCGAACTGGCCATCCTGCACGTCTTATGGACACAGGGCCCAAGCACCGTGCGCACGGTCCACGAGGCGCTGGACCGGGCCCAGCCTGTGGGGTACACCACGGTGCTCAAACTGATGCAGATCATGGCCGAGAAAGGCCTCGCCACGCGCGACGAATCACAGCGCGCCCACGTCTACGCCGCAGCGGTGCCCCGCGAGCGGGTGCAGGAGCGACTGGTGGGCGATCTACTGGATCGCGCCTTTGGGGGCTCGGCCAAGCAACTGGTGCTACGCGCGCTCTCGTCCACGCCCAGCAGTGCCGCCGAACTGGCCGAAATCCGGGCTTTGCTCGACAAGCTAGAAGAGGATCAATCATGACCGAACTCGCGGTGTTCATGGACCACCCGTTCGTAGAGGCGACGGGCCTCGCACTGTTGCACGCCGTGTGGCAGATCACCATGCTGGGCGGCCTGCTGGTCCTCCTCAACCAAGCGCTCCGCTCGGCCCAGGCACGCTACCTGGCCGGATGCATCGTATTGCTGGCCATGATCGCGGTGCCTGTGGGCACGGGGGTTTATGTCTACGAGGCGGAGGTGGCCCTGCCTGGACCCTTCGCCGAGATCCTTCCGGCGACGCCTCTTGCACCCACAACCGTGACACCGCTTGTTTCAGAGGTCGTTGCTCCGCCCGCTGAGCACGCCACGTCCAGGGGGTACAGCGTAGCGGGCTGGCTGCCCTGGGTGGTGGTCGGCTGGTTGGTAGGGATGGTCCTGCTGTCCATACGTCTGCTGGGTGGGTGGACGCTGACCCGCCGGTTGGTGGCTTCCGGGGCGCGGGTAGACGGCACCTGGCAGCGTCGCTTCGACGCGCTGCGCGGCCGGATGCACGTCGAACAGGCCGTACGGTTCTTGCAGACGAGCCGGGTGAGCGGGCCGGTGGTGATCGGCTCGCTGCGCCCGGTGGTGCTGGTGCCGATGGGGCTGCTCGCAGGGCTGCCGCCCGCGCAGGTGGAGCTGATCTTGCTCCACGAGCTCGCCCACATTCGGCGGCACGACTACCTAGTCAACCTGCTGCAGTCGATGGCCGAGGTGGCGCTGTTTTTCCATCCGGTGGCCTGGTGGGCGTCGAAGCAGATTCGGGTGGCGCGAGAGGAGGCATGCGATGACCTCGTGGTGCAGGTGGGGCAGAACCGTCTCGGGTATGCCCAAGCCCTGACGAGGCTGGAGGAGCACCGGTTCGGAAGGCGGCTCGCGCTGGGTGGGGGAGATGGGGCCTTGGCCGACCGCATTCGTCGGATCGTGGCCGGTGAAGCCACCGAGCGGGGGCAGTCTGGCTGGGTGCTGGGCGTCTTGGCCGTAGTGTGTGTGGGATTGGCGATAAACCTGTGGCTGGCCTGGGGCCAGGATACGGCGCTGGATACAGATCTATTTGTGCATGACAACCTAACGGACGCTTTGGTTCAGGCACAACAGGAAGGAAAACCAATTCTCCTCCACTTTTACGATACAAAGCATGCCGGTGGTGCATCAGTACTGGCCGATCTATGGCGGGATGAATATGTAAGGCACATGATCCAAGAAGACTACATAGCCTTGGCCGTAGATGCTCAGACAGATGAAGGAGATCTTCTTGTCGAAATGTATGCCATGGACGAGGTGAAATTACCCTGGGGAAGAGTGGTGGAAGCACCTCGGGTGTACGTGCTGTCGCCGGGTGGCCATGCGGCTGAGATATCCGTAGCTGCGTATGCGAGTCCATCTGAATTCGCTGCCCGCTTGCCGGAGTACGAGCGCCTGGTGTGGTACAGCTATCTGAATGGGTTTGCGTTGCCTGCTGATGGCTTGCGTTCACTACCAGAGCTTGAGCAAGAAAACTGGAGTCGCCAACAAGATTGGACGCAGCAACGAGCTCGCAGACGAGATCTGCGGTCCATAGACGTCGCCCTATTGCGGAATGCAGGGCCGGATATCATTCAAGTGCCCGTCCCTGGTCTTGAAGAGGATCGCCTTCGTTATGAGGAGCTATACAAGGAAATACATAATCCTGACTTCAAATCATTATCTGCAAAACAGCAGATGATATCCCGTGAAGCTTTCCTGATCGTTCAGCGAACGTACCTCAGGCAAATCATGCAGTCCTTTATATTAAAGGATATGTTTGATAACATGTCATCCAAGGAGGGTACGTGGGATATGTTTGAGAGGTGGAGTGAGGAGGGGGCTAGGCGTGACGTACGTGAGATCGCCACCTACCTCGATGCTGTCGAGCGCGGTACCATACCGCGTCCCACAAACACGGACGTCAACACGCTGACTCACATGCGCATTGCGACGCAGCGCCTGCTGGCTGAAACTGATGAGATAGGGGCAGGAAGGGGTGCCACCCACGTCCTCATGCTCCGTGCAGACGCCTCGGCCGAGTGAGGCACAAGCCGTGCCGTGATCACCTCGGCCTCAGCGGCCAGCCTCTCACTTGTGGCGCCACCCCGACCAGGGTGGCGCCATTTTTTTTGCCCCACCCTGGAAATGTCAACAAATGATAAAGGTCGTGTGTATTTAAGTTGAAGACCGCGCTACCGACACTAACGCTTGGAGGATAGGTCCCACTCTCAACGACCGAACCGTTATGGCTGGATTGCAACTGGAGACGTTCCTTCGCGCCGGGCAGGATCCTGAGCGCGCGCAGTATGAGATTCTGGGTGGACTACAGCACGTGCGACACGCCTTCTCCAAGAACATCATCTACCCCCACCTCGCGGACCTGATCAAGCTCTATGAGCACCTCAAGACGGTGACCGACCAACTGGAGGAGCTACGTGGACGTCTGCCGGGCCGCATCACGGGCGTAGATCTGGAGGCTGGCGAGGTGATCTACGGCAACGCCGAGATGCCGCGCGACGACATCGCGTACCTCGAGGACCTGACGCACTGGGCGTTGCCCATGCTGCAGCAGGCCATCGAAGAGGGTCGGACCATCTTCGAGTTTGTGGATGAGCACCTGCACATGGAAGAGGTGGGCATCGTCCCAGCCTACGTGCACGAGGGCTACCTCATCATTCCGGATGAAGCGTCCAGCGCATGGTGCGTCCTGCAGTACCAACTGTCGGTCTTCACCGGGCCCGCCGAGCGTTACCGCAGCCTGCGCACGGCTCACATCAAGACCATCCCCGTGCGGCCGGCCGGCCTGGAGGTCTCGCCGCAGCGCGTCAAGCTGGATCTCCTCACGGAGCACCGCGACCTACCCAATCCGGCTACCTTCTTTGTCGACCCCGCCATCGGATTTCCGTACGAGGCCACGATGCTGCCGGTGGCCAAGCGCAAGCTGATGCGGCACCTGATGGCGCAGGCCTAACTACAGCGTTCGCAGCAGGCTCCGGAGGCGGAGCTCCCAGACCTTGAAGGCGGCCTCACGCACGATGTCTTTGCTCATCTTGGAGTCGCCCTCGGTGCGCTCGGTGAACATGATGGGCACCTCCAGGATGCGGTAGCCCAGCCGCCAGGCCCGGTAGGTCATTTCGATCTGGAACGAGTAGCCATTGGACTTGACCCGGTCCAGGTCAATGGCCTCCAGCACGCGCCGGTGGAAGCACTTGTAGCCCGCAGTGACGTCCCACACGGGCAGGCGGGTGATGAGGCGGGTGTAGATACCGGCGCCGTAGCTCATCATGAGACGGCTGAGAGGCCAGTTGTTGACCCGCACCCCGCCCACATACCGCGAGCCGATGCACAGATCGGCCTGGTCATCCTGGATGGGGTTCACCAGCCGGGGGAGGTCGAGGGGCGGATGCGAAAGGTCGGCGTCCATCTCGCACACGTACGTGTACCCTTCGCGCAGCGCCAGGCGAAACCCCTCGAGGTAGGCGGTGCCCAGGCCCAGCTTGCCGGCCCGTTCCAGCAGGCGGATGCGGCCGGGCGACTGAGCTTGGGCTGCGCGCACCAGGTCGGCGGTGCCATCGGGCGAGCCATCGTCTACGATGAGCACATCGGCGCCGAGGGGTAGGCGTAGGACCATCTCGAGCACCGTCTCAACGTTTTCGGCCTCGTTGTAGGTAGGGATGATGACGAGCGTGCGCGCGTCGGACGGGGTAGGCACCGGGGAAACGCGGAGGGACAGGGCGAGGACAAACGAACGGCACCGCAGGCGGAGTTGGCCCCCTTACGCCCCGGCCAGGCTCGGAGTTGCCACCCGGCCTTCAGGTGGACACCTGCTCAGGTGCTGCTGAGGTGTTCGTCCAGGAAGAGGAGCGTGTGGTCGGCGAGCTCGCGGGGCACGGTCACCTCTGCATGAGCGGCCTGCGTAGCCGTGGCGGTTTGCTGCATCTGCTCCAGGAGCATCAAGCAAAGCGGACACTTCTGCAGATGAGCCTCGAAGCGAGCCCGCGTCTTCGGGTCGAGCGCCTCGTCCATGTAAGCCGTGAGAAACTGGTCCGCCTCCTCGCACGACATCGGGTGCGAGCGTCCAAATAAACGGGTGAGTAAGCGACGCATAGTATCAAATATCAAGATGATCCCCCACAAATGAAACACCCCGTAAAGACGCCCCGCTGGGGCGTCTCCAGCCCACCCCCACAACATCTCTCCCCCAACCAAGCCCCGCCATCCGCATCGTCAGTCCTCCCGAAAGTACGGGTCCAGGAGCGTGCGGAGGGCGTGCCGAGCGCGGTGGAGGCGTACCCGGAGCGCGCCCTCACTGATGCCCAAGGCCTCGGCGGCCTCTGTCGTCGAAAGCTGCTCGATGTCGCGCAGGAGCACCACGGTGCGGTAGGCCTCGGGTAGCTGCCCGATGGCTTCGTGAACGAGCCGGTGGCGATCCTCGGCCTCGGCATACTGCTCGGGATTCCACGCCACCACCTCGGAGGCGCGCATCCCGTTCATGAAGGTCGGCTGAAGCCGGTCCATCCCCTCTTCGTCGAGTGGCTGGTAGCGACGCTGCTTGCGGAGCACGCCCCGGGCCAGGTTGAGCCCGATGCCGTAGAGCCACGTGGTCAGCTTGGCCTCGCGCCGAAACGAGCCCAAGCCTTGAAAGGCCTGCAGGAACGTTTCCTGGACCACGCTTTGGGCCTCGGACTCATCACGGAGCATCCGGTACGCCATACGGTAGAGCCGCGGGGACTCTTGCTGGACCAACTGGCCAAAGGCCATCCGGTCGCCACGCAAGATAGCGTCCACGTCGAGCGGCTGAGAGGAAGGAGACTGGGACACGGTAACGAGAGTCGGTGACGCGGGGCCTGTCCGCTGTTACAGGATGAGCAGAAATGAAGGACGGATCGTATACTACAAAGCTACGTGCACGGAATTATAACGCCTCTGTGACAAGGCGCTAGACCGTTTAGACATTGGGCTTCGAGTCTGATGAAGGCTGTGTGAAACAGCGAGCCCGCCCAGGCGGACTCGGATCGCAGACCCCCCGCAAACGGTCTGAGAGCACCCACCGAGCCTCAGCGCGCTGGCGGTGTGTCCCGACGGCCAGCCCCACCTGCTCAAGGCATGATTCGATTGATCTGACGAAGAACTTCTATGGCAAGCCAAACGGAGAAGAAAGCAGCCCCCCGCAAGCGGTCCACGGCCGCTCGCAAGAAGACCTCGAAGAACGGCCAGGCCCCGAAGAAAACCACCTTCGAGGTCTCCTACACCACCTACACCGGCGGGGCCTTCACGCATGAGGCCTTGGGCCTATCCAAGGACCAGCTCCTCGGCATGTACGAGAACATGCTGCTCCAGCGGCGCTTCGAGGAACGCGCGGCCCAGATGTACGGCAAGCAGAAGATCGCCGGCTTCTTGCACCTCTACATCGGGCAGGAGGCCGTCTCCACCGGCGCCGCCTATGCCCTCAACATCGGGTCAGACTCTGTCATCACCGCCTACCGCGACCATGGCATCGGCCTGGCGCTGGGCATGACGGCCAACGAAGGTATGGCCGAGCTCTTTGGCAAGATCGGGGGCAGCTCGCGCGGCAAGGGCGGCTCCATGCACTTCTTCAGCAAGGAGAAAGGCCTCTTCGGCGGCCACGGCATCGTGGGGGGGCACATCCCGGTGGGGGTGGGCATCGCCTTCGCGCACAAGTATAAAGGCGATGGTGGCGTGTGCCTCACCTTCCTGGGGGACGGGGCCATGGGCCAAGGCTCGTTCCACGAGGCGGCCAACCTGGCGGGCCTGTATGACTTGCCCGTCGTCATCATCATCGAGAATAACCAGTACGCCATGGGCACGGCCACCCACCGCGCCTTCGCCGACCCTGACTTCTTCAAGCAAGGAGAACCCTACGATCTCCACGCCTCCGTCGTGGACGGCATGGACGTGCTGGCCGTCTACAAGGCGATGCAGGACCACGTGGCCATGGCTCGGGACAACAAGCCTTCCCTCATGGAAATCCAGACCTACCGGTACCGCGGCCACTCCATGAGTGACCCCATGAAGTACCGCACCAAGGAGGAACTGGAGGCCAAGAAAGACGAAGACCCCATCATCCGCCTCAAAAGCTACCTGCTCCAGCACAACCTGTCGGACAACGACGAAACCGACGCCATCGACCAGAAGGTGAAGAAGGAGGTGCTCGCGGCGGTGGAGTTCGCTGAGAATAGCCCCCTGCCGCCTCTGGAGACGATCTACGAAGACATCTACACGCAGGAAGACTACCCCTTCATCGACCAGCGCTTCTCGACGATCGACTAGCCGCCGCCCGCCACACGACATCCATCCGATCAGCACGTTTATTCCTATGGCAGAACTACAATTCCGAGAGGCGATCCGCGCCGCGATGGTGGAAGAGATGGAGCGCGACGAGTCCATCTTCCTCATTGGTGAAGAAGTGGCCGAGTACAACGGCGCCTACAAGGTCAGCGAAGGCATGCTCGACCAGTTCGGGGCCAAACGCGTCATCGACACGCCCATCAGCGAGAACGGCTTCGCGGGTCTGGGCATCGGGGCGGCCATGAACGGCCTGCGCCCGATCGTCGAGTTCATGACGTTCAACTTCTCGTTCGTGGCCATCGACCAGATCATCAACAACGCCGCCAAGATCCGCTACATGAGCGGCGGGCAGTTCTCCTTCCCGATCGTGTTCCGCGGCCCCAACGGCGCGGCGGGGCAGCTCGCGGCCACGCACAACACCTCCACCGAGGCCATCTACGCCTACTTCCCCGGCCTCAAGGTGGTATCGCCCTCCAACCCGGACGACGCCAAAGGCTTGCTCAAGGCGGCCATCCGCGACGATGACCCCGTGCTGTTCCTCGAAAGTGAGCTGATGTACGGCATGAAGGGCGAGGTGTCCGACGCCGAGGACTACGTCATCCCCATCGGCCAGGCCCGCATCGCGCGGGAGGGCGACGATGTGACGATCATCGCCCACTCCAAGAGCTACTGGCTCGCGCTCAAGGCGGCGGACATGCTGGCCGAGGACGGCTACCACGCCGAGGTCATCGACCCGCGCACCATCCGTCCGCTCGATATGGACACCATCCTCACGTCGATCAAGAAGACGAATCGCTGCGTCATCATCGACGAGAGCAATCCCTACGGGGGTATCGCGGCCGAGATGGCGTTCCGCATCCAAGACCAGGCCTTTGACTACCTGGACGCGCCGGTCATGCGTGTGACGGCCAAGGATGTCCCGGCGCCGTACGCCAAGAACCTGATCGAGCACTACATGCCCAGCGCCGAGGCCGCCTACAAGGCCGCCAAGAAGGTCATGTACGTCAACTGATCGCCCCCACTGCTCCCTACGTTACCTCCTTATATATACGCGTACTGAATACGATGGCGATACCCGTTGAAATGCCCAAGATGAGCGACACCATGGAAGAAGGCGTCCTCGTCGCATGGCTCGCCGACGAAGGCGATGCCGTGTCTGCGGGCGACGTGATTGCCCAAGTCGAGACCGACAAGGCCACCATGGACCTCGAAGTGTACGATGACGGGGTGCTCCTCAAGAAGATGATCGGCGAAGGCGATGCCGTGCCGATCGGTGCGCTCATCGCGGTGCTCGGCGACGATGGGGAAAACATCGACGGCGTGCTGAGTAAGTACGCAGGCGGCGACGGCGCGGCCGATACTGGCGACGAGGCCTCGGCCACAACCGCTGAGGAGACCACGGCCCCCGCGCCCGCCGAGGCCCCCTCAGGCGACGGCGCGGCCCCGGCGCCTGTAGCGTCGCAGGCCGATGGCCGTGTCAAGGCGTCGCCGCTGGCTCGTCGCCTGGCGCAGGAGCACGGGGTGGCGCTGGCCACCATCCAAGGCAGTGGCCCGGAAGGCCGCATCGTGAAGCGAGACGTGGAGGCGCTGGTCGCACAGCCGGCCCCGGCCTCCGCGCCCGCTGTACCCCAGGCACCCGCGGCCCAGCCCGAGCCGGTGCGGCCGGCCGTGCAGGCACCCAGCATCGACATTGGGGTGCCCTACGAGGCTACGCCGCTCTCGCAGATGCGCAAGACCATCGCCCGGCGCCTGGCTCAGAGCAAGTTCACAGCGCCGCACTTCTACCTCAAGGTCGACATCGACATGCAGAAGGCGGTGGCCTTTCGCAAGCAAATTAACGAGCTCGCCGCCGAGCAGGAACGCGGCAAGGTGTCCTTCAACGACCTCATCACGAAGGCGTGTGCCCTCGCTTTGCGCCAGCACCCGGACGTGAACGCGTCCTGGATGGAGCAAGAAGGCGAGATCCGCCGGCAACGAGACGTGCATGTGGCCATCGCGGTGGCCGTGGACGAAGGCTTGGTCACCCCGGTCATCCGCCATGCCGACCAAAAGGGGCTGGCGCAAATCGCCCAAGAGACGCGCGATCTGGCGGGCAGAGCCCGAGACCGGCGCCTGCAGCCACACGAGTTCGAAGGCTCGACGTTCACCACCAGCAACCTGGGCATGTTCGGCATCGAGGACTTCACGGCCATCATCAACCCACCCAACGCCTGCATCCTGGCCATCGGGGCGATCCGGGACGTCCCGGTCATCGACAAAGGCCAGGTGGTGCCCGGCAAGCGCATGAAGGTGACCCTGTCCTGTGATCACCGTCTCGTCGATGGCGCTGTGGGTGCGCAGTTCCTGCAGACCGTCCAGCGCTACCTCGAAGATCCGCTGAACCTCATGCTGTAGGCCGGAGGGGAAGGGGGAAGTGCGTGTGGTGAACGGTGCGTGGTGAAGTGGAGAATGAGCGGGGTGCTCATGATCCCGGCTGTGGCTAGACGATCCTCGGCGTTGCTCACGGCTGTTCTCTTGCCAAGGGAACACAAGACGGCACAAGGCCTCCGCCCCGCGAGAAGATTGGACGCTAGGGCCCGGGGCGCAGCGGGCTCCCACTACCGCCCCTGTTACACGTCACCGATCCTCCTTCACCATTCACACGTCACCACTCTCCATTCACATGCGTCTTGCGCACCTTTCGGACCTCCATTTTGGCAAGATCGCCTTGCCGCACATTGTGGAGGATCTGCTGACCACCCTGCGGGCGCTGGAGCTCGACTTGGTGGTGGTGAGTGGTGACCTGACGCAGCGGGCGCGGCGGCGCGAGTATCGGGCCGCGGCCTCGTTCCTGGAGGCCCTACCGGCGCCCCATGTGGTGGTGCCTGGTAATCATGACGTCTACCCGTGGTGGCGGCCCGTGAGCCGGCTGGCTCGGCCGCTGCGCCAGTACCGTCGCTACATTCGCGAGGACGTCGACGATGCCCACCGCGAGCCGGGCCTGGCGGTGCTGGCTCTCAACTCGGCCCACGGACGTACCATCAAAGGGGGGCGGATGCCTGCGGGGACGCGTCGGCGCATCCAGCACTTTTTCGCCGACCGTCCGGGCACGGACTTTCGGGTGCTGGCTGTCCACCATCAGCTGCTGCGCCTGGAGGCCCTGTGGCCGCATGACCTGACCCGGCACCGGCACCGGGTGCTCGACGTGTGTGGTGAGGCGGGCGTGGACATCATCCTGTGTGGGCACATGCACATCGCTCACCATGAAGCGGTGACGCTGCCGGATGGCCATCAGGTGGTGATTGCCGCCAGCGGGACGACCACCAGCAGCCGCGGTCGCCGCCGAGACCGCCGTCGCAACAGCTTCAATCTACTCACCGTCGACGCGTCGTCGTTCTCCGTTACGACCTATCGGTACGACGCCCAAGCTCGCACCTTCGGCCCTGCCGAGCAGCGCCGCTACCCCCGGGCCGAGTAGGCCCACGAGGCCGGGGGTTGAATCCTGTGCAGGAAGGCTGCACGGAGCCTTCCTAATGCCTTCAAGAACACGCCAGAAAAAAAGGGTTCTGGGCTTACTTACCTCCATGACCTGCTGTGTATCAACACCGACGAGTAAGCTAGGACCCGTCTGGTACCGGGGTTACTGGTCGTGATACGTCTCAGTTTTCAAACTGAATGCAAAAAGTCGGCTTGACACCAGGTGGC
Organism: Bacteroidota bacterium; assembly: GCA_038747425.1. Taxonomy (GTDB): domain Bacteria; phylum Bacteroidota; class Rhodothermia; order Rhodothermales; family JBCDJV01; genus JBCDJV01. The sequence continues at coordinate 12,202 of JBCDJV010000063.1, forward strand.
GTGATGGGGATATTCCCCGTGCTATTCTGGTATTAACAGGCCTTTTTGCGTCGAAATCGCGATTTGTAACGCCTTATTTACCAGGTTGGACCACATCTTTCTCGCGCGTTCTCTAACTTTGCGCCCGATTTACCGCCCCGTGTGGCCTTTGGTCGCGCGAAGTGTACATGTCTCGAGTTTTATCGCCCCTACCCCTTTTCACCCTTTAACCCTTTGAGCAGCCCAAGTCTCTGTGCTGGGGATGCTCATTCCTCGTGGGAGTATGCTCCCGCTCCGCTTATCTCACGTTTCTCCTTCATAACCAAGAGGAAACACTCACATGAACAATCCTACTAGCCCGTCTCTGTGGAGGCTAGCAGCATTGTTGTTCGTCCTGCTGGGTCTCTCCAGCAGCACCGCCGTAGGGCAGGTGTTCTTCGTGGACGTCAACGATGACGGTATCATTGATGGTGGGGATACCCCCTTCAATGTTAACCAGCTAGAAGACGCCATCGCTGCGGCTGAGGCCGTTGGTGCTGGTACAAACATCATCGTCACCAACGCCAACCTTGCTACCGGTTCGACCATCATCGAACTGTCTGGTGCCGGTGGTGGTGACGGCATTATCGGTTTCAACGGTACCGACATCGGGTTCATCTCGGATGTTGCTTACGCGAGTGCAACCGCTCGTGGCACGATCTACACGATTGTGTTCGACGCGAACCTGGACTTCGTAGCCGCTGGTGAGATCGAGCTCAACAACGTCAACTTCGAGTTCCCGGGTAACTTCTCCATTCAGATGGAGTCAGGTTCGGCGATCGCGAATGCGGACCTCGACGTGGACTTGGAGGCTGGCAACGGTGCTGAGTCCGAGTCCTTTGGTACCGTCATCTTCTCTGGCAACGGGATCATTGAGACCGCTGATGAGACCGCGACGGAGAGCATCGAGATCAGCCGCCTGACGATCGAAGAAGGGGCCACGGTGCGCCTTAACGACGGCAACAACTTCGTCGTGCCGACCCAGGACGACCTGCTGATCAGCCACGCGCTGGATGTCAGCGGCACGTTCGACGTTGACAACTTCGAGTTGGACTACGTGGCCAGCTTCGCCAATGATGGCGACGACGCGGATGAAGATCCCCAGCTGGCAGCGGCGCTCAACATCTCTGGTTCCATCGTCGGTGACCGCCTGTTCACCATCGCCATCTCAGACGGCGATGGCAACAACCTCGGTGACCGCTTTGTGGCCACAGGTGGCTCCGCTTCGGATGCCAGCACCGTGGAAATGAATGTTGAAATCAACGCGGTCCCTGTTCGCGTGCTCACCTCGGGCCCGGCCGCCATGGCGGGCAACACGGAACTGGCCGACAACGTTAGTTTCGAGATCCAGGTGCGCAACTTTGTCGACATCGATGTGATCGGTGTCGATGGTGGCTCCGACGCGGTCATTAGCATCGCTACCGCCACCAGCGGTGTCGTGGATACGGATGATGATGATGTCATCTTCCAAGATGCCTCACCGGTCACGCGCGACGACGACGACAACGTTACGCAGTTCGTACCAGGCGCTTCGATTGCCTTCAGCGGCAGCCCGCTGTCGATGGATGACCTTCTGCTGGATGCCACCTCGGAGAACGCGCTGATCGCGTTCCTAGCCGACGGTGAAATCACCGGTGATGTCACCCTGAATGGCGATGTCAGCGGCGACGGTCCTAATCAGGTGCACTTCCTGGGCAACCTGACGATTGGCGACAACAATAGCGTAGACGTGCTGAGCATCAACCCGAACGCTGGGGACCTGCTCACCTTCTTCGGCCGTCAGTCCACGCTCGTGAAGGACCTCGGCAGCACCAACGCCCCGTCCGTCGTGGCCCCGAGCATCATCTCGACGACCACCATGATCGAGGCCGATGTCATCTTCAACGGCGGTGCGATCACCTTCGCCGAAGGTGGCTCGACGACGGTCGACGGTGACTTTGACATGAACGCCACGCCCGGCGGTGTCGATGACGCCAACTACACGGTGCTCGTTTCGGGCCTCTTCCCGAACCACACGCTTACCGTCGAAGGTGAGCTTGAGGTCAACGCAGCCATCACCTCCGTTGGTGATGCCGCTGGCGGTGCCAACGACGCTACGGCGCTCATCTGGGCCGGCGACCTGGTCGTGGAAGACCTTGTGGTGGATGCCGCCATGAACGTGGAGGGTGACCTCACGATCAACGGTGATGCGGACATCAACGCAGCGCTCAACCTCTTCGATCTGGACCTCGACTTCCCGGGGATTGACCAGAACGAGAACGCGACCAACAACCCGGCGGGCCTCGAAGAGGACAACACGGACGACTACGAGTCCGACCCGACGGACGACGGCGTGGACACCACCGCTGACGGCTTCGATACCGCCTTCAACGGCGACGAGTCGACGCTGACGTTTGGTGGCACGAGCGACCAGGAGATCACGCTGGACGACACCATCTTCGCCACGACGATCATCCAGGCTAACCCCGACAACGTGGAGCTCGATCGCGACACGGGCAATGGCACGCTGCGTGCTCAGTTCCGCTTGGAGCTGGACGCCGGTAAGCTTGTCAACACCAAAGATGATCTGCTCTTCTTTGACGACTCGAACCTCGAAGATCCGACCGACCCGGCTGTAGCCGTTGTCGTGCGTGACAATGAGGGCACCGGTGATGCTGGTGAGCTCGAAGGCTTTGGCTTCGACACCTCTGGCGCTCCGTCGCAGGTCGAGTATCGTGGGACCCGCCCGATGACCACCGGCCCTGAGCTGGATGGCCGCCCCAATAGCCTCCTCATTCGCATGGGAGCCGTTGGCGACGCCGACCCGGCCAACGCCGACATCGACGTGACCCTCGAGCAGGACACCGAAGTGGCCGAGAGCATTCAGGTCATCTCCGGTAACCTCAACCTGGGTCAGTACGTCATGACCCTTGGCGATAGCGATGTAGACACGGTGGACGACGTATCGTTCGTGCTCGGTAACGGCGAAGTGGTGGACCAGCGCTTGCGCGAAGGTGGCACCTCGCCGATCGGCCAGATCACGTACGCCGCCAACAACGTGAATATCTACTTCGTGAACTCGCAGGATATCACGACGCGTGGCTTTGTATGGCCTGACACATTCACCTATACCGACCGTAATGCTCCGTTCGAGGAGCCAGCCACGGCCGACGAAGGTGAGATGACGGGTATTGTGTCCAACGTCTACTTCCGTCCGTTCGACTACGATGGCACGGCCGGTCCGGCTGACGTCACGACGAACGGCATGGTCACGGTTGACATTCCGGACAGCGAGCCGCAGCGCCTCTCGGCGTACAACGTGTTCCTGCACTCCGGTACGCTCAACATCGGCGACGCCACCATGCGTGTGGTTGCCAACATGGATGTGAACAGCGACACCGACCTCGCGGCTACGCTCCGCGTGGTGCCGAACACGGCCACCGTGCTGCCCGTCGTGGGCAACGACCTCCGCTTCTCGGGCCAGCTGGCCTTCAACGAGAACACGGATGGCACCACCGGCGAAGTCTCCGTCACCGCGACGGTTTCCTTCGAGGGTGATGACTTCGTGACGGAGGCTCAGCGCGATGTGCCTGGTGAGGACGATGGCGTAGACGATCCTTCGACGCTGACGCTGACGTTCGACGACGATGCCTCCAACCTGCCTTCCAGTGACGACGACTTCGCCGTCCAGGATGGCTACGCGGACCGCGATCTCTTCCAGATCGAGTTCCCGAACGTGATCGTCACCAAGTCTGGCAACGACGCGGGCGAGACCTTCACGGTCACCTCGCTGCTGGATGACGAAGCGGGTGTCGACGACGGCTCGAAGTTCCGCATGTGGAGCTTCACGCACGCCGTGGCTGACCTGTCTACGTTCCCGGCCGGTTCCCTTGACATCATCGAGATTGTCACGGACTACCTGCAGCAGACCACCGACGTGAACGTCGACGGCGTGGAGAACTTCCGCGTAGGCGATGACTTCACGAAGGAGTCTGGCTCCTCCACGTTCGACATCGACGCGTCTAACTTCTACTTCGAAGTGGGCGACGACCTGACGAACGAAGGCGGCGGCTTTGCGGCGGCCACCAACAGTGTGTCCAACCCGAACCCGCAGGCCTTTGAGGACGATGACCTCTTCTCTGGCTTCGTGGTGGGTGGCAACATCACCAACGGCAACGTGGGTGATATCCGCGGCACCTCCGAGGATGTCAAGGCCAACCTGGTCGTGACCCCTGGCAACGCCAGTGTCCTGAACCTGGCCCGCGTGGGCGGTACGATCACCAACACGATCGCAGCGCTCAGCCTGCCGGCCAACTTGGAGACTGAGATCGCCACGGATGAGATGCTGACGGCCCCCGACGGCGAAGACTTCCCGATCGCCCTGAACAACACGGACGGTACCGTGACGCTGGGTATCTCGGGTGACTTCTTCTCGGGCGGTAGCCTGAACAACACCCTCACGGGTGACCGCTTCACCGATGACGACGAGGACACGGGTGTGGACTCCGACGTCACGATCGGTGCGGGCCTCATCGGTACGGTTCCGGTAACGGCACCGGGCGAACGGGCCGGTACGGCCACGATCGTTGGTAACATCTTCCAGATCGGTGATGCTGGTAACCTCGATACCGAACTCAACGTGGCCGACAACGCCGCCGCCGGTTCGGGCCTCAACGAAGGCGACAACGAGGGTGACAACATCCACGGTGTTGACACGGAAGATGCCTCCTTCTCGATGACCACGGCGACGATTGCTCGCATTGGTGATCAGGGTGTGGGCTCGGTGCTCAACATCGACGGTCAGATGTTTATCAATGCCGGTGCCTTCCCGATTCTGGGTGGTGGTACCACCATCAACGGCGAGAAGCTGGCCAACGAGCTCGATGACTTCGCGCGCTTCGAGATCCAGGGCGACCTGATTGTGGGTAGCGACAGCACCCGCGCTCAGTTCTTCACTGGAGGCTCTGGTGCCATCATCGAAGTCGGCGGTGAGATGCAGGTGTGGCCGAACGCCCTCGAAGACGAGGACGCCTCGGATGCCACGCGTCCGGTAGCTCGCCGCGAGAACGTGCACTTCCGCAACTACTTCCAGTTGGGCGGTAGCCGCGTCAACCTAGGTGGCAACCTGACCTTCCTGGGTACGGGCGATGTCTTCCAGGACAGCACGGTTCCGCCGGAAGAGCAGGGCGTCAACGGCCTGATCCAGCTGACGGGCACGAGCTCTGACCCGCACGTGGTCACGCAGCGTCAGGACGAAGATGCCTACTTTGAGGATGTCAACGTCTCCGTGACGTTCGACGACACGCAGGACCGCAAGGTCGGTGTGCTGTTGGCCGACAACCTCTGGCTCAATGAGTTCGGCTCGCTCATCATGTCCAATGGCCACATTGAGACGATGATGGAAGGCGCCGAAGGCACCGACCCGACGGAGTTTGAGGTCTATGTCCTCAACACCAACATCGACTTCTTCGCCAACACGACGACGCCCCGCGCGCCGCTGACGAACCACCCTGACGTTGGAGCCAACTCCACCTTCACGGTGCTGTTCAGCGACCTCGGTGGTGCTGTGCGCGGCTCGCGTGACAGCTACGTGCGTGGCAAGATCAACCGCTCCGTCGCACAGGGTGCGAACGACTCGGGTGGTACGATCAGCTCGGGCTACTTCTACCAGGTCGGTACGACTGGTGACTTCCGTACGGAAGGTGGCGCCGATGGCGACGTGGATGTCAACCTGTACAACCCGATCGTTCTCCAGGTGGTCAACTTCAACGGCCAGTCCGTGGAGAGCCAGGCGGAGTTCATCGCGGCTGATGGCGTTTGGGAATTCGATGGCACTGAGTACGGCCTCGAAGATCTGCAGGCGGCCTTCACCGAGATCGCCCCGTTCAACGTCGAGCACAACTTCCTCATGGATGGCTCGCCGGACCCGAACGGCCTTGAGCTCAACCTCCTGGGTGAGTACATCTGGAAGATCGACTACGAGCGCAACCCGTCGTTCGACCCGAACATGTCGATCTACGCTGACGGCTTCGAGCAGGCCACTCAGGTACGCGATCCCAAGCAGATCCGTATCCTGCAGTTCGACTGCGATGCCACCAACCCGCGTCTGGCCGGTCGTTACGACCTGATCACGGGTGACGGCAACGACGACCCGTCCAACGGTCTGAACGACTACATCAGTGGTGTCACATTCTTGACGCAGGAAGGTGTTGAGGTGGAAGCCTGCAACATCTTCGCCATCGCAACCGACATCAACGTCAACCGCCTGCAGTTCGGTGGTGATGCTGGTGCTGGTGGTGCCCTCACCGTCAACGGTGTTGTCACGTACGGTGGCGGCACGGCCCTCGAAGGTGCCGTGGTCTCGCTCATGTCTGGTGAGACGGAAGTGGCTACGGCCACCACCGATGCATCGGGTGCCTACTCGATCGCCGCTGACGCTGGCGTCTACACCGTCATGGTCACGAGCGTGGAAGGCACCGCTACCGGTGTCACCTCCACGGACGCCCTGGCTATCGTGCGTGACTTCGCAGGCATCGAAGCGCTGAACGGCCTTGGGGCCGCCGCCGCTGATGTCAACGCGAGTGGCACCACGAACTCCACGGACGCCCTGCTCGTAGCGCAGAAGGCGGTGGATCCGGCCGTGATGTTCGACGCTGGCGAGTTCATCAGCTCGGAAGTCAACGTGACGAGTGGTCAGGTGGAAGCCGACCTCGCAGTCGTCGCCTACGGTGACGTCAACCTCTCTGGTGGCTTCGAGGTCACCGATGAGGAAGGCGAAGGCGAAGGCACGACGGTAGCCGCCAAGGCGGGTGTCACGACGGCCAACCTCGTGCAGATCGACGGTCTGTCCGAGGCCACCATGGGTGAAGCCTTTGATGTGCCGGTCCGCCTGTCGGACGCCGGTACGCTGGGTGCCTTCAGCCTGACGTTCCGCTACGACGCTGAGCAGGCCACCTTCCAGGGGGTCTCCTCGGCGCTCGAGAACGTGCTGACGCGCGAGATCGACGGTGGTGTGAGCGTGGTGTGGTACAACGCCGCTCCGGAAGAAGCCCTGCGCTTCGGCACGAGCGACGCGTTCCTGACGCTCAACTTCGCAGCTGCTGCGGACGCTGAGGGCACCTTCGTGCTCGAGGCGGCCGGTGAGGTGGCTGACAACGAAGCCAACGTCATCGACACGGAGCTGCTCACGGAGTCGGTCGAGTTCGGCGAGCTGCCGGACGCATTCGCGCTCAAGGGCAACTACCCGAACCCCTTCAACCCGACCACCACGATCGCCTTCGACCTGCCTGAGGCAGCCGAGGTATCGGTCCAGGTGTTCGACATGTTGGGCCGCCGGGTGATGACCGTGCCGGTGCAGAACCTCGCAGCGGGCGCCAGCCGTACGATTCAGATCAACGGCGTCGCTCTCGCGTCAGGTACGTACCTCTATCGACTTGTTGCGCGGGCCGAGACCCAGTCCTTCGTGGAAACGGGTCGGATGACGCTGATCAAGTAAGTGCAGCGATAGATGAATGGTGAGGCGCAGGCCCGCTCGCGGGCAACCCCTCGGGCGGGCCTGCTCCCCTCACGATTCGCACAAGCCTCGCAACAATCGTAAGTCAACGCACTGTAGATATGAAGAAGATACTGTCGTTCCTAGGCGCGCTCCTGCTGCTCTGGCAGCCAGGACTTGCGTTCGCACAGGAGGTCACAGTGTCGATTCCTACCGTAAATGCATCGGCTGGTGAAACCGTGTCGGTTCCGGTCAACGTCGAAAACTTCGACGATGTCGGGGCCATTACCCTAGTCATTGATTACGACCCCACATCGGTCGAATTTCTAGGGACGGCTAACGAGGTGACCAGTGGCTTCAATGCCACCGTCAATGGTGCAACACTACGCGTAGGATGGTTCGACCAGACGGCCTCTCAGCCGATTAACCTGGAGAGCGGGAAACTGCTTGACCTCAGCTTTAACGTTATCGATGGCACGTCGCCCCTCACGATCGATGAGGGTGCGAGTGAAATCGCCGATTCTAACGCAGACCTCATTGATGTCGAGTTTACCAGCGGACAGCTTGGTGTAGTCGGTGGGCAGATCTCGTTCTCATCGGTTGCAGCGCCCGCAATCGGGGGCACTGCAGGAGTTACACTCGAAGCTGAAGGTCTCACTGGGGTCGGCGCGATCTCGCTTCTCGTATTCTATGACAACAGCGTCCTGGAATATGAAAGCCTGACCGATAACTCAAACCTTGGACTCGAAGCTAGTGAAGTGTCCCCGGGACGCATCAACATCGGTGGATTCTCCACCGCTGGTGAGGCGCTTGAGGGCATCATCGCCACCCTCAACTTCTCCTACAAAGGAGGATCTGCAGGGATCGGCTTCCTAGATTCATCGGAAATCGCCGACGTTTCTGGCGATGCCCTCAATGTCACGTTCGTAGGCGGTGGGGTCGTTGAGTCGACCGGATCCGCCACGGTGGTGGCGCTGGATGACCTCTTCGAGATGCCCGGCACCATGGTGTCAATGCCCCTGTCTGGCCAAAACCTTGGCACGGTGGGTAGCGTCTCCCTGGAGATTCAGTTCAACAACGCAGTTCTCACGTACCTCGCCGACGAGACGGATGCAGGCGAATTCACCATCAACCAGACGGGACCCGGTACCCTCCGCATTGGAGGCTTCTTCACCGGTGGCACGGATCTGGATGGTGACTTCCTGAACCTCGCCTTCATGTACAACGGCGGCTCCACGGCCGTCACGTTCAACCAAGACGTAAGCGAGATCGCGGACGAGAACGCGACGCCCATCAACGCGGGCTTCGTGGACGGTAGCGTTCGCGACATCGCTAGCGTTGCTCTGCTGCAGGTGATCCACAACTCCCCGAACGCGGGCGAGGTGGATGTGTACATCAACGACACCCTGGAGCTGGATGATGTGCCGTTCCTTGCCGCTACGGGCTACCTGCCCCTCGGCGAAGGTGATGTCAAGATCGATGTTGTAGGTGGTGCCGCCACCTCGAACGCCGATCCTGTCTTCACCCTGGAGACCGAGCTCGAAGGAGGCGACATCCTCGTGGCTATCGCCAACGGTCTCGTTGGTGATAACTTCGACCTGGATGTCATCCCTGGCAGCCTGGGTGCGTCGGATGGCAACGTGGACCTCTCGTTCGTGCACGGCTCGCCGGATGCCCCGGTTGTCGACCTGTACGTTCAGGACGAAACGCCTGCGCATGAGCGCATTCTGACGCTGGCCGACGATCTGGCCTTTGGCTCTGCGACCGATTTCGATGAAGTCCCTGCCGCGTACTACAACGTGGAAGTGGCTACCGGTGACGGCAACACGCAGGTCGAGGTCTTCGGAGCTCCGCTGACGGACTTCGGAGGCATGGCCTTCGTCGTGATCGCCCAGGGCCTCTTGGGTGATGGCACGTTCCAGGTGGGCGCCTACGATGTGGATGGTAACCGCATCCAGCTGCCGGTCGTGACGTCGACGGAGAACCCGCCGACGATCGACGCGCCTGGAGCCTACGTGCTCCACGCCAACTACCCGAACCCCTTCAACCCGACCACCAACATCAGCTTTGACCTGCCTGAGAGCGCCGACGTGACGGTTACCGTCGTCGACATTCTGGGCCGCGAAGTGATGTCGGTCAACTACGGGACGCTGGGTGCTGGCGCCAACCAGGTGCTGGAATTCGATGCTTCTACCCTCGCTTCGGGCCTGTACGTCTACCGAGTCGTGGCCACCTCGCGCACTGCGACGGAGATCATGACCGGGCGGATGACGCTGCTCAAGTAAGCGAACACACGCATCGCGTCTGTTAAGGCGAAGGGCCGACCCCTCTGGGTGTCGGCCCTTTGTCGTTCAGGTCAACCTGGTTTCTCCTCTCTGGACTACGTCGTCTGCTGGGACTTCTGATCGTGCGTACCTCCAGGTGACTCGGTCGGGTTCGGCGCCGGGGCCTGGAGCCCCGCATCGGTGCGACACGGGACGCATGAACGCATCCGCGGAGTCTCAGCCGTACGATCTGTCAGCACGCGTAGTTCATGGCGTACAGACCCAGGTGGTCCAGCCGGCGGTCTTGTTTCCAAAGCCAGACCACGGGGATCGTGCACGGCCCGCGCGAGCGGTGGACCTCGTCCAGAATACGCAAGCGAGACTGGGTTGGCATGCCGTGCTGCAACAAAAGCACATGGAGGGTATCCGGTTCGATCACGCGGAGGGCGGTCTCCCGTGTGCCATCCAGAAGCTGCTCCACAGAGAGCCCCGCCACCACCGCTCGTCTGAGCCAGGCCGTACCCTCAGTCAGCGCTTGCTGCAAGGCCGAATCCTGATGTGCCCGGTACCCGTCAACCAGGATGACGGGCTGCTGCGATTGCGTGTGACGACGCACAAAGAACAGAGCGTCCCAAACGCTGGCCTGCGCGTTCGTGAGGGCATCGCGGTGGTGAAGAGGCAACTCCATGGCGGGTAGCGTCAACGTGGTCGGAAGCGGGGAGGACCAGAAGGTGTCAGGGGCTCAGTTGCATCCACGGGGGTTGCAGAGCGGCAATCTCCTCGTACACCGGACACGCTTCGTGATGGGCGCCCGGCAAGTATCCCGTGCTCATCAAGAACTCGCCCGTAATCTCGCCTCCGGTAAACACGAAGGTCTTTTTGAAGAGCTTCACCCAGTCGGCCTTGGGGCGCGGGTGGTGATGGGCCAGCCAAGCCGCAAACGTGCCGTGCTCTTCACGCAGGCGCTGGATGCGACGGGCATTTTCGATGGCCGCGCTCACCTTCAGCCGATTCCGGATGATACCGGCATCGCCGAGGAGCCGCGCACGGTCCGCCTCGCCATAGGCCGCCACCGCATCTACGTCGAAGCCGTCGTAGGCAGCCTGAAAGCCATCTCGCTTTTTCAAGATGGTAAGCCAGGAGAGCCCCGCCTGATTGATCTCCAGGACGAGCCGCTCAAACAAGACGCGCTCGTCCTCGACGGGAAATCCATACTCATGATCGTGATACGGACCATGGAAGGGATGCCCAGGGGCCACGTGGCAGTAGCTGGTCGGCGGAATCACGGGCGGCCTCCTTGTAGGGTGAACGTCATACGGCAACATACGCGTCCGCAGTGACAACCCTATGTCAGCCTCAAGCCCCCAGTCCGATTCATCGCACGCCCAATAGGAGCTCGGTGACGAGTTGGTCGAGTCGCTCGTAGGGCTGCCCTCGCTGCCCCAGCGCCATAGCCTCGAACGTCTGCGCCTTGCGTGCAGTGGCGTCCTCGTGCGAGTACGTGAGCGGGGCGGTCTCTGCGCCCCGGATCTCCTCCAGCAGCGCTTGAATCTGGGTATCCTCGGCCATCTGCTTGGCCTTGGCTTTCAGGATCAGGTACGTCCGCATACACCCCTCGGCAAACGCGCGCACATCGTCTACGTCGGAGGTCCGGTAGGCATGGGCGTCGAAATGGCGGGGGCCGTCATAGCCCACCTGCTCCAGGAATCGCACCAGGTGGAAGGCGGTCTTCGGGTTGTAGGCCCCAAAGCGAAAGTCCTGGTCATAGCGTCCAGGAGCCTGGTCATTGAGGTCGATGTGGAAGAGTTTGCCCGCATCCCAGGCTTGAGCCACCGCGTGGGTGAAATTGAGTCCAGCCATGTGCTCATGAGCCACCTCGGGGTTGACCCCCACCATCTCCGGGTGGTCCAGCGTCTCGATGAAGGCCAACATAGCGCCCACGGTGGGGAGGTAGATGTCGCCACGTGGCTCGTTGGGCTTCGGCTCGAGCGCGAACCGGAGCGTGTAGCCCTGGTCCTGCACGTAGGCCGTGAGGTAGTTGATGGCCTCCCGAAACCACTTGAGCCCATCCAAGGGGTCCTTGCCGGCGTCCGTCTCCGTGCCCTCGCGCCCTCCCCAGAAGACGTAGGTGGTGGCGCCTAGCTCAACCCCCAGGTCAATGGCATGCATCGTTTTGTGCAAGGCGAAGGCCCGCACCTCGGCATCGTTGGCGGTGAAGGCACCGTCCCGAAAGGCGGGGTGGGTGAACAGGTTGGTGGTGGCCATGGGGACCACCACGCCGGTGGCATCCAGGGCCTGGCGGAACGCACGGACAATGCGGGCTTGCTCTGAGGCCGAGGCGCCAAAGGGGATCAGGTCGTTGTCATGGAAATTGACTCCGTAGGCGCCCATGTCGCCCAGGAGGTGGATGAGGTCGACGGGGTCGCGCGTTGGGCGGACCGGTTCGCCGAAGGGATCACGGCCGGGGTTGCCCACGGTCCACAAGCCAAAGGTGAACCGATCAGCGGGGGTGGGGTGCAGGGCGTTGGACATGGAGAGCGGTCAGGTGGTCGAAGAGGGATGAAGGCGGGGGTACACGGCTTGGAAGGTGGCGTACGCGTGGTCATAGGCCTGGCGATGGTCGGAAGGCGGGACGGAATCCCCCAGATGCACGGTGACATCGCAGGCCGTCTCCACGTCTGGCCAGATGCCGACGCCCACGCCCGCGAGCAGGGCGGCTCCATAGGCGGCCGCCTCGATGGTTTGTACAGGCCGGAGGGGAACGCCGAGGACATCGGCCATGATCTGGCGCCAGAGCGGGCTCTGAGCGCCTCCGCCTGACAGCCGAAGCGCATCGGGCCGGGGGGCGCCTGCCTCATGAAGAAGCGCCAGGTTATCCCGAAGGCCGAAGGCCACCCCCTCCAGCACAGCGCGCGTGGCATGGCCTCGGGCGTGGCGCAGCGTGAGGCCAACGAAGGCGCCCTGTGCATGCGGGTTGGCGTGGGGAGTTCGCTCGCCCGAGAGGTAGGGCAAGAAGGTCAGCCCGTCGGCACCCGGGGGCACGGCGGCTGCCTCCGTGAGCAGGTCGTCGTAGGACGTCTCGGCGGCAAAGACCTCGCGATACCACCGGAGACTCCCCGCCGCGGACAGCATGACGCCCATAAGGTGCCACTGGCCGGGCACGGCATGCGGGAAGGCATGCGCACGGCCCTCAGGCGCCGTGTGGGGCTGATCCGTAGGGGCGAAGACCACGCCCGACGTGCCCACGGTGAGCGCCATGGTGCCCGGGGCCACCGCCCCCACGCCCACGGCTTGGGCGGCTTGGTCACCCCCACCGGCCACCACCGGTGTGCCGATGGCCAGGCCCGTGGCGGCGGCCGCGGCGGCGGTGAGACGGCCGGTGACCGCAGGGCCTTCGTGGGTGGGAGGCAGCCAGGCCTGCGGGATCTCCAAGGCCTCCAGCACTTCGGCCGACCACGTGCGCGTGGCCAAGTCGAGGAGGAGGGTGCCGCCGGCTCCTGCACAGTCTGTGGCGTAGGCTCCTGTGAGGTTGTAACGCACATAGTCCTTGGGAAGGAGGACCTGCTGAACCTGCGCATAGACGTCGGGCTCGTGCTGGCGCACCCAGAGCAGCTTGGGGGCGGTAAACCCCGCGAAGGCCTCGTTGCCCGTAAGGCGCACCAGCCGGTCTGCGCCCAGACGCTCCCGGATGACGGTACATTCCGCATCGGCGCGGCCGTCGTTCCACAGGAGGGCCGGGCGCAGGACGACACCTGCGGCATCTACAAGCACCAAGCCGTGCATCTGCCCGGTGAGGCCCACCGCCTGGATGGCCTCCGCAGGCACCCCCGTTTGGGTCAGCACCTGGCGAATGGCGTGCTGGGTGGCCGTCCACCAGTGGGTGGGGTCTTGCTCGCTCCAGCGGGGGTGCGGCGTCGAGAGGGGGTAGGCCGCGGAGGCCTGAGCCATGACGGTGCCCTGACCGTCGATCAAGAGCGCCTTCGTGGCGGTGGTGGAGATGTCGAGACCAAGGAGGTGAGCCATGTGCGTAGGAGGCCGTGGACGGGTCTCCCCAGTGTAGGCATCCCCGGGCGAACCATCCAGCCACAGGGAGCCTTACCAGCTCGCCCGCTAAGAACGGGGCTGATAGATGATCGACCCCTGCAGGCGGCGGCCTACGCAGAGCCCTGGGGAGGGCAACGACCACATCACGGTGGCCGAGGACGCCAAGCGGTCCCTCGATGGTGGCCTGACGGTGCCGTCCAGCGGCCCTGGCCAGGTGCAGGGGGTGGCGGTCCACGGGGAGACGTGGAGGTGGGCAAGCTGGCCGTTCTCATGGTGATCGGCGGCCATCTGCTGGAGACGCTCTTCGAGGTGGAAAACGTGGCCTTCAGCAGGGTCCACGGCCGGCTCTGTGAAACGATGACCATGAACCACATGGGTCACGAGCCCCGTGAGCGAGTCCCCCTCTGGTGGCCGCGCGACGCTGGGGATGAGCAATTCATCGGGAGATCCATGGACCTCCCGATGGTGGAGGGGCCGGTCTGCTCCCACGGGCGACACGGATACCCCAAGGAGGCGGGCCGGTGATCGGCGTGGGACTCCGCCCTGCTGACGGGAGGTACGCTCCGTTTTTTCCAGGTTTTAGGCCATGGTGAGCATTTAGGTTCTCTGCGGCGGTGCCGATATACCGTGGGTGCAGCCGTATGTGACCCCGAAATATCTCATCAGTCGACTCTTTCTGGCGGTTGGGCTCACCCTGGCTCTATCAGGGGGGGTGCAGGCGCAGATCCTGGATGACCTCACCGTGCGCGTTGAGCGTGGAGGAGCGTCCAGCATCTGGCTGGACGGTCGGTATCGTGACATCGACTTCACCTGGCAACGGGCAGCCGTCACCGCAGGCCGTGGACCTTTTTCACTGGGGCTCACCTACCTGCGCGCTGAGAACCAAGGGTCGTCCATGGTGCCCTTGTGGCTGATCCGCGGTGAAGAGAGTTGGGTCATAGATGTGGCCTACACCCGACCGCTGTCGTGGAATACGCGGTTAGAGACCACGGGCAACCTGGTGCTGTCCAGCGACACGTTTATCGACGCCCCACGGCTCAAGTCGTTTTCACGGGTCCAGGCCAACGTGGTGTTCTACCACCCTGACGGGATGGGCTGGCTGCGCGGAGCGCCCCTCTTCCCATCGAGCTACGTGGGTACCATCGTCAACGAGCTGGGACGCGTGCAGGGCCTGGTGGGGGCCGGCACCTGGTGGAAGGGCCTGGGCATCTACGGCGTCGGCTTCTACTCCTTCAATGGCATCGAAGACCCCTGGCACCCCAACGATAACCCAGACAGCGCCATTGGCTTTCTCCAAGATGCAGGGGTCAACCTGAGTGCCTCCTACACGTGGCGCAACCTGAAACTGGAGGTGCTCCGCAACATCCCGCTCCGCCGTGGAGCTCAGGATTTGAACGTGACGCTCCAATACCGCCACTTCTTCCGATGAAGCGCTGGACGTCACATAGCGTCCGTGGTGGCCTCCTGCTGGCTCTGCTCCTGGCCTTGGCCACGAGCGGGCCCGCGCAGGCCCAGTCCACCTGGCGGGTGCTCAAAAAGTACGTCCAGGACGAGGTCCAGGTCGTCGAGGAGACCGACCGGCGCCTGGTGCTCTACCA
>JBCDJV010000064.1:0-27005 GCA_038747425.1 Bacteroidota bacterium
CTGTCTGTGCGTGATGCACCCCCCTTATCCATGCAGGAGTACGATCAAATTGCGGCTTGGTATGGCCGCACCCGAAGCCGCACCATCGGGATAGCTGCCCTGGCGGAGCTGGCCGCATCGCTGACACCGGGCGCGCGGGTGCTGGATCTGGGCTGCGGAGACGGCCTCCCCCTCTCGCGGTTTCTCGTTCAGGAGGGCTTCGACGTGGTGGGGCTGGACAGCTCGGCCGAGATGGTGCACCGCTTTCGGGGGCACCTGCCCGGGGTGGCCGTACGGTGCGAGTCGGCGGAGGACGCCTACTTCGCGGAGGGCTCGTTCGAGGCCGTAGTGGCGTGGGGGGTCCTGTTTCACCTGTCGGAGTCCGCCCAGGAGTCGGTGGTGCACAACGTGGCGGCGTGGTTGGAGCCTGGTGGAACGCTCCTCTTCACGTCGGCCGAAGCGGAGGGGGTGCAGAGGGGCACCATGGACGGTGTGGCGTTCCAGTACCTCTCGCTGGGACGGCGCAGGTATGCCGACCTGCTGGAGCGGGCAGGCCTTCACCTGGAAACCGACTACCGAGACGAGGGCGGCAACCATACCTACGTCAGTCGGAAGACCTCCTCCGAGCGCTAGGTTCGGTCCGGCCTCGCATCCGGACGGGTGGGCACGGTGTATCCTGAACTTCGACGACTCCGTGACATTGCACGGGCTCCACCATGGCTTCTGCGAGGCTCTATGATCCAACGAGACTACATCCTCCGCCAAGTCCAGCAGCTTGCTCAGGTCTTGGCCCAGGTGCTCTTCCACAAACGGGCGGCGCAGACCGTCGAGGCTGAGCAGGCGCTCACTGAAGGCCTTGAGGAGGCCTTGGGCATGAACCTCGAAGACGTACGCGGGCTCTCGCGCCAGGAGCTGCTGGCCCTCTGCAGGCCTGGCCGGACCTTGGCCGGGGAGATGTCGGTGGCTGTTGCGGACCTGCTCCGCGAAGACGAGGTCGCCGCCGGACGAGAGCGGGCGCGCTGGCTCTACGAGGCTGCGCTGGCGAACAGGGCGGTGGTCCCGTTCGACGTGCATGACCGGATCGAAGCCCTACGTACACCGCCCTCCTGAAGATCAAAACGGGACCACGCCAGGCCTACCACCGCTCCACAGATCGTAGGCCCTGCGCGCACGACGCAAGCGGACCCCGAACACCGGGCTCAAGCGGCTCTACACCGGGCCGGGCACGCTAGCCTGCGGAAGCGGGTGCGAACGCTCCACGCACTCCAGACCATGCCCGAGGTCTGGGAACACCCCTTCTGTCAGGAGGGCCCCGAGGCCAGGCGCGCGAAGATCAGCAGACCTCAGGGACGGACGCAAGGCATAGTGTTTGCGGAACATGATTCGTGTCCGCCGGGCTGGGCCAAGGCCAGGTACTTGTCTATGGCGCCCAGGCCCACAGAGGACGACCGCTGCATGGCTTCTCGTGGGTCGCTGCAGGGACTCGCTCCGCCCCCTTAGCCCCTTTTTCCACGACATGGCCTGCCCCGTACCCGTGACCGCCCGCCTGATTGTCCTCGTTGCCCTCTTCACCCTGTGTGCCGCCTGCGACTCCGCCGAGGGCCCCCCTGAGGGCGTAACCCGAGCCCTCCTGGAGGTAGATGTCGACATCATCGCTTTCGATTTTAACCTGCCCTCCAGCGTCGAGGTGATCGCGGAGGACGAGTATCTCATCACCGAGCGTCTGGACGGTCTGTTCTACTACCGCGATGGGGCGACCGTACTTCTCGACGACGACTCCGGC
Organism: Bacteroidota bacterium; assembly: GCA_038747425.1. Lineage (GTDB taxonomy): Bacteria > Bacteroidota > Rhodothermia > Rhodothermales > JBCDJV01 > JBCDJV01. Next base: position 1,763 of record JBCDJV010000064.1, read on the forward strand.
ACCAGCGAGGTCGAGGATTTCTGGAGCGGCTTGATGGACGCGAGTCTGCACCCGCAGTTTGACACCAATGGCCTCGTCTATCTGGCCGGGATCGGACGCGATGGAACCATGCGCGTGATGCGGTTCAACTTTGCCGACCGCACCATCCAAGACCTGGAGCTCATCTTCCAGTCCAACGCGTTTGCGCCCATGTCACGCATCGTTTGGCAAGATGACGAGCACTTCTTCGTCACACAGGGGGTGGGCGGCAATCCGTACCCCGACCCCGGGGCTCAAGACCTGTCCAGCGATGCCGGCAAGATCCACCGGCTCCGGGCCGACGGCTCGATCCCCCCCGACAATCCCGTGTTCGAGGGCACCACAGGGCCGACAAGCATCTGGAGCTACGGCCACCGCGATCCGCGCGGCCTGCTTTATGACGCAGACACCGGCGTCTTGTACGCCACCGAGCAAGGCCCGCTGGGAGGCGACGAGCTCAATGTGATTCAGAAGGGCGCTAACTACGGATGGCCGCTCTTCTCGTATGGGTTGAACTACGACGAGACCCCCGTCTCTGACCTGGCTGAAGACGAGGCGCGCCAGTCCACCGCGCTTCCGCTGAAGCATTGGACGCCTGACTTCGACATTGCGCCGTCGGGGCTGTTGAAGCCTGCGGGGAGCCAATTCCCAACGCTGAACGGCTTATTCCTCTTTGGCTCGCTGGAACAAGCTCGGCTCCTGGCCTACGATGTGGAATCGGATCAGACCGTCATCCTCCTCGACCGGGTAGGGGCGGTCTATGATGCGACTCAATTGCCCAGTGGTCGCCTCTTGATCACCGTCAGTGCGGGGGCTCCCTTCCCCTCCAGCACAGGGCGTCTGCTGAAACTGACGCCGCGCTAGGGTACCTTCTGACCAGGGCCCCTGCACACAAGGCCCACGCCGCGCCCCCTGGTCGCAGCGAACCCGGCGTGCTCCAGGGGTGGTGACAGGAGGGTGACAGTCCAGGGGTGTATACTCACGACAGGACCTCGCCTCTCTGATACACTTCCTGTAGACGTATGCGCTTCCAAGACATCACCCCCGTCTTTCGTGTATTCGACGACGCCGTAGCCCGGTCGTTCTACGTCGACTTTCTTGGCTTCACCGTCGAGTGGGAGCACCGGCACGAAGAGGGGCTCCCCCTCTACTTCGGGGTGGCGTTGGGCGACGTGCGCATTCACCTCACCGAACACCACGGCGACTGTTGCCCCGGGGCCGCTGTGCGGATCGGCACCACGAACCTGGAGGATTTCCAGCAGCATTTGGCAGACCAGCACTACAAGTTCGCCCGCCCTCAGATTGAACATACCCCGTGGGGTACCAAGGAGCTCTCAGTCAAGGACCCGTTCGGAAATCGACTGACGTTCGTGGAGGCCGCCTAACCGAATCGCATGCAAAGCCTCTATCGCAACCTGTTGTGGGTGGATTGCGCGGCCGGGGGGGTTGTGGGGGTGGCGGTGATTGTGCTCAGCGGATGGCTGAGCCACCTGGAGGGACTACCCCGTGAGGTGCTCCTCTTTACTGGAATCGTCAACCTTCTGTACGCCTCCTTTTCGTTCTTCCTCGCCCGGCGCTTCAACCGGCCGATGGGGCTCATCAAGCTACTCGTGGCGGCCAACCTGGCCTGGGTGCCGGTGTGCCTGGGGCTCGCGGTGTATTTCCGTGATCAGGCCACCGTGCTCGGCCTCGCTCATCTGATCGGCGAGGCGCTTTTTGTGGGAGGGCTTGCCCTCGCGGAGTGGACGCAGCGCCACCAGCTAGTCACGACCTTCTAACCGCCCACCCTCACCCTGCGCTCGATGCCGTCTCTCTCCCCTGTACTCGGCACGCGCGGCTACGAGCGAGTCGTCGATCGATTTATCGCGACGAGTCAGGCGCTAGCGTTCGAGGTGGTGAACGCGGCCTTCCTCAAGGTCTTGCCGGCCCAAGGAGCACGGGTGCTGGATGTGGGGGCCGGAGCCGGCCAGAATGCCTCGGCCTTGGCCCAGCGCGGCTACGCCGTGGTGGCCGTCGAGCCTTTTCCGGCATTTCTGGAGGCCGCTCAAGCTACCTACCCTGAGCGGGGGATCCGCTGGGTGGCCGATAGCCTGCCGCGGCTATCCGCCCTTGACGAGAGCCCAGGCTCGTTCGACTTTGTCCTGGTCGACGGGGTGTGGCATCACCTCGACGCGTGGGAGCAGCGGAAAGCCCTAGCTCGGCTGGCCGCTTTGCTGCGCCCTGGTGGACACGCGGCCTTGTCGCTTCGCCACGGTCCCGCCGGAGCTGGCACGCACGTATTTCCTACCGATGGAGAGGAGACCGCCGCATGGGGTGCCGTATGCGGCCTGGAAACGGTCTTGCACCGTAGAAACCAGCCAAGCCTGATGCCCAACAAACGGGCGGTGACGTGGACGCGTCTCGCCTTGCGGAAGCGAGAGGCCACCCCCACCACCGTGGACGCCACGTCCGAGTCCGATCGCTGAACCATCGGCCTACCGGGCCCGGCTTACTCGGGACCAAGAAGCCACGCACCGAGTGCGCCTACGCGTCCGCTCTGCCTTTCGCCCCGCGAAGAGGGGGGCGGGGGGACCGTCACCCTGTCGGAGCGTTCAACCGACTGACACTTGCACTAGACACAGCCACAAGCTACACTTGGTTAGGATTGTCATCTCTTTCCATCAACCTGACAGAGGCGATGCGTTTATCCCTGCTGGTGCTTGCCATCGTCCTCCCCCTCACCGCTCAGGCGCAGCACCAAACGATCTTCGCTGGGGGTGGCAATGCCACGCTAACCAACGGCGACGTGGCGGGCACAGCCCTCGCCCTGGGGTACAAGTGGCACCCGTCTGACCGCGTTGGCTTTAGCCTGCGGGCCGGGTTGGTCTGGGACCGCCAGGCCGACATCAGCATCGGCTTCAACCAGATCGACATCGAGACGCAGAACGATGCGTTCTCGCGCGAAGACTGGCGGCACCTCACCACCGATTTCCGGGTCCATCTTTACCCGATCTTATTTGAGGCGGCGGCACCACAACGCATCGGGGTGGCCTTCGGCGCAGGTACGCGGTACCGCTCGGACGACATCGATGGGGTCCGCTTCAAAGGCACTGACCTGGGGCTGTTGGCGGGCCTCGACTACGTGATCACGATCGATCGCATGGAGGTGGGTGTGGAGGCGGCGTTCCAGGCCTACCCGGCGCGCTCCCCAGACATCGGCCACATGCGGTCGGTAGGTGTCCAGCTTGGCTATCGGTTCTGAAGGCCACGGCCCAGGTTGCGGACAGGATAGTCACGGCCATCTACTTCACCGCCTGCAGCACGCAGCACCTCCAGCACGAAGTCGGTCTTGCCATTCAGATAGTCGAGCCGGTCTCGACCCGCCGCCGAGGCCAGGCGCTGCTTGAGAGCGCCGTAGCGCTGAGCCCGTGCGGGATCCTGGCGCAGAGCATCCCGGAAGAGGAGGGTGTTGCGATGGTGCCGTGTGCCGGGCACCGAGACCGAAACATGGTGCCGACGCAGGCCGCCTACGGTCCGCGGGAAGTAGTGGCGATCTGGGATATCGTCGTCTGGGCGGTAGGTAAACCCCAGGCGCTCCATCGGCGCCCGCAGCGAGAGGCCACGGGCCAGGTCAGGCACCCCCACCAGGATGTCCACAATCGGCTTGGCGAGCAAGCCGGGCACGGAGGTACTGCCCACGTGCTCGATACCGATCACCCACGCGGGGAGGGCCGTCCGCAGTTCATCGCGCACGCGCTCAAACTCGCGGACCCAGGCAGGCCGGTAGGGCACCACCGTGACGCCATCGTCCACGCGCATCCCTGCCACATCTCGTGCTTCCATCCTGTGTGAGCAACCTGATTTTATGAAGCGCATACCCGCCCCTCTACGCCCGCCGCCGGCCCGGGATTCAGGCCCCCCGTGGTACGAGGCCTAGCTCCCGCAACACAGGGTAGGACGGCTCGTATCTCTCCAAACGGGCTACTTTGCGTGGGTCTCTTGCGCGGCATCCGCCGGGCGAGTATCGTGCGTGAACCGCCTGCGTGCCTCCCGGACGTTCCCGCTTTCGCCCCGTTGCCCCCTCGCCGATGTCTACGCCCTCTACCCCCTCGGATGTCCTGACCTTGGCGCCCGCCCCGCGCCTTCCCCTCACCACCCGCCGCCGCCTGCACCACACCCGTCTTGGTGAAACGCACCGCCTGATCCAGGTCGACGCGCCCTCGGACAGCCCGGCAGAGCGTCCGTCGCTCGCCACGCGCCGCTACCACGCCCGGCGACGCCAACGCCGCAAGCGCGTGCTGCTAGGCGTGGCTCTCGTGCTGGGCCTCTTTCCGCCTATGTGGGCGGTGTACCTGATCGGCTGGTTGGTCTGGCGTAGCCGCCCGCCACAGCAGGCTCTGCGCCGGGTGCACAAAGGCATCCGGGCCCTCGAAAAAGAGCAGGCCGGCGTCGCCTTGCGGCACCTGCAGGAGGCCCACTACCTCGACCCCAGCAACAACGACGCCCTCTACTGGCTAGGCCTCCTGCTGAGCCAGCAGCAGCGGTACGACGAAGCGGCCGATGTGCTGTCGATCGTCGCGGAGCGCTTGCCGGGTATGCCAGAGGTAGAGGCTGCGCTCGCGCAGGCCTTCACCGCCACCGACGAACCCCAGCAGGCCGTCTACCATGCCCAACGACTTCTTGAGGCCGCACCCCACGCCCCGCAAGCCATGCTCGTGCTTGCTGAGGCCTTTGAGGCAGAGGGACGGCTGGATCTGGCCATCCAGACGCTGGAGCACGCCCCCCTGCTCCAGCGGATCCTCTCGCCGGACGTGCTGGAGATCCAGTACCGGCTCGGGATCCTTCATGAGAGGCTCGGTCGTCCGGAGCAGGCGCTGCACCACTTCAAGCGCGTCTACGCCCAGGACGTGACGTTTAGGGATGTGCGCGCCCGGGTCCTGCGCCTCGAGGCTCCGGGGGCCCCCCACCGTCTCCCCTCCTGAGCCGATGGCCTCGGCACACCTCGACCTCTGCTTCCCGGACTGGCAGCCGGCCGGGGCGGCCCCTTCGTTGCAAACCGGCGTGCTGCTGCTGCGTGACGCGCTCGCCGGCTCAACGGCGCTGGCCGAGGTGCCCGTCGAGCCCGCAGCGCCCCTGACCCCGGCCCATGGCATCTTGGGCTATGCCCCCATCGCGCGGCAACTCCGCGCCGCCCGGGCGCTGGTCGAGGCGCGTGCGCCAGCCACGACGTTTCTGATCGGAGGCACGTGCGGGGCCGAGGTGGTGCCGGTTTCGTACCTCAATGCCCGCTACCAGGGCGCCCTGACCGTGATCTGGTTCGACGCTCACGGCGATCTCAACACCCCCCGTTCATCGCCCAGCCGGCACTTCCACGGTATGCCGCTGCGGACCCTCTTGGGCGACGGGGCCCCGGGGCTGGCTGAGATCGTGGCGAGACCGCTGGAGCCGAGCCAGGTGATCCTGGCGGGGGTCCGAGCTCTCGATCCGCCCGAAGCGGCCTACGTGCAGCAGCACGGCGTCACCCACGTGCACGGCACGGACCTGACCACCGCCGACCAGCTGGTGGACGCCGTCCGGCGCAAGGGGCACCCTCATGTCTACCTGCACGTGGACGTCGACGTGCTTGACCCCGCTTCGTTCTCCCACCTCTACCTATCTGTACCGGGTGGCCTCCCGCTCGATGCCCTCACGCAAACCATCGAGACTCTGCATCGCGCTTTCACCGTGGTGGGGTCCAGCCTGGTGGAATTCTACCCGCGCGATGACACGGCTCTCAGGCACGTGCTCCCGCTGGTGCAGGCGATACGAGGCGCACGATAAGTGCCCCCACGCGCTATGCGTAGACCCCGACCCGATCGGGAAAGTGGGCCCGGATGAGGGCCTCGCAATGCCGCCAGATCTTGGCCCGTACGTAGCCAGGGTCCATCTCGTCCAGGGGCGTGATGGGCTTGGTGGTCCGCTTGCTGTGCGCCCGTTCCAGCGGCTCAGCCTCGGCCCCGATGAAGCGAGCGATGTCGGACAGGCGGTCACTGAGGGCCGCCGTCTTCACCAGCAGGCGACGGGCAGGCGGCACCTCGGCGAACACGCGCTGGTAGTGATCCGCATACTGGCTGAGGTAGGTGTCCAGCGAGCTGAGTCCGTAGGGGGCCAAGGGGGCCTCTTCAGGAGGCCGCCCCTGCTCCCCGTCCTCCAGGAAGTAGGCTCTGTACTCGCGCCAGGCCGGTGGATCGGCCTCGTGGTGATAGTTGAGGCGGGAGCGGAGCCACGCCAGGGGCTCCCGAATGGTGACCACGAAGCGTGCCTCGGGGAAGGCCTCTGCCAGAAGACCGGCCATGTAGCCCAGTGGGTGCGCTGACTCCATCTCCAGGCGGAGCCGCCGGTCTCGCCGGATCAGGTACGCCTTGGCGGCCTCCCGGTCCAGCTGACCCTGCACGTAGGCGAGGACCAGGCGGTTGGTCCGTTGGGGCTCTGGCTCATGCTGCGCTCGGCACACCGTGCGAAAACTCTGGGCCAGCGACGTGGTGCCGGTCTTGGCCGCACCCACGCAGTAGCTCTGGAAACGGCGCGGCTTCAGGCGGTCAGCGCGGATCCGTACGGCGCGGATGATCTTCTTGGCCAGCAGCATGAATCGGTGTGGCTTATGGAGACACAGGCCGGCGGTGCTTGAGGACCCTCCCGATAGAGCCGGGACCTCTCAGAGGCTGACTATGAATGGATGAAGACGGCGAAAACGAGCGCTGGAGGTGCCAGACTAGGCACCTGAGGAGCGCGGGGCCGCGCCCCGGGCGACGAAGGCAACGCCGCCTGGCGCCTCCAGAGCCGTTTGCAGCCCTTCACCTGCCATGCATAGTCAGCCTCTCAGATATACTTGTTGCCGCGCACCACCTCGGCGTCCTGCACATAGACGATGACCGCGTAGTGCTCGAAGAACTGGTCAGCCACGCGGTCCACGATGGCCTGGGCCACCTCAGCGCTGACCAGGCTCTCGATGCGCGTGTCCGGCCCTTCCCACTCACTGGCTCGGACGCCCCGTGAGCCCTTGCCCGTGGCCTGGGTGAGCGTGTAGCCTTTAGCGCCTGCATCCGTGAGGAGCTGCAGAAGACGGTGCTCCAGGATGCGCTCCGTGACGATCGTGACCAGCTTGAGCGTGATGGTCGGCATGGGCCGGCAGAGTCAGGGGAGGCGGCGCGCCGTCAGCCGACGAGCCACTCCGCGAAGGTGAAGTAGAGGGGAACGCCCAGCGTGACGTTGAACGGGAAGGTGATGCCGAGCGAGGCCGTCAGGTAGAAGGTGGGGTTGGCCTCCGGCAGGGCAATGCGCACCGCAGCCGGTGCGGCAATGTACGATGCGCTGGACACCATCGCACCTAGCACCGCGCTGCCTGCTAGCGACAGGCCAGCCCAGCCGCCCAGCCACACGGCCAGCAGCCCATGCAGGATCGGCACCACGATGCCGAAGCCCACCAGAAAAGCCCCGACGCCGCGCAGGTCTTGCAGCCGCCGCGCCGCCACGATGCCCATCTCCAGCAGAAAGAGCGCCAAGGCTCCCTGGAAGCCGCCCACAAAGAAGGGCTCCACAGGCGCAAAGCCCTCAGGCCCCACCACCAGGCCAATCAGCAAGCCCCCCACCAATAGCACCACGCTCCGCCCGGTGAGCACCTCGTGCAAGGCGTCTTTCCAAGAGCCTGCCCGCTTGCTGCGCGTGAAGGCAATCATCAGCGCCACCACGATCGCCGGGACCTCCAGGATGGCCACCAGGGCCGGCATGAAGCCCTCGGCTACGGCCCCGGTCATTGTGCCGAAGGTGATCGCCACAATGAACGTCACCGCAGACACGGACCCGTAGTGCGCGGCGATGGCGGCGGCGTTCACCCGGTCGATCCGGCCTAGCCGGCGCAGCACGTTGTAGGAGGTGATCGGCGTGATCACCCCCAAGGCAAGGGTCAGCAGGGCCGGCCCCACAAATTCGGCAAATGGCGTCTTGTTCAGCTCCACGCCGCCCTTGAGGCCAATGGCCAGCAGCAGGTAGATGGACAGGGCGCTGTAGATCGAATCCGGCAGCCGCAGATCGCTACGCACCAACGAGGCGACCGCTCCCAGCACAAAGGCCAGGATGATCGGAGATAGCAGGTTGGCTACGAGGACGTCGAGGTTCTCCATGGGGGGCAGCGGGTGGATGAACACACGGCCCCGAAGCTAGGGTATTCCCCACTCGAAGGCCAACCGGTTACCGAAGGCTCACCATCACCCCCGCTTGGCGTGCATGCGGAGGAGGCAGCGGTCACGTGGCAGCCTGTCCAGGGCCCTCGCCTCGGCGACAAGCGTCACGAGGCCACTGATGCCGAGGTCTCGGTTAACCATGCGCCCCAACGCTGGTGGCCCTGCCGAGCGCTCGGGGCGGTGAGTGCCCCCTTGCGCACGGCGTCCAAGGCCGCGCCCCACGTGGGCACGGGAACGAGGGGCTTGCGCAAGCCGCGCGCCGACATCCACGCCTCAGCTACGTCTCGCATCGGGAGCACCTCGGGGCCCCCCAGGTCCGTCAGCCGCCCACGCGGCCCGTCGCCGACCGCTTGGGCGAGGCGAGCCGCCACCTCAACCGCCGCGATGCTCTGGATCGGCACGCGGGTCGGGAGAGGCAACACGACGGGACACTTGGCCAGGCCCTGCAACAAGAGGTCGATCAGCTCATGAAACTGCGTCGCACGCAGGAGGGTGTAGGGGAGCCCACTGGCCTCGACGATCTGCTCGGCCTCCAGCTTGGCCTTGTAGTAGGAGAGCGGCACCTGCTCGATGCCAACAATGGAGATGTAGATCAGGTGGGCGCCGCCGGCCTGTTGGAGGGCCTTCACCAGCTGCCGGGTGCCCGTCACGTCCACCGGTCGGGGACGCTTCGGGTTGGTGGCGCAGTGGATGACGGCCTCCATACCCGCCACGGCTTGGCCCAAGCCGGCGCCCGTCCGAAGGTTGGCTCGTGCCCATACGCCGCGCGCCGTACCCGGCGGAGCCGGCTGACGGCTCATCAGGCGCACCGCATGGCCGGCGTTGTGGACCGCGCGCACGACACGGCGACCCAGTGTGCCGGTGGCTCCGGTGACAAGGACATGCATACGAGGGGAGGGGAAAACAGGAGATGGATCTGCCCCAACATAACAAGCGGCCCACCTCCATGTCGAGGTGGGCCGCTACGAGGGCAACTCGGCGCGCGTGCGTCAAGCAACGGTCGGTTCCAGCTCGGGGGCGGCTGGGAAATCGACCGGGATCTGCGTGATGCCGTGCAGGTAGTTGCTGACGATCTTATCGCCGATGACCACCAGCACATCCACCAAGTTCTCCTTCGTGTAGCCCGCAGCCAGGAAGGCGTCGACGAGGGCTGGATCGGGGCGACCGTGGGTTTCGGTGGTGGCGCGGACGAAGGTCACGAGGGCGTTCAGCTTGGCGTCGAACGAAGCGGTGCCGCCGCGTAGCTCCAGAATCTGGTCCTCGGTGAAGCCATTCATCTTACCCAGCACCGTATGGGCAGCGAGGCAGTACGCACACTCGTTGACCTGGCTGACGGTCAGGTTGATGGCTTCGCGCTCACGGGCCCGGAGGCTGCTCGTGCGGTTCTGGAGGGCCAGGTAGTCCGCTAAGGCGGTCTCCGAGTAGGCGAAGGTAGCGTACAGGTTGGGCACGAAGCCCAAGGTGTCCTTGAGCTGGTCAAAGATGGCCTGGTTGGTCGGGGCTACGTCAGAACGGGTGGGGACGGGGAAGTTCGCCATGGGTCTCGAGGTTTGAGTCGTTGTGTTTCGTTGACGGCCTCAAGATGGCTACGCGCGCCCCCCGCTGTCGATGACGAGACTGCCCGAGGACGTATCAATGTTGCCCGATCACACCGGGACGAGCTTCCCGAAAGGCTTTCGGACTCCGTCCTGTCTCCTTCTTGAAGAAGCGGCTGAAGTGGGACGCCTCGCTGAAGCCTAGCGCGTAGCCGATCTCCTTGACGCTCTTGTCGGTATAGCGCAGCAAGCGCTTGGCCTCCAACGCCATGCGCTCCTGGATGACCTGCTGCGGGCTGCGGTCGTGGTACTGGGCAAACAGGTTGGCCAGGGTCTTGGGCGACCTATTCAGCAGGTCGGCGTAGTCCTGCACCTGGTGGTGGGTACGGTAGTGCTGTTCCACCAGCACAGCGAACTGGCGCACCAGGTCGAACGACGGGCGGTCGTCTAACTGGCCCAGGTGCTGGGCGTGCGCGAGGCGTGTGAGGCGGATGATGAGACGCTTAAGGAGCATCCGCAGCATCTCGCCTTGGGCGGTGTCCTGCGTTTGCATCTCATCGATGAACACGTCCAGGAGCGCGTGCAGCTTGCGCTGCTCCTCTGCGTCGAGCGCAATGCGGAGGAGGCCCCGAGCGCCATAAAAGAGGAAGCCGGCGCAGGAGACTTCTACATCGTGATCGACCACGCAGTAGAAGTCGCGGTTGAACTGCCAGCGTACCACGTCCTGAGGCGCCTCAAAGTGGTAGGCCTGGCTACTCATGAGCGTCACGATGCTCCCGCTGGGGACTTCGCATGGCACCGCGTCCACGTGCAGGATCTGCGCCGGGCCCCGGTTCCACGCGATGGTGAGGAGGCCCTCCTGGGTCCCGCGCAGGTACGACTGCGCGACGGAGGTGGCGCCTTCGGTGAGGATCAAGCGGCCTTCGGTGGAGGGTTCGGTGTATACGTGGTGCATCAACGGCCAGGATCAGGGACCATATCATCAGTGGGGGTGAGTGCCGCCATGATGGGGCTGTGTTACGCTCCGGATGGATATCAAGCCGCGTCCCGTTGAGCGCCTGCCGTTCTTCCAGCACATGGAGGCGGTGGCGCAGCACCGGGCCCAACAGAGAAACGCCGTACGGCCCTCGCCCAAAGGTTAATCGACGCGGCGCCTGAAGCCCGATGGACGGCAGGGCTGCTTCGGCTGAGCATGTCTGCCGTCGGTCTGGTGTTTCCTGTGAACAGGACCGCACCGGTACCGGTGGAGACGTCATGCACAGGGCCCAGCGATGAAGGCGCCGCAGCCACACGGAAGCACCGATTGAGCTCTATTCGCCACCTACTCAGATAAACAATATGTTTTTTATATGTCAACTTATACTCGACACTAAACAAAAAAGCCCCGATGCATGTAGTCTGCATCGAGGCTTGCACTCTTGCTTTCCAGCTGACTGACGTTGTCGGTCAGCCGCTAATCTGCAGCTTAGTTTGCAGAAAAGGGGAGAGAGCTGTGGTGGAGCACGATCTTCAGGTCGCCGCTCTCATCCTTCATGTATCCAAACGTGTACTCTACTTTCGTCACGTTGCCGTCGGTACCGGTGAAGAAGTAGTTGCCCATGGCCATAGCCATGTCGCCATCGTTGTCGATGATGGTACCTTCATTCTCCCAGCGCACGTTCGTGTAGGGAGCAATGGCGAAACCACCGTCCTCGGTGCCTTCCGTACCTACGAAGTAGCTCAGCGCTTCGCCGAAATCGCCGCGGAACTGGTCTTCGGCAGCCAGCGTGGGCTTAAACAGAATGAGCGAGGTGCCATAGGCGTAGAACTCGCGCACGTGGTCACTGGCCGCCGCACGAAAGTCGCCGTTTTCCGTGTAGGTTTTGCCAATCGCAACAATCCCCTCTCCCCAAGCCTGCTGAGCAGCTTCAACTTCCTGCATGGTGATGGGTGACTGCACGGAGGCCGTTGTGGAAACGGTAACAGTGGCCTGGCTGTACGCCGGCGATGCCACCAGGAACAAGGCTGCAAGCAACATGAAGGTCAACTGCTTGGGAGCGTTCACTTTGATGTTCATGATCGTCATTGGAGTTGTGTGGTTAACGGGTCAATCCCGATGGATTGTTTGCGCTGGCCTGGTCCTTAGTGTGTATAGGTCCCACTGTGCTGTCAGAAAACGTACCAGCAATGGTGTCGTTCATCCTGCGTGTGGTCCCGGCCTGATCTGTGAAGGACTTGGCACATTTTGAACAGATCTAAATACCCGGGGTCTCAAATAGACACACAAACATACGCCCCGAAACGACCTAGGATCGTGATGGACTTGCAACTTCGTATTCCTAATCTACTGTATTGAATAGCGCCGACCCCTTCTTCACTGCACGTTCACGGAACAGGCGCCCCTGACACGTGGCCGTCGTCCCCGCGAAGCCCGAAGATCCAGTGACCGTTCGCACGACAACGCCGAGAGATCCCGTGGACGGACTCGCCTGTCCTGGCCACAGAGGGCACCCCGGGGGCCCGTGTGCTGGCTGCACAAAGAAGAAGCGCCCGCCAAACCGGCTCGATGACGGCCAGCCTGAACCGGCCAGCCTGAACCGGCCAGCCTGAACCGACCAGCCTGATCACCCTGTGCTGGCCATACATGCGTCCATAGCCGTCCGCCGATGAGCCCCAGATGCCTACGTGAGGCGTGGGCCGCCGTTACCTTCAGCGGCCGGTCCTGCCGGTCTGAGCCACGGCCGTGACAAACCCTGCATCAGTAGAGGTGAAGGGTACTGACGATGCAGAGGCCGGTCATCGACTGCGCGTGCACACCAGCCGTGGCAGGAGAGATCCTGCACACAGACAGCCTGCCCCATGGATATGGGGCGCCACCCTCGTGGAAGACGCCCACGCTGAGCAGGGTAGACGGCTCCTGGTACCGCTGTCGTTCGCCTAGGCGAGCTCGGGCTCCGGGGTGGGTTCCGGCACAACCGGCTCCACCGATCGGTCCTTGGGAGCTGTGCGACGGTCGCCCATGATGAGGCGCGCGCTACGGTCGTAGGTGAAGTAGTTCCAGACCCAGTTGACGAGCACCTGGAGGCGATTGCGAAACCCGATCAGCATGATCAGATGGAGCCCCAGCCACATGATCCAGGCGATGACGCCCTTGGTACGGACTTCCTTGCCTAGCCGGATCTCGGCCACAGCCGCATGCCGGCCGATCGTGGCCATCATGCCTTTATCCCGGTACTGGAACGCCTCCGTGGCCTGGCCACCCTGTAGGCGCAGGATCTGCTGGGCCACATGCTCGCCACCCTGCATGGCTACCGGCGCCACCTGAGGCAAGAGCTCGCCCTGCTCGTCGACGCTACCAGCAAGGTCTCCGATGATGAAGACCGCATCCTCGCCCGGCAGGCGGAGGTCGGCCTCTACCACCAGGCGTCCGCCGCCTGTCTGCTCCACATTCAAGGCTTTGGCCAGCGGGTGGGCCTTGATGCCGGCAGCCCAAACGAGCGTGTGGGCGGGGATGACCTCACCGTTGGCCAGTTCCACGGCCTCCGCGTTGGCGTCCACGACCCGCTCGTTGAGGCGCACCTCCACGCCGCGCTGGCGCAGCGTCTCCTCGGCGTTGGCGCTCGAGTCCTCATGAAAGCCGCCGAGCAGGCGATCCGTGGCCTCCACGAGGACCACGCGGGCCAGGTCGACGTCGAGATCCGGGTAGTCCGCCGCCAGCACCATCTCGAACAGCTCACGGAGCGCTCCGGCCATCTCCACACCGGTGGGACCGCCCCCGACCACCACAAAGGTCAGGGCACCGTCTGGAATGTGGTTCGGGTGCTGGTCCGCGTCCTCGAAGCGCTGGATGATGTGGCTCCGCAGCGCAATGGCTTCCTCCACGGTCTTCAGGCCAAAGCCGTGACGCTGGGCCCCCTCCACGCCGAAGTAGTTGGTCGTGGCTCCAGCAGCCAGCACCAGGTAGTCGTACCACAGGGCCTCTCCATCTTCGAGGATGACCCGCTTAGACGGACGGTCCACGTTGACCACGGTGCCCATGCGAAAGCGCATGTTCGTCTCACCCTGCAGGATGTCTCGCACGGCGTGAGCGATCTCCTCGGGCTCCAGACCCGCCGTAGCCACCTGATAGAGAAGAGGCTGAAACTGGTGATAGTTGTTCTGATCAACGAGGAGCACTTCTACAGGCTCCTTGCGCAAGGCCCGGGCCAGGGCTAAGCCCCCAAAACCGGCACCGACAATAAGAACGCGGGGTAGGCGACTGGACTCCATGGGGTCCTCTCCTTGTTTGTTCTTTGACGAGTGACCGCAACCGGTGGGGCAGAACAATCATTGTGCCGCCATGCCCGTTGAGCCACGCGGGCACACTCACCACGTCGGGAGCGTGATCCCGGCCGCCCCCAATTCACAGGCTTGGGAGCGGTTCCTTCCCTAGGTTTTCACGTCTGTCCACGCACAGATACGCCAGCTTGCCCACTATCACAGGTAGCGGCTGCAGAAATTTCGCCTCTGCTCTGTGCCTCCTATCTTAGGGTGTGCCTGCGATACGTCCCCAGTGTCTGCCCTTCTTCCATCGTGCTGTCCACCCTACGCTCACTGCTCAGCCGCCTTCGGGGTGGACGCCAGAAAGCGCCTGGGCCGGTTTCCAAGGTCGCGGTGGAACGCCTGACAGGGGCCACGGTCCAGAACCTGGCGCTGTATCAGCAGGCACTCACCCACCGCTCGCACCTGCGCGGCCAGCCCGATAGCCACTTGCGTTCCAACGAGCGACTGGAATTCTTGGGCGACGCCGTCCTCGGGCAGGTGGTGGCCGCCTACCTCTATCACCAATTCCCCGCAGGCCAGGAAGGCTTCCTCACCCGGCTGCGCGCCAAGCTTGTCCGGGGCACCGCGCTCGCCCGCTTTGCCCGCGAGATCGGGCTGGGCCAACACGTCCTCCTCAGCGAGAATATGGCGCAGAGCGACGGGCGCGACAACGAGACCATCCTGGCCGATGCCTTCGAAGCCCTGGTGGGCGCACTCTACCTGGACCGCGGCTTCACCGAGGCGCGGGCCTTCATCCTGCGCACCATGCTGGAAACAGCCGACCTCGAGGAGTTGGCGCAGCGCCACGATAATCACAAGAGCCTGCTCCTGGAGCACATGCAAGCCCGGGGCCGGGAGCAACCTCGATACCGGGTGGTCCTCGAAGAAGGACCCAGCCACGACAAGCGGTTCACCGTGGAGGTGCTGCTCGAAGGGGTCGCCTACGGCCGCGGCGCTGCCACCAGCAAAAAACAAGCGGAGCAGCTCGCCGCCCGTGAAGCCCTCCGCACCCTGCTTAATGCACAATAAACAGAGAAAAGGGGAGACGGCACCATGAATTCGTGTGAGGTAAGACGACCCTGGTCTCGAACACACCGTTACACTTTATCATTTCACCGTTTTCATTTTTCACTTTTTACTGAAAACCGCACGTCGGCCCGTGAGTACGGGTCGAGAATCCACCGTCACCTTCTACCGCCACCGGTCGCTTCGCCACCATGTCTCTTGACCTTCGACATACAGACCGCTTCCACACCCGCCACAACGGTCCCTCCCCGGCCGACGTCCGCGCCATGCTGGACGCGCTCGACCTGGAGAGCCTGGAGGCCCTCATGGACCAGACCGTGCCGGACGCCATCCGCCTCCGTCGGCCTCTGGACCTGCCCGCCGACCGGTCCGAGTTTACCCTGCTGAGCGACCTGCAAGACCTGGCCTCCCAGAATGAGGTCTACCGCTCGTTCATCGGGCTGGGGTACCACGATACCATCACCCCCCCGGTTATTCTGCGGAACGTGATGGAGAATCCCGCCTGGTACACGCAGTACACGCCCTACCAGGCCGAGATCGCCCAGGGCCGCCTGGAGGCGCTGCTCAACTACCAGACGATGGTGATCGACCTCACAGGGCTGGAGATCGCCAACGCCTCGCTGCTGGACGAGGGGACGGCGGCCGCCGAGGCCATGATGATGTTCCAGCGGGCCCTGCGGCGCAGCAAGCGAGCCACGTTCTTCGTCTCCGAAGCCTGCCACCCGCAGACTATCGCCGTGGTCCAGGCCCGCGCCGAGCCACTTGGGATCCAGGTGGTGGTGGGCGATCATGCCTCGTTCACGTTCCACGACGACGTCTTCGGGGCCCTGCTCCAGTACCCCGCCACCGACGGCGCCGTCCACGACTACCAGGCGTTCTGCGACGCCGCCCATGCGGCGGGCGCTTACGTGGTGGTGGCCGCTGACCTGCTCAGCCTGACCCTCCTGACGCCCCCCGGCGAGTTTGGCGCCGACGCCGCCGTGGGCAACACGCAGCGCTTCGGGGTCCCGCTCGGCTACGGCGGGCCGCATGCCGCCTACTTCGCTACGATGGAGTCGTTCAAGCGCCAAGTGCCCGGCCGCATGATCGGGGTCACCATCGACGCCGACGGCCGCCAGGCCCTGCGCATGGCCCTCCAAACGCGCGAGCAGCACATCCGCCGCGACAAAGCGACGTCGAACATCTGCACCGCCCAGGTCCTCTTGGCGGTCATGGCCGGCATGTACGGCGTCTACCACGGTCCCGATGGCCTCCGCCGCATCGCCACGCGCATCCACGATGCCACCAAGCTGCTGGCCGCCGGGCTGCGCCGTGCGGGCCACTCGCTACGTCATGAGGGCTTCTTCGACACCCTGCGCGTAGACCTGCGTGACGGCACCACGGCCCTGGAGATCCACGAGACCGCCGAGGCCCACCGGATCAACCTGCGGGCCTTCGACGACGGCTCCGTGGGCCTGGCCCTGGACGAGACCGTCCGCACCGCCGATCTGGAGGCCCTCTTCACCGTCTTCGGCGTAGACACCACGGCCGAAGCCTTGGCCACCGAGCTGAACAGCGGCTACGCGGGTCCCCTGCCGCGCACGTCGGCCTACCTGACGCACCCGGTCTTCCACCGGTACCACTCGGAGAGCGAGATGCTGCGCTACCTCCACGGGCTCGCAGGCAAAGACCTCTCGCTCACCACCAGCATGATCCCGCTGGGCTCCTGCACGATGAAGCTGAACGCCACGGCCGAGCTCATGCCGGTCACCTGGGCAGGCTTCAACCGGTTGCACCCCTTCGCCCCGGCTACCCAGGCCCGTGGCTATCAGCAGATCTTTGCCGACCTCGAGACCTGGCTGGCCGAGATCACGGGCTTCGCGGGCGTCTCGCTCCAGCCCAACTCGGGCGCCTCAGGCGAGTACACGGGGCTGCTGGTCATCCGAGCCTACCACCTCAGCCGCGGCGACGATCACCGGACCGTCTGCCTCATCCCGGACTCCGCCCACGGCACCAACCCCGCCAGCGCGGTGATGGCCGGGATGCGCGTCGTGACCGTCAAGACCGACGACCAGGGGGACATCGACTTGGACGACCTGCGTGCCAAGGCGGAGAAGCACCGTGATCAGCTGGCCGCGCTGATGGTCACGTACCCATCCACGCACGGCGTCTTCGAGGAAGCCATTGCCGATGTGTGCGCGCTGGTCCACGAGCACGGCGGGCAGGTCTACATGGACGGGGCCAACATGAACGCGCAGGTGGGCCTCTGCCGCCCCGGCGACTTCGGCGCGGACGTGTGCCATCTCAACCTGCATAAAACGTTCAGCATCCCGCATGGCGGAGGCGGGCCCGGCATGGGCCCCATCTGCGTGGCCGAGCACCTGATGCCGTTCCTACCGGGCCACCCGCTCATCGAAACGGGCGGCGAGGAGGCCATCGGGCCGGTGGCTGCGGCACCGTTTGGGTCGTCTAGCATTCTGCTCATTTCCTGGGCCTACATCGCCATGATGGGGCCGGACGGGCTCAAGCGCGCCTCCGAGCTGGCCATCCTGAACGCCAACTACATCGCCAAGCGCCTGGAGGGCCACTACGACATCGTGTACCGAGGCACCCAGGGCCGCGTAGCGCACGAGTTCATCCTGGACCTGCGCCCGTTCCGCCAGCAGGACGTGGTGACGGAGGTGGATGTGGCCAAGCGGCTCATGGACTACGGCTACCACGCCCCCACGATGTCGTGGCCGGTGGTCGGCACCATGATGGTCGAGCCCACGGAGAGCGAGACGAAGGCGGAGATGGACCGGTTCTGCGACGCCATGATCGCCATCCGCAGCGAGATCCAAGAGATCGAGCTCGGCGTGGTGGATGCGCAGCAGAACGTACTCAAGAACGCCCCGCACACCGCCCCGATGGTGGTGGCCGACGATTGGGACCAGCCGTACCCTCGGGAGAAGGCGGCCTACCCGGCTCCGTGGACCCGGGCGCAGAAGTTCTGGCCCACCGTCCGCCGCGTGGACGATGCCTACGGAGATCGCAACCTCATCTGCTCCTGCCCGCCGATGGAGGCCTACGCTGAGGAAGAGGAAGCCTCCTCTGCCTCATAGCCTCCTGAGCACGGCGCGCCCAGACCGGGCACGGAACGTACGAGCCCCCCATGGTAGATACCGTGGGGGGCTTTACTTACGGGCTCTGGGCTCAAAGCACCAGGAAACGCGCCACGAATGAACCCTCGGCGCGGATCGTCTCCGCCTCAACGGCCCCGCCAAAGGCGCCGTCCCCGGTGAACACAAAGGTGCCTTCCAACTGGTCGGAGCTGGCCTCCTCCACGATGAGCACGCCGCTGAGATTCGCCAGGGGCACGTCTTGCAGTGTGGCCACGAGCAACGCCTCGCTGTTTGTGAGCGTGCCAGCGTTTTCGAGCGGGATGATGGGGTATGTGCCCACAGCGGGGCGTGCATCGAGGAAGAAAAACTCGAAGCTGTTGAGCGGCGAGGGGTTGCGCCCTCCCAGCTGTATCCCAAAGGCCACGTCCGCGCCCCCCTGCGGCACGTCCTCGACGCCAAAGAGGTAGGCTTGGCCGTCCAGGCTCACGATGACGGCCCCGGTTGCTTGCAGACTGTAGCGCCCGCCCTGATTGTTGTCCTCGTCGTCCTCGCCCGAGTCACACCCCAGGAGCACAAGCGGAACCAGCAGGACGGCGAGACCGAGCAGAGAGCGGGGCAACAAAGCAGGCATGGCTGTAGGGTAGACGCAGATGTGAGCAGGCTCTCGATACCACGTGTGGCTAGGCGACCCGTTCCCTCTCCATGCTCAACCGTGCGGGGGAGCGGCTGTACGCCCCCGCACACCGGTGTTGCGCAGGCGCACACTCACGTGCAGGCCACCCCTCGTCCGACCGTCTGAGGGCCGATGGCATGACCCTTGATAACAGTCCGCTCAGCATTCCCCTCACTCAGCACCCCCCCTCATGCTGAAGATCAACCCCCGTACCGACGGGCCGGTCCAGGCCTGCCCGCACGGCACCACCCCCCTACACGGTCACCCGAATCCGAATACGCAGCCGATGCCTCCTGGCCAGGAGTCTCAGCCCCTCGCCCCCGGCATCCGCGCGCCACACGGCATCTGGGGGCTGATGCTCCTGGCTGTGCTGCTCGTCCCCCCGGTCACGGCTCAGAGCCTGCGAGTGGAACAGGTCAGCCTCGACCTCACCGCTAGAGATACGACCGCGAAAACCATCCCGATCACGTTCGAGGTCTCCTGGGAGGACTCGTGGCGAGACGACGAGAGCTGGGATGCGGTGTGGTTGTTTGCCAAGTTCGAGCGCGCCCCCGGCACATGGGCCGACCTCCGGTTTACGCCCGATGGCCATGAGGCCACCGGGAGCCCTGGCGCAGCCCTCACGCCCGCCGCCCTGCCGGCGGGACATGCAAACGGGCTCCTGCTCCACCGAGGCGAGCCCGGCCAGGGTGACCTCCAGTTTACCGTACGGGCTCTGTGGACTTACGGGGCCAGCTACTACGACGTGCCGCCAGCGGGCGTCTCCGTCCGCGTGATGGGGGTCGAGCTGGTCCGCGTACCGGGCGGACCCTTCGAGGTTGGCGAAGGCACCGTGGCGGAGCGGCAGCCCAACAGCTTCCAGTCAGGAGAAGGCCGTACGTACAGGATCGCGTCGGAGTCCGAGATCGCGGTCGGGCTGGACGCCGACGCGTTGTTCTACAACGTACCCGAGGGCGAGGCGTACGTCGGCGGGGACCAAGCGGGACCCATCCCCGCCAGCTTCCCGAAGGGCGCGGCGCCCTTCTACGTGATGAAATACCCCGTCACGCAGGGACAATACGCAGCGTTTCTTTCGCTCTTGCCGCCCCGCGCTCGCGCTGCGCGCGATGTGACGACGTATCCCACGTATGCGGAGAAAAGCGGGACGATTTCGTGCAACGCCGGGGCCTGTGAGGCCGCTCGCCCCAACCGGGCAGCCAATTTCCTCTCGTGGTCGGACGGGATCGGCTGGGCGTCGTGGGCCGGCCTCAGGCCCATGACAGAGTTTGAATACGAGAAAGCTGCCGCAGGCACGGAAGTGGATAGCGCCCGATATGCCGACGGGGCCCTCCCTGACCGGATAGCCGACGTGGGCCGTCGCTCGCAATGGGGGGCCGTGGACCTCCGTGGTGGGCTCTGGGAACGGGTCGTCTCGGTGGGGACCGCTGAAGGCCGGCAGTACCGAGGCACGCGAGGCCAGGGCTACGTGGATGACCTGGGGTATCCCTACGGCTTCATCAACGCCGATTGGCCTGGCCCCCGCGCGCTCGGGAGCGGCTACCGAGGGGGCACCGAAGGGCTGCTCGCCCTCTCGGAGGTCGCGGACCGCACCTATGCCGCCTACGAGGCCACGTATGGGAACGAGGGCCAAGGGTTTAGAGCGGTACTGGATGCCCCCTGAGGGGGCCCCCAAGGCGGTCTTCGGAGGCAGACGCCTCCCCGGGCAAACAGGAGCGACCTGTTCGGTCCCGCACAGGGATGGTGCGCAGGCGAACACCCAGCCCCAGAGAGAAGCCGATGGAAGGTGCATAGAGGCGGTTGGCACAGGGCTTGATATCGGGCGGGGGCATGCTTTTGTCCCGCCGCCGTCTTTTACTATGCTGAAGAATTACCTACTCATCGCCCTTCGTGCGCTACGCCGCCAGCAGGGGTATACCGCCATCAATCTGGTAGGCCTCGCACTCGGACTCGCGTGCAGCCTGTTCATCCTCCTCTACATCCAGGATGAACTGAAGTATGACCGCCATCACGAGGACGCTGAGCAGATCTACCGCGTCCACACGATGTTCGGTGACTACGGGGTGGCGCTCACGCCCTCGATCGTGGCCCCGCTCTTCACGCGCGAGTTCCCCGAGGTGCAGGCGACCACCCGCCTGGTTCCAAGCCGTGGCGTGGTGCGCTACGAAGACCACCTGTTCGAGGAGTCGGCGTTCTACTACGCGGACTCCTCGTTCTTCGACGTCTTCACGCACCCGTTCGTGCACGGCACCCCTGACCGTGCCCTGGACCGGCCGAACACCGTCGTCCTCACCGCCTCGACCGCCCAGCGTTATTTCGGGAAGGAGAACCCGGTGGGGCGTACCCTCCTCGTGGACAACCAAACGGACTATGAGGTGACGGGGGTCATCGAAGACCTGCCCCTCACCTCCCACTACCAGTTTGACGTCCTGGCGTCCCTGGCCTCGGTCCCCCAGTTGGTGTCCAGTGAAGCCTGGGCGCCGGTCAACTTCTACACGTATGTACGAGCCACTGACGAGGCCGCCCGAGCCCGCCTGGACGAGAAGATGCCCGAACTGGTGAGTCGGTACCTGGAGGCCGATGAAGACTCGCGGTCGCTGAGCCTGATGCCGCTCGTTGATATCCACCTGCACGCGAACGTGGAGTACGAGCTCGACCCCACGGGCGACATCCGCTACGTCTACGGCTTCCTGACCGTCGGCGTGCTCATCCTGCTGATCGCCTGCATCAACTACATGAACCTGGCCACCGCTCGATCCATGCAGCGGGCCCGCGAGGTAGGCGTGCGTAAAGCACTGGGCGCGTTTCGCGGGCAGCTCGGCCGCCAGTTCTTCGCCGAGTCGGCGGTGCTGACCGGCATGGCCTTGCTGCTGGCCCTCAGCCTGGTCTCGACACTGCTACCCGCCTTCAACCAATTCGCCGGGAAGGACATCTCGGCGACCCTCTTGACCGATCCGTGGGTGCTCCTCACCGTGGGCGGCGTGGGCGTGTTCGTGAGCTTCATCGCCGGCAGTTACCCCGCCGTGTTCTTGTCCCGCTTCAAGCCCGTCGCGGTGCTGCGCGGCACGCTGCACGGGGTGCGCGGGGGCCAGGGGCTTCGCAAGCTGCTCGTGGTGGCCCAGTTTGGAGTCTCGACGGTGCTCATCGCGGGGACCGCGGTCGTTATGGCCCAGCTGAACTACCTGCAGGACCAGAATCTGGGCTTCGACAAGGAGCACCTGGTCGTGCTGCCGATTGATGATCGCCTTCTGTCCGAGCGCTCAGAGACCATCAAGGCCGACCTCCTCAGCCACCCCTCCGTGCGTGCCGCCACCGCCATCACGCAGCCGCCGGGCCTGCTCAACTGGACCTACGGCATGCTCCCCTTGGACACCCCAGAGGCCCAGTGGCGCCCCACCAAAGGGCTGCTGGCCGATGCCGATGTGATAGACGGGCTCGGCCTCAGCCTCGTGGCCGGGCGCGCGTTTTCGAGCGCCCCCCCCACGCCAGACTCGACCAATTACCAGTTTATCGTCAACGAGACGCTAGCCAGCAACCAGGGGTGGACCGTGGAAGACGCCGTCGGCCAGCGGTTGAACATTGATGGACGGATCGGGAGCATCATCGGGGTGGTCGCCGACTTCCACTTCCGATCCCTGCACGACCGCATCGAACCCTTGACCATCTGGTACCAGCCAGCGCTCACCCAGTACCTGGCCGTTCGGCTGGCTCCTGGTGAGATCCAGGGCGCACTGGATCATCTGGAAGCCACCTGGGCCGTCCACGCCGCCCACCGCCCCTTCACCTACCGCTTTCTCGACGGCGTCTACGACCGCCTCTATCGGAGCGAGCAGCAGATGGGCCAGCTAGCCAGCCTCTTTGCAGGGTTGGCCATCGTGATCGCGTGCCTGGGGCTCCTGGGGCTCGCCGCCTTTGCCATCCAGCAGCGCCGCAAAGAGCTGGGCGTCCGCAAAGTCTTAGGCGCCACCGTGACCCAGGTGGTGGGGCTTCTCACGACCGACTTTCTCAAGCTGATCGGCTTGGCACTCCTGGTGGGGCTGCCCGTCACCTACCTCGCCCTTGAGCGCTGGCTGAGTGGCTTTGCCTACCACGTGGAGCTCTCGGCGGGGCCGTTCTTGCTCGCGGCCGGCCTGCTCGTTGGCATCGCGTCTTTGACGGTGAGTAGCCAGGCGATTCGGGCTGCGCTGACCAACCCGATCCATACACTCCGCCAGGAGTAGCTGGCTCGCCCGGCGGCACGAGCGCTGTTCGCTCTCGCACAGAGCTGTTGCGCAGACGAACACCCCGCCGTATGAGAACGCTCTCTGAGGGCGTGTAGGGGCGGTTGGCACAGCACTTGATAACAGTCAGGCCGATCCCCTCCGCCCTCGGTACCACGCTCTCATGCTGAAGAACTACCTGCTCATCGCCGTTCGCACGCTGCGCCGCCAGCAAGGCTACGCCGCCCTCAACCTGGCGGGCCTCGCTGTGGGCATCGCCTGTGGCTTGTTCATCCTACTCTACATCCAAGACGAGGTGAGCTACGACCGTCACCACGAAGGCGCCGAGCACATCTACCGCGTTCACATGGACCTAGAGGGCCGTGACATAGCCGTCACGCCTACGATCGTGGCCCCCCTCTTGACGCGCGAGTTTCCCGAGATCCAAGCGGCCACCCGGCTCTACCTGGGCAGCGGGGTCGTGCGCTACGAGGACCACGTCTCGGATGAACGAGCCTTCTACTTCGCGGACTCCACGTTCTTCGAGGTCTTCACCCACCCGTTCGTACATGGATCGTCCAACGAGGCGCTAGTCCGTCCACAGACCGTGGTGCTCACCGCCTCCACCGCCCAGCGCTACTTCGGAGCAGAGAACCCGGTGGGGCGCAGCCTGCTCGTGGACAACCAGACCGAGTATGAGGTAACGGGGGTCATCGAAGACCTGCCCTCCACCTCGCATTATCAGTTCGACTTCCTGGCCTCGTTCACCTCCCAACGCTTCTGGGCAGAGCAGGAGATCTGGAATATGGCCAACTTCTACACCTACGTACGGGTCCCGGACGCCCAAGCCGGCGAGGCCCTGGCGACCAAGATCCCAGACATGATCGCCCGTCGCGAAGCCGCTGGGGACCGGGCGCACCCGCTTCATCTGATGCCGCTCGTGGACATTCACCTGCGTTCGACCGCCGAGTTCGAGCTTGATCCCACCGGTAACATCCGCTACGTCTACGGCTTCCTGACCGTCGGCCTGCTGATCCTGCTCATCGCGTGCATCAACTACATGAACCTGGCCACCGCACGGTCCATACGGCGGGCCCGCGAGGTGGGCGTGCGCAAGGCCTTGGGTGCATTTCGTGGGCAGTTGAGCCGTCAGTTCTTCGCCGAGTCTGTGGTGCTGGTGGGGCTCGCGCTGATCTTGGCGCTCAGCGCCGTGGCCACGCTGCGCGAGCCCTTCAACCAGCTGACCAGCAAAGCGGTACCCAGCACCTTCCTGGCTGACCCAATGGTGCTGCTGTCGGTGCTGGGCATCGGCGCCGTAGTGAGTCTACTGGCCGGGAGCTATCCGGCCCTCATGCTCTCCCGCTTCCAGCCTATTGAGGTGCTGCGCGGCACGCTGCATGGAGGGCGCGGAGGCGAGGGCCTGCGCAAGCTACTGGTGGTGGCGCAGTTCGGCATCTCGACCGTGCTCATCGCGGGGACCGCCGTGGTGATGACACAGCTCCAGTTCCTGCAAGAGCAGAACCTGGGCTTCGATAAGGAGCACCTGGTGGTGCTGCCCCTCAACGACCAGACCCTGTCCGAGCGCTACCCGTCGCTCAAGGCCGACCTCCTGCGCAGCCCCGCCGTCCAAGCTGTCAGTGGGATCAACCAGGTGCCTGGCAACCTGGGCTGGACCGACGGGCTCTGGCTGCCCGGTATGGCCGAAGACGAGATGCAGTTCACCAAAGGCCTGCCCGCCGATGCCGATGTGGTGGACGGCCTGGGCCTCACCGTGATCGCCGGCCGCGCGTTCTCGGCCTCGTCGCCGGTGCCGGACTCGGCCAACTTCCAGTTCATCGTCAACGAGGCGTTGGTCCAGCGAGCCGGGTGGACGGTGGAGACCGCTGTAGGACAGCCTGTCTGGATCGGAGGGCGGGAGGGCACGGTCCTCGGCGTGGTGGCGGACTTCCACTTCCGCTCTCTCCGCGAAGCCATCGAGCCCCTGGCCATCTGGCACGATCCCAGCGCCGTCTACAACCTGGCTGTGCGCCTCACCCCTGGCAGCCAGCAGGCCGCCCTGGCCCACCTCGAAGCCACCTGGGCCGTCCACGCCGCCCACCGCCCCTTCGCCTACCGCTTCCTCGACGACGTCTACGACCGCCTCTACCGCAACGAGCAGCAGATGGGACGCCTGGCGGGCCTGTTCTCGGGCCTGGCTATCTTCATCGCGTGCCTGGGACTGCTGGGGCTGGCGGCC
>JBCDJV010000065.1:0-26429 GCA_038747425.1 Bacteroidota bacterium
TTCCTTGGAGGGTTGCCGAGTCGTAAGTTGAGCGTCCATGTGGGTCCGGGCGGCGGGTGAGCGTGCGTTTTGGTCAACACACCGAACTCACGGCCCGGCCACATGGGTTTCTGGACCTCGTTCAACCCTTGATTCGCATGAATGGTGAACGGGGCGTTCATCCCGCCCCTTGTAGCCCGACCCGCAGGGCCGATCAGGCTTCATGCCGCCAGCGCCATGCACTCGAACCACTGGCTTCGGCACAGCATGCGGATGCCATCACCATTCACCATCTCCCGGATCCTGGTCCAGGCGAGCCCGTTTAGTGAGGCCGCTCCTCCTGGCTATTCACCCAACGTCGTGGACCCCCGAACGGACAGGGCCCCTGAGGTACCGGTCGAGGCGCCGTTGCTCTACGCGACGACGCGCCCCGACGGCCATGTGTACTATCGCAACGAGGCCTGGGCGGCCCTCTTCGGCCCTTCGCCGACGCCGTGGACCTGCCTCGACCCCGAAGACCAGCGACTGATGGCGGCGTGCCTGCGCGAGGCCAGCGCTGGCAAGATGGTGTCTCACCAGATCCTTCGTGTGGCCTCGCCGCAGCACGACGAACCGGTGCCGCTCCTGCTACATGCCTTCCCCATGCCCGCCCCAGACGCTCCACCTGAGGCCGCCCCGGCGGGCATCGCCTTGATGGGCGAGGTGCTGGCT
The DNA here is from genome assembly GCA_038747425.1 of Bacteroidota bacterium. Classification (GTDB taxonomy): domain Bacteria; phylum Bacteroidota; class Rhodothermia; order Rhodothermales; family JBCDJV01; genus JBCDJV01. The sequence continues at coordinate 691 of JBCDJV010000065.1, forward strand.
GAACCCGCCTCGTGGGTGGCGCAGCAGACGCGCCGCGAGCGCCTCGCGTTGCTGGGCCACATGACCATGGGCATCGCCCACGACTTCAACAACCTGCTCAGCGCCATCCTGGGCCACATCGAGCTGATGGAAAACCACGTGCAGGGCGCGCGCGGGACGACAGGACTGGACGAACACCTCCGCCCCCTCAAGCAGGCCACGCTGGATGGCGCCGGCATCGTGCGGAAGCTGCAGCGCTACATCCGCAACGAGAAGCAGGTAGACCACACGCCGCTCCAACTCGATCAACTCGTGCAGGACACCATCGCCCTGACACGCCCCTACTGGTACAACGACCCGCGCCGCCACGGCATCGCCATTGAGGTCCAGTTCGAGCCGCCCTCTCACGCCTTGCCCGCCATCCTGGGCAATGCGACGGAGCTCCGGGAGGTCTTGGTTAACCTCACCCTGAACGCCATTCAGGCCATGCCCGAGGGCGGCACCTTGACGTACAGCGTAGCCTCGCATCGCGCCGAGGCCGGCCAGTCGGCCTTGTGCTTGAGTGTGCAGGACACCGGCATCGGCATGACGCCCGAGGTGCAGCGGCGGCTGTTCGACCCGCTCTTCACCACGAAGGGCGAGAGCGGCAACGGCATGGGCCTGTCCGTCAGCAAAGGCATCCTGCGTGAGCATGGCGGCGCCATCACGGTGGAAAGCATCCCCGGCCACGGCACCACCTTCCACCTGATCTTCCCGACCACCACCGTCCAGCACGAAGCCGACCCCCAGGGCGAGGCCGACCTGGACCGCCGCCCCGCCCACCTCCTGGTGGTCGACGACGAGGACAAGGTGCGCAGCGTCCTCACCAAGCTGCTGCACCTCAAGGGCTACGACGTCACCCCCGCCGCCTCGGGCCCCGAGGCCCAGGCACTGGCGGCCCAGCAGTCCTTCGACCTCGTCATCACGGACCACGCCATGCCCGAGATGGAGGGCCGCGTTCTGGCCCGCTACCTCCGGTCGACGTACCCCAGCCTCCCCATCGTGCTCCTCACCGGGGACACCGACGTGGGCACCAAAGACGACACCCTGGACCTCGTCCTCGCCAAACCCTTCAAGATCGACGACCTCGACGACGCCCTACAGCAGCTCCTCCAAGACCGCTGAGGCCCCTGCGAGGTTCACGCCCCCCTCATTCCCACTTTCTACGGTCTCGTTTCACGTTTTCCATTCACCTGGAGCTGCGAACACCCCCTCCCACGCTCACCCACCCTCTCTCTTTCTCCCGCTCTCCCCCTCCCACGACGGCCTGATCTCATAGGGCGAGGCCGGGATATACCACACGTCCCGATCCAGGTCCACCCCACCGCCCAGCGCTTCATGGACGATGCGGTCCACGATGAAAACGCCGGTCTGCGCCATGCGGTCGAACGTGTCGATGCCGCGCGAGAAGCCGCCGCGCGTGCGGTGGATGTCAAAACGATCGGCGAAGGACCGGCCGAACGCCTGCTCGACGCCGTCTTTACCGAGCATGAAGCCCAGCAGGCCGCCCCAGGTAGCCGTGGGGTTGTCGGCATCCCACCCGGCCAGCGTGCCGATCTTGATGGTCTCGCGGAGGTCACCCTCGCCATAGAAGAGGCTCACTAGGCTGGCCCCGAAGTTGATGCCCGCCGCGAAGCACCCGTTGCAGACGGGATCCGTGGCGGCCCAGGTGTAGCCATCCTCTTGACCCACCTGGTACCGCTCGTGCAAGGCATCGCGGGCCGCCTCCCACGGGGCTCCGCGCCCATGCATCTCCCGGACCAGATCATACATGCCGGCGGCATAGCTGGACGCCGGGAGGCGCGGCCGGGCCTGCTCGGCCAGCCAGAGCACCTGCTCGCGCGGCGTCAGGGCGGGGTCGACGATCGGCGCCAGGGCGTACATAATCACGTAGAACTCGGCGATCCAGGCGGCCTCCGCGCGGGCCGTGGTGCGGATGGGGAGGTGGGCCAGCTCCAGGGCCACGTCCGGCCGTCCGGGGGCGAAGAAGCCGAAGATCTCCGTGGTGAGCTGCGCGTCGATCATCTCGTAGTGCGGGTTGAGCGCCGGATCGCTGGTGGCCGGTGGCACGAGGCCTTGCCGCATCAGGTCGTGGGCGGCCTGGTTCGAGACCCACAGGTAGTTCTCGGGATCGCCCTGCTCATTCACGAAAGGCGTGGTATCGTCGGCGTAGATGTGGGTCAGCCAGCCGTCGCGGATCTGCTCGGGGGTGAGCCTGGTGGTCTGGTGCGTGTAGGTGAGATGCTGATAGAGGTACTCGATATCGGTATCGTCGTCGGCGCCCCAGACGCCGCCTTCGTCGACGAAGTAGAAGTCGATCGTGTCCGAGAGGGCGTCCAGGTGGGCGGCCCCCCAGATGTTGGGCCCATCGGGCTGCTGCCAGTCGGCCCGGGTGTAGAAGCCAGCGCCCCGGCCCTCCTTCCCCGCCCCGCCGATCTTATCCATCTCTGTGATCAGCCCCGTCCAGTTGGCGATGGATTGCCCCAGCCAGAACCCGTAGAGGCGCCGCTGGTAGTCCGCCCGCGAGAGCACCCGGTCCGTCGGATCCGGGGTGTAGGCCCGGTAGACGAGCAGCGTATCGGCCACGCCGCGCGGGGCCGCCTCCTGGGGGGCGGGCACGCAACCCACGGCACCCAACAGCACCAGGGGAAGCAGCCAGAGCGTGGGCCGAAGCGGCATGAGGACAGGCACGAAACGAGGGGGGACGCCTGAATCTGCTGGCTGAGCGGCGCAGAGTCAAGCCCTGGGACTCTGACAGCGTGCCTGGTACAGGCGTTATTCTGAGCGGCTCCACATGCCTAACGCAACGAGGCCCTCTGCTACTCCTAAAAGGGGAGAGGCTCCACGGCCGATACCTGGCTTTGATGATCTCCGATGAACCCGGAACGGCTTACGGCCATCAATAATAGCAGGCGTATGAAACACCCACGGCCTGATGAAGCTGTTCAGGCGCGAGCAAGGGCCTGACGGTACCGGTCCGATGGTTCCAAATGCGTACGTCTGACGAGAGATAGTCCCGAACACCCCGCCTGTGCGTAAACAGAATTTCATCTTTGGTTACTGCGATTGGACAGTCATGAACGACTCCAGGCGGGGTCTTCATTCGGCGCACAAAGGTGGCGTCGAGGTCTGTCACGACGAGCGAGCTGTCCGCACTCCTGACCGTCAGCCTGTCTGCAGACGGGTTGTAGTGTATCCAGCCAGACTGAGACGTATCCAGATACAGGTGCGGAATCTCACGAAGCAGGTCTCCGGTGTGCAGGCTGAGCATGGACAGAGCCGTCTGAGTCTGCTGATTCCAGGACGCTCCATACACCAGGAGCGAGTCGGCCCCGAGCAGGGCCAGGGGGGCTAGCTCGAATACCCCCTCGACGATGAAATATAGACTGTCTTTGGTCACGTCGTAGCCGTACAGGTCCGTTGCTGGGACGAAACCGCCCGACACGCCAAAGACTAGCTCTTCACTGTCCGGATGCCACATCGGTACAGCGGGTGCTACCCCAGCGAAGTCGATATAGGTTGGCTTGGTTATCTCCCCCGTTGCTACATCGACCAGGCCCCGAAGCCTGCTTTTACCCTCGAAAAAGATCGTCGTCTGATCCGGGGAGATTATAGCTCGGTCTGCATCCTCAAGGTCATCGAAAGCGAGGAATCGAGACGAGGCTGGATCATCGAGGTCCACGAGTACGAGCCGAGAGGCGGCTACCCGCGTGCTGTCCTCATTGGGGAAGTGGGCAGACAAGACGACTGTGGGGCGATTCCCGGCCTCCCCTTCCTCTGAAAAGAAGAGTGAGCACCCTTGCAGCGTGAACGCCGCAACCAGCCAGCATAGGAGCCTTAGGGGAGCAGCTACATTCATAACCATATCCTACGCATCCTGACATTGATGCTGTGACCTCCGTGAGCCGCCTCGGGATTACCGGACACGGCCCGGCTTTACCTCCTCGGCCTTAGAATCTGCTGGCTGGGCGGCGCAGAGTCAAGCCCTGGGACTCTGACAGCGTGCCCGGTAAAGGTGTCATCTTCTGCCGCTCCTCCAGGGGCCTTGTGGGAGGCGCCAGGGCCGACGCTGTCAGGCTGTCAGCCTGTCGGCCCTGGTCTGGTTTTTGATCCGGGATGAATCCACGCCGCACCCGTCCGAATGAAACGATGCGGCCCCATCCCGAACCTCCGGGTTCATCCCGCCGTGTACCTCGATACGCGGCCGCTGCTTGCTTAGACCCACCGCTTTTATGTTTGATTACGCACCGTTCTCTCTCCTCGACCCCGAAGACTCGGAGCAGAGTATCCCGCTGCCCACGGCGGACGAGGAGGAGCAGATGCACAATGCCGAGGTCCCCGAGACCTTGCCCATCCTGACGCTGCGCAACACTGTGCTCTTTCCCGGCGTGGTGCTGCCCATCACCGTGGGGCGCGACGCCTCGCTCAAGCTTGTCAAGGACGCCTTCAGCGAAGACGGCCTCATCGGCGTGGTGGCCCAGCGCAGTACCGAGACCGAAAACCCCGCACCGGACGACCTCTACGACATCGGCACGGTGGCCAGCATCCTGAAGCTCATCAAGATGCCAGACGGCTCGAAGTCCGTGGTCATCCAAGGCCAGCGACGCTTCGAGGTCCAGTCCTACGAACAAACCGAGCCGTACTTCCGCGCCCGCGTAGTCGGCCTGGAAGAGCCGCGGCCGGCCGAGGACGAAGCCATCGAACTGCAGGCCCGCATCCGGTCCATCAAGGAGCTGGCCATCCAGATCGTCAATCTCTCGCCCAACCTGCCCAGCGAGGCGGCCTACGCGATCCAGAACATCGAGAGCCCCACGTTCCTCATCCATTTCATCGCGTCCAACCTGCAGGTGGAGGTTGAGGACAAGCAGGAGCTGCTGGAGACACGGCCCCTGCTGGAGCGCGCCGAGCAAGTGCTGACCCACCTCAACCGCGAGCTCCAGGTGCTGCAGCTCTCCGAGGAGATCCGCTCCAAGGTGCGCAGCGATGTGGACCAGCAGCAGCGCGAGTACATCCTGCGCCAGCAGCTCAAGGCCATCCAGGAAGAGCTGGGTGAATCCGACGATACCACTGAGGAAATCGACGAGCTGCGCAAGCGCGCCGAGGAGAAGGATCTGCCGGAGCACGTGCAGGAGACGCTGGACCGCGAGCTCAAGAAGCTGGCCCGGTCCAACCCCGCCAGCCCGGACTACGCCGTCACCCGCAACTACGTCGACTGGATCCTGGACACCCCCTGGCGCGAGTTCTCGGACGACGTGCTGGACATCAAGCGCGCCGAGGAGATCCTCGACGAAGATCACTACGGCCTCCAGAAGGTCAAGAAACGCATTCTGGAGCACCTGGCCGTCCTCAAGCTGAAGGGCGACATGAAGGCGCCCATCCTGTGCTTCTACGGCCCCCCCGGCGTGGGCAAGACCAGCCTCGGCAAGAGCATCGCCCGGGCCATGGGCCGCGAGTTCATCCGCATGAGCCTGGGCGGCGTGCGAGACGAGGCCGAGATCCGCGGGCACCGGCGCACCTACGTGGGCGCCCTGCCCGGCCGCATCATCCAAGGCCTCAAGAAGGCCGGCACGGCCAACCCCGTGTTCATGCTCGACGAGATTGACAAGCTCGGGTCGGACTTCCGGGGCGATCCGTCCAGTGCGCTGCTGGAGGTGCTTGACCCCGAGCAGAACTTCGCGTTCAACGACCACTACCTGGAGCTGGACTACGACCTCTCCAACGTCCTCTTCATCGCCACGGCCAACTACCTGGAGATGATTCCAGCGCCCCTGCGAGACCGCATGGAGATCATCGAGATCACCGGCTACACGCAGGAGGAGAAGCTGAGCATCGCCAAGCAGTACCTCGTACCCCGGCAGGTGGAGCGCAACGGCCTCCAGCCGGAGCAGTTCGACCTGACCGACGAGGCGCTCATGGAGATCATCGATGGCTACACTCGCGAGAGCGGCGTCCGCCAGCTGGAGCGCACCATCGGTGGCACCGTCCGCGGGGTGGCCAAGAAGGTGGCGATGGAGGAGGTCGAGGCCGAGACCGTGGACACCGGCGACCTCAAGCCGTACATCGGGGCGCGTAAGTTTTTCTCCGACCTCGCCGAGCGGACCGTGGTGCCCGGCGTGGCCACCGGCCTAGCCTGGACGCCCGTGGGCGGCGATATCCTGTTCATCGAGGCCAGCGTCTCGCGCGGCACCGGCCGCATGACGCTGACCGGCCAGCTTGGCGACGTGATGAAGGAGTCCGCCCAAGCGGCCCTCTCCTACGTCAAGGCCCACGCTCAGGAGCTGGGCATCCCGCAGGAGGCGTTCCGCTACTGGGACCTCCACATCCATGTCCCCGCTGGCGCCATCCCCAAGGACGGCCCCTCGGCGGGCGTGGCCATGCTGACGGCGCTGACCTCCATCTACACCCAGCGCTGCGTCCGGCACGACGTGGCCATGACGGGCGAGATCACGCTGCGGGGGCTGGTGCTGCCGGTGGGCGGCATCAAGGAGAAGGTGCTGGCCGCCAAGCGCGCTGGCATCAAGACGGTGCTCCTGCCCGAACGCAACGAGAAGGACATCGACGAGATCAAGGATGAAGCCATCCAAGGCCTCGACATCCGTTACCTGAAGCGGATGGAGGATGTGGTGGCGCACACGCTGTGCGAAGAGGCCGAGCATGACGCCGCCACCTTCTTCCACGTGCCCGATGCCGAAAAGCCCTCGAACGGCCAGCCCGTGGGCCCTGTCATCGAGGCGCCGGCGGTTAACTGACGGCATCAGCACCCAACACCCATCGCAGCGGGGAGCGGCTCAGGAAGCGGCTCCCCGCTGTAGTAGGGTAGGCGTGGGCGCCCAGCCTTACCCGGTTGGGCCTGCGGCACGGGGCCGGAGGTGAGGCCCCAGCGCCACGGCCAACGCGATCAGGCCCACGATCCCTCCATAGCGCTGCGGCACCGCCTCGTAGGCGTAGCCCACGTACACCACGCAGGCGAGATAGCCCATCATCACCAGCACCATGGGCACCGAAGGCGCCCGGTGACGCGGCAACGCCCGGAAGAGCTGCACGTTGAGCAGACCAATGATGATGAAGGACGCCCCCATCATGACACTCATCACGCCCCAGGTGTGCCAGGCCAACTGCATCGCCCCGGCCACGGCAATGGGGTGGGCCAGCAGCTCCTGCACGGCGGGTGTGGTCAAATCCTGAACATGCACCAGGAGATGAAGGCCCCCGATGCCGCACGGGGCCAGGATGCCAAAGACAACGTACAGGACTCTCGAAATCTGGGTCATGGCGTGTTCGTCGGTGAAGGGTCAGAGCCATCTGGCGTTCACCGTCCAACGTAGTCCGCCCCAAGGCGTCCTGCCTTGACGTTGATCAAGAAACACTCCGCTTACGCAAGCGGCTCAAGGTCTCGGGGCGCACCCCCAGGTATTGGGCCACATAGTACTGGGGGATGCGGAGGGCTAGATCGGGATGCTCACGCATGAACGCCTCGTATCGCTCCATCGGGGAGTCTCTCAGGAGCGATGCTGTGCGGGCCTGGAGTTGACTCGCTTTCTGGTCCCCCACCTGTTGGGCGAACTGCTGGATGACGGGATACGTCTGGTAGAGCGCTTGCAGTTCGGTGAACGGCAGCACCAGCAGGTGGGCCTCTTCCAGTGCATCGATGCTCGCCTTGGCGGGCGTCTGCTCAAGGTAGCTGATGTAGTTCCCTACGAAGTCTCCCTCCGCAAAGAACTGCTCGGTGTACTCGTCGCCATCTTTGACCGAATAGCGCCTCAGCACTCCTTGGTTGACGAAGCCCGCGTAGGTACCGATGCCGCCTTCAGCCTCCCAGATCTCATGCTTGCGCAGCTTCACCGCTGTCAGCCGGGCCGCAAACGCCTCGAAGGCTTCCGCATCAAAGGGCACCTGCTGGGTGATGGTTCTGATGATCTGGTCGTACAGGTTCGATCCGCCGAACGACATGCTGCACCCGCGTGTCACCCGCTGATCCGCTCGACGCCCTCAGGCGTATCCTGCAGCGCCTCATCGCGTGCGGCCAGCGCCTCGAAGAAGGCACGGCGGTTGGAGGGTGCGATGAAAAGGCGTTGCGGGCGGCGGGCGTGGCCGTACTCAAGCAGAACGCCGTTCAGCGACAAGCCCAGGGAGAGAGCGGTGAGACTGCGACGCAGATCGCGCACGCCGTGGTGGACGGCGGCTCGCTGCAGCCGATCCAGCTTGATGCGCAGGCGGATCACCCCGCTGCGCACGACCAGAACGTCCGGCTCCAGGGTGTACCGCACAGGAAGAAAGAGGGCGACGAGGCCCAGGCTGAACAGAGTCATGAGGCCGATGGCCAGCGCGCTCTCCCAACCATCGGCTCGGTACAGGCCCCACATGGCCCAGCCCAGGATGAGGTACGTGCCAGCCAGCACCCCTACCAGCCAGCGGTCAATCTTCGGCCTGAACACCTGCGAGGAGGCCTGACGCATAGTCGGCGTGGCGTTACAGGTCATCGCGGTCTCGCTCCTCCAGGATGTTGGCGTCCTCCACGTTGGGGTCCAGCTCGTCCCGAAACGCCGCCTCGGCTTCCACGGCAATGTCGGCCACACGCTCCAGCGTCGCATCAATGGCGCTGGCCGTCAGCCGGACGGTGGCACCAGCCAAGAAGGCCGCTTTGCCGAGCCAGTTGAGATCCGTGAACCGAACGATGCGGCGTTCTGACATGAGGGTGAGGACAGGGGCAGGCCGGTGGAGACGGGGTTGTGTGCGAGGCGGTCCTCGCGCACGCCTTACTCTTCTTTCTTCTTCGAGCGCGTCGTTTTCTTACGCTTTGCCCTAGGCGCCGCTTTCTTCGGCTCTTCCTCGGGCTCGGCGGCCTCTTCAGGGGCCTCCGGCTCAGCGCCCGGGCGGTGGCCAAACGCGTAGTCCAAGTCGTGAGCCAGGCGATCGCTCAGCTCCTGGATGCCCCGGGCGATGGTGGACACCGTGGCCTCGACGATGAAGGTCACCTGTTCGTCGGTGGGCATCTCGTCGAAAGCGTGGCGGGTGCGGTCGTAGGCCTCGTTGCGGGTCTTCTTATCGGCAGCCATGGGCGTGTAGATAGCGCTAATCGTGGATTGGGGCGGGCTCCTCCTGTCACGCAGGGGGACCCCGGTCATCCTCCACGTAGACGTAGTCTGGAAAGGCAAGTTTCAGGCCAAGGAGGAACCCCAAGCCCTAGCGGCCGCGTGTACGTGACTCTGCTTGACTAACCTGCCCCCCGCCTGCATGCCCCCGCCCGCCCAGGAGTCCACACACCGGACCGGGACCGTGATTCGGTCCACCGGAAGCTGGTACGATGTGGACACGGGGATCCGGGTGGTGCCGTCCAAGATCCGGGGCAAGTTCAGGCTGGAAGCCCAGACCAAGACCAACCCCGTGGTGGTGGGGGACCGCGTGACGATCCGCCTCAACGAGGACGACACGGGCCTCATCACCGACATTGCGCCGCGCACGAACAAGCTCTCGCGCCGGGCGGCGGGGCGGCGCGTGGGCATCGAGCATATCATCGCTGCCAACATCGACGCCGCCTGGGTGGTGCAGGCGGTGCGCTTGCCGGTGGTCAACCCTGGGTTCATCGACCGCTTTCTGGTGATGGCTGAGGTGTACGGCATCGCGGCGGGCGTGGTGCTGAACAAGCTGGATCTGCTGCGTCCCAAGGACGAAGAGGCCGTGGCTGAGATCGTAGAGTTGTACGAGGCGCTCGGCTACCCGGTGCTGCTGGTCAGCGCCGAAACGAAGGAGGGCGTCGACGCGTTTCGGGCGGCACTGCTGGGCCAAACCAGCGTGGTGAGTGGGCCGTCCGGCGTGGGCAAGTCCACGCTGCTCAACGCGGTCCAGCCCGACCTGGACCTGCGCACCGGCGAGGTCAGCCGGAAGACCCGCAAAGGCAAGCACACCACCACCTACGCCGCCCTCTATCCGCTGTCCGACGCCTCTGGACAGACCACCGGCTACGTGGTGGATACCCCCGGCATCCGCGAATTCGGCATCGTGGACCTAGAGCCTTCTGAACTCGACGGCTACTTCGTGGAGTTCAGGCCCTACCTGAACGACTGCCGCTTCCCCAACTGCACCCATGACCACGAGCCGGACTGCGCCGTCAAAGACGCCGTAGACCGCTACGAGATCGCGGGCTCGCGCTACGGCAGCTACCTCGGCATCTACGACTCCCTCGTCCTCGGCGACGCCGACGTGGGGCGGTAGGCCCGTGGAGCGTACCCGATGGTCACGCGTTGCACACAAGCGCTCTCTTTGTATCTCTCCTTTCACAGCATGGCCCACGACCCTGCTCGCATCGATCGATCTGCTTTTTCCATCACCTCCTTCGATGAAGTCGAGGCACGAGATCGAGCCTACTGGTTGGCCCTGAACCCTCAAGCACGCCTTGAGGCGCTCGAAATGATGCGCCAAATCAACTACGGCTATGATGCAACTGCCGACCGAATTCAGCGAACTGTTGAGATTGCTCAACGTGCATGAGGTGAGATATCTCGTTGTGGGTGGATACGCGGTGGCCTACCACGGCTACCCACCACCACCGGCGATCTGGATATCTGGACAGAACGCACAGCGAACCTATGAGGCTTTGCAGGTCTTTGGGTTCGGCGTACCTGCCTTAAAACCGGCATTCTTCACTCAAGCTGGTCGGATCATACGAATGGGACATCCGCCTTTGCGCGTGGAGATCTTGACCAGTGCGAGTGGCGTCGACTTTGGTCCATGTTACGCGCAGCGCGTGGTGGATCAGATGGGTGGGATAAGCGCCTCTATTCTGGGGCTGGACTGCCTCAAACGCAATAAAAAAGCCAGTGGGCGATTGAAGGATTTGGACGACCTGGAGAAGTTGCCCTAGCCTCTGAGGGAGCAGGGTTTCACCGCATCTGCTTGCGTGCACCTGCTTCCCCAACTGCACCCATGACCACGAGCCAGACTGCGCCGTCAAAGATGTCGTAGACCGCTACGAGATCGCGGGCTCGCGCTACGGCAGCTACCTCGGCCTCTACGACTCCCTCGTCCTCGGCGACGCCGACGTGGGGCGGTAGGACCTGTCTCGAAAGGCTCATGTTCACCGACTTGCGGACCGCAGCTGATCGGATCTGCGCCGTGGTTCGACGGCTTAACGCAGGGCCACACCGGCCCGTGCTGGTAACGCTGAACGGAGGCCGTGGCGCCGGCAAGCCGGCGTGGGCTGCTTTTCTGACCCAACACCTGGACGCGACCCTGGTGACCAGCGACAATTCCTATGCAGCCCATCTCTCTGATGCTGAATGGAATTCCCATACGCCTGCCCAGCGAGTTCAAGGCGCGGCCGACTGCGTGCCGAGGGGCTGGAGCCGCTGCGCACAGACCAACGCGCCGTGTGGCATGCGCCCGACTTTGCGGCCGGTCCTCGTCCCGACGGTACCTACCCGCTGTCTGATCAGCCGGTGACGCGCTCACCCGCACCGGTCATCATGCTAGAGGGTGTCTCAGCGCGACCGGAACTGATCGATCTGCTGGATCTAGCAGTCTTCGTGGAGGTCTCGCCCACATCCGGCATCAGCGACTAGCTGAATGCGAGGCGCCAGGCTTCCTGACGGCCTGGCATCAGCGGAGGCACTGCATGAGGCTGACCAGGTAGGCGGTCGGGCCTCCACCCTGTCAGCTTCGTGCCTCGATCTCGGCCAGCAGGTGGTGGACCGCGTCCCGGTGGCGTCTCCAGATCGAGAGCTTGGCGGCGGTACGATGAGCCCCGGGCAGCGCCTCGAAGAGGGCCTCGGTGGTAGGACGCACGTGGAGGGTGTCTTTCAGCACCCCGGTTGTGAAGCGGAGCTCGGCCAGGGCGTCGAGTTCGAGTTTGATCGTGCGATCTGGGTGCATGGTGCCCCCAGAGAGTCCACGGGCGAGATCAAACACGAGGAAAGGGTCGGCGGGGTCCGACGTATCCAGGTACAACAAGCCGTGGTGCTCCGTCGCGCCCAGGTTGGTGGCGGGGAGTTGGAAGGGGATGCGCGCCTGGGTGGTCAGCCCGGTGTCCAGGAGCAGGACATCCATGAGGTCCTCGACCAGCGCTTCGGCCCGCTTCGCATGCTTACGCTTCAGCCTGAAGGCCAGGCAGCCGTTCTGGTAGCCGGGCACGCCTTCAAAGTCCTCGATATGGCGCGGGTAGATCACCACCTTGCAGCCTGCCGGTAACCGCCTGAGCCGGACGTCGCGAATCATGTCCGTGGTCAGTGTGATGGTCGCCTGAGGAGACACGTTGTTGATCAGCGACGTCGTCTCGTACGTGAACGTGAGCCCTGCATCGCTGAAGGAAAGCAGGCCTTCGACCTGCCCAATGCCTTGTTGCACCACATCGGTGAACGATGGATGGAGCAGGACGGGCAGGGTCGTCGTGGCAGCGGTGAGCACAGGCATCGGCGAGGCACGCGAGGTGTCGATTCAACGGATGGTGCAGCTTACGGACTGGCCCCACCCAAGATGCGCTGGACATGGGGTTGCGATGTGAAATATCGGTGGGCTGTCGTATGCTCCGCGGGTACCCTCTACCGCTCTTCCTTCCTACCGCATGAACATCGTCATACCTGGGGGCTCTGGACAGCTTGGCACCTTGCTGGCACGTGCCTTGGTGTCCGAAGGCCACGACGTGGTCGTGCTGAGCCGGCGTGGTGGGCCGGCGACGCCCTGGCGTAGCGTGCATTGGGATGGGAAGACCCTGGGGCCGTGGGCGGACGAGCTGGACGGGGCCGACGTGGTCCTCAACCTGGCCGGGCGCAGCGTGAACTGTCGCTACACGCCGACGCATCGGCAGCAGATCATGGACTCGCGCGTGGACAGCACGCGGGTGCTGGGCGAGGCGATGGCCCAGGTCCACCGCCCGCCGCGCCTCTGGCTCCAGTCCAGCACGGCCACCATCTACGCCCACCGGTACGACGCGCCCAACGAAGAAGCCACCGGCCAAATCGGAGGCGATGAGCCGGACGCGCCTGCCTCCTGGCGGTTCAGCATCGACGTGGCCCAAGCGTGGGAGCAGGCGGCCGACGACGCCGTGCCGCCCGGCACCCGGCTGGTGAAGCTGCGCACGGCCGTCGTGATGAGCCCCGACCGAGGGGGCATCTTCGATACACTCCTCGGGCTGGTGCGGCGGGGCCTGGGCGGCACCTCGGGCGATGGCCGCCAGTACGTGTCCTGGATCCACGAACACGACTTCGTGGGCGTCGTCCGCTGGCTGATCGAGCGGGAGGACATGCACGGCGTGGTCAACGTGGCGGCGCCTCAACCGCTCCCGAACGCCGCGTTCATGAGGGCGCTGCGCGAGGCCTGGGGGACCCACCTCGGCCTACCCGCCACCGCGTGGATGTTGGAGATCGGAGCCGTCTTCATGCGCACTGAGACTGAGCTGGTCCTCAAAAGCCGACGGGTGGCGCCCGGCCGGCTTCTCGACGAAGGCTACGCGTTCCAGCACCCCACCTGGCCCGAGGCTGCGCATGAGCTGTGCGCCCGCTGGCGAGAACGGTACCCCTGAGGCCCCACGTGGAGCGCCCCGTGCGAGGGTTCACCGGGAACGAATCCCCCTTGACAAAGCCAGCATCGGCATTATGTTGATAGGGACACTGGGCCTACAACCCTATCGCTACGACGATGACGCGCTTCCTCCCTGTTTGCTGTGCCGCTGCCCTGCTGCTCGTACTAGGCGGCTGGCCCCTGGCTCACCCTGAGCCTGACGCTGAGACGGTACTGGTCTCTTCCGAAGGACCGCGTGAGCTTCAGATGCGCGTCACCGTCTTGGATACCACGGGGACGGTGGTCTCTGAGGAGGTGCGCAGCACGCCGTTCTATCTCGACTTTCTGAGCGAGGTCTTCCATGTGAAGGTTGAGCTCGCGGAGATCCCGACGGCGTGCGGGGACGAAGCCGCGCCGGAGCGAAGGGCCTCTGCCTTTAGGGTGGAGCAGGAGGATGGCCCCGGACTGGGCATTGGGAGCGCGTGCACCGTGGTGGACATGAAGGTCGACCTGCGCAAGAGCATACCACAAGCCTTGGTGGGGATCTATCTCGTCACGCCACGCCCATAGCGCCCGTGCGGCCTCTTCTCTCCACCGTCCTCACTTGCCAGGCATGCGAATCAAGAGCTCGAAGACCCTGTGGGGACTGATGTCGACCTAGATGCCTCGTACAGATCCCTCGACGAGGCCCTGCTTGGGCAGCCGAGGGGGATCTGTCGATGGCACAGGGGCCGATCTGGCAGGACGAGTCATGGACACGCTGTACGCGGGTTCAGGTCAATCCTTGGGTCGTATCAGGCGGCATCAGCGTAGCCGGACTGCACCGGGCAAATCCCCGATCCGTCGACCGTGCGAACGTGTAGGACTGCGCGAACGCGTTCAGCAGGTGTCCAAAGTACGCCCCTCGCTCTTCGTCATGGACGTCCGGGCCGGGGTCTTTGCCACCCATCCACCCTTGACAACGTCACGGCGGGCTCTATGTTGATAGGAACCCTACGTCCCCACCACTCACCGCTACGACGATGACGCGTCTCCTGCCTGCTTGCTGGGCCGCTGCCCTGCTGCTCGTACTGGGCGGCTGGCCCCTCTCCCCCTCTGATTACACGGTGGCGAAAGCCGTCATCACGTCCGAGGGGCCCGATGAACGCTTGCTGCGCGCCCGCGTCCTGGCCAGCGATGGCTCGGTGCTCTCTGAGAACGTGCTCAAGACGCCCTTCGACCTTGAATTCCACGAGCCGACCTTTCACGTGCGGGTGGAGCGAGCCGAAACCCCAGCCGGGTGCGACTCCCCCTTCGCCAGAGATCGGATGTCCGAGGAGTTCAAGGTGACCTACATGACCCGCGACAGCGCCGAGCAAGGCGGCGACGGCGTCTGGGTGCCCGGTGCCGTCACCGGCCTTGCCGGGGGGTGCACCGGGGTCGACCTGCGCGTCACGTCAGACACGGCCGAGACCGATGTGTACCGGCTGGAACCGACCCCGTAGACGGTCGATCTGAGAGACCGCCCGACCCACCCGCTTCCCCACCCCCACCTCCATGGTTGACGTACGCCTCGAAGGAGATACCGTCGTGTTCGACGTTAGGGGCCTCCACCAGTTATGGGCCTTCAAGGGACGGCTCGATGTACCCCGAGCCCACATCCAAGGCGCCCGCCGTGATCCCGACGTCGTCCAGAGCTGGAAAGGCTGGCGAGCCCCCGGCACATCCGTACCCGGGCTGATCACGGCCGGTACGTTCCACCTCGACGGGGACCGCATCTTCTGGGACGTATCCGACGCCTCCAAGGCCATCGTGGTGGACCTAGCCGACCACGACTACCGCCAGCTCGTGATCGAGGTAGCCAACCCAGACGCCGTGGTGGCCCTTCTCAATCGGACGCCCACCTCCTCGGGAGGCTGAACGCGCTATGAGGCTACAGAGCCGCACCCGGAAGGCCGCTGCTTGCACCACGCGCTCATGGAGGACACAGGGCCGGTTTCGTACGCGGCGGCGGTGACGGGGTGGCGAGAGAACGGGGGCCTAGATGCGCAGCCCACGTACTAGGCATCGCCCCCTACAAGCCCATGTAACCGCCGCCCGCCGCCTACGACTGCGCGCTCTACGCACTCGCTGGCGCCAACGGCACCTGCAGTTGGTGCGGCCGGCGCTCTGGCCGATCAAACGGAGTCCCATCGACGTGTTTGGCACCGAAGAAGAGCATACCATCGCGCAGATAGAGGAGATCGTAATCCACCACGGTCTGGCCCTCCACCATCCCGAAGAGGGGAAACGGCTTGCCAAGAATGCTGGTGGTGAGGCCCACTGCAAAGAGAGGAGCGCCTTCCACGGGCATCGCGTTGAGCATCTGGGCCGCTTGTGCATTCAGCGGCTTTACATCAAACCCCTGGTCCAGCACGTAATCCACCGAGAACGCCCCGTGGGCTACGGGATGCGGACCCTGCCAGGTGAGGTGGCCTCGGAAGGTGAACTCGAAGAGGGAGACCTGGCCGTAGGGGTCGGCGAACAGGGTGATGAGACCAGTGAACGTGCCGTCGGCGCGGTAGGTGAAGCGGCGGGTCAGGTGGGTGGGCTCGATGTGGCCTGTGCCGAGCCGGTCTTCGGTGGGACGCAGCTCTACGGAGAGACTTTCCCACGTGCCCACGATGGCCTGTTGCAGGTCGTCCAGGGTGCGCGGATTCATCGTCATTAGCATGGCTAGGTATCAATGTGGTGAGAGATATCGTGTGTGGTTGACAAGGTCCAACTGAGGTCTCATCTTATCAACTAGTAATATTTTTCCTACCTAGTCGCTTGTTTGTGACTACCCGCTATGTCTCAATCGATCGCTCGTGATCCCATCCTGCCCAGTTGCCCAGTTACGTACTGCCTCCGCGTGGTCGGCGGCAAGTGGAAACCGGTGATCCTGTTTCTCCTTGCCAACGGCATCAACCGATTTGGGCGGATGCGCCGAGCCATCGCGGGCATCAGCAAGCAGATGCTGACGAAGCAGCTCCGGGAATTGGAGGCGGACGGGGTCGTGCACCGCGAGGTCTTCGCCGAAGTCCCACCCCGTGTTGAATACTCCCTCACCGACAAAGGCGAGAGCCTGCTGCCCGTTGTAGAGGCCATGCGGGCCTGGGGGGCGCAGCATGTCTGAGGGAAGCCGCCCATCGCTTACGACCGCCCTCTCGGCAGCCGATTTCCGCGATTACTACTGGCTCAAGACCGACCTGGTGACCTTCTGCCGAGCCGAAGGGCTGCCCACGGCCGGCCGCAAGGCCGAGCTGGTGGAGCGCGTGGCCGCCTATCTGCACGACGGCACCGTCCTACCGCCGGCCCCCGCTCCACGTGGCCCCGCCGATCCAATGCCGGACGTGCTCACGCCGGAGACTATCATTGGGCGCGGCTGGACGTGCGGGGCCCGGCTCCGCGCGTTCTTTGTGGCCGAGGTGGGCCCCTCGTTCCGGTTCAACCGGGCCCTCATCGATGCCATCAAGGGCGGAGCCGGGCGCACGCTCGGCGAGGCGCTCGCCATCTGGACCGCCTCCGAGGCAGACCCCGATCGGCCCATCGAGGCCTCGCTGGAGTTCAACCAGCACCAGCGGGCCTTCGCCAAGGCCCACCCCGGTGCCGGACGGGCAGAGATGATGGCGGCGTGGCAGCGGAAGCGCGCCTCGCGTCGTTCAGACTGGACCTGACCCATGCAGACACGTACACGCCGGTGCTGCCGATGAGTGACGGCCAAGACACACCAAGGCCCGTATCCCCCGCCGAGGTCTACGAGTCGTTTTTCCTTCCGGCCCTGTTTCAGGCGTGGGCCCCGCGTGCAGCGGACGCCGCCCACCTGCAGCCTGGACACCGCGTCTTGGACGTGGCGTGTGGGACGGGGGTCTTTGCTAGGGAGGCGCTACAACGGGTGGGACCGCAGGGCACGGTGGTGGGCCTCGACCCCGAGCCGGGCATGCTCCGCGTGGCGCGTCAGAAGGCGCCGCAGGTAAAATGGGTGGAAGGCCTCGCCGAGGCTCTGCCCTTCGAGGACGAACACTTCGAGGCGGTGGTGAGCCAGTTCGGGCTGATGTTCTTCGGGGATCAGCCGGGGGCCCTCCGTGAGATGCAGCGCGTGCTCCGACCAGGAGGACGCCTCGTGGTGACCGTATGGGACGCCCTGGAGCGCACGCCCGGCTACGCGGCGCTGGCGGCGTTTGTGGAGCGGGTGTTTGACCCCGCCGTGGCCGCGAGCCTCCAGGCGCCCTATGCCCTGGGCGATCCCCAGACTCTCCTGGCCCTCTTCGCAGAGGCGGGCGTGACAGGCGCTCAGCTTGCCACCCACCACGGGACCGCACGCTTCCCGTCGGTCCGGGCGTGGCTCTACACGTGGGTCCACTCCAATGCGAAAGGCAAGACCGCCGCGCACCTGATCGACGATGACGGGTTCGAGCGCCTGGTGGCCGAGGCCGAGCGAGCGCTGCGCCCCTTCGTGTCGGCCACGGGCACGGTGTCGTTCAGTACGCCCGCTCATCTGGTGACGGCTGTCAAACGCTAGGCGTCGACCAAGGCGTCCACGGCTGTGAGGGCCGATTGCGCGGCGGTGTGGACAGCGCCCCAGTCCTGGCCAGACGTGTAGGCATCGCCGGCAAAGTAGATCTTGTTCGCCACCGGCTCGGAAAGCGTCCGGATTCGGCGCCCATCCTCCCCGTCGTGCACGTAGGCGCCCTTGATGTAAGGCTCGCGCGACCAATTTTGCGCGACGTGCTGCACATAGGACCGGCTGGCCTGCCCGGAGAACACTTCGTCGAGCTCAGCCAGCATGTATTCGCGCAGCGCGTCGCCAGTACGGGCCAGGTACGGGTCGGCGGGGGCCCCCACGGCGAAGAAGCCGAGCACGTGGGCGCGGGTAGACTTGCCGTAGGCGGCATCGTAGTACAGCTTCTGGCCAGACTCGGCGGGCTGTATGTCGAACTCGAGGAAGGTGGGATAGAAGGCCTCGGTGAACTCGATGAACACCTTGAGGCCTCCCCAGACCTTCGCGGATTCGATGGCACGTTGCTTGGCCCGGGGTAGCTGGGGGGAGAACGTCAGGTCCCCCGCCTGGAGGACCGCCAGCGGGACGGTGACCACGACCCGGTCAGCGGTGTAGCGCTGGCCACCGCGCACCTGAGCCACCACCTCGTCGCCCCCGTACGTGATCGTCTCCACCACGCTGTCAAAACGGATACGAGGCGCCACGGTGGGGACGATATACCGGTCGAAGACATCGAACCAGGACGTCTCCTGAAACACCTGGTACTCGAAGGCCCCCAGTTCCCCCAGGGTGAGCCTTCCGTCCTGCCAGAACCCGTAGCTGGCCTTCGGGTCGTAGCTGACCAGCTCCACATCCACCTGCACGGCGGGGTCCCGCACGATGGTCTCGAAGATGGCGGGGCTGGTCGTGAGCCATTCGGCCCCCAAGGAAATCGGGAAATCGGTGAAGGCGTTGGTGCGTTTCATACGTCCGCCGTGGGCGGACGAGGCCTCCAGGATCTGGTAGTCGATGCCGAGCTGATGAAGCACGTAGCCACTCAGGAGCCCCGCGGCCCCGGCGCCAATCACCAACACCGAGCCGGGGGCGTGTTCGCGTTCGCTGGCGGCCTTCAGGATCCCCGTGGGAACCGTGAGGCCCAGCGCTGTGCACATCTTCAGGAAGGTGCGTCTCATCATACGTCCAGCACTCCAAATCGGCAGAAACCCACGCGTAGACGAGGGCACATCTACCGTGGCGTAGCTCTGAAGTAGACCTCGGAAGGCGGGGCCTCGATTCCCTTCAGATGTATCCCGCCTGTGAATCCGGCGAGTGGAGAGGCACTTCCCAGGCCCCGCGCGGCAGCGACGTCCAGCGTGGCCCCGACACCGTGGTGACGGGCTCGGCGGAGCCTTCCTGCGTAGCCCGATCATAGACGTAGAGCCCTGAGCTGTTCTCGGCGTGGAGGCCGAAGCAGACGAACCCATCGCAGGCGGCCACGGCGGCTGAGGTGGCAGTGACCGGAGGCCAGAGGAGCGCGGGGACCGTGCCGGCCTGGAGATCGACCGGCTCGTGGTTTCGATCCCGCGTGAAGCCAAGCGGCATGGACTGCAGGGCCGACACTTCCATCACACCGTAGACGGCTCCGCTGCCGCATGCCAAGCCTACGAGTGTCCGAATCATTCGTGGGCTTTTGGCTACTCCCCACGCGAGGCTCGTCATCCGCCCACTCCTGTACGGTTGTTTGTGCCTGTATGCGTGGGGCTCCTGCTTCTATCTTGCGTGCACACAACGTCCCCTCCCACCTGACCCTCCTCGTCATGCTCGAACTCCGTCCGAACTGCGAATGCTGTGATCGGGACCTACCGCCGTCGTCCACCGAAGCGATGATCTGCACCTTCGAGTGCACGTTCTGCCGCACGTGTGTCGACCACGTGCTCGCGGGCGTGTGCCCCAACTGCGGAGGCGGATTCGCACCACGCCCGGTGCGTCCGGCCCGGCTTCTCCACCGCTACCCGCCGTCGACCAAGCGTGTCTTGAAACCCCACGGGTGCACGGCCATGGCGGAGGCCGCCTGAGCGGTCGTGCGATGAGCCTCACCCATCGGTGGCCAGAGCCTCTAGGAGCAGATCTTCGCCGAAGTAGTTGGTAACGTGCAGAAGCCGCCGGCCATCTACCTCGGCATACTCGACATCGATGCAGGCAAACGACCCCACTAGCCCGCCGACGTCGAAGACCTCGTTGGTGGCTTCGGTGAAGGTGGCGGTGCCATCGTTCAAAAAGACCCGCGGGCCGTTGGACGGGGCAAACGTAGCCACCAGGAGGTCGAGGTCACCGTCGCCGTCCACGTCCAGCATGTCCACGTCGATGTTGCGCTGAGCGAGGCTGGGCAGGCGGTTGGTGGCGTCCGTGTAGGTGCCTGCGCCATCGTTCAGCAAGAGGCGATCCTGCAGATCGCTGGTAGCGTTGGTGGCCGGGCTGCCGAAGTTGGCGAAGTAGAGGTCCAGATCGCCATCGCCGTCCACGTCGCCAAAATCGGCTTCTCGCGTCACCTCTTCGTTGGCGCGGGCCGGCAGACGGTCACTGACGTCGGTGAAGCGGCCTGTACCGTCGTTGAGCAGCAAGCCGTTGGCGTCTTCGTTGGCTATAATGAGGTCGAGATCGCCGTCGCCGTCGATGTCGCCTGCTTCTACGTCTTGGGTGACGTCATCGCGTGGCGGCAGGTGGGTCTCCGTCATCACCTCAAACACACCGGCCCCGTTGTTGAGCAAGAGCTCGTCCTGACCGTTGTTGCCCACCAGCAGATCCAGGTCCCCGTCGGCGTCAAAGTCGTGGGCGATGACGGCGTTGGATTCTCCGCCCACGGGGAAGCCGGACGGGGCCGGCGTGAAGGCGCCAGCGCCGTCGTTGAGGTAGTATTCGTTGGTGGGATTGTCCTCGCTGACGAACACGACATCCACATCCCCATCACGATCAAAGTCACCCAAAGCGATATCTTCGGAGTCGTAGGCCAGGGCCGGGAAGGCGTCAGGTTGGTGGACGAACTGTGTCCCGTTCCACAGGAGGAGGCGGTTGAGCCCAAACTCGACCGCGACGAACAAGTCTAGGTCGCCATCGCCCTCCGCGTCCGCCCACTCCACGTCCATGGTAGGACCGTTGAGCAGATTCGAGGGCACGCGCTGCGCGGTCACATTGACGAAGCGCGTATTGGTGGGCTCGGCGGGTGTGGTCACTTCTGGCGCTGGCGCAGGCTCAGGTTCGTCCATGGATGCGGTGGAGCAGCCCAGGAGACAAGCACTCAGTACACCCAGGTGTGATAGGCGAAGCATGATGGGTTCCTCAGGTGAATGTACCGCTATCACACCCGAGATCGGATCGAGACACAGACCTGCCCTGATTTTCTTGGCATGCTCTCGGACTCGGTGCCTGGCCCCCTCACAAGCTGTCTCCATCTATGGCGGGTTGCGGCCGAATCACCGGCGGCGCTCCAAGCGCTACGCCCTCAGTGGACTGACGTACGGCTTGGACGCAGCGGTCTGGGTCCGTCTGCCATTCGGCATAGCCGATGGGCACGATGGGCAGCCCCGCCCGCCGGAACATCAGGTAGCGTTCCCAGGCGTACGGGTCGCCCAGCGGCCCCGGGCAGCCGATGAGGTCCACCCCCAGGCTACGGCCGTGCGCCACCACCACCAGGTTCCAGCGTCAGCCCGGCGATGGGCCAGTGCGCGTAGACGGCGCACCCCGCTGCTTTCAGGGCACGCTGCACGTCCCGCGCAAAGGCCTCATGCGTGGCCGTGGCTTGAGGCCAAGCAGGGCACGAGACCCCCTCGGCACAGCGCACGCAGGCGCCCAGAAGTGCGCCTGGCTGCAGAGCCTCAGGCGGCACCGAAAGGTGGGGGTAGTGTACACCAGCGCCTTGTCCATGTGGTAGGTCTGCGCAGCCTGACGAGCGGCCTCACCGGCCTCTCGGTCCACCAGAATCGGGTTCAGCACCTGCGTCAGCAGCTCCTCCTTACCCTCCACGAACAGCCGATGCGCTACGCTGCGCGCGAAGAGGTCGAGCACACCCCGCTGACGGTTGTCCTCCAGGAAGCAGTCGCGGAGGAAGGCGGCATACGGCGGTACAGACATGAGGGCCCGCTGGGAACGAAACGGAAAGGCAGCATGGCCCTCAGGTACAGCCAAGGCCGTGCAGTGCTCCGCCTCGTAGCGTACTTTGCCCTCGTCTCCCATCCCCTCTTCCCTCCTCCCTGTCCCATGGAACGTGTACTCGGCCTTGGTGGCCTTTTCCTCAAGGCCCGTGACCCCGAAGCCCTCGCGGCCTGGTACCGCGACCACCTCGGCGTCCCCATCGCGCCCGACCAAACCTACGGCTCGTTCACCCCTGACGAGGCCGCAGGCACGCCGGTGCCCACCATCTGGTCCGTCTTCCCGGAGGACACCCCCTACTTCGCCCCCAGCACGGCCCCTTTCATGGTGAACTACCGCGTGGCCGACCTGGACAAGATGCGCGCCCAGCTCCGCGAGGCTGGAGCCGAGGTCGATGACCGGACCGAAGACTACGCCTACGGCCGCTTTGGCTGGGCCATGGACCCAGAGGGGAACCGGTTTGAGCTGTGGGAGCCCAAGCTCCCGGACGCTTAGCAGCGCCCCCCCGTCCGATGGAGGTCTCGCACCGCCTGCTAACCCCCAATGATGAAGCCGTTCTCTGGACGGCCCTCTACCACGCGCTCCATGTGCCACCAGGCGCCGACCCGTTTCCAGCGGACATCGTGCATCGTCCCGATCTGGCCTTGTATGTGGCCGGGTGGATGCAGCGTCCAGGCGACCTGGGGGTGGCGGCCGAGAGCCCGGACGGTCCCGTCGGAGCGGCGTGGCTCCGGTGCTGGCCAGGGCCCCCGCATGGGTACGGATTCGTGGACACGGCCACGCCTGAGCTCTCGATGGCCCTGCTACCGGCCTACCGTGGCCGAGGCGTGGGCACGGCGCTGCTCCGACGCCTGCTGGCCGAGGCCGCCGGGCAGTTCGATGGCGTCAGCCTCAGCGTGTCGGCCTCCAACCCTGCGCGGCGGCTCTACGAGCGGGCCGGGTTCGTGGTGCTCCATGCGGATCGAAGCTCCGTCACGATGGTGAAGCGGTTCGACCGGCCCTGACTGAACCTGAAAGAGGCGAGCGTCTTCACATCTGGGCCCGGGCAGAAGACGCCTGCCTTTGTATCTTGCCGCGCGATTTTCCCTGCGTAGTCCCTCACGAGCACCACCTTGAGCGAGCAGAACGGTCTCCTTCGGCAATTGGGCTTCTGGGATGCCCTCACGATCGGCGTCGGCACGATGATCGGAGCTGGCATCTTTCTCCTGTCCGGGGTAGCCGTCTCCGTCACCGGACCGGCGGCCATCTTCTCCTACCTGGCGGCCGGGCTCATCTGTGTGATCACAGCCGCCAGCACGGCCGAGCTGGCCACCGGCATGCCCACCTCCGGGGGCGACTATTACTTCGTGTCTCGAGCGCTGGGGCCTCTGTTTGGGGCCATCTCTGGGATCGGGATCTGGCTGAGCCTCACGTTTGCCATCGCCTTCTACCTATTCGGGCTGGGCGAGTACCTGGCCCAGTTCACACCGGTGACGCCCTTCTGGGGGGCGCTTGGCGGTGGGCTGCTGCTGGTCGCGCTCAATATCATCGGCGCCAAGGAATCTGGGCGGCTGCAGGTGGCCATCGTCCTGATCCTGCTCGTCATCCTGGGGGGCTTCAGTGGGCTGGCCACGTTCAGCGTGGAGCGGCAGAACTTCACTCCGTTCTTCCCCTTCGGCACGAGCCCGCTGGCCTCCACCACGGCGCTCGTCTTCGTCTCGTTCCTGGGGTTTGTCAAGATTGCGGCGGTGGCGGAGGAGATCAAGGACCCCGCCAAAAACCTGCCCCGCACGCTGATCGGCTCGGTGGTGCTGGTGACGTTGCTCTACGTCATCATCGTGCTCATCATCGCCGGGCTGTTTCCGCAAGAGACCATCGGCGCCGTGCGCGATCCGCTGACGGCGGCGGCCCGGTCGCTCCTGGGCCCCTTTGGAGCGGGTGTCATCATCTTTGCCGGGCTGCTGGCCACGCTCTCGTCCGCCAACGCCAGCATCTTTGCGGCCTCCCGGATCAACCTGGCCATGGCCCGGGATCGGATGGTGCCGAACTGGCTGGCCGCCATCCACCCCAAGCGCCTGACGCCCTACCGCGCCATCCTGGTCACGGGGGCGCTCACGCTGAGCCTTCTGCTGATCGAAAATCTGGAGACGCTCGCCAAAACCGCCAGCGTGCTCCAACTGTACAGCTATGCGGCCCTGAACATCGGCTGCGCGTTCCTTCGGGCGGCCCAGCCAGCCTGGTACCGCCCCACGTACCGGGTGCCCGGGGCGCCCTTCCTCCAGGTGTTCGCGGCGGTAGCCTGCCTGGGCATCGTGGCTTACTCGGGAGTGTTTGCCCAGGCGGCCTTGGGGGTGCTGATCCTGTTCAGCCTTGGGTGGTACGCCGTCTGGGGACGCAGCCGCGTCGAGATTGAGCACGCTGTCTCTACGTTCCGCGGCCGCTTCGCCGAGAAGAGCTGGCGCATCTTCTTCGAGCCGGCCCCGGTCTACAGAGCCGAAGCCGACGCCGCGGTGCCCGTGCGTGAGACCGTCGAGACCCATACCGCCCGACGCGTCCTGGTGGCTCTGGCCAACCCCGCCCACGGCGTCGACCTGCTGCGGCTGGGCCGCTACGTGGCCACAGGCGCCGAACGCGGGGGCCGGGTGCTGGGCCTGCACCTCGTCCGCGTGCCCCTCCAAACGCCGCTGTCCACCGCGCGCGACCGCTTCGCCAAGAAACGCCCCGCCGTTGAGAACACCCTCCAGAACCTGCTGGACGCGGCCCAAGCCGATCCTCACTCCCACGGCCCAGGGCCGTCCCCACTCGGGGAGACCTCTCTTCGAACCGTCACCGACGTGGCCCACGACGTCTTTGAAGGCCTCGTCGAGGCCACCAGCAACCGGGAGGCCGATCTTCTGCTGATGGGCTGGCGCGGTGGCTTCAGCGTCCGGCGCGGCAGCGAGACCCCCGTGAAGCGCATCATCACAAACACCCCGGCGGACCTGGCCATCCTGCGAGATCGGGGCGTGGACCAGATCCGGTCGATCCTCGTGCCTTGGGGCGGTGGGATGCACGCCCGCCTAGGCCTCGAACTTGGCCTCCGCATCGCCCGGGCAACCGGCAGCGCCATCCACCTCCAGCGCATCGTACGCGCAAACGTGGACACCTCGCAGGAACGGTTGGCCCTCGTCAAAGACGTGGCTGACATCGTCCAGGACTACAACCCGATCCTCTACCACGTCGACCAGGCAGACCGGGTGGTGGATGGGATCGAAGCGCGGCTGGCGGCCGAGACGTATGACCTGATCATCATCGGAGCCTCGCACGAGTGGTCGATACGGACGGCCGTCTTCGGCACCATCCCCGATATCATTGCGGACCGAGCCCCCTGTTCGGTGCTGATGGCCCGGCGGTACCGCCCAGAGCGATGGACCACCCGTGCTGCCGAGCGCTTCAAACGACTCAAAGAGTCTGCCGGGATGACCACGTCCCCCGACGAGCGCTGAGTGCTCTGTCAAGTTCGTAGTGATAGGTCGATGGGCGTCGCGGCGCGCGACAGGCAAGGCGTCCAAGGAGCGCGGGGCCGCGCCCCGGGCGACGCGGACAACGCCGCCTGGGGTGTGACGAGGCGTACAGCGCCCATCAA
>JBCDJV010000066.1:0-25976 GCA_038747425.1 Bacteroidota bacterium
GCCTGGCCCACCGAGCGCCCCGAGCGGGCTGAGGGCGATGCCGCCCGCGCCACGCCCAACCCAGACGGCACGCTGGCCGAGATCCGGGCCTGGCTCGACCAGAACCGGCAGGACGCCAGCCCCCGCGTGCTCACCCGCCTCGACTTCCAAGGCGAGCTGGACCTTTCGCCCACCGACTCGTACCGCCACCTCTTCGTGATGGAGGCCACGCCCGGCGCCACGCCCGTGCGCATCACCGACGGCTTCTACAGCCACGGCGGCGAGACCTGGCTGGCCAACGGAGAGCAGATCGTGTTCAGCGCGGCCCTCGATCCCAACCAACACCCCGACCGGGTGGAGGACGGCAACCTCTACCTGATCGACCCGGACGGGCAGAACCTGCGCCTGCTGCTCGACCTCGAAGGCTACACCCTCTTCGATCCGCAGCTGATGCCCGAGGGCCAGACGCTAGCGTTCCGCGCCGTGCGGCAAGCGGACCGCGGGTTTGCCCAGACGGAGATTGGGCTGTACGACCTGAGCGGGCAGTTCCCGCCGGAGCTGCTGACCGGCAGCTTTGACCGCAGCGTGTCCAGCATGGCGTGGGCCCCGAATGGGCGCTACCTCTACTTCTCGGCGCCCGCCAACGGCGGCTTCCCGCTGTATCGCCTGCGGCCGTTCGACGGGGTAGAGGCCGCCGCTGAGGCCGCCCCGCCAGACAACGCCACGCGCCCGTCGCGCCGGGAGACGCTGCTCATGCGCACGCCCGAGGTGGAACGCCTCACCAGCCTGGAGCGGGGCGTGCGCAGCTTCGGGGTGGGCCCCGCCACCATCTTCTACGTGATGACCGAGGTGGCCAACCCCTACGAGCTGTATGCCTCCAACGTGGCCTTCTCCAACGAGCGCCGCCTCACCGACCACAACGCGGGCTGGCTGGCCACCAAGCGTCTCAGCGTCCCCGAGTCCTACACGGTGGAGCACGACGGCTTCGAGACGCAGTACTGGATCATGCGGCCTACCTTCTACGAAGAGGGTCAGCGCTACCCGCTGCTCTTGGAGATCCACGGCGGGCCGTCGGCCATGTGGGGGCCGGGCGAGGTCAGCATGTGGCACGAGTTCCAGTTCTTTGCGTCGCGGGGCTATGGCATCGTGTACAGCAACCCCCGTGGGTCGGGCGGGTACGGCACGGACTTTCGCCGGGGCAACTACCAAGACTGGGGCGTAGGGCCCGCCGGCGATGTGCTGGCCGCTGCCACCGAGGCCGCCCGCGAGCCGTGGGTGGACCCGCGCCGCCAGGTGGTCACCGGCGGCTCCTACGCCGGCTACCTGACCGCGTGGATCCTTACGCAGGACACCCGGTTCCAGGCCGCTGCGGCCCAGCGCGGTGTCTACGACCTCGCCACGTTCATGGGCGAGGGCAACGCCTGGCGCCTCGTGCCCAACCACTTCGGCGGGTACCCCTGGGACGACGAGCCCGCGGACACCGCCGAGGTGTCCATCCGCACCATCCTCGAACGCAACTCGCCGCAGACATACGTCGACCAGATCCAGACGCCGTTCCTCATCATGCACGGCGACCTGGATCTGCGCACGGGGGTCATCCAGAGTGAGGTGCTCTACAAGAGCCTCAAGATCCTGGAGCGGCCCGTCGAGTACGTGCGCTACCCCGGCGAAGGGCACGAGCTCTCGCGCTCGGGCGACCCGCGCCTCCGCATGGACCGCATCCTGCGTATTTACGAGTTCTTCGGGCGCTACGTGGAGTGAGGCCGACGCGCCGGTGTAGCCAGGGCCGTCCGCAGCGAGACGGAGCACCCCCTCGAGAAGCAACATGGAGGGCGGATGGCGGTGTTTGGGACTGGATGACGCATTAGTAGGGGGATTCCCGTCTCACTGTGTTGCAACCCGTCTACAACCTCGCATGACTGCACGGCTACTACTCGTCCTGTCGTTCCTCTTTCTAGCCCCGGCGGCATCCGGCCAGGGCGTGCTGACGCTCGTCTCGTCCAGCCCGGCTGATGGCACAGCCGGCGTGGCGCTCGACACGGATGTGTCCTTCACCTTCAACCTGGACCTCCGCACGCTCACCGACGAGCCGGACGACGTGGTGTCGCTGATCAGCGAGGACGGTGAGCCGCCCGCCGCCACCCTGAGCAGCGACGGACGCACGGTGACCTTCGCGTTTCAGCATGCGCCCGACACAGACTACGTGTGGGCTGTAACCTCATTTGCGCCGGGGGAGGATCCGGAAGATTTCAACATTGCCACCTTCGTGCGGTACACGACGGCGTCGTCGCTGGGGGCGTTCACCCTGGGGGGAACCGTCAGCGCCGGCCCAGACCTGGGCGCGGAGCCCAACCTGGCGCGCACCGTCATCCTCCTCTCCGAGACCGATCCGCTGAGTGAGGAGGGCTTCGAGGCGTTTAATGGTGCCGTGGCGGATGGCAGTGGTACCTGGTCTATCCCTTTCCTCCGCACAGGGGTCTATTACATCGTGGCCCTGAACATTATCGGGTCCGATGAAGACGAACGGGCCCCCAGCTTCCTGGTGGGCCTGTACGATCCAGACGGCGACGGCGTGGCCGATCCCCTGACCGTCAATGGGGATGTGGCCGGCCTGCCCGTCACGCTGCAAACCGGTGTAGGGGGGCTGAGCGCACAAGACGGCTACCCACAAGCCGAGGCCCGCGCACGCGCCGAGGCCACCGCCCGGCTGGGGACGCCCCCCAATGACCTCGCCTTCCTGGGCTTGCAGGGCTTCGGTGGAGTCGAGGTGAGTGGCCTAGCCGCGGAATCGTCCATCGCGCTGTGGGAATACTACTTCTACTCGGCCTCGGCGGGCCTGCTGGTGACGGTCTCTCCCGCGATCTTTGGCACGACGGCCGATATCATGGAGGTGCCTAGTGGAAGCACCGTGCCTCCACCCCTGCCTACGCCTGTCGGGGATGCCGAGGCCGCCGCGCGGGCCGCCCTCGAGGTGGGCGGACGCGTGTTCCTCCAGCAGAACCCGACCGCGTTCTTCACCTTGGCTGCCGGGGACTTGGCCATCGAGCAGTCTGGCCTGCGGGATATCACCGAAGGCGAGGCCCCTGAGCCTCCCGAGGGGCCCTATTGGTTGGCGTTGTTCTTCGGCTTTGACATCAACACCTTCGAAGAGCGCGTCTTGGCCGTCTATCTGGACTACCAGACCGGCGCCGTGCTCGACACCTATGCCGAGGGCTTCGCCGTCAGCACCGAGGAGCCCACCCTGGTGCCCACCGAAGCGGTGCTGCACGCGGCCTACCCGAACCCGTTTAACCCCGGCACCAGCCTCTCCTTCACCCTGGCCCAAGCCGGACCGGTGCGCTTGGCCGTCTATGACGCCTTGGGCCGTGAAGTGGCGGTCTTGCTCGACGAACAGCGCTCCATCGGCACGCACGTGCAGCGGTGGGACGCGGGGGCGCTGCCCAGTGGCCCCTATTTCGTCCAGCTGGTCACCAGTGGGGGGGTACAGACGCGGATGCTCGTGCTCCAGAAATAAGGGCGCAGGCCGGGCGGTGTCGCGTTAGCCGGGATCGGTCGATGCAAGGCCGGGAATCTGGCCGCAGGCCAGAGGGTCTAAGCAGGCACGCGGGTTGGCCGCGTGCTGCTTCCCACCCATCTCCTCGGCTCATGCGATCCCGTGCCTATCTCTTGCTTGGCGTGCTCGCCGCTGCGTTGTGCGTGGGAGGATGTGAGTTGCTGGGCCTGGGGGGCGACGCGGGGCCACCGCGCTTCCGCTATGGCGCCTCCTTCTCGCTGGCCTTGGGCGACACCGCCATCGCCCAGGATGGACGGGTCCAGGTCGTGTTTGACGAGGTACTCCTCGACAACCGCTGTCCTATTGGCGCCGTTTGTGTGATCGCCGGGGAGGCCCGGATCCGGGTCCTGATGCAGCCTGTCCCTGAGGAAATCGTGTACACGACCGAGCTGCGGGTGCCCCCCGGGCCGTATCCGCCAGAAGATAATGACGTGGTGGCGGTGGGGCGGTACGCGATCCAGCTGCAAGCGGTGTACCCCGAGCCGCGTGTAGAGGACGCTCCGCTGGACGCCAGTCGGTACCGAGCGCAGATGATGGTACGGCCCGCGCAGCCCTAGCCAGCCCGTGAGCGCATCGGCGAACGATCCCGCAGCCGGATGGTAGAAGGCGCGGTCTGATCTGCTCCCTCCCTCGCTCTGCCCGTGTTCGCCTTTCTCCGCGATGAATGGAACGCCCTGCGCCGTGCCATGCGCGGCCTGGACGCGCAAACGGTGACCGTCCTCCTCACGGCCACCGCGCTGGCGCTGGTGCAGTTCACCGTGGGCAGCCGCCGCCTCTTCCGCGAGCACCTGGCTGACTTCTTCCCCGAAGCCGTGCAGGGCCTGCTCTCCTGGGGGTGGTGGTTCTCCATCCAAGGCGTCACAGGCTTTGTGATCCCGGTGCTGATCCTCGTCTTCGCGTTCCGGCAGCGGCCCGACGAGATGGGCCTGGGCCTGGGCGACTGGAAGCTGGCGTCGGTGCTGGCGCTGCTCTACATGCCGGTCGTCACCCTCGGCACTTGGGTGCTGTCAGACCAGGCCTCCTTCCAGACCCAGTACCCCCACTACCACCCGGCGGCTTTCGATTGGTCCACGTTCTGGATCTACCATGCCCTGTTCCTCTTCTACTGGATCGGGTGGGAGTATCTGTGGCGGGGGTATGTCCTCTTCGGTACGGCCCGCACATTTGGTGTGTATGCCATCCTCATCCAGACGATGCCGTTCGCCATCCTGCACTTCCGCAAGCCCTTGCCTGAGGCCATGCTGTCCATCGTGGGCGGCGTAGCCCTGGGCGCGCTGGTCTGGCGATGCCGCTCGTTCTGGATCGCCGTGCCCATCCACGCCTACCAGATGTTCATCCTCGACTTCTGGTGTGCCCTCCGCCTCCGCACCGAGGTGCACGGCATCGGGCCTGCCGCCCTGTGGGAGCTCCTGACTACCTGGCTTCAAGGCAGCTAGGCTCACGCCCCCGTCCCCCAGCTGCGCATGATGACCCCTCAGCAGATCAGGACCTGGCTGACCGTGGCGCTGTGGCTAGGCACGGCCACCTCAGCGCTGGCGCAGCCGTTAGACCTGCACAGCCCTGCCTTCCTCTTCGACGACTTCACCTACCCCGTCGAAGACGCCGAGGTAGGCCGTGCGGGGTCGCTCTTTGGCGAAAACACCTGGCTGGTGGGCACCGTGGACACCCTTCGCCCCGTGCGCACCCGGGCCTGGTATGCCCAGGACTGGCTGGACTCCGGAGCGGCCCCCGCCTACGAGCGCCCTCTGCTGGTCGAGGAGGCCGGCCCGTTCAGCATTCGCACCCGGGCCGGCGCCCTAGAGCTACGGGCTGAGGCAGGCGCCCTCGTGGAGGTCGACGCCTACGTGCGGTCCGGCTTTGCCCACCCGACGGGCACGTGGGTGGTGCGAGCGCGCCTCGACAACCCGGCGCCGCCCTCGGACGGACGCGGCCCCAGCGAGGGCACCCTGGATACCTACGCGCCGCTCTGGATTCAGTCCGCCAACGCGATGGCGTTCGAGCGGTACGAGGCTCCCTGGTTCACCACGCGGTACGAGGCGCCGAGCCTAGGGGTGGTGCAGGTGAAGGGCTGGTTTGAGGTCAACTTCGAGGTGTGGAACCCGCGCCGGGTCAACAGCCTGCTCTGCCGGCTCGACCCCAACGGGGCGCACTGCCCCATCAGCACCGGCGTCACCTGGTGGGGACGCACCACCGCGCAGCGCAACCCGGTCTTGCGGCCCACGGCCTACAGCCGCTGGCCCGGCTGCCGCGCGGGCGACGATGACCAGGCCTGGGGCGAAGGCGTCAACCTCAGCCAGCAGGACTGCTACGAGCTCCTCACCGAGGGACGCCTGTGGGCCACCTTCATCATTCGCGTCACGGACACCCACGTGATCCACACCCTCCTCGCCCGCGAGGACGTCGCGCCATCGGGTGCCACAGACACCGACCCCGACCTGGACTGGCTCCTCATGCAGACCGGCACGCTGGACGGACAGGTGGGCGGTGCGCGCCATTTCCTCCCGCCCGCCCCCATGCTGAGCACCATGTCCATGAAGGTCTCCACCGGCGATCGGCCGCTGGAGGAAGACATGCTGCTGGCCGTCGATTGGTTTTACTACACGCCCAACACAGAGGGCAGCGTGTCGGAGCTGCTGGACGATGTGGCCGCGATCCGCCGATACGGGTCGCGCCGCGCCGACTATGCCGGGCGCGTCAACACGACCGGCCAGCCCACCACGCCTCCGCTCGTCAATGATCCCTACCTGCGAGACCGCTACACCGAGTGTACCTGGGTCCGGCCCTTCGCCGCGCAGATCCGAGGCCCCTACCGCCACCCGGACCGACCCGACGGCCCGCTCTACTTTGAGGCCCGGCAGGATCCTGGCCCCGACGGCCGAGGCCTCCGCCAGACCACCTACCGCGCCCGCTGGGTGGTCACCGAGGTCTACGCCGATGGCACCACGTACACGGACACCCTGGAAGGCGCCGGGTACACCTATGCCTACGAAGGGCCCCGCCGCCGCAAAACGGCCGCAGGCATCGCCTTGGACCGCCTGGAGCTGACGCTGACGCTCACCGACCTGGATCAGGTCGATTTCCAGCGCTCCGCCCAATGCGCCACTGATCCGGATACCGCCACCACCCGCCGGACGTTCAGGCCGTAGCGACCTCACCAAAAGATCGCGTACAGCGCCGCCGTGATGCCCAGGATGCCAAACGCCGCCATGTTGTAGACCGGGTCCGCCACGAGTTTAGTGCCGGACAGGCTGATGGCACGCGGGCTGTCCTGGCCCTTGCCTTCCAGGTAAGAGATCACCACAATGAGCGCCACGGACAGCAGGAAGACGTAGCCCATACGGTTGAGGAAGGGCACGTCGGGGGTGAGCACCTTCATCCCGGCCGAGAGGGGGATGCTCAGGAGGGCCGTCACCAGCGCCGCGTTGGCGGTGGCCTTCTTCCAGAAGAGGCCCATCACAAAGACGGCCAGCACGCCGGGACTGATGAAGCCCGTGTACTCCTGGATGTACTGAAAGGCCTGGTCGATGGCGCCGAGTAGCGGGTAGGCACTCACCGCCGCCACGGTGATGGCCGTCAGGCTCACGATCCGTCCGATCGTCACGAGCCGCTTCTCCGACGCGTCCTTGTTGAACGTCGTCTTGTAGAGGTCCATGGTGAAGATGGTGGCCGTCGAGTTCATCATCGACGCCAGCGATGAGACGATGGCCGCTGCCAGGGCCGCCACGGCCAACCCGCGCAGCCCCGGCCCGATGTACGTGCCCAGGAGCCACGGATAGGCTTCGTCGGCTTTGACGATGGGGGCGTCCAGGGCATGGGCCACGATGCCCGGCACCACCACGATGAGTGGCAGGAGGAGCTTGAGGTAGCCCGCAAAGGCCAGCCCGCGCTGCGACTCCTTGAGGCTCTTGGCCGCCAGCGCGCGTTGGATGATGTACTGGTTGCAGCCCCAGTAGAACAGGTTGGCCACCCACATCCCACCCAGTAGCACGCCGAGGCCAGGGAGGAGCTGGTAGGCGTCCTTCGTCTCCGTCACCAGGTCGCCGGAGGCCGTGTAGGTGGGCTCGCCGCCCGTGAGCACGGGGTCCTCGTAGAGCAGTTCACCCTCGAAGAGGATCATGTTGAACCGGTCGCCGGCGTCCTCCAAGAGCATCTGGAAGCCCAGGATGACGCCCCCGGCATCACCCGAGTAGGCATCGAGGGCCAGGTACGTAGTCAGCAGGCCGCCGCCCACGAGCACCACCACTTGCACCACATCGGTCCAGGCCACGGCTTCGAGGCCGCCGTAGATGGAATAGACCGTAGCGAAGAGCGCAAGGCCCACCAGGCCCACCCAGAGGGGGGCGCCCATGATGTTCTCCAGCGCCAGCGCCCCCAGGTAGAGCACCGAGGTCAGGTTGACGAACACGTAGACGAGGAGCCAGAACACGGCCAGGAGCGTGCGCACCCGGGCGTCGTAGCGCTTCTCCAGGAACTGCGGCATCGTGAAGATGCCCTTGTCCAGGTAGATGGGCAGGAAGAACCACGCGATCACCAGCAGCGTCACGGCCGCCATCCACTCGTACGTGGCGATGGCCAGCCCCAGCCGAAAGCCCGAGCCCGACATCCCGATGAACTGCTCCGCCGAGATGTTGGAGGCAATCAGCGACGCCCCGATGGCCCACCACGGGAGCGCCTTGCCCGCCAGGAAGTAGTCCTCCGTGTTCTTCTCCCGCCCCTCCTTCTCCCGCGAGACCCAGAGCCCGACCCCTACGATGATGAGGCAGTAGGCCGCAAAGACCACGTAGTCCAGAACGGTAAAGGCCATGAGGGGAGCCTGGCGGTCAGGGAGCGTTTCGGTGAGGCTGCGCCGCGCAAAGTACGCATGGGGCTCCACCGAAGAAAGCGTGCCCTCCTCAGCGCACGTAGAGCACCGAGCGGCGCACCACGTGGGCTCCCTGCACCACCTCCAGCCAGTAGGCGCCGCCCGGCAATCTGCTTGGCCGCCAGGCCACCTCGTGAAGGCCTGGCGGGAGCAGGCCGTCGAACAGGACCGTTACCTGGCGTCCCAGCACATCGAGCGCTCGCACGCGCACCGGACCGGCCTCGCGGACGCGGATGGGCACCTGCGTGGCGTCTCTGAACGGATTTGGATACGCCGCCTCCACCGCCAACGCCTCGGGCACCTCCAGACGCACCAAGGCTGCCGTGGCCACAGGCTCGCCGTACGTCTGGCCGTTGATCTGGGCGTAGACGAGGGTGGCTTGCCAGGCAAAGTGAGGGAGGAGCGTGCTCTTGTAGTGAATCACCCCGAGACCTTGGGCCAAGGTGAGATCACGGAATTCGCATGCGTCGCAGCCGCCTCCGCCCTGGCCACGTATCACAGCGTGAGGCTGGTCGAAGACCGTCTGCTGCTTGAGGCTGTCGAACCTGAACGGGTACCGGTTGTCCAGCGTGGTGTCCGGATGAGGGGCGTGGGGCTCCGTCACGGCCAGCCAGAGCGTGGAATAGCTGCGACCTGAATCATGCGCGTAGACCAGCGCCGAGGTGGTATCCAGACGCTGAAAGCGGGCCTTGAACGATCCAAGTCGAAGGGCCGGAGGCACCTCCGGCCCCGCTGGCCAAACCACCGCCTCGGTCTCCACGGTCTGATACACGTAGCCGTCGGCCATCAACGTGTCGCCCACGACGCGTACCTCCACGAGCGCCGTGTCTGGCCAGTCGATGTGCCTATACTGCCATACGTTGCCTACCTGGAGCGGGTAGTACGAGGCCGGATCCTCTACCGCCTGGCCAGAGGCCGGGTGGAGGACGAGCAGGAGCAGCAGGTAGAGGAGACGGTGCATGGGGCGGGGTCACGCCAGGAACGGTGACAACATCTTGGTTATCAATTCACGCCGTGGTTACCTCATGCTACAACAAAGGCACGACTTCTGTGTAGGGATGCATCGACTGGCCTGCACGCTGTGCGTCAGTCTGCTCCTTGTAGCTCTCCGGAATTTGAGTGAGAGACAGCGCGTCCTTGGCGGCGCGCGGCCGGTGCTGCCGGCCTCTGCCTATCACCCCTCTGCACGTCGACGGATGGGGCCCTGCGCCACGCTGGCTGCTGGGGCCCGGATGCCAGATAGCCTTTCATGCACCGGCCCCGCATGACGACACCGCGCGGCCTTCCTCTCCTCTGTATTTATGTCTTCTTTCAACACGCTCGGCCTGTCCGAGCAGCCCCTGAAGGGGGTCCGTGCGGCCGGGTACACCCAGCCGACGCCCATCCAGGAAGCCGCCATCCCTATCGCCTGCTCCGGGCGTGACCTCATCGGGTGCGCCCAGACGGGTACCGGCAAGACGGCGGCCTTCGTATTGCCGATCCTGCACCACCTGACCACCACCGAGCCGGAGACCGGCTATCCCATACGGGCCCTCGTGGTGGCGCCCACGCGTGAGCTCGCCCAGCAAGTCGAGGACGCCGTACACACCTACGGCCGCCACACGGACCTCTACAGCCTCGCCATCTACGGCGGCGTGAGCTTGCGTCCGCAGATCGACGAGCTGCGCCGTGGGGTGGACATCGTCGTCGCCACGCCGGGGCGCCTCCTCGACCTCATGGAGCGCGGCCACGTGCACCTCGACCAGGTGGAGGTGCTGGTGCTCGACGAAGCGGACCGCATGTTCGACATGGGCTTCCTCCGCGACATCAAGCGGATCGTAGCCGCCACTCCGCGCAACCGCCAGACCCTCCTGTTCTCGGCTACGATGCCGAAGGCCATCCGCGACCTCACGCGCAGCATCCAGGTGGATCCCGCCTACATCGAGATCGGGCGCGTCACCACCCCGGCCGAGACGGTCACGCAGCAGGTGTGCCACGTGCACCCGCACGCCAAGATGGCGCTGCTGTACCACGTGCTGGAGCAGGAGCCCACTGAGCACGTCATCGTCTTCTCCCGCACGAAGCGCCGGGCAGACCGCATCAAGAAGCGGCTGATCCGCGAAGGCTTCTCCGCCACCGTGATGCACTCGGATCGCTCGCAGCGCCAACGGGAGCGCGCGCTCGAAGGCCTGCGCGATGGCACCTACCAGATCCTCGTGGCCACGGACATCGCCGCGCGCGGGATCGACGTGGAGGGCGTCTCGCACGTCATTAACTTCGACACGCCCAGCCAGGCCGAGGACTACATCCACCGCATCGGGCGGACCGGCCGCGCTGAGGCCTCCGGCGAGGCCATCACCTTCGTCTCTCGCGAGGAAGAAACCTACCTGCGTGACATCGAGCGCCATACCGGGCATGCCCTAGAGCGCAAAGTCTACGCGGGCTTCGACGCCGACAAGGCCCCGGAGGCCTCGCACGGTCACCGCAAGGCGGCGCCGACGCAGAAAGCGGGGTCGGGGAGGCGGTCGTCTCGGCGCTCAGGACGCCGCCGATGAGGCCCCGGCGTACGGGCCGGTTTCCGGTATGACCCCTTGATGGCCGCGGGAGGGGCCCCTATTCTCTAGGACCTCTGCCCGTTGTCCATCCCTGCCGGTACTCATGAAACGCCGCGACTTTCTCAAGACCTCGGCGCTAGCCGGGGCCAGCCTCACCATGGCCCGCCAGGCGCCTGCCGTCCTGGCCGCCTCGCCCAACGAGACGGTCCGCGTGGCGGTGATGGGTGTCAACAGCCGCGGCGACGCCCTCGCCCAGTCGGTGGCCAAGACGCCTGGGGCCGAGGTCGTCACCGTTTGCGACGTGGACGAGCGGACCATCGGGCGGTGCATTGATCATGTGGTGGAGATCCAGGAGCGTGCGCCCAAGGGCGTGCGCGACCTACGGCGCGTGCTGGACGATCCAGACGTAGACGCCCTGGTGATCGCCGCGCCCGACCATTGGCATGCGCCGGCCGCCATCCTGGCTATGAAGGCGGGCAAGCACGTCTACCTGGAGAAGCCCGGCAGCCACAACCCCCGAGAGGGCGAGTGGCTGACCGAGGCCCAGCAGCGCTACGGGCGGCTTGTGCAGATGGGCAACCAGCAGCGCTCGGCCCCCCGGTCCATTGAAATCATCCAGCGCATCCGCGAGGAGAACCTCATCGGCCAGGTGTACTACGCCAAGTGCTGGTATGCCAACACACGAGGCTCCATCGGACGCGGTCAGCCCGCCGCCGTGCCGGACTGGCTCGACTATGAGCTGTGGCAGGGACCCGCGCCCCGGCGGCCGTATCAAGACAACCTCATCCACTACAACTGGCATTGGTTCTGGCACTGGGGGACCGGCGAGATCAACAACAACGCGGCCCACGAACTCGACATCTGCCGCTGGGCGCTGGGCGTGGACTACCCCACCCGGGTAACCTCCACAGGCGGGCGCTACCACTACGACGACGACTGGGAGTGCACCGACACCCAGACGGCAGGCTTTGAATTTGAGGGCAACAAGAACATCGTGTGGGAGGGGCGGAGCTGCAGCGGCTTCCCGGTGATGGAGCGGGGCCGAGGCTCACGCATCCACGGCACCGAGGGCACGGTGGTGATCGACCGCGGGGGCTACGCCGTCTACGACCGGCGCAACCAACTGATCGAGGCCTCCTTCCGCAACCAGACCGACGCCGGCCTGGACACACGCGGCGGTGGACCGCTTACGGACATCCACCTCGTCAATTTCTTCGACGCCATCCGCACCGGGGCTTCGCTGCGCTCACCCATCGCCGAAGGACAGAAAAGCGTCTTGCTCTGCCACCTCGGTAACATCGCCCAGCGCACCACGGGGGCCCTCGATCTCGACCCCACCAACGGCCACATTCTTGGCCACGACGACGCCATGGCCCTCTGGAGCCGGACCTACGAGCCTGGGTGGGCGCCCACCGTGGACTAACGTGGGCGGTGTGACTAACGCGGGCGGTGTACAGTCATTCCCGCCGGATGGCATCGACAGGAGCGAGGCGCGCCGCGCGCCAGGCTGGGTAGGTACCGAAGCCAAGGCCGATGACCAGAGCCACGAGCACGACGATGCCCAGCGAGCCCCACGAGAACGAGGCCACGAACGGGGCCTCGGTGAGGTGGCGGATGATCGGCACACCCACGGCCACAGTGCCGAGACCCACCAGCAGACCCAGGAGGCTCCCCGTGAACGTGGTGGTGACGGACTCGGCCAAGAACTGGGCCACGATGTCGCGCTTGCGGGCCCCGGTGGCCTTCCGGATTCCGATCTCGCGGGTGCGCTCAGTCACAGAGATAAGCAGCACGTTCATCACCCCGATGCCGCCCACCAGGACCGCGATGCCGGTGATGAAGCCCATCACCAGCTTGAACACGCGCACGCCACGCTGGATCTGCTCGACTCGGGCCTGATGGGTGGCGATGTCGAAGCCGGCTGATCCAGCTCGCGTATGCGTGTCCAGCCACGTTCCGACCTCCGCGCGGAGCGCCGGCACGTCTTCGATCTGACGGGCCCGGATGAACAAGGTCGGTGGGTCTGGGCTGGGCAGCCGGCGATTCCACGCCGCATAGGGCCCCCACAAGCGAGGCCCAGAGCTACCGTCCACCACGCCGATGATCTCCGCCTCGTGGGGGCCCACGTTCAAGCCCTGACCGATCAGCGCGGCCGGGTTGTCCGGGGCTAGGTCGGCGGCCAGGTTCATGGAGAGAACCACCACGGGTTGGCTGGAGTCCGGAGCCGCAAAGAAGCGCCCGGCCACGGGCTCCAAGCGGAGGACGGCGGCTGCGGAGGGCAAGGCGAGGTCGAGGGTGCCCGCCAAGCGGCGAGTGAGTGAGTCGGCTTGGTCCGGAAGCCTCAGGGTCACGTTGGTGCGTCGGCCGAGCGAGAGGTCGGCCCGGCCGGCCAAGGCCGCGCTCAGGGTGTCGGCCTGGGTGGTCGTAAGCCGGCCCACTTCGGGTCGGCGCACCCAGACCCCATTCACGTGCTCATGGGTCTTGGGCGTAACGGTGAGGGCCTCGAGGCTGGTGGTCGTCGAGATCTGATCCCGCCCGTACTGCTCCAAGCCGTCGCCCAACGAGAGGATCGCCACCAGGGCCGCGACTCCGATCACGAGGCCCAGCATCGAGAGAAACAGGTGGAGCGGGTGAGCCCGAAGTGCCTGAAGCGCTGTGCTGGTGATGACCGAAAAGCGAGACATGGAAGCAGACGCCTGGTAGAGGAGGGGACGCCCCGCCCTACGTGCCCCCAGCAAAATGGTTGGGATCCCACGCCAAATCCCGCCGGTGCGGCCGTGGAGAAGGCCCCGCCGAGCCGCCCTGCCGGGGCGTCTCGGGGCCGTGCGCCCACGCAAAAGTGCGAAGCCGATCCCGGTGGTCCGGCACGGAGCCGCGTCAGACCAGACGCCCGACCGGGGGATGGGCTGTAGGTGCGGCCACCGGGGCCAATCGGGCCGTGAAATGCCGGAGTACCGGTGGGGCCTCCACGATACGCAGGCCGTGGAGGGTGTCCTTGATGTCGTTGACGTACAGGGCCACCTCCGCCACGTAATCGATGTGGCTCTGCGTGTAGACACGCCGCGGAAAGGCCAGCCGGACCAGTTCCATGTCGGCGGGCCGCTCCGACCCATCCGGTTGGAGGCCAAACATCACGGAGCCGATCTCCACAGACCGGATCCCGCCTTCCACGTAGAGCGCATTGGCCAGCGCCCAGGCGGGATACTGCCGTTGCGGGATGTGGGGCAGCAAACCGAGGGCGTCCACGTAGAGCGCGTGCCCCCCGGGAGGTTGAACGATGGGGATGCCTGCGGCAAGCAGCTTCTCGCCCAGGTAGGCCACGGAGCGGGTGCGGTAGCGCAGGTAGTCTTCGTCGAGGGCCTCGTGCAGGCCCACCGCGATGGCCTCCAGATCGTATCCCGCGAGGCCGCCGTAGGTGGGGAAGCCCTCCGTCAGGATGAGCAGATTCTTGCACTGCTGAGCCAAGGCGTCGTCATTGAGCGCCAGGAAGCCGCCGATGTTGGCCATCCCATCCTTCTTGGCACTCATCGTGCAGCCGTCGGCATGGCTGAACATCTCCTGGGCGATCTCCAGCGTGCTGCGGTCGGCATAGCCGTCCTCGCGCTGCTTGATGAACCAGGCGTTCTCGGCAAAGCGGCACGCATCCAAGAAGAGTGGGATGCCGTAGGCGTGGCACCGCTCGGCGGCCCCGCGCACGTTGGCCATGCTGACGGGCTGGCCGCCCCCCGAGTTGTTGGTGACGGTGAGCAGGACCATCGGGATGCGTGCGTGGTGCTCGGCCAGCACCCGGTCCAGTGCGTCGAGGTCCATGTTGCCCTTGAACGGGTGGAGGGCTTCCGGGCGGCGTCCTTCCGGGAGGCGCAGGTCCAGCGCCTCGGCGTGACGGGACTCCACGTTGGCCCGAGTGGTGTCAAAATGGGCGTTGTTGGGGACGAGGGCTCCTTCGGGCACGGCGCACCCAAAGAGGATGCGCTCGGCCGCTCGGCCTTGGTGCGTAGGGATGATGTGCCGGAAGCCGGTGATGGTACGCACGGCCTCCTCAAAGCGGTAGTACGAGCGCGCACCTGCGTACGACTCGTCGCCGCGCATCATCCCCGCCCACTGCGCCGACGACATGGCGCCGGTGCCGGAGTCGGTGAGAAGGTCGATCAGCACGTCGTCGGCCTTGAGCAGGAACAGGTTGTGTCCGGCGGCTTCGAGGGCCGCCACGCGTTCGGCGCGCGTCGTTTGCCGGATGGGCTCGACCGCTTTGATGCGGAAGGGTTCGATGATCGTGGTGAAGCGAGCAGGCATGGCATGGACCGAGGCTGGTGGGGATAGGGCTCGGTCAAGCCCTTATGGATGGCCGCTGTGCGCCGCTGACCACGCCCCGCCGCGTGGCGCTGCATCGTCGTAGCGCTGCTACGGCTGCTTCGCGCGCCTTGCTGGACGTGCCTGTCGGCGCCCATCGACCGATCACTACGAGCTTGACCGAGCACTGGAGGCTGATGCAACAGCCTCTGGGCATAGGATAGAAAACCGGCAGCCCATTCACCATGCCTCGGCGGAACCCGGTGCGGCTCCCGCTACTTTCTTCTGTCACTGCGCCCCTCTGATCGTAGGCCTATCTCCATGGCGATCCTCAAGTACGTCTTCGTGCTCCTACACATTACCACTGCGGCGGCCTGGTTTGGGCTGTCGCTATCGCTGTCGGCGCAGTCTCGTGCGGCGGTGCAGCAGGGGGGGGCGGCGGTGCTGGCGTCTGGGGCTCGGGCCTTGGATCTGATGGGGACCTCGCTACTGCTCACGTTCCTGTTCGCGCTGGGCGCGTTGTTCACGGGAGGGGGCTTCGCCGTCTACGGAGCGCCCTACCACACCAGCATCACCCTCATTGTGGTGATGATCGGGGTCCATTTTACGTGGGTCCAATCGGCGTGGAAGGGGCTCGGGAAGAGGCTGCAAGAAGGTGATACCGCGGCCGCTAGGAGCCGCCGCCGTCGCTTGGCTATGGGGGTGGGGCTCAGCCATGCCCTCTGGTTGGGGATCCTGGTGATGATGTACTGGCTGCAGATCCGAGCGGTGCTGTAGGCGCCACAAGGGGCGGCCGCGCGCTTCCTGGTCGGTTGGGTGAAGCGCGCAAAAAAGCCCAGCCTGCGTAGGCAGACTGGGCCGGAATCAGGAGAGAGGAAGCGCTAGGCGTCGAAGCGCTCCACATTCAGGGCGCTCAAGCCTTTGGGAGTGCGTTCGACCTCGTACTCAACCTCCTCGCCGTCGCGCAGGCCTTCGTCCCAACCCAGGTTGGGCACGTTGCTCCGGTGAACGAAGACGTCTTTGCTGCCATCTTCGGGCTCGATGAAGCCAAACCCTTTATCGACGTTGAACCATTTTACTCGTCCGCGTGCCATGACTGTAGCGTAAGGTAGTGGGGGAGTGGGTGCAGCCATCGGTGCTGATC
This sequence comes from Bacteroidota bacterium, assembly GCA_038747425.1. GTDB lineage: Bacteria > Bacteroidota > Rhodothermia > Rhodothermales > JBCDJV01 > JBCDJV01. Next base: position 16,362 of record JBCDJV010000066.1, read on the forward strand.
GCTCCTGCTGGGAAGTCCCGGCACATCGCCCGCGAGAAAGGCGATGCCATAGGGGCGGAGCGACACAGACCAGGGGCTGTGCGAACCTCGCGTTATATCGTACGGGCCATCCCCCCCGCATGTTCAGGCAAAACGGCGAAAACGCACCGCTTCGAGTGCGCTCTCGTCAATAGCCCACGGCGGCATCCTCGCCGCGGGGGTCGGCGCCTCCAAAGAAGGTGCGGCCCACACTCACCGCCTCCAATGCATCGAGGCTGGAGGGGTCTGTGTAGGCCTCCGTGGCGTCGTAGCGGACCAGAATGCCGTCGGCGCGGCCCCAGGTGCCGCCGCGCTCAGCCACGTCCCACCCGCGCAGACGCAGGTTGTGCGCCACGTCCTGTTGGAGCGCAAAGCGCTCGTAGCGGAGGACGTCTGGCAGCCATTGATGGTGGACCCGGCCGGCGGCCACGGCCTCCTGGATGTTCATCCCATGATCGATGACGTTCATGATGACCTGAAAGACGGTGGTGATGATGGTCGAGCCTCCGGGCGTGCCAATCACCATCATCAGCCGACCCTCTGGGTCCTCCACGATGGTGGGCGTCATCGAAGAGAGCATCCGCTTGCCGGGCTCGATAGCGTTGGCCTCGGTCCCGACCAGGCCGAACATGTTGGGCACACCCGGTTTGGCGCTGAAGTCGTCCATCTCGTTGTTGAGAAAGAACCCGGCTCCATCTACCACCACCATGGAGCCGAACCCCCCGTTGATGGTGGTGGTCACGCTGACGGCGTTGCCGGCCTCATCCACGACCGAGTAGTGGGTGGTTTCCATGGACTCAGCGGGCACAGGCTGACCGTGGCCCAGTGTGGCGCTGGTGTCCGCGCGGTGTGGGTTGAACGATTGCATGCGAGCCTGCGTGTAGGCACGGCTGGTGAGTTCGTCGATGGGCACCGGCACGAAGTCCGTATCGCCCAGCCATTCAGCGCGGTCTGCGTAGGCGCGTCGCATGGCCTCGCCCATGAGGTGGACGGTGGCGCTGCTGTTCCAGCCCATGGCGCCGATGTCGTAGGGCTCCACGGCATGCAAGAGCTGCATCAGCGCGATGCCGCCAGACGAAGGCGGGGCCATGGACAGGACCCGGTGTCCGCGGTAGGTACCTACGATGGGGGCGCGTTCCACGGCCTCGTAGGCGGCGAGGTCGGCATGGGTGATGAGGCCGCCGCCCCGTTCCATCTCGGCCACGATCAAGTCCGCGGTGGGACCTCGGTAGAAGCCATCACGCCCCTCCTGGGCGATGCGCTCCAACACGGTGGCTAGGTCGCGTTGGACAAAGACCTCGCCGGCTTCGTAGCGCTGCGTGGAGTCGCCTTTGGTGAAATAGCGGGCGGTGCTTTCGTAGTCGATGAAGGGGTCGTAGTAGGCGTTGAAGCGCTGGGCGTGCCGGTGAGTCAGCACGAAACCGTCGGCGGCGAGGCGGATGGCTGGGGCCATGACCTGGTCCAGCGGCAGTTGCCCGTGCTCGGCGTGCGCTTTGACGAGCCCTGCCACGGAGCCTGGTACCCCCGAGGCCAGGTGCCCCCGCCGGCTCAGCATGGGGATGACGTTCCCGTCTGGGTCGAGGTACATATCGCGTGAGGCCGCGGCCGGTGCCTTCTCCCGGTAGTCGATGGTGGTGGCGGTGCCATCGGCGAAGCGGATCACCATGAAGCCGCCTCCGCCGATGTTGCCGGCCACCGGGTAGGTCACGGCGAGCGCAAAGCCGGTAGCCACGGCCGCATCGATCGCATTGCCGCCTTGCCGCATGACCTCGACACCGGCCTCTGAGGCCGCCACATGCGCCGACACCACGAGGCCGCGCCCTGCGCGCACAGGATCGGGGGGAGGCACGCTCCCTGGGAGGACCGGCAGTAGGACCACAAGGGTCAGAAGGAGGGCAAGGCGGCGAAGCATGGGGCGTGGGGACAAGGAGACGGTCGCGGGGGCCGAAAAATCTAGGCGACGGCGCCAGCAATGGCAACTGGAGGATGGGGCCGCGTGGTGGGGTGAGGGCCACCACAAAAAGTTGCAAGAGATGGTGATTTTTCGAGATTTAGGGGTGGCCTCGGCGTTCGAGTGGCGCCTATATTGAGCCATCGCTCAACCGTACATGCTCATACCCCTGGTTATCATGACACATCGCATCGACCGGGTTATCCGGACGATGGCTATTGGAGCGGGCGTTGTCGGACTCATGGTGTATGCGGTGTTCGAACTCCTGTAGGCGTCTTCCCGCCGATTCACACGGGAGGCACCCAACAACACCCGTTACAAAGCTCCATCTTTTTCAGGCCCCACCCCGACGCGCGGTTCAGCCAGAGCCGCGCGTTTTCTGTTTGTAACAGACCCCTTCCGATCGGCGCCGCCTGGCCAAGCATGGAATCCTCAAGCGGCGGCCTCGCGTTGACGCGCCCTGTTCCCTGTCCACCCGTCCGTGCTTCGATGAGCGATCTGATTCTCGTAGGTGACCGCGTCTTGATTGAGCCCGCCGAGCCAGAACAGCAGACCAAGGCGGGCCTCTATCTACCCGCGTCTGTAGCCGAGAAGGACAATGTCCAGAGTGGCCGTGTGGTGCGGGTAGGTCCCGGCTATCTGACGGCCAACCCAGACTACTCGGAGTCTGAACCGTGGATCAACCGGGAGGCCGTCCGCTACCTGCCGCTACAGGCGGAGCTGGGCGACCATGCGTACTTTCTACGCAAAGAGGCCATCGAGATGACCTACGAGGGGACGACCTATCTCATCGTCCACCATCACGCCATTTTGGCGCTGATCCGCCCTACATCCGGTGATGTGTTGGATGATCTGGAGGGGCTTGAAGGACTGGATCAATTGTTTGAGTAGCCGACCTCCCACACTCACTCGGTAGAGTGGGGGTCGGACGGCGTGTTCGGCGTGGCCCACCAGGGCGCGTCAGGGGTGGGAGCAGAGGCCGGGACGGGGCTCGGCGGGACCGGCGACGGTGGCGACGGCGCTTCGGTGCGCGCGGGCAGATTGGCCCAGCCCAGTACGTAGCGCAGGTACAGACCTGGCGTGACGGGGGTCGCGGAGGCGCCTCGCGCCTCCACCTGAGCCTGCTCCTCACGCTGGACCGCGATCTTGGCCTGCACGCGCATGGCTTCGTGTGCAAGGGCCTCCGTACGCTGCTCGATGAGGCGATCCACCCGTCGCTCTTCGGCTGGTGAGAGCGTCTCGGGCACCTCGGCCTGAACCTCTTGGGCGAGGGCCGCTCGCCACAGGAGCACGCGGGCGCGGCTGGTCTCGCCGATGGTGTGGATGGCACGTAGCCGCTCAGGGGTGATCTGGTACGCGGTTCGGATGCCCGCCGCCTTGAGACGCACCACCGTTTTATGGGTGATGCCCTCAAACGACGAGGCCTCGCCGATGAAGTGATGCTTCAGGTGATCGTAGAGCACTTGCTCCCGTCGTTCATCCAGCCACGCCGCGCGGACCTCTTCGGCGCGTTCCAGATGCTGCTGTTGCGCGTCGAGTAGCCGCTGATGCTCGCCGGCCAGCCTGCGGAGGCGCTCAGCAAAATAGCGGCGCTCCTGCTGAAGCCGCTGTTGGCGACGTACACTGGGCAGGCGCCGGTAGCGCCGAGCCAGGGCGCCCGCCAGCCCGGCTAGAAGCAGGAGGCTCACGGCTGGGCCCACCCACCACACGGGGAGTCCCCAGGAACTGGCCGCCACCGCTGCCGCGAGGGCTACGATCCAAGGGGCCGCACGCTCGACGCCCCCGCGCGGCCGGGTAGGCGATGGCGAGGTGGAGCGCCGCCGGGCTGTCCCCGAGGCCAGCGGCACGACGCCATCGGCCAGGGCGTCGTGGAGGTCGTCCAAAGAGGGCACGGCCTCAGGTTCTTGCAGGCAGGCCCGTTGGAGTACTTCGGCCCAAGGCCGGAGGACCTCGATGGAGTGCAGATCGGCCAGCAGGGCCGAGGACGCGGGGTCGTAGAAGTCGGCGGCGGTGAAGAGGACGTTTTCGCCACGGTCATAGCGCGCCCACAGGTCGGGGCGCTCAGCGCAGGCCCGCAGGCCCACGTACACGACCAAGGCCGAGAAGCGATCTACCGCCAGCCCAAAGTCGCGTTCACTGCGGTCGGGGTGCTGGTAGTTACGGTGCCCCACTTCAGGGCTGCCTCGCCCGCGAAGGGCCGGGACATACATGGTGTCGTAGTCGACGAGGCGGAGGGTCAGATGGTCGTCCTCAGGGTCGTGATGGACCAAGATGTTGCCATGCTGGAAGTCGCCGTGGGCCAGGTCAGCGTCGGCCAGGGTGCGCAGCAACGTGCGCCAGGCGTCGGCTAGACGGAGGAGGAGGGCGGGGGCGTCCAGGTGGCGTGCCACAAACCTGTTGATAGGCAAGCCTTCGGCCCAGGCCATCTTGAGCAGTGGCCACCAGCGGCCGTGTACCTCCACGCCGCGCCGTTGATAGTCAAAGGGGACCAGGTACGGGAGGTCATGACGGGCCAAATGGTCGCTGATGGCCGCATAACGCTGCTGTTGGTCCGGCACATCGATGAGAAAGCACTTGACGGCCCATCGCCGCGTGCGAGCGTGGAGCGGAAAGACGGCGGCATAGGCGCCCGTGATGACGCGCGGCAGCCCCAAGGGTGTCTCCTCCAACGTAGCCGTCTGCAGATCCGGGTCGGCAAAGGCCACCTCAGGTAGCTGCACGGCTTCTTGGTACTGGCTGGGCGTTGGATACGTGGGCATGAGGTAAGGCAGAGACGTGGCCTCCAGGCCTCGAGGGCCAGGGCGTTTCATCGGGGCGCCTCCACGGGGATGGCGCCTCGGTCCATCGGAGACCATCCTCCGGGGCGCGTGGTCAGGCGGGCATGGTGGTGATGAGCAGGGTCACGTCATCATTGCGGAGAGTGCGTTGGGTGCGGGCCGCCTCTGTAACGCGTTGGAAGTCGGCCTCGGTCCAGGTGGTAAGCGTTGGCGGTGGCGGGGCGGCTAGCAGAAAGGCCGCCAGCGCATCGGTGGCCAGGACAAACGTATCGCCGGGGCTCCAGGTGCCCGCAATGGTCTGGGCCGGGGGCACCGACGCGTCGGGGCGGCTGCTCAGCAGCGCAGGGGTGGCGGTGAAGGCCTCGGGGGTGCTGAAGGGCCAGGTGAGGTGCCAGGCGCCCGCGCGCAGCACCATCAGGTTGCAGTCGCCCACGGCCCAGGCCCCCCAGGTGCCATCGGCGTGGATCTCGGCGCCGAGCAGGGCCGCGAAGGCCCCCTGCTCGGCTTTGGCCACGGCGTACCACGGGAGGCCGTGCTGCCGGGTCGGCTGGGTGGCATGCCAGCGGTGCTGCCACGTGGTCACCGCCTCCGGGGTGGTCGCCAGGCCGTCCTCCATAACCCACGCTTGGGTCAGGTGCCGGGCCCAAGCCCCCGCGAAAGCCGTCTCCGTGGCCCCATCGGCCACCGCCAAGCGGAGGGGCCAGGTGCCCCCCGGCGAGGTGGTCGCTGCATCCTCGTACTCGTCGAGGCGGTGGCCGGCCTTGGGGGCGAGCAGCTGTTGGACCATGGGCGGCGCGGTCATCGCAGGTTGCTGGGCCGGGTGCCGATCTCCAGCAGGCGCACCAGCGCGGCGGCCCGCGCGTTGAAGATGAAGCCGCGCGTGTCCAGCGTGATGCGATAGCCTTCCTGTTCTGCGACTGCGCGCATGGAGAAGGGCAGCGTGCTCGACATCTGGAAAAGGGTGTGGGCGTACTCATCGCTCGGCAGCTCGGCCACGGTGTCAGGCAGCTCGATGGCCGGCTCCTCAGACGTGGACAGGTGCACGTTGAACAGCAGCACGGCCCCGTCGTCCGTGGCAAACGTCCGCAGCTGTTGAGCGTAGCGGAGCGGGTCCCCGTCTGTGGCTTCCCCATCCGTCACGTTGATCACCAGGGGAGGAAAGCTATGGGGGTACACATCGATCCATCGTCGCAAGGTGCTGGCGGCATAGTCGAGCGCCTGGCACATAGGCGTGCCGTTCTTCGCGTGCGGGTCGAACCAGACGGGCGTCTTGACCCGCCGGTCGGTGTAGCCGCCCTGCCCGTTGGGCACGCGCTTGAGGCGTTCCTCTAGACGCAGAGGGCGCTCAGCCAGGTAGCTGACGGGGATGAGATCGCCGGCCTCGCCGTAGCCCTCTGTGGGGCGGATGAGGGGCTGCACGCGGTCTCCGTAGCCTACCACCCCCACGTGGAAGTAGTCCCGGACGCCGTCTTCCTTGGCGCAGCGAAGGATGAGGTCCTGCAGAAGCCGGTTGACAACGTCAGCCAGCACCCGGGCTTTGCTGGGGGCCGCATCTCCTTTCTGCTTGGCGCCTCCGAATGCATCCTGCATCGAGGCCGACTGGTCAAGCAGGAAGAGGACCGCTGTGGGCGAGGTGCGGCTGATCTCGGCAGAGTAGGGCATGCAAACGGTGGGGGAGGAATACCGGACAAGAAAGGGCCAAACGGGGCCGCTGGTACCTCCTGCGTGGCGCATTGTTCAGGCGGGAGCGCCGCTGGCTGACGGGGAATCCCGCGTGGTGGAATATTCATGCTGAATCCAGCTCGGTGGTGCATGTGAAGAGGCCAGGTGCGCGTACAAGGCCAAGTCTGACGCACGACTGCGCCGCCCCGCTCACCGGTCCCCTCCGCTCATGGCTCGCCCGTTCCCCACCCTCACGCCGGAAGAGGCGGCGGCGCTCATTCCTGAGGCCGCCACCATTGGCTTCTCGGGGTTCACCCCAGCCGGAAGCCCCAAGGCCATCCCCCAAGCCCTGGCGCGCCGGGCTGAGGCGCTCGCTGCCGAGGGGCACCCGATGCAGCTTCGCATCCTCACCGGGGCTTCGACGGGCCCCTTCATCGATGAGGCCTTGGCCGAGGCTGGGGCCATCTCCTGGCGCGCGCCCTTCCAGTCGTCGCGGGCCCTGCGCCGGCGTATCAACGCCGAGGAGACGGAGTTCATCGACATCCATCTCTCGCATGTGCCGCAGATGATCGCGTTCGGCTTCCTGGGCGAAATCGACGTGGCCATCGTGGAGGCGCTTGACGTGACGCCGGACGGGCGCGTCTTCCTCACCACCGCGAGTGGCATTGCGCCCAGTGTGCTGCGCCATGCCGAGCACATCCTCATCGAAATCAACCAGTACCCCTCGCGGCGCCTCCAGGAGATGCACGATATCGCCATCTTGCCTCGGCCGCCAGCTCGCCACCCGATCCAAATCCATCACCCGCTGAGCAAGCTCGGGACGCCCTTCGCCACGGTGGATCCCACCCGCATCGTGGGCATCGTGGAGACCAACCAGCCCGATGGCGTAACGCCCCTCTCAGGTCCAGACCCGGTCAGCGAAGCCATCGCCGGGCATGTGGTGCAGTTTCTGATGGACGAGCTGCAGGCGGGCCGCATCCCGCGCCAGTTCTTGCCGCTCCAGGCCGGGGTGGGCAACGTGTCCAACGCCGTCATGGCGAGCCTCGGGCAGAGCGCGGTCCCTCCGTTCTACATGTACACCGAGGTGCTGCAGGACTCGCAGGTGGATCTCATGGAGCAAGGCCGTCTGCTGGGAGCCTCTACCTGCGGGCTGACCCTCAGCGAGACGTATATCCAGCGGGTGTATGCGGACATGAGCTTCTTCGCCCCGCGCCTCGTGATCCGGCCGCAAGAGCTCTCCAACAACCCAGAGATCATCCGGCGCCTCGGCGTCATCGGCATCAACACCGCGCTAGAGGTCGACCTCTACGGTCACGTCAACTCGACCCACGTGGCTGGGGCCCAGCTCGTGAACGGCATTGGCGGCTCTGGAGACTTCTTGCGCAACGCCTACCTGTCAATCGTGGTGTGCCCGAGTGTAGCCAAGGACGGCCGCATCTCCACGATCGTCCCGATGGTTTCACACATGGACCAGAACGAACACTCCATCCAGGTGATCGTCACGGAGCAAGGCTTGGCCGATCTTCGAGGCCTGGGCCCGCAGCGTCGCGCTGAGCGCATCATCGAGCACTGCGCCCACCCGGCCTACCGAGACTACCTACGAGGATACCTCCGCGAGGCTCGGCAAGGACACCTGAGGCATGACCTCAGCCGCTGCTTCGAACTGCATCAGAACCTGCTTGCACACGGCGCCATGCTGCCCAGGTTGGAGGTGTGATCGGGCGAGGCCAGCACGCGCGTCCCCATGCCCGCCTCCCTATCCCTCCGCGCCCCAGTAATGAATCAGGGCTTTCGTGTAGACGAGCGCGCGCTCTAGGTTTTGGACCGTGTTCCACTCGAAGCAGCTGTGATAGTCGTAGCCGCCGTTGAAGATGTTGGGGGTAGGCAGGCCTAGTTCAGAGAGGCGGGCGCCATCTGTACCGCCTCGTACCCGCTCCTCGTTCAGGGTGAGGCCCACGGTCTCCGCGGCGGCGAACGCAAAGGTGGCCACACGGGGGTCTGTGTCCTCGATGTAGGCGCGCATGTTTTTGTACTGGGCCTCGATGCGTAGGTCGATGGTGGCTCCCGGATGACGCAGCCGGGCGGTGTCCACGATGGCTGCGAGCAGGGCCTGCCGCCGGGCCATGCCTTCCGTGGTAAAGTCGCGCAGAATCAACTCGACCGTCGCCTGGGTGGGGTCGCCAGCGGGGAGCGCGTGGGGGTGGAGGTAGCCCTCCTGGCCGTCCGTCGTTTCTGGGGCCTCATGCGCTGGCAAGGCCGCGATGATCTCGGCGAGGATGCGGACCGCGTTGACCATGGTGCCTTTCGCGTAGCCCGGGTGGACCATCACCCCGTGCACCGTGATGAGGGCGCTGGCTGCGTTGAACGTCTCCAGCGAGATGGTGTCAACGCCGCTCCCGTCGAGCGTGTAGGCCACGTCAGCGCCGAGCACCTCGAGGTCGAGCTTGTCCACCCCTCGCCCGATCTCTTCGTCGACGGTGAAGCAGAGCCGGATGGGGGGGCGGGGCGTGTCGTCTGTGCGCAGGTCGTCCGCGAGCTGCATGAGGAGGGCCACCCCCGCTTTGTCGTCGCTGCCGAGCAGGGTGGTCCCATCGCTGGTGATGAGGGTCTCGCCTACGTGCCGGAGCAGGGCCGGCTGCCGAGCCGGGTCGAGGGTCACGGTGGGATCGCCGGGGAGGGCGAGCACGCCCCCGTCGTAGTCTGGGTGGACGATGGGCGTAACGCCTGCACCGGGGGCATCGGGCGAGGTGTCCACATGGGCCAGAAGGGCCAGCACTGGGAGGTCGGCTGGGCTACCGTCAGGCGGTGGGATGGTGGCAAACACGTACCCGTGGTCGTCCATGATGGCATCGCTCAGGCCTAGGGCTTGAAGCTCATCGACCAACAGCCGCCCCAGGTCCTTCTGTTTCTCCGTGGAGGGCGTGGTGAGCGAAGCCGGGTCAGACTGGGTATCGATGCGGACGTACCGCAGAAACCGCTCAGCAACAGGGGGCAAGAGCATGGGGGGCCATGAAACGTGGAGAAGGAGACGGGGTCCGGAAAAATATGGACTGGGCGCGTAGGGGGCATCGCCTACCAGAACACGGGCCAGCGTGTGCACGGCCCATCGTCCATGTCATCTGACGCAGGTGGTGGCCAGGGCGGACATGACCTCGCGCTCGACGGTGCCCCCGGTGGGGCGGTTGATAAGCAGGCCGTCCACCACCA
>JBCDJV010000067.1:0-25802 GCA_038747425.1 Bacteroidota bacterium
ATCGGATCGACGCGCTCCATCGGATCGACGCGCTCCATCGGATCGACGCGCTCCATCGGATCGACGCGCTCCATCGGATCGACGCGCTCCATCGGATCGACGCGCTCCATCGGATCGACGCGCTCCATCGGATCGGTGCCGTCCTAGGCCAAGGAGCCGCCGCAGGAGCTACCCGCCCCAGCGGTACAGCCGTAGCAGTGCCGGGCGGTGCGGATGGGGTGCTGCTGCCAGGCCTGGAGGTCGAAGTCGCGCACGTGGGGGCGCTGGGCTCCTGGCAAGGCCAGCTCCATCTCGAGCTGCTGATTGAAGTCGCAATCGAACAGCCGACCATCCCACGACACAGACAGCGTGGTACGGCACATGAGGCCGGCAATGGTGGACGGGTTGAACGCGTTGACGAGGCGCTCCAGGTAGGCCTCCACCTGGTCCTTCTCCAGCAGCCACTCCAGGTAGCGTGACATCGGCATGTTGTTGAGCGCCAGCAGCCGGTCAAACTGGATCTCGTGGTTCCGTTTCAAGGCCGTCTTCCACTCGTCTTCCAGCGAGGCCTGATTGCCCGCCAGGAAGGCGCCCACCGGGTTGGTAACCAGGGTGAGGACACGCTGTGGATCGCCCTGTCCATACCCCGCTTCGTTCAAGGCCTTCAGCGCACGGATGGACTTAGCGTACGTCCCCGCTCCGCGCTGACTGTCAGTGCCCAGCTTGCGGTAGTGCGGCAGGGAGCAGACCACCTCCACGCCCCGCTCGGCCATCCACGTGGGCAGGTGTTGATACCGGCGCACGGTCAGGATCGTCAGGTTGCAGCGGTCGATGACATGCTTGCCGCGCTCCACGCAGGCCTCCACCAGGTACTCGAAGTGCGGGTTCAGCTCGGGAGCACCGCCGGTGAGGTCCACGGTGTGTGCGTCGGTCTGATCCAGGGCGGCCAGGCAGGCGTCCACCGTGGCGCGGTCCATGTTCTCTTTGGTCCGGTCAGGCCCCGCGTCCACATGGCAGTGCCGGCACGTCATGTTGCACAGCTTGCCTAGGTTGATCTGGAAGATCTCCAGCTGAGCTGGCGTGAGCGTGTCCCAACCCGAGGCGCGCAGGTCGCCCACGAAGTCGCCGGTGCCGGTGGGCCCAGCCGTGATCGGCACGCCGTCCAGCACGCGAAACTGCTCCGCCGGCTCGGCCAGCGGTGCCCGGCGATACTGGAGGCTCGTTGTCTGTGGTTTCTTGGGCGATCGGCCGGTGCCGTTGGCTACCGTCAACGGAATGAAGGACATGAGCGGTTTGAGTGGTGGGTAGAGAAGAGGGCAGCGTTCGCCCTCTTACATCATCATCTTCTTAGCCTGGTCCATCATCTGGAGGCCATGCACCAACGAGGCCCCACCGCGGATGGCCGTGGCCACATGCACGGCTTCGGTCATTTGCTCGAGGTCAGCCCCCTTGGCGAGCGACTCGGAGGTGTACGCGTCGATGCAGTAGGGGCACTGCACTGTATGGGCCACCGCCAGGGCAATCAGGGCTTTCTCCCGGGCGGTCAGCGCACCATCGGCAAAGACCTGGCCGTAGTAGTCGAAGAACGCCTTGGCCAAGGGCTCATTGCCCTCGGCGATCTCGCCGAAGCGGGGCAAGTGGTCCGGGTTATAGTAGGTATCCATGAACAAGGGGATAGGTGGAAGAGACAGGCCGCTGGTGAGAAGGGGCGGCACAGAACGGCTGGGGGTAGGTGCCGAAGCCGACAAGGATGTTACAGGTGCCTACCCCTTACGCAAGAGAAACCAGGTGAGGTCGTCCTGCGGGAAGATAGGGTCCCGGTGGTATGCAAAGCCGTACTCCACCAGGGTCAAGTCCGCGAAGCGGTCCAGCAAGTCGCCCGCAAAGTCGCGCTTGAATAACTTGCCGGTGTGGCCACGGTACGGCACCTCCACCGGGGCTGGGTTATAGTACTCGACCACCAGGATGTACCGGGCCGCAGCCCGGTGCAGAAGGTCATACGCCTCGGGGAGTGCCTCAGGGTGGAGATGGATGAGGACCCCCTTGGTGAAGACAAGGTCCCAGGTGGTCGTAGGCTGGAGCTCTAGGAGGGATTCCACCTGGACCTGGGCTTCAGGCACCCGGGTGCGCAGCTCACGGGCTGCCTTCTCGTTGATCTCCACCGCCGACAGCCTGGCCTCGGGCAGCACCTGGCGCAGCGCCTGCAGGTTGAGGCCGATGTTCGCCCCCAACTCCAGCACGGACGTGATGCCGTCCGTATGCGCCAGGGCGCGGCTGAACAGGGCGATGTTGGAGGCCACCAAGTGCTCCCCCCGGTTGCGATCCGTGTAGGCATCACCGAAGTCACCCGCCCAAAAGGATTCTTGTTCAGTGCGATGGGGCATGGACGGGCGTCGTTGGAGGAGGTGGTCTCGTGCACGGATTGGAAGCCGCCCCCCGGCTAGCTGTTCCGGGCTTGACCGTCTCAAGGCTGGCGCACGTTCCATCGCATCAACGTGCGCCGGTGTCCCTGCAGGGTGCGCTCGGCCAGGAGCTGGGCTCCGGCGCGGCGGTAGACGGCGCGCACCGCGTCGGCCGAGGTGGCGTAGGCCCAGGCGTAGCCGTGCTGAGCAAGGCGGCGGAAGATGAAGCCGTGGATGAAACGGCGGATGATGAACAGCCCATGCAGGTTGGGCCGGTGCAGACCCGCCACAACGAGGATCTCGCAGGCGTGCTCCTCATGCGGTGGGCAGGCGAACCCATAGGTGCCTGACTGCCACTGGGCCATCGGGTCCAGATTGATGGCCATCGAGAACAGGATCTCCCCGGAGACTGGATCGCACAGGAGCGCCACCTGCTGACTGGCGTATGGCACACGGGTGCGGAGCCGCCGCCGAGTGTGATCCCAGGTCCACAGGTCGCGGATGAGCGGGTTGTGGGGCAGGAGCGGAGCAAACTGCCGGTAGAGCGAGGCCTCGTAGACGCCCACGGCCGCCTCGTCGCCCAGATCGAGCAGGCTGAACCGGTTGTCGACCGTGGAGACCGTGGGTGGAGAGAGGGTGGTCATGCCGATATCCTCGTGGGGTGGGGGGTGAACTGGAGAAAGAGGTTCTCGGGGTACATGGCGGTCCCCAACGCACTCCGCACGAGGTGCCCTGGCTGGAGGGCGAACCGGTAGCGCTGCACCACGCGGGCCAGCACCACCTTGGCCTCTACGGTGCCAAAGAGCGCTCCCAGGCACCGGCGCGGTCCAGCCCCAAACGGCACGCAGGCTCGGGGGTCGTAGCGGGGTCCCGAGTGCGTGGTGAAGCGCTCGGGGCGGAATCGGTTGGGGTCTGCCCAGTGCACGGGCGAGCGATTGGCGCCGTAGAGGGAGAGGAAGACGAGCGAGCCAGCCGGGACGTGGTAGCCGCCGAGCGTGTCGGGTGCGGTGCTCTCCCGGATGAGCGTGTGGATGGGTGGGTTGAGGCGTAGCGCCTCTTCAAACACCCGCCCGACTGCGGTGAGCTTCGGCACGTCCTCCCAGGTTGGCGGTCGGGGGCCGAGCACGGCGTCGACTTCCGTCTGCACGGCGGCCAGCACCTTCGGGTGTTGCGCGAGGTAGTAGAGCGACCACGCCAGGGCGCTGGACGTGGTGTCGTAGCCGGCAACGAAGAGCGTCAACAGCTCGTGCAGCACGCGTCGGCGGGAGAGACGGGGCTCCTGGTCGGACAGATGGTTGAGGAGCAGCAGGTCGAGCACGTCGCCGCGGTCGCCGAGGCCGCTCTGCAGGCGGCGCTCTACCTGCGCCTCGAGAAAGCGCAGCATGCTCAGGCGGATGCGTTGGAGGCGGCGGTTGAGGGGCGTTGGCCAACGTTCTGGCAGCGGCAGCAGGCTCCAGTTCTTGCGGGTCAGCAGGTGCATGGCCTCCATAGCCTGCTCCGACAGACGCGCGCGTTGCAGGGCCTGGAGCGTCGTGCCAAGGAGCGCCTCGCCGATCACGTGCAGCGCAATCAGTCGCAGGGGGCCCACCACCGGGTGGTAGGCCTTCGTCTCAGCATCCCACCTCCGAAACGCCTCGTCACAAGCTGCATTGACCGTCGCCACCATCCCCGAGAGGGCGCGTTTGTGGAGGCCGGGCCGGATGATGCGGTGATCGGCACGCCAGTCCTCGCCGTCGAGCACGACGAGACCCTCCCCAATCACCTGTGCGAGGTTGCGGTAGGCTGAGCCTTTGACGTAGGTCGACGCCTTCGTGACGAGGATCTCGTGAAGCAGATCGGGGTGCGCCACCGCGTGCAGTATCCGGTGCGCCACCCGAAACCGGGCGAGGCCTCCGTGCTGCCAGGCGACGTCGGCGTAAAACCGAGCCGGGTCACGCAAGAGCGCCCGGCGGCTGCCGAGGAGTGCGCGGCTGCGGTGGAGCGGAGCGGAGGGAGGCATGGGGGGCGTGGGAGAATGGGGGAGCAGGGGCGTGGGGGGGTTAGCTGGGGACAGGGGCACGAGGTGGCATGTCCGCTTCCCCGCTCGTCTCTTCTCTTCTCCTCGACGCTCCGTGCTCTCGGTGGGCGATCAGCGCGTCGACCAGCTCGTCGTCCAGCCCATCGCCGCGCTCCAGCGCTTCGAGGAAGGACCCGGCGAAGCGGACCATCGGGGCGCCATCTACCAGCAGGTGATCGCAGTGCAGCGTGATGCAGAGGCGTTTGCTGGAGCGGAAGCCGCGGGGGTCGTCGGCGTCGGGCACGAGGCGGTCGTAGAGGGCGCCCACGCACAGCGAGGTGGTCAGCAGCGTCATCGCGTGGACAAAGCCTGGCCGCCGGAACGGAGTGACCCCGTTGAGATTGGAGAGCCCGATCGTGCCGCGTACCCGTCGGCGTCGGGCCGGATTGAGGTCCACCCATCGCCAGAACAGGCGCCGCACAAAGCGTGGCAGGTGGGCCAGGCGCGCACGCAGCCGCAGGTCGGGGTCGGCCTCGAACAGGTTGGCCTTGCTCGCGGTGCGCAGCTCGATGCAGATCTCAGCCAGCGACTTGCGGTCGGCGTCGCGAACGGCGTACGGCACTGGGAGGCGGCCACGGCCGGGTAGCCGGTGCTCCACAGCTGTGCTCACGTCCACTCCATGGAAGCGCGCCGTCTTCTTTCGAAACGGCACGCGGACGGCCTGCATCTCGGGGTAGCGGCGCGTGGTTTGCCCTAGCAGGTACACCAGGTAGGCGGTGAGCGAGATACCGACCCCGGCGCGGCGCTGGAGCGTGCGGATCCGGTGGAGCGTCTCGGTGACGTCGGCCTCCATCAGGCCAGAGATCAAGGGCCGCCGCTGGGCGTGGGCGAGCAGGTCCGCTACGTTGTTGCGGTAGACGGGCCACGGGGCGAGCTCGGGGCTGGCCGAGGGGGACAGATCAAGCATGGCAGGTCAAGCGGTCCGGCGGCGAAAGTCGTGCATGAAATCGGTGAGTGCCTGCACCGCGTCGAGCGTAACCGGGTTATAGAGGGAGATGCGCAGCCCTCCCACCGTGCGGTGGCCTTGGAGGCCGTAGAGGCCCCAGCTCTCGGCTTCCTCCACGAACTGGGCTTCCAACGCAGGGCTTGGCAAGGTGAAGGCCACGTTCATGAGGGAACGGTTGGCGGGCTGGACCCGGCAGCGGTAGAAAGCGGGGGTTTCATCCAGCACCGCGTACACCCGCTGCGCCTTCTGTGCATTGAGCGCTTGCATCGCTGCTAGGCCCCCTATCTCGTCGCGCAGCCAGCGTAGCACCAGCAGGACCACGTACATCGCAAAGACCGGTGGCGTGTTGTACGCCGAGCGCATCCGGACATGGTTGCGATAGTCGAGCATCGACGGTAGCCCGTCCGGGCACCGTGCCAGCAGGTCGTCGCGGACGAGACAGACGCATACGCCAGCGGGGCCCAGGTTTTTCTGGGCGTGTGCGTAGATCATCCCATACTGACTGACGTCTACGGGGTAGGCCAAGAAGTCTGAAGACATGTCGCAGATACGCGGCGTGTCTGGGTGGCAGGCCGGTTCGCGATGAAACTGCAGGCCTTCTACGGTTTCGTTTGAAGCATAATGGAGGTAGGCGTGGAGGCGTCTGGTCTCCAGGTCCGCCTCGCGGGGTAGGTGGTGATAGCCTTGGGCACGCCCAGACCAGAGCACCTCGACCGGTCCCTCACGGTGCGCTTCGACTATGGCTTTGTGGCTCCAGTAGCCGCTGTCGATGTACGCGGCCGGCCGATGGTGGCCGCGCAGGAAGTTCATCGGGATCATGCTGAACTGGAGGCTGCCGCCCCCTTGGAGGAAGAGGCAGCGGTGGGTGTCGGGCACGGCCAGCAGATCGCGCACGGTGGCTTCCAGCTCATCGACGAGGTCGGTGAACCAGTGGGAGCGATGGCTGATGCCGAGCACAGACAGCGGTGCCCCCGGAAGGCCATGCAGCGCCTCGGCGGCGTGGTTGAGAACAGACAACGGCAGGGCGCCGGGTCCAGCAGAGAAATTCCAGGCCGTCGAGACAGGGGGGGCAGGCCGCATGGCGCGTGGGTCGGTGAAGCGAACATGGAGGGGGAGCGCACCGCGTGTGGGCTCACCCTCTAGTATCCACTACTCCGTATCCTTGACTATCGGCTCATGGCACGCGATCACCGGGGGGCGAGGGGCCGGCGGCTTCGTCAGGCCTCATCGGCCCCGCACGCCGTGGCGGTTCGTGGCCGCGTGGACGGCCCCTGTAGCCTGGGGTGGGGCTACCTACGCCTGCTCGTCGACGCCCTGTTGGAGCTGGAAGAAGAGGTAGCGAGCGTGACGGCGCAGTTCCGCAAAGCCGTCTGGGTCCAGGGCGTAGCACGAGCGTGGCCCGTCGGTGGTGAGGGTCACCAGGCCGGCTTCCTTGAGTGCGCGCAGGTGCTGGGAGACGGTTGCCTGGGCCAGTGGGAGCTCGCCGACCAACTCCCCACATACGCATTCGCCCCGCTCGGCCAGCGCCTTCAAGATCGCGATCCGGGCCGGATGCGATAGGGCCTTGGCGTACGCCGCCAAGCGCACTTCGGGGCCCAAGAAGGCATGGTTTTTAGGAAGTGCCATAGCCAAAGAGAGACAAAGGCTGCGAAGGGAACGAGGTGACAAACGACAGCCCCCGTTCACCACTCACCGTTCACCATTCACCAGTTCTTGCTCCTTGTATTGGAGCTCGTAGAGTTTGCGGTAGAGCCCGCCGAGGCCCAGCAGCTCCTGGTGCGTGCCGCGCTCGTGGAGGCGGCCGCGGTGCATGACCAGAATCTGGTCAGCATGCTGGATCGTCGAGAGCCGGTGTGCGATTACCACCGAGGTTCGGCCCTCTACCAGGCGTTCGAGGGCATCCTGGATGAGCTGTTCCGACTCCGTGTCGATGCTGGACGTAGCTTCGTCGAGCACCAGGATCGACGGGTTGTAGATCATGGCCCGGGCAAAGGCCAGGAGCTGCCGCTGGCCATGCGAGAGCGAGGCCCCGCGTTCACGCACATCCTGCTCGTACTGATCCGGGAGCCGCTCAATGAAACGGTCGGCCCCGATGAGGCGGGTGGCGGCTCGCACCTGGACGTCGGTCACCGCCGGATCGCCGAGGGTGAGGTTGTGGGCCACCGAGCCGGAGAACAAAAAGACGTCTTGCAACACCAGCCCGATGTGGCGGCGCAGATCGGCCAGCCGCATGGTGCAGATGTCGCGCCCATCGACCAAGATCTGCCCTTTCTGGATCTCGTAGAAGCGCAGCAGCAGGTTGATGATGGTGGACTTCCCGGCCCCTGTGGCGCCCACGACGGCGACCGACTCGCCGGGCGCGACCTTGAACGAGACATCGCGCAGGATCCAGTTGACGGCGGCGTCATCGGCCGAGACGGGGTAGTCGTAGGTGAACCAAACGTTGCGAAACTCGATCTCGCCGTTGAAGCGCGGCACGGGGGCCGCGTCCGCCTGCTCACGGATCGCCTGGTTGTCGTCCAGGAGGCCGAAGATCCGCTCGGCGCCTGCCATGGCGCTCTGGAGGGTGTTGTACTGGTCGGACAGGTTACGAATCGGCTCGAAGAACTGGCGCGCGTACTGGATGAAGGCGATGAGCACGCCCACGGTCAGCACGTCGTCCAGCGCCCGCACGCCGCCCACCCAGAGGACCAGCCCGAGGGCGATGGCGGCGATGATCTCGACGGCCGGGTAGAACAGGGCGAAGTAGAAGATCGTCTTGATCTGCGCCACGCGGTTGTCGTTGTTGACCTCCTTGAAGCGGCGCAGCTCTTCCCGCTCTCGGTTGAAGGCCTGGACAATGCGCATCCCCGTCACGTGCTCCTGGATGAACGAGTTGATGCGCGCCACCTGCTTGCGCGTCTCCCTGAACTGGATCCGGACCCGCTTCTTGAACCAGAACGTGAGGCCCACCATGAGCGGCATCACGGACAGCGTGACGAGGGCCAGCTGCCAGTTCAGCGCGAACATGAAGGAAGCGATGAAGACGATCCGGAACAGGTCGCCGAGGATGGTCACCAGCCCGGCGGACATGACATCGCTTAGCGACTCGACGTCGCTCGTGGTTCGGGTGATGAGCTTGCCCAGCGGGAGGCGGTCAAAGAACCGGAGCGGCTGGCGGAGGATGTGGCGGTAGACCTTGATGCGGACGTCGTAGATGGCGTTCTGGCCGATCCACTGCGTCAGGTAGCTGTTGACGAAGGAGAGCACGCCCTCGCCCACGAGCACGGCCAGCAGCAGGAGGACCATGCGGAGCAGCCCTTCGGCATCGCCCAGCACGATGTAGTCATCGATGGCCACCTGGATCAGCTTCGGCCGGAGAGGGCCCAGGAAGGCGGCCACCATGACGAGCATGAAGGCCAGCCCCACCCAACCCTTGTAGGGCGCCAGGTAGGTGATGATGCGCCGGAGCAACTGCCCGTCGATGCCGTCTCGGTAGGTGGGGTCCTCGGGCTTGGAGGGGCCCGCCGGCTTCGCGCTGGCGGACTCGTCGGCGGACGCGTTGGGAGTGGGCTCGTCGGACGGGCGGCCATCGCCGGAGACGGGGTCGTCTGCCGAGGCGTTGGGGGTGTCAGCGTTGGAATCGGCCACGTGGTACGCCGTCAGGTCTCGATGCGCCGTGTGGGGCTCGGAGGCGGCCCGTGCACGGGAGGGGGATGCGTGGAGAGGTCGGTCCAGCGCCGACCTTCTTCACCGATCGATATTGTAGCGCTTCAACTCCACCGCTGCCTCGGTGTTCGGAAAAACTTCCCGGGCCTCAGCCTCCAGCAGATCGGGCGTGGGATAGCGGGCGCTGAAGTGGGTGAGGAGAAGCCGCTCGGCCTCGGCCGCACGCGCCACCTCGGCGGCCTCGCGGGCCGTGCTATGGCCGCGCTCGGCCGCCAGGTGCTGGAGGTCATGCAGGAAGGTGGCCTCGTGATACAGCACCGTAGCCCGCTCGGCCAGCGCCTGCCCTCCGGCACAGGGCGCCGTGTCTGAGACGTAGGCCAGCGAGGCCCCCGGCGTAGGAGGCCCCACCACCTCGGCCGCCCGGACCACGCCTCCATCGGGCAGCGGCACATCCTGGCCGGCCTTGAGGGTGCGAAAGGCCGCGTAGTCGTCGGCCGCGAGGCCACGGGCCACGGCGGCCTCTACCTCCAGGCTGCCGGGCCGTGGCTTCTCCTCGAACCGATAGCCTGCGGTGAACACGCGGTGGTCCAAGGGCCGGGCTTCGATGCGGTACGCCTCGGTATCCACCACCACGGCATGCGTGAAGCCCGGGGACAGCCCTACGAAGTGCAGTGGATAGGGCCGCTCTCGGTCGCTGAGTCCCGGCAGACTCGTCAGCATCCCGTGCAGCGCCTCAGGACCCACGAGGGTCAGCGGCGTCTCTCGCCCCAGCAGGGAGAGCGTGGACAGCAGCCCCATGAGCCCGAAGACGTGGTCCCCGTGCAGGTGGGTGATGCAGATCACCTCGATGCGCGTCCGCTTCAGCCCAGCGTGCAGCATCCGTAGCTGGGTGCCTTCCCCGCAGTCAAACAACACGGTGCGGCCGGCCCGATGCAGCGCGAGCGCCGGGAGGTAGCGATCCTGGAGAGCCATCGCCCCGGCTGTGCCGAGTGGGATGAGGGTGAACATGGGCGGCAGGAAAAGGGGGGATAGAACAAGGCTTCACCCAACATGCCCCGTAAGGCCACGATACACCTGTGGTATGTGTTGAGCAGGACCGTCGGCCCTGAGGGGCTGTGGACGACTTGAATGGTGAAGTGTGAACGGTGAGTTGTGAGAGGCTGACTATGAATGGTGAACGGGTGTCTGTCCTGCGCAAACGCGCTGGTCTGCAGAGATGCATTCACCATTCAAACCGCCGATTTGGGCTTGTTGAGGTGCTAAACACAGACCCGTCGTGGCCCGGTGATCTCAGCGCCTTGCCTCAGCCCTCGCCGATGCCGGCGATCTCCTGCTCCAGGAGCTGCTTGCGGTGCAGGTCGGCGTAGAGACCGTCCTGGGCGATGAGCGAGGCATGGGTGCCGCGCTCCAGGATCCGGCCTTCGTCCAGGACCAAGATCTGGTCGGCGTCCTGCACGGCCGAGATGCGGTGGCTCACGAGGACCACGGTGCGCTGGCCATAGTGCTGGCGCAGGTGGCCCAGGATAGTGGCCTCCGTCTTGGTATCCACGGCCGAGAGGGCATCGTCGAGAATCAAGATGCCTGGGGCCCGGATGAGGGCGCGGGCAATGGACGACCGCTGCTTCTGTCCTCCCGAGAGCGTGATGCCCCGCTCGCCGACGAAGGTCTCGAAGCCTGCGGGGAAGCTCTCGATGTTGGCCAGGAGGTCAGCCTCCAGGGCGGCGCGCTCAACGGCCGTGCGAGGCGCGTCCAGCACCCCAAAGGCGATGTTGTTGGCCACCGTATCGCTAAACAGAAACACCTCCTGTGGGACGTAGCCGATGTTGGACCGGAGCACCTCCAGCGGGACGGTCGGCGCCTCGTGCCCGTCGATGCGGACCACCCCCTCCACCGGGTCCAAGAGCCGAGGAATCAGGTTGATGAGCGTGCTTTTGCCGGAGCCTGTACGGCCCACGATGGCCAGCGTGCTCCCGGCCGGGACCTCAAAACTGATGTCGTCCAGCACCCAGGGACCGTCGTCGCTGTAGCGGAAGCGCACGTGCTCGAACCGGATCGCCCCGTCGATGTGCTCGATGGACGGATCGGTCGCGTCGGTGTCGCGGATGGAGGGGACGGTATCGAAGATCTGGTTCAGGCGATTCATCGAGGCCGAGGCCCGTTGCACCATCGAGATCACGAAGCCCACGGAGGCCACGGGCCACGTCATGTAGGCCACGTAGATCATGTACTCCACGATGTTGCCGATGGTGATGGTGCCGGCAATGGCCAGGCGGCCGCCTACCCACACCACGATGAGCGTCGAGAGGCCGATCAGCACCAGGAAGACCGGTCGCCAGAACGCGTCCACCAGCGCCAGGGACAGGCTGCGCTGGCGATACAAGCTGCTTTCCTGCTCGAAGACGGAGGCCTCGGCGTCTTCACGGGTATATGCTTTGAGCACCCGGATTCCACTCAGCGATTCCTGGACGCGGGTGGTGAGGGCGGAATACTGCTGCTGAAGATGCTCGCTGCGATGGTAGACAAGGCGGGCCACCACAAAGACGGACACCGCCAGCAGCGGCATCGGGAGGAGCGCAAAGAAGGTGAGGCGCGGCGAGATGATGAGCATCACCGTGATCGCCGTGGCCATGGTCACGATGGCGCGCGTGCTGTACATCACCGCGGGCCCGATGTAGCGGCGCGTCTGCTCGATGTCGCTCGTGGCGCGGGTGATGACGTCGCCGGTGGAATAGGCGTGGTAGAAGGCCTGCGGGAGCGTCTGCAGGTGATCGTACAACCGGTTGCGCAGGTCATACTCGATGTGACGCGAGGCCACCACGAGGGTGCGGCGCATCAGGAACGAGAACAGACCACTCACCAGGCTCAGCGCCACGATGACCCCGGCAAAGAAGAGCAGCGCCGCCATGATGTACGCGAGCAGGTAGCCTTGGACCGGCGTGCCCTCAAACTGCTGGTAGAGGCTCACAAATCGAGGGACGCTGTCCACGGCCTGCCGCACGACCCCCGGCACGCTGATCTGGAAGAGCGACGCCGCCATCGCGCACAGCAACCCTGGGATGAAGAGGTGCTTGTACCGACCGAAGTAGACGTTGAGCCTGGACAGAGCGCCCATAACGGGGGAGGGGGAAGAGAAGGGGTGAGCGTGCTCCGCGAACGGTGGTGGCAGGGCCCAGGATCCGGCGCCGGTCCAGACGCCGCTATTCGTGTTGAGTACGGCCCGCCTCGTATCCTGCCCGCTCACACAGGTCAGCGTACAAGGCATCGGCCGGTGGGTAGGGGGAGGCGTCCAGGCGCTTGGAGCGCTTGAGGGTACGTTCGGGAAAGTCGGTTTGCAGCGCGGCGTGGCTGAAGGCTGCGAGGCGGTCCCACGCTGAGCCGTCGAGGGCCTGGTCGTAGTGAAGGAAGAGCCAGTCCTCCGTGTCGTCGGCCTGCTGCAGGGCATAGCGGTACTGGCATGTCCAGATCTGCAGGGCTTGCTTGGGCGTGAGCGCCCACGGCCAGGCCAGCATGCTGCGCGCGGTGACGTACGGGTCGCGAAACACGCACAGGGTGCCCGCCTGGGGGGCGAGGGCCTGCCAGAAGCTCAGCGTGTAGCAAAACCGAGGGTCTTTCAGGCAGAACGGCGGCTTGACCACCTGCTGCATGTACGCCACGATCTCCAGCGGCGGGGGGGCAAACGTGGTCTCGGCCGGAAAGCGGTACAGCAGGTGCTCGCCCCAGGTTGTAACGTGTGGCAGCAGGAGCCGTCGGATCAAGCCCTGTCCCCGAAACGGGCGCTTGAACAGCCCGTCCAAGCGGCGCGCCGACGGGGCCAGGATGGCCTCGTTGATGCGGTTGACAAGGCCGGTCTCGAAGTAGCCCTTGGGGTTGCGGGCATCGCCGGTCATGACCCGGTTGCCCGCCACGACGTTGCCGAAGTGGTAGCGCGGATCGGCCAGCAGCCCGGCCACCAGACTGCTGCCCGAGCGCGGGCTGCCTACGATGAACAGGCTACGCGGTGAGGGAGCGGAGGACGAGGGCGGGGCGGGCACAGGGTCAGACGGGCTGAAGGGAGAACGAGGGCGCTACCACATCCAGGAACTGCTCGGCCACGCGGCCCGCGTCGAACACCTCCAGGGCCCGCTCATAGGCTCGGCGCCCTCGCTCAAGGGCCTCGGCTGGAGCGTTGAGTACGTGGGTCATGGCCATAGCCAGGGCCTGAGGATCGTTGGGTGGCACGATGAGCGCATCGGGGCCGGCCGTCTCTGGCAGGCCCCCCACCCGGGTGCCGATCGTCATGACCTGCTGACTTGCGCCTTCGATGGAGGCGTAGGAGGCCGCCTCCTGGCAGCGCGACGGGACGACCACCGCCAGGGCCTCGCGCATCTCGGCCAGGACCTCGGCATGGGACAGGCGCCCGAGGAACGTGACGCAGTGCTCCACGCCAGTCAGCTTGGCGAGTTGCCGGATGCCGGCCTCGTGCTGTCCATCGCCGATCATCCGTACCTCAAACGGGACGCCCCCTGAAGCTGCCCCGGAGGTCAGGGTCCGTACGGCGTCTATCAGGAGGTCCGGCCCTTTGTGTTTCGACAGATGCCCGGCGTAGACAAACCGAAACGGTGTTGGCAGGGCCTCCAAGGTGCGCGCCGCCTGGCCGGGCTCCACCGGCATCGGGTTGTAGATGACATGCACCGGCCTCGGAAAGCTACACGCCTCGGCGATGAACCCGCTACATGCCACGATGTGGTGCATCAGCGCCATCACACTGAGGCGCCCTGCCAGATGGATGGCCGCTTTGACACTGTAGCGCAGCGTGGGCGACGGCGCAAAAGGGCGGTACAGATTTAGCTTCCACTCCGTCCAGAGCCGCTGGCGAAAGCCCATCGGCGTATAGTCGGAGAACGTGGACCGGTAGGGCGCGAAGTGGTACTTTTGGACCGTCGTGCGGCCTCTCAGCCGGGCCATCAGCGCCAGCGCCAGGTCGTTGGCGTTGAGGTGGACCACGTCCGCGTGCTGCACGGCTCGCCATTTGTCGGCCAGGCTTGCCGACTTCGAACGCAGCACGGCCGTCTCGACGCCACGGCGAGCTAGCTCCGCCTCCAGGGTATCCAGGTAGGTGACCACGCCGCTGAGCTCACCCAGGGTGTGCGGGTTTTGGAGCAAAATGCGCATGAAGCCAGCAGGCGGAGCGTGCCGTGCGCCGTACGTTGGCACATCGATCCATCGAAACGGGACCCGGTGACGGGGCCATCATCCATGAACAAATCGCCCAAGCTGAAGATCCAGGCCGCCATTCGGGGAGTGCACCGCGCTGTGCTGTACCGGCCCATGCCGCGCCGCGTGGCGGTGTACCTGCACACCCTGGAAACGGACCAGTACCCAGCGTTCGAGCGTCTGGTGCGGTGGTTCCAGGAACAGGCCTACCAGTTTGTGGGGCCTGATGCGTTCCTCCAGAGCAATCAGGCCGGCGAGCGCCTTTTTTTCCTCAGCTTCGACGACAATTACGTCACGTGGCACCGAGCCCTGCCACTGCTTGAGCGGCTGGGGGTACAGGCCACGTTCTACGCCAACACCTGCTGTTTCCGGGAGGACCTCACCGAGGCCGCGATGCAGGCCTTTTACCAGCGCATTCGGTTTCGGGGCCGGACGAAGGTGTCGCTGACTCGCTCGGAGCTGGTGGCGCTCCGCCGGGCTGGGCATACCATCGGGGCGCACACGCACACGCACACGGTGCTCAGTGCGCTACCCCTCGAACAGGCTCAGCACGAGATCGCCCTCAACAAGCAGCTCCTCGAAGAGCTCCTCGGCGAGCCCGTTTCTCATTTTGCCTTCCCGTACGGCTTTGAACGCCACTTCTCCCCGGCGCTGGCCGATTACTGCCAGGCGCTGGGGTTCCGCAGTATCGCCTACGCCACGCCGGCCTTGCAGCATGCCACGCCGTCTCCGCGTCGCCTGCATCGCTCCCTCTGGCCCTTCTACCGCTCGTTCGAGCGTAATCTCGAAGATCTCCGCATCGACGGCCGCCTGTTCACCCGCCTGACCGGTCGCAGCGCGGTGGGGTGAGGGCCGGGCGTGCGTGGGCGCTCTCAGCGCTCGTCTATCGGAATGACCAGGGCCTCGGGGATGCCATCCGCCAGGGTCTCAGCGGCGAGGCGAAGGAGGCGGCGCTGTTCGGGCCAGTGGAGGGCCTGGCGGGCCTCAGAGACCGAATACCAGGCGAACGCATCGTGCTCACGGTCCAGCACAGGATCCGCGGTGACCTGGGCCGCAAACGCTGGGATCAGGTTGACCCGGTCGTGTTGCCACTCGTAGAACCCGTTGTAGGAGGGTAGCGCCCAGAAGTGCTGCGGCGTGAGGCTCGTCTCCTCGTGGAGCTCACGCAGGGCCGCTTGCCAGGCCGTCTCGCCCGGCTCCATCTTACCGCCCACCATGCGCCACTGGCCGCTGTAGGCCACCTCGGGGCTGCGGCGCAGGAGGAGGAAGGTCGGCTGCCCGTCGGCGTCCAGCCGGTACGGATAGACGTCCACCACGCGGGTCACGATGGGGGTGCGGTGCTCCGAGGCGGCCATGGACTCAGGCCGCTGCACGTCCGCGCAAGGTGGCCAGCACCTCGCGGCGAGGAATCACGAGTTGGGCGGGCACCCCCTCGCTCAACATCTGGGCCGCCAGCAGCAGGAGGCGGCGTTGCTCGGGCCAGGTCAGATGGGCCGCAGCCTCCTCGGCCGGGAGCCACTGGAACGCGTTGTGCTCATGGTTGAGGACCGGATCTTTATCGACCTCTGCCGCGAAGGCGGGGATGAGGTTGACGCGGTCCCGGTGCCACTGGTAGAGCAGGTTGAGCGACGGGATGGTCCAGTAGTGGAGCGGCACGTACTGCGTCTCCTCTTGGAGCTCTCGGAGGCCGGCCTGCCAGGCCGTCTCCCCGCGCTCAATCTTACCAGCGATCATGCGCCACTGGCCCGCGAACTGCTCGTGCGAAGCGCGACGGCAGACGAGAAACTCGGTGCCGTTGCGGCGGCGGCGGTAGGGGTACACGTCCACAACGCGTACAACGGGCTCTATCTTCATCGGTCGGCTCATCTCGGGGCTGTCGGCCTGGTTCAAGGGCGGTGGGACGCGGCGAAAGGGGCGTCAGGTCGTCACCAGGCTGTCTAGGAGCAAGTGTCGTGCCTCTTCTGCGGTGGCACAAGAGCGCAACGAATCGACCATCTCACGGCTCCGAACCAGATGTGAAGCCACGGTGAGTTGTTGGAGGTAGGTGTCCGTGCCCGATGTCTGTGGGACCAGCAGGATCAGCAGCACGTGAACGGGTGCTGAGGTGCGGGGGAGCCGAAGCCCTTCGTCGCTGAAGCCCGCCAATAGCATGGAGCGTTCCACCGTGGGGGTGTGTGCGTGGTAGAGGGCTACCCCGGGGAGCAGCTCTGGGGCGTAGTTGGGCGTCCCGGTGGCCAGCAGGTGGGCCGCCACCTCGGGGGGGACCTCCAGGTCCGCTTGTTCCAGGAGCTGCCGGAAGACGGCCTCCAGGTTGCCGTCTTGCAGCTCCATGCGCAGGCAGCCCGCGTTGACGGCGTCGACCAAGAGGTGCTGCCCATCGTCGGAGGCGATGGCGGCGCTCACCAGGGTGCGCGCGGGTACGTCAGACAGGTAGACCGTCACAAAATTGGTGTCCGCGAAGCGCTGGGCGATGAGGCCGGGGAGGCGGTCCAGCGAGGGCCGCCACGAGACGGTGCCTTGCCGGGCAGCGAGGAGCACGATGAGGTCGTGCGCGCCCACTTCGTCGTCGAGCGTCCGCATCAGGTCGATCCATCGGTCCAAGGCCAAGGTTTTCGTGGGGACCTCCGGCCGAAGGGTCCGCACGCGCTCGGCCAAGTCGGCCAGCTCGGCTTCCGTAGCCACGAGGCTGAGATCACAGCCCGCTTGGGTGGCCATGAACTTGATGTCTTGCAGCGCCTCCGTGAAGCCGGGCTCGAGGTAGACGTAAGGCGGCGTGAGCAGCAAGATGCGCTGGGCCGTCTGAAAGGGCTCGGTGCGCTTGCACACGAACACCAGCTCGTGGCTCTCCTCTAGCAGCTGGTCCAGGACGCTGCCGAAGATGTAGGATCGGGCCGTGTCCAGGCCGTTCCAGCCGATCACCAGGGTGGAGATCCGGTTTTCGCGCATGGCCCGCAGGATCCCCCGAGCGGGGTTGAGATCGATGCGGGTGAGCGGCACCACGGGCACGTCGGCCGCGGCGGCGTGCACCACCACCTGCCCCAGCAGCTGCTCGCTGGCGGCCACTTCGGCGCCGGTCTCGTTGCCGTCCGGCACCACCGCGATGGGGTAGATGGGCTGCTCCGAGGCCGGGTCATGGATCAGCAGGGCGATGTCGATCAGGTCCTCCGCCGTCTCCGGATTGGCCACCGGCACCAGGATGCGCTGGGGGGCCTCCGACGGCTCGTAGTCCCGGCGCTCTTCGTCCAGGGCCACGGTGCGCCCGAAGCGTTCCACGAGGGACGGGCCGAACAGGGAGGTGAGCAGGATCATCACCACCACGGCGTTCACGGTCATCTCGGTGAACAGGTTCAGCTCAAACCCGATCAGGGTGACGGCCAGCGTGGCCGCGGCCTGCGGCGTCGAGAGCCCCGCGATCACCCACCCCTCGGCGGGCGTGTAGCCGTAGATGCGCTGCACGATCTTGGCCGCCAGCACTTTGCCGCCCAGGACGAGGCCGGTGAACAGCAGCGCGAGCCCCCACAGCGTGAGGCTGCTGAAGAGCACCGTCAGGTTGACCAGCATCCCCACGGACAGCAGGAAGAACGGAATGAACAGGGCATCTCCCACGAACCGGATACGCGTCATGAGGGGGCTGGTCCGCGGCACCAGCCTGTTCAGCACCAGGCCGGCCAGGAAGGCCCCAATGATAGGCGCCAGGTTGGCCAGGCTGGCCACGTAGGCCGTGATAAACAGCAGGGCGATGAGGAAGACGAACTCGACATCGCCTGACTGATTCATCCGTTTGAAGAACCACCGCCCGGCCCATGGCAGCGCCACCACCACAGCCACCACGTAGAGGACCACAGCCCCGCTGAACTGGGCCCAGTAGAGCGCCGTGGTCGTGCCCGACAGCGAGGCCGTCACCACCGCCAAGATGAGTAGGGACAGCACGTCGGTGACCATCGTGCCGCCCATGGTCATGACCACCGCCGTGTTGCGGGTGATGCCGAGACGGTCCACGATGGGGTAGGCCAGCAGGGTGTGGGACCCCACGATGGAGCCTAAGAGCAGCGCCTGCGGCCACGTGTAGCCCAGCAGCGCCATGCTCAGGGCGATGGCCAGGCTCTGTGGGATGAGAAACGAGATGAGCCCGAAGGCTAGGCTCCGGGTGCGGAGTTTATTGAACTGGTTGAGGTCCAGGCTCAGCCCAGCCACAAACATGAGGTAGAGCAGGCCCACCGTGCCGAGCAGCTCGAAGGTGGCATCCCGCTCCAGCAGGCCCAGGGCCCGCGGGCCCACCACCGCGCCCGTCACAATCAGGCCCACCAGCCCCGGGATGCGCAGCCGCTCGAACACCAGCGGCGCCACCAGGATGATGAGCATCGCCAAGGCGAAGATCAGGACCGGGTCCGAGATGGGCAGCGAGAAGGGCATAATGCGGGAGCAAGGGGCCACACGAGCCCCGTGGTACCCGGCGCCATCCAGAAGGTTTACCGGCCTGAGCCTGGTTCAGCCTCGCAAACCCCCACACTCTTGCCACACTTTCGTGACAACCCCCCTGCGGACCCTCCGTTGACCAGAACAGATCACGCACCCCTTCATGCACGAACCACACAGATCCATGAACCGAACCCATTCATCTCGACGGCCGCAGGCGCTGGAACGCTGGCGGATGCCATCTGCCGTGCTGCTGCTGACCTTCGCCGTAGGCCTCGTCGGCTGCGACTCCACCGGGGCCGTGGCTCAGCAAGAGCCCACCTCTCCGCAGGCCCAGACCGTGGCCTCGGCGCTCGGAGACCAGCTAGAAGTCTCAGAAGGCGTCATGGCCGACCTGGAGACGTCGCTTGCCCTGCACGAGGACCGTGCCGATACGCCGGGCTACCTCTGGTATGTGGCCGCCGACCTCCAGGATCGCTTGAGCGATCAGGAAAAAGAAGCCCTCTTTGCCAGCGCCGAGGCAGCCCGCGAGCAGCGCGCTGAGCGCATGCGGGCGGGGCGCAGCGGAGAAGGCGCCCAAGGACGCCTGCGGGCACGTGGCCAGCGCGGGCAGCGCGGCCAGCGCCAGGGGGCGCGCCCTGGTGCGCAGGCGGATCGCCTGGAGCGCATCATTGACGCGTTGGACTTGACGGAGGAGCAAGTCGAGGTCTTCCGCGCCCAGCGGGCCGAGCATCGCGCCGAGATGCGCGCCTTGTTTACCGCCCAGCGCAGCGGTGAGCTGTCCCGCGAGGCCTTCCGCGAGCAGGCCCGAGCCCTCCGCATGGAGCAGCGCACGGAGCGCCAGGCCACCGCCGAGGCCACGCTGACCGACGCCCAGCGGGCCCAGATCGAGGCGCTACGGGCCGAGCGCCAGGAGCAGAGGGCCGACCGCCGCGCCGCTGTCGAGGCGGCTCGCACTGACGCCCTGGCGCTGACGCCGGCCCAGGTAGCTTCGTTGGAGGCCCTGCGCGAGGACGGGCGGGCCGAGCGTGAGGAGCGGCGCGCAGCCGTCCGGGACGGCGGTGAGCGTCCAGACCGGGAGACCGTCCGTGCCGCACGGCAAGAGCAGCGGCAAGCTCGCCAAGAGGCTGTCGCCGAGATCTTGACAGAGGATCAGCTCGAAGCCACCCGGATCTACCGCATCCTGGCCGCCACGTCGATGGCGAAGGCCCGGCAGGAAGGCGGTCGCCGCGGACGGTAACGCCCACGGCAGAGACGCCCCGCCAGGGCGTCTCTGCCGGGCGTTGTGCGTTAGTCGTCGTCCCCTGCCCCGATCACCGGGGCGTCGGTGGCTGGCATTTCCAGAATGATGGCTGGGACGTTGGCCTCGCGCACCATCCGGTTGTAGGCCGGTAGGTCGGACTGCATAAGGCTCCGGAGGGTGGACAACTCGGCGCGGATCTCGGCCGTCAGCTCGTTTTTCACCGCGATGGCCTGGTCCGTGGGGCGCCACGCACCGATGGCTGCGGTGCTGCCCACAGCGGCCAGCTTGTTGTTGAGGCGGATGGGGAAGTTGAGCGGGTCCTGACGGCTCTGGTTCTGCGTCTGGTAGAGCGCCTTCTCCACCTCGCCCATCTTAGCCACGAGCGCTTCACCGGCCTCCTGGATGGCCTCTGCGCCCTCATGGCCGTCGATCCGTTCGGCGATGGCTCCGACCTGATCCCGGACCTCGCGGATCTGCTGGATCGCTTCGGTGGTCTCGTTGAAGGTGGATTGGACCTCCATCAGGAAGTCGAACTGCGCCTGCAGATCGGCCACGGAGCTTTCGATGCGGGGGTCCTTCACGATCTCGACCGGGACGGTCATGGAGTCGTCGCCCACGACCAAGCGGGCCTGGTACATCCCCGGCACGGCCTGCGGGCCGCGCGTGTTGCCGGACCACAGGATCATGCCGTCAAACGTCTCGGCGTTCGGGTAGCGCATGTTCCAGACGAACTGGTTCATCCCGGCCTCCACGGAGACGGCCTCGCGGCCGTTGCCCGGCGTGAAGGACTTGATGACGGTGCCGTCTTCTTCCATGAAGTGCAGCGCCACCTCGGTGTCGGCAGCGGGGGCTTCGGCGAGGTAGTACCGCAGCACGACGCCGCTCGGCGGGTTCTCACCGGCGGGGCCAGGGAGGCCGCGGCCCATGCCGGACCAGCGGACCGTGGGGCGCGGCTCAAACACATGCATCCCGGCGCTGGCCACCGTCTCGTCGAGCTGGTGCAGCGGGGTCAGGTCATCGATCACCCAGAACGAGCGGCCCTGCGTGGCCACCACCAGGTCGTTGTCCTTGATGGTCAGGTCCGTGATGGGCACCACCGGCAGGTTGAGCTGGAATGACTTCCAGCTGGCGCCATCGTCGAACGAGACGTACATCCCGCTCTCGGTGCCGGCGTAGAGGAGTCCTTCGCGGCCGGGGTCAGGCTGGATGGAGCGCGTGAAGTGCTCCCGGTCGATCCCGTCGTCGATGCGCATCCAGGTCTGGCCGAAGTCGGTGGTCTTGTACAGGTACGGCGTGAAGTCGTCGGACTTGTAGCGCGTCCCCGCCATGTAGGCGCCGCCCTCTTCGAACGGGTGGGCCACGATCTCATTGATCTGCATCCACTCCGGCAGCATCGAGGCCGGTGGGGTGATGTCCTGCCACGTCTGGCCACCGTCTTGCGTGATGTGGACTAGGCCGTCATCGCTCCCGACCCACAGGACATTCTCGTCAAACGGGCTCTCGGCGAAGGCAAAGATGGTGGCGTAGTACTCGACGCCGGTGTTGTCTTTCGTGATGGGACCGCCCGAGGGGCCGAGCTTCGAGGCATCGGCCCGCGTGAGGTCGGGCGAGATGATCTCCCAGCTCTGGCCTTCGTTCGTGGTCTTGAACAGGTGGTTGCCGGCCGTGTAGAGGACGTCCGGGTTGTGCTCCGAGTAGACGATGGGGAAGTTCCACTGGAAGCGGTACTTCATGCCCTCGGCGCCATGGCCCATCGGGTTGTCCGGCCATACGTTGACGGCGCGGACCTCGTTGGAGGCATGGTTGACGCGCGTCAGGAAGCCCCCGTACGAACCGCCGAAGACGATCTCCGGGTTGTCCGGCTTGGGCGCCAGCCAGCCGCTCTCGCCGCCGGCGCTGGGCTCCCAGTCGGCTTCGGTGATGCGGCCGGCATCGGAGCGGTGGAGGACGCGGAGGGTGGAGTTGTCCTGCTGGGCCCCGTAGATGCGGTACGGCACGTGGTTGTCCGTGGTGACGCGGTAGAACTGGGCCGTCGGCTGGTTGTAGTACGTGGTGAACGTCTCGCCGTGGTCCGTGCTCACCTGGGCGCCGCCGTCATCGGCGATGACGTAGGTCTCGGGGTCGTGCGGGTTGATCCACAGGTCGTGGTGGTCCCCGTGGGGGGTGGAGATGCTCTCGTAGCTCACGCCGCCGTCCTTAGAGCGCCAGAACTGCACGTTGAGAACGTAGACCTGGTCTTCGTTCTGCGGGTCGGCGTAGATGCGCGTGTAGTACCAGGCGCGCTGCCGCAGATTGCGGTCGCTGTTGATCTTGCGCCACGAGGTGCCGCCGTTCTCCGAGCGGAAGACGCCGCCGTTCTCAGCCTCGACGATGGCCCAGACGCGCTGCGGGTTCGCGGGCGAGACCGTCACGCCGATGATACCGAGGATGCCGGTGGGCAGGCCGTTGTCCTGGCCGGTGATCTCGGCCCAGGTATCGCCGCCGTCGGTGGACTTCCACAGGGCGGAGCCGTCGCCGCCGCTGGAGAGGCTGTAGGGGGTCCGGCGGATGCGCCAGGTGCTGGCGTACAGGATGCGCGGGTTGGACGGGTCCATGACGAGGTCCACGGCCCCGGCATCAGCGTTGGCAAAGAGCACGCGCTCCCAGTTCTCGCCGCCGTCGGTGGTGCGGTAGACGCCCCGCTCCTCGCCGGCGCCGTAGAGCGAGCCCATCACGGCGGCGTACGCCACGTCTGGGTTCTTCGGGTGGATGCGGATGCGCGCGATGTGCCGGGTGTCTTCGAGGCCCATCTGAGCCCACGTCTGACCGGCGTCCACGGACTTCCAGATGCCGTAGCCGTGGCTCACGTTGCCGCGCACGGTCTTCTCGCCACCGCCTACGTAGATCACGTTGGGGTCCCAGGCGCTCACCGCCACAGCCCCGATGGAGCCGCCGAAGTAGCCGTCTGAGATGTTCTCCCAGGAGTTGCCGGCGTCGGTGGTGCGCCAGACGCCGCCCCCAGCGGCGCCCATGTAGAAGAGGTTGGGTTGGTCGGCTACACCCGCCACGGCGGCCGAACGGCCACCCCGGTAGGGCCCGACGCTGCGGTACTCCAGGGCGCTGTAGAGGGCCTCGTCGTAGTCCGTCGTCGGCTGCGCCTGGACGTCGGCGCCAAGCGCCGTCAGCATCAGGGCAATCAGAAAGGTAGTGGCTGTGCGCATGATGGTGGGAGGCTGATGGATGGGATGGGTGATAGAAGAGGAAGAGGCGCCCAGGGGCAAACCTGGGGCCGGTGCTCTGCATCGGCGCTACATAGCAGGGCACCAGGGCCCAGGCGGGCGCGCTGGAGGCTACGGACAGGCGTGGTCGCCTCCAGCGCGCCGCTCCGGGCGAAGCGGTCAGTCGTCGCTGCTGACGCGGACGGGCTCGTAGGTGTCGAAGAGCGTCGGCCGAGCGGCTTCCACGGCCTGGCGGTAGCGGGGCCACTCCGTCTCGAAGAAGGCGTTGATCTCCGTCACCACGTCACGCACGGCCTCCTGGGCCTGCGCCATGGCGATCTCTTGCGACGGACCCGGGCGGCCCCAGGCCGAACCCACGTAGCGCATCGCCATGAAGAGCTTGGCGTTGACCGTGTTGGGGTCGCGGCGGATGCCCTTGGCTTCGCGGCCTTCAAAGCGGGCCACGAGCGTCTTGATCGAGTCCTCCATGGCGGTGCCCATCTCCATGGCTTCTTCGGCCGCGTCATCGTCGCGGTCGTCCATCTGCTGCGCCACCATGCCGATGGTCTTGCGGGCGTCACGCAGGCGATCCATCGCTGTGGTGGCCAGTTCCACGCGGTCCATCAGCGTGCCCATCATGGCGATCTGCGCCTGCAGGTCGGCCTCCGGCACATCCAGGCGGGGGTCCATGTGGACGCGGATCATCGTCTCGCTCTGCTGGCCGTCGTAGGTCAGGCGGGCGGTGTAGGTGCCAGGGAGGATGGGCATGCCGCCGGGCTCGCGGAAGCGGCCCTTGGGGGGCTCCGGCTGACCGGGGAAGCGCACGCCCTTGGCGTCGAGGTTCCACGCGATGCGGTTGATCCCAGGCTTGGCGTCTTCCTGGAGGGTACGGATCACCATCCCGGCGTCGTCCAGGATCTCCACCTTCACCTTGTTCTTCCACGGATCTCGCTTCGGCTTCTCTTCCATGGTGGCCTCGGCGTCGCCACCGATCACCTCACCGTCCATCTCGTCGACTTCGACCACCTCTTCCGCCTCCTCAGCCTCCATGGGGGTGGCGGCATTGAGGACATAGGTGATCATGGCGCCGTCGGGGCGGTTCTCGCCCGCGAAGATGGCGTCAGCGAAGAAGCGGGTGCCGTCGGCTTGGAGGTACTCGGCCAGGTAGGCATCCGGGGCTTCGAAGGCGTGGATCGTCTCAGTGAGCAGCTCGGGGCCTTGCAGGGCCACCTCGCGGAGCGGACGGATATCATCGATCACGTAGATGCTCCGGCCGAAGGTACCCAGCACGAGGTCGTGCTCGCGCGGGTGCAGCGCCAGGTCAAACACCGACACCGTGGGCACGCCGTGGGTCCACTTGGTCCAGTGCTCACCGCCGTCGATCGTCACGTACAGGCCGAACTCGGTGCCCAGAAACAGCAGCTCCGGCGCTACGGGGTCCTGCACGATGGAGTGGGCATAGCCCCAGACGCGGTCCCGGTCCGCGATGCGGGTCCACGTCTCGCCGAAGTCGGTGGTGCGGTAGACGTACGGCTCCCAGTTGTTGCGCCGGTGGTCGCCAAACACCACGAACGCTTCGCCGGCCCCGTGGTTGGACGCGCGGATCTGCGGCACCCACGTACCGGCCGGCACGCCGTCAATCCGGTCGATGAGGTTGGTCCAAGTGGTCCCCCCGTCGCGCGTGAGCTGCACGTGGCCGTCGTCCGTCCCGGCCCAGAGCACGTCGGGGTCGACGGGGCTGGGGGCGAGGGACACGATGGTCGTGTAGTTCTCGGCCTGGGTGACGTCGTACGTGAGGCCGCCGCTTTCGAGCTGCTGCTGCTTCTCGGGGTCGTCCGTGGTCAGGTCGGGGCTGATGATGGTCCAGGAGTCGCCCCGGTCTGTGCTCTTGTGGACGAACTGGCTGCCGTAGTAGATGGTCTGGTCGTCGTGTGGGTCGGCAGCGAGGGCGGCGTCCCAGTTGAAGCGCAGAAACTCGCCCTCGGGATGGATCGGGCGGATCGTTTTGCTCTCGCCGGTGTGGGTGTCGCTGCGGTAGAGGTTGCCGCCCTGGCTCATGCCGTAGATGTAGCGCGAGTCGCTGGCGTCCACCACCACATCGAAGCCGTCGCCGAAGCCGACCTCCTGCCAGTAGCTATTCCGCACGCCGCCGCGGCGCCACACGTAGGCCGGGCCTTTCCACGAGCCGTTGTCCTGGAGCCCGCCGTAGATGTTGTACGGGATCTCCATGTCCACATTGACATGGTAGAACTGCGCCAGCGGCAGGTTCTCCACGAAGCGCCACGTCTCGCCGTGGTTGCGGCTGATGGCCATACCGCCATCGTTGCCGTTGATGAGGAGGTCCGCGTTGTCCGGATGCTGGTACCAGGCGTGGTGGTCCGGGTGGACGCTGCGGTAGGGGATGAACGTCTCAAACGAGTCGCCGCCGTCCTCGCTGAAGGTGACGATGGTGTGGAGGCTGTAGAGGCGGTTCTCGTTCTGGGTGTCCACGTGGATCTCGGCGTAGTAGAAGGGCCGGTTGCCCACATTGCCTTCATTCTTGGTCTTGCGGAACGTGGCGCCGCCGTCGTCCGAGCGGTAGAGGGCGTTTTCCTTCTTCGCCTCCACGAGGGCGTAGACCACGTCCGGGTTGCTCGGCGCGATGGCCAGGCCCATGCGGCCCAGCTCGCCGCCGGGCAGGCCGTCTTGGGCCGTCCGCTCGGTCCACGTGGCGCCGCCGTCG
>JBCDJV010000068.1:0-25686 GCA_038747425.1 Bacteroidota bacterium
AGACGGTTGTCTGGAACGGCCCAATGGGGGTGTTTGAGATGCCCAACTTCGCGAAGGGAACGCTGGCCATCGCCGAGGCCTTAGCCAGCGTCACCGAAGGAGGCACGACCACCGTCGTGGGCGGCGGTGACTCGGTCGCCGCCATCACGCAGGCCGGCTACGAAGACCGCGTCAGCCATGTCTCTACCGGCGGGGGGGCCATGCTTGAGTTTCTGGAAGGCAAAACGCTCCCCGGCATCGCGGCCCTGACCGACGCCTAGGCCGTGTCTACCCTTCTCACCGTTGAAGGCCTGAGCAAGGTCTACCACCGCCGCACACGGCCCGACGTCCACGCCCTGCGCGAACTCACCCTCAGCGTAGACGAGGGCGAGATCTTCGGGCTTCTCGGACCCAACGGAGCCGGGAAGACAACCCTGCTCAAGATCTTGCTCGGGGTCGTACACGCCACCTCAGGCTCAGCCACCCTCATGGGGCACCGGGTACCCCTGGCGGCCTCGCGGCAACGCATCGGCTTCCTGCCAGAGAGCCACCGCTTTCCTGACTACCTCACGGGCCGGCATCTGCTCGACGTGTATGGGCGGATGGCCGGCGTCTCGGCCTCGGATCGCGCCGCCCGGGTGCCTCGGCTCTTGGACCTGGTGGGCATGGGCACCTGGGCCGACACCCGCGTGGCCCGCTACTCCAAGGGGATGATGCAGCGGATCGGGCTGGCTCAAGCGCTCATCAATGACCCCGCCCTCGTCTTCCTGGACGAACCCACCGACGGGGTGGACCCGGTGGGACGCCGCGAGATCCGCGACCTCTTGCTCCAGATCCGGGGCGAGGGGCGGACCGTCTTTCTCAACTCGCACCTGCTGGCAGAGGTCGAGCAGGTGTGTGACCGAGTGGCGATCCTCAACCATGGCCGCCTGGTGCGCCTGGACCGCGTGGATGCCCTCACCGCCCAGGCGTATACCCTCGTGTGTAGCCCCCTCCCTCCGGCCCTGCTTGCACGCTTGGCGTCGGCCGTGGCCCCCGCTGCGCCTGGGAAGCCTGACCCACCGGGGCAGACCGCCACGTATCGGCTTACGGCGGCAGACCCGGTGGCGGTGAATGCGGTGCTCGACGAACTACGTGCGGCCGGGATCCTCATCGATCAGCTTACGCGGCGCCGAGCGCTGGAGGACCTCTTCATCGATGTGGTGACCGAACCCACCGAGGGCACCTGACGGCATGCTGGGCCTCATCTACCTGACCGCGCGCGAGCTTTGGGCGCGCAAGATTACGCTGGGAGTCTTCCTGGTGTCCACCTTGGGCTGGGTGCTTCTGGCCTTTGCGCTGAACCTGGACATCGTGGACGGTACCCTGGCCGGGCTCCGCCTGTTCGGCCAAGACCTGGGCGCCCCAGACGCGTCTGACCCCACCAGCGGCCTCTTGTCTCTGGAGAGCTTCGTGATCAACATCAGCAGCTTTGTGGCGGGGGCCACGTACTGGCTGGGTACGCTGCTTGGGCTCTTTGCCACCGCGTCACTGCTGAGTAGCCTCCTGGCCAAGGGGCAGGTTGATCTGCTGCTCTCCAAACCCTTGAGCCGCTCGCGCCTGCTAGGCGCACACCTCTTGGGGGTCCACGCCATGGTCAGCCTCCTCGTGCTGTACCTGCTGGGGGCGGTCTGGCTGGTGCTCTCCATCAAAACCGGGGTCTGGGCCGTCCAAACGCTCCTGGCCGCGGCCCTCATCGTGGCCATGTTCAGCGTGATGTATAGCGTGGTGACGCTGATCAGTGTCTGGACAGAAAGCACCGCGCTGGCACTCATCGTATCCTACGGGCTGATCTTCTGCTCCCTGTTCCTCGCGGCCCGAGATGCGCTGGAGCTTCAGATCCCTCTACCGTGGCGCTATGTCTACCTGGGCCTGTACCATGTGCTGCCTAACTTTGCCGAAGTGACCACGCTGGTCGCGCAACTCGTCAACCGCGAACCCGTACCTTCGTGGTACCCGCTGCTGTCCTCGCTCGGCTGTGCCTCCGTGCTTTATGGCCTCGCCTTCCTGCGCTTCGGACGGCGCGACTTCTGACCCCTTCGCTTTGCCGCTGAAGCCCATGCCTGCTTCCGTCACCCCCCGCTATCGCCCGCTTTCGTTCTGGCCTCTGCTCGCGGTACTTGTCCTCGCTCTCGTCCTGGTGGTGGGATGCGAGTCCTCGCTGGACGCCCCCCAGTCGTTGACGCTGGAAACCAACAGTGCGCTCAGCGTGCTCCCGGCTGATGCCCAGATGGCCGGTATGGTCCGCGTGGCTGACTTTGCGAAGCATCCTGCCCTCAGCCCCCTCTCGGACGACGGCGCGAGCTTGTGGACGATGGGCAGCGAAGCCGGGGCCCGCTACGCCGCTTTCCTGGAGGCCACCCAGTTTGACCCCGCCCGCGACCTAGAAGACCTGTATCTCGCCATGTCGGAGGGTTCGGATGGACAACCGCGGGCCAGCCTCGTGGCCTACGCCTCCTTTGACCGAGATCGTATGCTGGACCACCTCGACCAACTGAGCAGCGGCGGGTTGACGCAACACACCTACGGCGGCGTCCAGATTTTCGAGACGACCACGAAGGACGGTCAAGCACCCGACCTGGCCTTCTCCGTCGTCAATGACAACATGATTCTGGCGGCGTCAGACGCGGCCCAGCTCAAGGGCATGATTGGGCGCCTCACCGACCGTACCCGAGGGCTGGACGCCAACCCGGACCTGATGCCGCTCATTCAGTCG
The DNA here is from genome assembly GCA_038747425.1 of Bacteroidota bacterium. Classification (GTDB taxonomy): domain Bacteria; phylum Bacteroidota; class Rhodothermia; order Rhodothermales; family JBCDJV01; genus JBCDJV01. The sequence goes on from JBCDJV010000068.1 coordinate 2,735, forward strand.
GCCGCCACGGGCCAAAGCGGCTGGATCGTTATGCACGGCCTCCAAGAGCGGGCAGGACCTCGTAGCTCCGTCACCCCGGCGTCCTCCATGGACCAAATTGGCCAGGCGGTGCAGGACATGGCCATCGCCCTGGACCTCACCGACACCGGGCTGCGCAGCGAGATGATGCTCGTGACCACCCCCAACGCAGCGGCCCGCGACGTAGCGAGCCTGGCCCGAGGGGCTGTGGCCGGCATGAAGGCGTCGGCAGACCTCGACCCGGCCATGCTGCGCGCTCTGGACCGCGTTGAGGTGCGGCACCAAGGCGAGCGGGTCTACGTGGAGGCGCAACTCGACCCTGCCGCCTTGGAAGCCCTGAGCCGCGGGACCAACGAGTAACGACGACCCGGAATCCTGTCCAAGGCCCTGGCGATGGGCCAGCGGGCTCCGTATTGATCGCTGAGGGGACGGCGCCTATCTTCGGGGCCGTCCCCTCCTTTGTGGTTGCCATGCAGACTGAATCCCTCGTCGTCTCTTCTCCGGAAGCGCTACCATCGGCTCTTTCCGACCTAATTCCGCTACCCCAACCTGGCCGCATCCTCCTGACGTCGCCGCTGCATTTCGACGTGCAGTACGTCATCAACCCGCACATGGCGGGGCACATCGGCAATGTGGATCGAGAGCGCGCCCGGCACCAATGGACGCAGCTGCACGACGCCTATGTGCAGCTGGGCCTAGAGGTAGCGGTGGTACCCGGCGTAGAAGACCTGCCGGACATGGTCTTCTGTGCCAACCAGACGCTGCCGTTCGTGACGCGTCGGGGCGAGCAAGGCATCATCGTCAGCCGGATGTACGCGCCCCAGCGCCAACCTGAGGTGGAGCATTACGTGCGGTACTTTACGGCGCTGGGCTACCGCATTCAGCCACTCCCCCCCACCTTGGACAAGCACTTCGAAGGCATGGGCGATGCCCTCTGGCACCCGGGGCGTGCCCTGGTGTGGGGCGGCTATGGATTCCGCACAGATCGAGGGGTCTATGACTATCTGGCTGACTGGTTTGGCGTGCCGATCATCCCCCTCTACCTACACGACCCAGACTTCTACCACCTGGACACCTGCCTGGCCCCCCTGGACGAACACACCGTGCTCATCTACCCTGGCGCCTTTGACGAAGCGGGGTTGGCGCTGATTCACCGCGTCTTCCCCACGGTGCTGGAAGCCCCGGAGGACGAAGCGCGATCGCTCTTTGCCTGCAATGCGCACTGCCCGGATGGCACCCATGTGCTGATTCAACAAGGCTGCACCCATACGAACGCCTTGCTGACCCAGGCCGGGTTCGTACCGGTTCCCCTAGAGACGTCGGAGTTCCTCAAAGCGGGGGGATCCGTATTTTGCATGAAGCTCGCGCACTGGTAGCGCCTTTTCCTTTACGTCTCCCACCGCTGTGTCCACGCTGTCCGTCATCATCCCTACGCTCAACGAAGCTCACCGGATTGGGGCCACCCTGCAGGCGGTTCGCGCCGGAGCCGGGCCAGAGGTCGAAGTCATCGTGGCTGATGGTGGCTCCACGGATGACACGGTACGCCTAGCCGCCCCGCTGGCTACGGTGGTACACGCGCCGCGCGGCCGAGCCCGGCAGATGAACGCAGGGGCCCGGGAGGCGTCAGGCCGCCTGCTCTACTTCCTGCATGCCGATACGCGCCCCCCCCAGGACTACGCCCCGCTCATCCGGCACGCCCTCCAGAACGCTGAGGCCGGCGCGTTTCGGCTCTCGTTTGACCATCCGAGCCTGATCTACTCGTTCTACGGATGGTGCACCACCTGGCCAACGCCCCTCCTCTGCTTCGGCGACCGGAGCCTGTTTGTCCGCCGCTCTGCCTTCGAGCACCTGGGTGGCTTCCCAGACATCCCCATCTTTGAGGACCTGGAGATGGCACGGCGCCTCTACCAGCGCGGGACGTTCACCTTCATGCCGCAAGCCGTAGTGACCTCGGCGCGACGCTTCGAGCGGGTGGGCATCATACGCCAGCAGCTCGCGAACGCAGCCTTGTGGGCGGGCTACCTGCTACGCCTGCCTCACCATCGCCTGCAAGGGTTCTACCCCCCAGAGCCGCCCTCAGACACGCCCTAAGTGCCCTCGCTCGTCGAGGAGGCCCCCTTCAACAGGGCCGACGCACAGCAGAGGTACGACCCGCCCCCCGTGGACCCGCATCCAGGGTGTTTTTCAATGCCTCTGCCACCTTTGCTTGGATAAATACTATGAATGTAGTATTATCATGTTAGTTGAGCTCTAATCAGCCTCCATACTCCCGTTATGAAACGCAATTCCTTGACCCCGCTTGGGGAGACCGAGATGGAGCTGCTGCACCTGGTGTGGGAGCTGGGCGAGGCCACCGTGGCCGACGTTCACGCGCGCATCCTGCAGCGGCGCCAAGTGGCCTACACGACCATCATGACGGTGCTCAAGAAGCTGGCCACGAAGGGCTACCTGGATTATCGCAAGGACGGCACCAGCTACGTTTACCATCCCGCGCGCACGCCGGGCGAGGTCCAGCATAGCGTCCTCCAATCCATCATGCAGAAGGTCTTCCTGGGCTCCCCATCGGCGCTGGTCCACACCTTGGTTTCTCGCGAATCGCTCACGCCCGACGAGATCCAGGAGCTCCGCGCCCTGATCGAGTCCTTAGACGAAGAAGCCGATGACAACGCTTGACACCCTGGCCGCGTGGGGACGGTGGAGCCTCGACGCCCTCTGGCTGCCCACGCTCTGCTGGACAGGCATTGCCCTCGCGGCCTTGGCCCTCTTGCGGCTCGACCGTCTGGCGCACCCAGCCTTGCAGCATCGGCTGCGAGCGGTTCTAGTGATGAGTTGGCCGGTGCTCCTGGTGGCCACCTACCTGGCCGGATGGGCCTTGGACCACGGATGGAGGCTCACCTACTCGGTGCCGGTGGCGTTTTTCGGCGGTTCGCTTCCGGACGTCGAGGTCCGTACCGCTTCTGGCCTCGGATCCGTGCTGGCCTGGGCCGCGCTGGGCTTGGCTACGCTAGGCCTCGTCGGCTGGGCGGTGGTGGGACTCCTTCGCCTCTTTCGTGATGTACGCGCTACGCACTGGCTGGGCACATCGGGCGTACCCGCACCGGCCCAGGTAGTCGATCTGGTGGCCCACGCGGCCCGCCGCCTGGGCGTGAGGCCGCCGACCGTGCGGATCGTGGCTGGCGAGACGGTGCCGCTCATCCTGGGGGTGCGTCGGCCCGTGATGCTGATCCCTGAGGCCACAGCCCGCCACCCCGAAGACCTGCGCATGGTGGTGCTGCACGAGCTCATGCATCTCGTTCGCCGTGACCCTTTGGTACACCTTGGGCTGCGCGTGTCTACAGCGCTTGGCGGCTGGCACCCCGTCCTCGCCCGGTTGGTCCACTCGGCTGAGACCTACAGCGAGCTGGCCTGCGACGCCCAGCTGCTGGACGCCTCGCTGGTCCAGCGCCGTCCGTACGCCCGCCTCCTGCTCCACTACGCCACAGCGCAGCTTCGCCCGGCTACCCTGGCGCTGCCTGTGTCCTCATCTCGTTCGTCCACGCAACAACGCTTAACCGCTATGACTACGCCTACCAAGTCTCCCTTTTCGCCCACCCTCTTCTGGATGGCGGCTAGCCTCCTCACCCTCACCTTGCTGGTGGCCGCCTGCACGGACTTCACCGGCCCGGGTGACGAAGCCGCACTGATCCTGGAAGAGATCCAAGAATCCCCTACGCGCTCCGCCGAGGCTGAGGTCTTTCTGGTTGTAGAGGAGATGCCAGAACTGGTCGGCAGCATTGAGCGGGTGGCCCAAGCCATGCGGTATCCCGAGATCGCCAAGAAGTCTGGCGTGGAGGGCCGCGTGATCGTCCAGTTCGTGGTCACCCCAGACGGCGCGGTCGAAGACGCTCAGGTGGTCCGGGGCATCGGCGCGGGGTGCGACGAAGAGGCGGTCCGAGTGACTGAGGGCCTGACGTTTGTGCCAGGCCGGCAGCGGGGCGTGAAGGTGCCCGTCAAAATGACGATGCCGTTCACGTTCAAGCTGTGACTTCCGTCTCCGACGGTCCGGAGGAGCCCGCGTCCCGCTCTGGGGCGCGGGCTTCTGCGTGGTCCTGGGCGGGTGGCGGCGGGTCGTTGGACGGGGCATCCGGGTGCGGCCGTTGGGCGGGGTCGCCATGGCGGGCCAGGTAGCGATTCCAGGCCAACACGCCAAGGCCCACCATCATGAAAGCCCCAAAACTCATGAACGCCTGAATCAGCGCGATGCGCCACTGCGTCTCGGCGATGTCTTGGATGACCACGTCCAGGGCGGCACCGGGCGCCACAAGCACCGCCACTTCCGTTTGCTCCACCACGAGGGGGGCCAACGAGTGCGGCAAGGGCATCCGCTCCTTGACGAGGACCGTGCCATCGGCCAGCGGGACCCGCAGGTTGATGAAGTCACCGGTTACGTCGGACCGGCCGGAGATGTCGACCTCCGTGATCTCGGCCGTGGCGGGGGTGCCTTCGCGGAGCGTGTGGCGCAGGTCCTGAGTGACGAGCACCTGATTGATCGACAGGAAAAGCAGCAGCGCTGGAGCCAGCCAAGCCAGGCGGGCCAGGACGAGAATGGACGTGGGCGTCATGATGGGCGCGCAGCAGATAGTCGAGAGGCACTAGCTGTGCGTGCACGTCTGCCCCTGGTGCGGGTTCCGCCGGCCGGTCCCTGTACGCCCGAATGCGCACCCTTTTCGCAGGGTGAGCGGTTCAGGGCCCACGCGCGCTACCATGGGGCGTCCCGTCCCGTGCGCCACGTGGACGGATGTGCGACGGGCGCTTGGGGGCCAATCTAGGCCGCTAGGCCAGGAAGAGATACGGCTTCCAAGCCTCGTCCACAGAGCCGACGAAGTCGCGGATGAACATGACGTAGCTGGGCCGGAATGGCTTGGTCCGCAGCGTCATCCCCGCCTCAGCCGGCGTGCGGCTGCCCTTTCGGTTGTTGCAGCGCGTGCAGGCGGCCACCAGGTTTTCCCAGGTATCCCGGCCGCCTCGGGAGCGCGGTAGGATGTGATCCACCGTGAGCTCATCGTGGCTACCGCAGTACTGACAGCGATGCCGGTCCCGCCGGAGCACGTTCTTGCGCGTGAGCATGATGCGCTTGAATGGCACCCGGACGTAGGCTCGCAGGCGTACCACGCTCGGGAAGGGTACCTTCAGGCTGGGCGAGCGCACGAATCGGCCCGGCAGCGCAGACACCAACTCGGCCTTGTGGAGGTGAACGAGAATGATGGCGCGTTCGACGCTGCACACCGTGAGGGCGCTGTAGTCCTGGTTCAGGACGAGTACGTGGCCGTTCATCGGACGCCGCCCCTCCCCTCGCTGGCAGACCAGAGCCAGCTGGGTAGAGCACAGGGGACGCCTGAACGGTGGGGAAAGCTCAGAATGGTGAAGACCGATACCTCCAGGATTGAGAACCTAGACGCCTGCTATCACCTTGAAATTATGACAATTTGAGGCCGACGTAAAGGGGCCTCATGAAATCATAGGGCCTACATGGTCCTCGGGCCTGGGGGGGCGCCTCTTGATGGGCCAACGGACGCCGCCCCGCCAGACGTGCTCATCCCCTTTGGGCGGCCGGGCGCACAGCTCGGTCAGCCCAGCAGCAGCCAGACCAGCAACGCGGGCACGCCGCCCAGCACCAGCACCACGCCCAGACATCCTTTCCTCGTGGTCGTGGCTTTGGGGGCGGTGGCGCGGGCTCGTTTCACGGCTTTTCGCGTACCCGTCGCCGAGCGCTCTGGCCCGCGTTTGGCCGCTTGAACCTTGATCCGTTCGTGGTGCTCACGAAGGCGCACGCCCTTAGCCGATGGGCCCCGGCGATCTTCCAGCTCTATCGCTCGGTTGATCGCTTCCATCGCTTTCTGGTGGCGCCCTTCTTTGGACTGCAAAACCGCTAACCGTTCGTACGTGAACACAAGGTCGCAGCCTTCACGGACGTTCGCCTCGTAGAGCGCGATGGCTCTACTGGCGTCTCCCTGACGCTCATACGTTTCGGCCTCTTGGTTACGAGCAAACCACTGGTTTTTGTTGTCCATGCGAGCAATGGGGGATGCGGGTCCATGGGAACGAACTGCACGCCGCTCGGGCGGCGGAGGGAGCCACGGAGGCGCGGTCATCACCTGGCGTGCCCAGCGCTGTGCCTCGTGTCCCTCCCTTTTGCATCGGTCTCATCACGCCCCGAGTTAAGGGCTGTGGATAAATCTTAATCCGGCTGCAGGAGGGCGCTCAGCCCTGGTCTCCAGGTGCAGCGGCTCCTTGTCCGAACTAGGCGCTGCGCGCCAGGGCACCCAACCACTCGGCCCAAACCCACGGCGCCCCCACTCCCACGCTACGGAGATCCAGGCCGACTTCGAGCCCGTCGGGGCAGGCTACCCCGTCTGGGGGGCTACGCGTGTGGGTCGGGCCCTGACGGTGAGTCGGTGTCCGGCAACATGCGAGCCGACACCGGCCGACGGGCCGTGTGGTCGGCGTGATGCGCGTATCCCAGGCGCAGGATGATGTGCGGATACCGGCTCGTGCCCAGCATATGCGCCACCTGGGTGCGGAGCGCTTGGACCTCCAAGGGGGCATTCAGGAAGGACGCATGCAAGCCATAATCTGCGGCTTGCAGCAAGAGATGGTCGACAGCCTGTCCCATCTGCAACCACTCAACCGCGTTGTCACGATCGCTGGTCAGCACCACCAGAACCGGCGCCTGTTCGATGTCGCGTCGGCGCACGCGCCTGACTGGCTCTTCGTCTTGACGGCGTTCCTTCCACGCGCCCCATCGCGTGGCCGGTGGATCCCGCTGCGGCCGCATCTCTTCGGCCCACACGGCCAACTCCTGCTGAAGGGCGTGTTGCTCGGCTTGCCACCGCTGCCCTTCTTCGATGAGCTGGGTCAACCCGTGCCGCTCCTCCGGATTGGTGACCATGTGGGCCACGGCGCCTTCGGCCAGGACCGCCGCCCGTAGCTGATCCAGCTCGGCATCCGGGACGGGCCGATCGTCGAACGAGGCCCGGTGCGTGCCGCGTTTGGTGATGGCCTGAAACAGCCGGTGGTCTTGGGTGGTGGGCTCGTACGAAGCCCCGGGGCTGACGCGCGAGAGCAGATTGACCTCCTCCAGGTCGGGGAAGGTGCGTACGCGAGGCGCGAAGCCGTAATGGCGCAGCGCGGTGCGGAGATGGAACAGGGCGGCCCCACAACTCATCACCATCCATCGCCCATCAGGATCCAGCTGAGGCATCCGCCGCGTCCGGTCCGCGAACAGCTCCACGCATCCCTCCCGCATGCGGAAGAGCCAGGGCTGTGTGTTCCGCGAGGACGGCGCCAGCACGGCGTAGTTGAGGCAATATCGAAGCTGGTCCTCAGGCGTCCCCAGGCGTGGAAAATTCTCTTCCTTGATCTGCCAGGGGTCCGGCGTCAGCACCAACGAGTCCCGTCGCACCATGGCGGACGTCCTCGGTCACAATGAATGAGCACGCGACTACCCACCACAAGCCGACCGACTGCATGGATCGACTTCTTGAGGCGGAGGCCCTAGGTGGGCCGTATCTTCCTTCCAAGATCGGAGGTGGCCGCCCGAGGCCATGACCGGCCCGACCGCACCCACGAGGCAGGAGGTCCCGCCTTGCCACGTAGTCCATTTCCCCACAACGCACCAGCCTTGATGCTTCACCCTCCAGACCGCACACAGTACCACGCCTTCTATGACACCTACGTGCGGCTGGTCCGCGAGGGCGACGTACTGGAGCGCCTCCGGACCCAGTTGGAGGAGCTGACTACCACGGTCGAGGCGCTGCCCACCCACTCTCTGCGCGTCGGCTATGCCCCCGGCAAGTGGTCGCTTCTGGATCTGCTGGGGCATCTGATGGATACCGAGCGGGTCATGAGCTACCGGGCCCTGTGCATGGCCCGGGGCGACGTCTCTGCCTTTCCGGGCTTTGATCAGGAGGCGTATGCCGCCCACGCTACCGTATCCACCCAACCGCTCTCGACAGTCCTGGCCGCCTACCGGGCCCTGAGGGCCAGCACCCTGCACCTCTACACCTCGTTTGATGCGGAGAGCCTGGACCGCATGGGCACGGCCAGCGGCTACCCCGTGAGCGTTCGCGCCCTCGTCTTCATCACGGCCGGCCATGAACGGCACCACCTCAACCATCTCGAAGAGCTCTACGGCGCTCCGTGACCCACTCACCCTGTTTCGCCTCTTATGTCAAGACGACTCGCCTGTGCACTGCTTTGTGCGGCCACGCTCATCGGAGCGGGCTGCGCCACCTCGGGGCCCCCAGCCCCTCCTCCCGACGCCGCCATGGCGCTCCTCCCGGGCTACAGCTATCCCCAGGGGGCCGAACTCAAGCTGGCCACGTGGAACGTTGAGCACTTCGTGGACCTCCACGACAACCCGTACATCCGCAACGACCGCGAAGACGCGCCCCGCCAGGACCTATCGGCCCGTCACCAGCGCTTCGCCGATGTTATCCGCCTGCTCGATGCGGACGTGGTCGTGCTCCAGGAGATCGAAAGCGCCGCCTTTGCGCAAGCGTTGGCCGACTCGCTGTTCCCGGATCTGGGCTACCAGTTCTTCGCTGGGACCGAGAGCATGACCTGGTACATGAACGTCGTGGTGATGAGCCGTGTCCCGCTGGGCGTCCTGCGGAGCTACGCCAGCGTCACCACCCCCATCACCGGCATGACCGATGACGAGGGCCGGCCCGAGGCCCAGCAGCTCACCAACAACCGGATGTGGATCGTGGATGTCCTGGCGCGGCCTTCGTATCACCTCACGGTGGTCGGTGCCCACCTCAAAGCCGGTCGCGGGGATCGCAACGAGGCCTGGCGTAGCGGTCAGATCCGCTTCTTGCATGCCGAGCTCGCCCGCCTCCGCGCCCTCGACCCCGATCGAAACCTGGCGATCGCTGGCGACCTCAACGCGCTGCCGGACAGCCCGGAGATGCGCCTCCTCCTCAACGCCGACGACGCCACCGGCAGCGGCGTCGTGTTCCGCGATCCGTTCGAGGGCACGCCCGTCCTGACCCACCCCGCCGATGAGCCCGCGCGGCAGCTGGACTACGTGCTGCTCAACACCGAAGCGATGCCCGAGCTCGTCCGCGGCTCCGCCGAGGTGTTTACCCCCTACACGCCCGCCGAGATGGAGGCCATCAGCGACCACCTGCCCGTGGTGGTCACCCTCGCCACCGTGGATCGATGAGCGCCCCCGTTAGGCCGAAGACTGGACATCCTCGGCGGGGGGCACCGCGTCTTCAGCGTGATCCAGGGCCGCGGGGCCAAACGTGATCACCGGGCACGGGGCGCGGCGGACCACGCGCTCGGCCACGCTGCCCAGCAAGAACCGGCGCCACCCGCTGCGGCCGTGGGTGGCCAGCACGATCCGATCGGCTCCTGTGCGGGTGGCGTAGGCCAAGATCTGCTCGGAGGCCCCGCCCGTCTCGATCACGGGCCGCACCTGACCCGCAGGCAGCCCGGTGTCTTCCTGCAGGGCCTCGGTCCATTCCTGTAGTCGGCGCTGAGCCGCCTCCTTGAGGTAGACCGTGGTATCCACGGCTGCATACACGGCCTCGGCCGACGGGAGCACCTGGGCCTCACAGACGTGGACCAGGTGCAGCGTCCCCCTCTCCATCTGCACAAGCCGCGCCGCCCGCCGCAGCACCTCGAAGTTGGCCGACGAGAAATCGACAGGGGCCACGGTGATGCCTGTAGCCTCCTGCTTCCTCCACGCGATGTGGCGGTTCACCGTGGCCACTGGGCAGGGGGCCTCGCGGACCAGCGTCTCCGCCACGCTGCCCAGGATAAACCGGTCGACTCCCCGCCGCCCCGCGGTGCCCATCACCACCAGATCAATGGGGTGGGCCTCAACGTAGGCCAAGATCGCGTGGGCGATGTCCCCAGCGTCCTGACTGAACGTCTGGGCCTCATAGGCCGCCTCTTCGACCGGCTGCAGCACAGCCGCCTGCATCGCAAAGTCCGTGGAGGCTCCAGGAAGGCGCGGGGGCTCCACAAACAGCGTGTGGACGGCGGCCTCGTGATGGACCGCGACCTCGGCCCCATAGGCCAGGGCCGCCTCCGCGCAAGCGGAATGATCGGTAGGACACAGGATGGCTCGGTAGGGCATCGGTCGCTGGGGGGCTAGGGAGAAATCGCTTGCGTTCACACCGGGTGTTGCTGGGCACTCGCCTCGCTCTGTACCAGAGACTGCGTAGAGACGAGGTGCTTGCCGTGGCCCTTGAAGGTCAGGACGGGGCAGGGCGCGGTCCGTACGACCCGCTCGGCCACGCTGCCCATCACCATGTGCTCGATCCCCCGCAGGCCGTGCGTGGGCATCAGAATCAGGTCACACGACCGCTTCCGCGCAAACTCGGTGATGACTTGATCGGCCCGCCCTGGCCTGACGTAGGTGTGATACGGCACGTCAGGGCCGGGCACCCGATCGTACAGCGCTCGGAGAAATCGGCCCACGCGCTGCTCGATGTCGGGCTGGAGGTCGTAGATGGTGAAGGCACCCGCGCTGTAGAAGGTGGGGTGCAGCGTCTCCTCGACCACGTGGAGCAGGCTCAGCTTGGCTTCAAAGGCCGCCGCGATGGCTTTGGCCTGCCCGACGGCGGCCGAGGCCTGCTCGGAGAAGTCCACCGGGACCAGCACATGCCGAATCCCCCCAGAAGGCGACAAGTGAGCATCCCAGGCGGGGGGGCGCACGGTGAGCACCGGTGCCTGTGCACATTGCACGACCTCGCGCGCCACACTGCCCAGCAGGTGCCGCCGCATCCCGCGGCGTCCGTGCGTTCCCATCACAATGAGATCGATGTCGTGGCTGGCTTCGTATTCGAGCAGGACGGGACCCGCCGAGACGCCACGAACCGAGGCCACGACCACTTGGTCCGTGTCCAACCGATCCTGCAGCGCTGCCAACCGAGCGTGCATGTGGGCCTCAGTGGCGGGCGTGGTGGCATGCAGCAGGTCGGCGTGCAGCAGATGCACGGTCGCGCCGGTCCGCTCGGCCAAGGCGCGGGCATAGGGCAGCGCCGCGTCTGAGGCTTCGGAGAGGTCGTGGGGAAGCAGAATCTGGTGCACGTTGAACATATTATCACCTCTCAAGGAGACCTGTCCACAGGATACACCATCATGGTACCGCGGTCACTGCGGCGCGGATGTGGGGTACGGACCCCTTCCGATGTAGCCACGGCCCCTGCGTACCTGTGGGGGCGTGCCCTACGCGCCGTAGCGCTGGTAGACGTACGCCGCCGCCGCCAGCACGATCAGCGCAGCCAGGACGGCGAGCGTGATCTTGATCCAGCTCCAGGGGCGCTCGCCCTGCACCTGGCCCGTCCGGGCATTGACCAAAAACCGGTACGTTTCGTCGCGGTACCGGTAGGCGCTGATCCACACCGGGAGCAAGATGTGCTTGAACGTGATGTCGTCGTAGTGCGTCCGCTTGTTGATGATCTGCTGCACATCGCCGCCGATGTCTCGCCGGATGCTGCTGTTGATGGTCCCTTGCATCCGCTCCTTCGCGATCTCGAAGCCGGGCTCTAGGTTGACACTGTAGCTTTCGGACCGGAAGCCACTCAGGTAGGCATCGTCGTAGGGGACGAGGGCGTGCAAGTCCCAGGGCTCCAGCTTCACCATGTAGGTCCTAGGCAACGAATCTGACGCCACCACCAGCACATCGTCGAACTGGTCGTACACGGTCCCACTGGCGGGATACCAGCGCGTCTTCTGGACCTGTCTGGTTTTCGTCACCGACTTGCCATTCTCCATGGTGGTGTAGCGCTCGGTCACGTAGTAGTGCTCACCACGCCGGCCCACGTAGCGAGTGGTTGTGTCTGCGTCGTACGTCCAGTGGGGGATGTACATACCGGCCAGCCGCTCGTGACGCCGCGCAAAGTCTTTGACCTCGTTGGGGGCAAACCACAACCCGTTGATCCATGACCGGAACGCCTTCTGCGCCTTCGTTTCGGTGATGTGGAAGGGCAGCACGGCCTGCGGCTTGATGATGCGCTGCGAGGCGGCGTTGCTCACCAGCGGGCTGCCGCAGAAGGGGCACACATCGGCCGTGATGTTGGGATCCAGGGTGCTATCGGCCCCGCAGTTGGTGCAGTGCACCGTGAGCACCTCCACGTGCTCATGGGCGGCCTCCCGGTCGGCCAGCATCGCCAGGTAGTCCTGTTCCTCGACCTCTGCCTCGAGATCTACCTCAATCTCGTTGACGTGCCCACAGTAGGGACACGCGAGGGCCGCCTGACCGGGTTCGAAGCGTAGCTCAGCCCCGCATTGGGCACAAGGAAACTGCTCAGTAGCCATGCGTGCGCAGTCGCACCAGTGGGTGGGAGGACGGAGCCCGAGCCGGGCTTTACCGGGGCTCGTAAGGTATCACCTAGGCCTGGGCATGGTCAATGGCCCAGGCGTTTCCTTCGCCAGGAACCGGGCTCGATGGACTGAAGCCGGCGCGGCGCACAGTTCCTCACGTTCAAGCGTAACTTTTGGCGAACCTCTACGTCAAGATCCACTTATACCCGCGCTCTTCACCCGGTAACCCTCTGTTTTTTATGTCCTCTCGCTTCTGCCTTCTCTTGCTCCTCGGCGGCCTCGTCATCGGCGATGCCTTCGCCCAGCAGGCCGATGATCGCATCTACGGCACCATCACCACTCGAGATGGGTCCACCTTCGAAGGCCTTATCCGCTGGGATACCAACGAAGCCAGTTGGGTGGACGTGCTAGACGGGGACAAAATGATGAGCAGCCGGGAAGATCGCCGCCGCCGGCACTCCATCCGCGTCTTCGGCATCGAGGTCGCCGAGTTTGAAGACAGCGATGATGTTCGCTCGCGCACGTCCGGCATCCGCTTCGGCCATCTCGAATCGCTTGAGAACATCGGGTCCAACCGAGCGCTACTGACGCTCCGGACGGGGCAGCAGGTCGAGTTTCGAGGCGGCAGCACGGACATCGGCAATGACATCCGTAGCCTGCTCATTGAGGACCCGGATAAGGGGGAGATCGAGTTTCGCTGGCGCGACGTGGATCGGGTCGATTTCGCCCAAGCGCCCGCCTCCGCCCGTTCGCGCTATGGTGAGCGTCTGTACGGCCGCCTCGTGACGCGCCGCGGCCTTGAGTTCGAAGGGTACATCTGCTGGGACATTGACGAGGTGCTGGCCGACGATGTGCTCGATGGCGACGATGAGGAGGGCTACGACCGCAAGATCCGGTTCGGCAACCTCCTCGCCATCGAGCGCCAAAGCAGCCGCAGTGCCCGCGTCGAGCTCCGCTCTGGAGACAACATCGTGCTGCGCGGTTCCAACGACGTCAACGACAGCAACAGGGACATCCTGGTCTTGGACCCCGCCTTGGGGCAGGTCCGCGTCCCCTGGGATGACTTTGAGCGCGTGGACTTCATCACCCCGGAGTACCCCGTCACCTACCGGTCCTTCACGAGCAGCGACGTCCTCCGCGGCAGCGTCTACACGGCCGACGGCGACCGCTTCGACGGTGAGATCCGGTGGGACAACGACGAAAACCACGCGTGGGAGCTCCTCAACGGGGAAGTTGGTGACCTCACCTTCGATGTCGAGATTGGCCTGATTGCCGAAGTGGAGCGCCTCTCCTCCCGCTCGGCCCTCGTGGTCCTACGCGACGGCCGCACGCTGGAGCTTGATGGCTCCAACGACGTCAACGACGACAACGACGGTATCTTCGTGCTCCTCGACGACGGCGACGAGGTACGGATCCGCTGGCGGGACTTCGATCGCGTCACGTTTGACAAGCCCTGACCCAGCCCTCCCGGCGGTGTAGGGAGGCAGGACTCGGCGCCGTCTGGATTCAACGAAGACGCCTGGTTTCCCTCTCCGGCCCACACCCGCCGGAGTCTCTGAGAGGCGGCCTGGATAGGATAGCGGGCGCGGACGGCACCTTTTTCCGGTCGTTCCCGCAGATTTTCCCGCGGCCCCTTCCTCACCGACGGCCCGACCTGCCGGGGTGATTCAGGTCGTGCCCGATCGCGGCTGCACGGGGTTGTTCGCGATGTCTTTCCTTGGATTACGGCCTGTAAAGCTGGATCTGCGGCATCAGCCATGACGATGGCTCCATTGCGGCACATCCTTTGACCTAACGGGACTCGCTCTTTGCTTTACGCTGCGATTCCCATGCTGACACCGTCCGAGCAGTCCACCCTGCGTGCCCTGTGCACTGACGGGGACGCGTACCTCCGCGCGATGGCCCTGATGGAACAGGTGCTGGCTCGCCAGGAGCAGACGACGGCCGTGGCAGCGCCTCCCTCTGTGGCTGACCGGGTCATGCCTGGCGACCCGCAGCACCTGCTGCGGACCGTCATCGACCACTACCCCTTTGGGGCCATCATCGTGTTTGACCACGAGCTGCGGTACCAAGTGGTGGGCGGATCGGCCGAGCTCGAGGCGCTGGGGCTGGATCCGGTGGCGATGCGAGGCCGGACGGTGTTCGAGATCTTCGGCGACGAGTTCGGCGGCGTACTGGCGCCAGCGTACCGACAAGCGCTCCAGGGAGAGTCTGTCCGGCTGGAGGTCCCCTACCAGGATCAGGTCTACGAAACCCGCCTCGAACCCCTTTACGACGATGGCGGCGCGATTGCAGGGGGCATTCTGATCTCAGCCAATGTGACGCGAGCCCGGCAGGCCGAGGACAAGGCCGCCGCCAACCTGCAGCGTACGCAGGCCCTGATCCAGGCCATCCCCGATCCCATCTTTGTGGTAGACCAAGAGGGCCGGTTTGCGGAAGCCCACCTGCCTGAAGGGGCCGACGTGCCGTGGACTCGGAGCCACCTCGTCGGGGCACACCTCCGTGAGGTACTGCCCCCCGGTCCAGCCGCCCAGCTTCAGGAATGCGTGGACACGGTCCGCTCACAGGGCGGCACCGCATCGGCCTCGTTTGAGCTCACCGACGCGCAGGGGCGTGTGTTTTACCTGGAGGCTCGGTGTGCCCGGACGAACCAGGATCAGGTGCTCATCACCGTCCACGACACGACAGCGTTGACACAGGCCCTGCTGGACCTCAGCGAACGCGAATCCTTCCTGGACAGCATCTTCCAGGGCATCGACTCCTACCTCTTCGTCGTTGACGTCGAAGACGGGGCCCCCCCCCAGGGACCGACCTTCCGCTTTGCGGGACTCAACAGCGCCTACGAGCGCGAGCTTGGCCTCTCGGCCGAGTGGATTCGAGGGCGTACCCTGGACGAGCTCTCCCCCATCCTACCGGCCGAGGCCATCGAGGCGGTGCGCCACCGGTACCAGGAGTGCCTGGACGCGGGCGTGTCTATCCAGTACGAGGAGATGGTGCCCATCAACGGGCACGACGAGTGGGCCTTGACCCGGCTCATCCCCCTCAAACGACCGGATGGGACCACGTACCGCCTCGTGGGGACGGCCATGTCCATCACGGACCGCGTGCACACTGAACACAACCTGCGTGCTGAGCGCACCCGGCTGCAGACCTTGGTGGACTCGTTGGATGAGCCCATCTGGATGCTGGATCACCAGCGGACGTTGCGGGTGGCCAACGATCCTGCGTTGGCTATTCTCACCCAGAGCTACGGCCAGCCTGTGCAGCGCGGTAGCCAGCTTCCCCCCTTTCCCTTGGCGTGTGACTCGTGCGAGCCAGATGCCCCTTGCCCACGCATCCCGTGTTGGAACAGGCACTACGCCAACGCGCTGGCGGGCGAGACCGGCCGCCTGGACGCGACGTATGCCGTGGCGGGCTCGGACCGGGACTACACGTTTCTGCTGAAGCCCATCTGCGACACCGAAGACCACGTGATTGGTCTCACGGTCCTGGGCCACGATGTCACCGAGATGGAACAGCTCATGGCGATGAAGGACGAGTTTGTGTCCACCGTCAGCCATGAGCTGCGCACGCCGCTCACGTCGATACGCGGCGCACTCGGCTTGTTGTCCGGCGGGGCCGTCCCTGTAGGCTCCGACGCCGCGAAGCCGCTGCTGGACATCGCCTACACCAACAGTGAGCGCCTGGTCATCCTGATCAATGACATTCTGGACATGGAGAAAGTGGAGTCTGGGCGCCTGGGTCTTGATCCGGAGATCCAGCCGCTCGCTCCCATTGCGGAGCAAGCCCTCCGGGAAAACCAACCGTTTGCGGACGAGTACGGGGTGCGGCTACGGCTGGAGTCGGCGCTGGCGGCCTCCGAAAGCCTGGTGCTCGTGGACGAGGCGCGGGTCGCTCAGATCTTGAACAACCTGTTGTCCAACGCCATCAAGTACTCAGCCCCAGGCGATGAGGTACAGGTACGCCTGGAGGCGACGGGCACCCATGTGCAGTTGCAGGTGTCCGACACCGGGGCAGGCATCCCCCTCGAGTTCCAGCCGCATGTGTTCGAGAAGTTCACCCAGGCCCGGAACAGCCAAGGCGGGACGGGCCTCGGGCTGACCATCAGCAAGTCGCTCACGGAGTTGATGCAAGGCATCCTCTCGTTTTCCTCCGTCCCAGGCGTAGGGACCACCTTCACCGTGGCGTTCCCGTCTCAGACGGCGCCTCTTGACCAGGCTCCTGAGCGAGCCGTGGACGATCAGCGGCGGATCTTGATCTGCGAAGACGACGCCCGCGTGGCCTCCACGCTGCAGGACTGGCTCGCGGGGAATGGCTATGTGGCCGACACGGTGGTGTCGGCCGAGCAGGCGCTTCGGAAGCTAGAACAGCGTCCGTATGACGGCATGGTCCTTGACCTCATGCTGCCTGGTGAAGACGGGCGCAGCCTGCTGGCCAAACTCCGCGCGCACCCGCGCTTGCACCGGCTCCCCGTCATCATCGCTTCTGTGCTGGGTGCCAACGAGCACGACATCGCCTCGCTCAACATCTCATCGTGGCTGCGCAAACCCTTCAACGCTGACGAGTTCAAGGCCTCTCTCGAAGGCCTGGCGGCTCGCGGCCCTGTAGCGGGCAGTAAGCCGACGGTGCTGCACGTGGAAGACGACCCCGATATACGCATGCTGGTCTCAACGCTGCTGGCGCCCACGCTGAACGTCCTCAGTGCTCCCTCCTTGGCGAGGGCTCGAGACATGCTGCAGACGCAGTCGGTGGATCTTGTGCTCCTCGACTTGCACCTGCCCGATGGGAATGGCGCCGAGCTGCTCCCGATGCTCCACGCCAGCGCAGGTCCAGCCGTACCGATCGTGGTATTCTCCTCCGCTGATCCCGACTATCCGGTGCCCGCTCCGGTCTCGGCCTTCCTGACGAAGGCGCTCGTCTCGAACGAAGAGTTGGCTCGCACCATCCATGCCCATCTGCCTGTGGATGGGGCCGAGCTGGCCTTGGCCACGTAGCCCCCCCTAGCTTTTTGAATCCGATTCCAACCTCATGACTGATCTGCCCAGACACATCCTCGTTGTGGAAGACGAGGACGACATCCGTGGCCTGGTCCGGCTGACGCTCGAGCTGAGCGGAGGCTTCCAGGTCTCGGAGTGCGCCTCAGGAGACGAGGCCGTTCAGTGCGTCGATGACATTCAACCCGATTTGCTGCTGCTCGACGTCATGATGCCCGGCTTGGACGGACCGGCCACCATGCAACAGATCCATGCTGCACAGACCACCCCCACCCCCGTCATCTTCCTGACCGCGCGTGCGCAGCAGCACGAGGTGGCGGCCTACAAGGCGGCGGGGGCACGCGGCGTCATCACCAAGCCGTTCAACCCCATCACCCTGGTGGCCGACATCGAACGCATCTGGCAATCCGACTCTCAGACGGCCTAGGCCGCAGCGCCCCGGTCCTCGCCCTTTCACCCTCACACGCTTCGCACCTAGACGCTATGCACCACGCCCTGCTTCAGCGGCTCGAATCCCAACGCACCCAGTACCTCAAGCGCCTCCCGGACCGCTTGGAGCGTATGCATAGCCTCTGGACCCAGATCGATGCTGCTTGGAACCGCGAGCTGGTCTGGGAACTGGCGCTGGAGTCGCACCGGCTGGCAGGATCGGGAGCCACCTTTGGGTTCCCCGACCTCGGGCAAGCGGCCCGGACGGCCAGCGAGTTGCTGCAAGACCTCGTTGATGCGGACGTGACCCCTTCCATCGACGAGCGCTTCCAGATTGGCCTGATGCTGGAATGGATGCACCAAGAGGCTGGCGCCCTGGACGTGTCCATGATGCCTTTTCTGACGCCCTCCTTCCTGAAGCACACCTCCCTGCCTGATGCGCAGCAGCGGCCTACGATCATCGGGATGGTGAGCCAGGACACGGCGTTCATCAACTGGGTCAGCCATTTACTGCACGAGGACGGGCACACCTTTGAGGTGTATGCGTCGCTCTCGGTCTTGGATGACCAGCGGCCGGGTCACCCGGTCCGGGCCTTGATCGTAGACCTGGACGGCCTGAACCTGGATGGCCGCGCAGACATTCCCAGCCTTGCCCCCCAGCGCGAGGGGCACATCCCGATGGTGTGCATTTCTACCCAGGCTGATCTGGACACGCGCCTCCAGGCGGTGCGGTTGGGCGGCCAGGTGTTTCTCCCCAAACCGATCAGCGCGACGCAACTCCGCGACCTGCTCCGCACCTTACCAGAAGGACCACACGCCGTGCCGTACCGCGCCCTCATCGTGGATGACGACGACCTCATCGCACGTTGCCATGCGGCCATCCTGGAGTCGGTGGGCATCCAGACGGAGATCATCACAGACCCCCGCCACATCCTCACCAGCGTGGCCGAGTTCCAGGGCGAGGTCATCCTGATGGACCTCCACATGCCCTACTGCAATGGCCTAGAGATGCGAGACCTCCTCCAGCAGCACGACGCCGTCTGCCACGACCTCTCGTTCATCTTCCTCTCGACCGAAAGCAGCGAGGTACGCCAGAGCCGCGTACGAGACCGCTGGGGCGACCTCTTTCTGACCAAGCCCGTCCCACCGTCCATGCTCATCGACGCCGTCCGGACGCGCGCCCGTGACCGCCGCTTCAGCCGCCTGGCCACACAGAGTTATGTGTGAGTGGGTGAGCGATCTCCCCTTCCCCTTGTCTCTCATGGGACACTCATCCCTCCTCCTCTTCTTCCGCTGAGGGCTCCGGAGGGGTCATGGGCGGCGGCGGTGGGGCTTCGACGTCCAGGGTGGTGCGTACGGTCTCGCCACCTTGGGTCAGCTCGATGGTGTAGAGGCCGGGCGTCAGGTACCACTGGCCATCATCGGCCTGAGTAGCGGGCTGGTCCTCGTGCGGAGGCAGAGCCGACGCGGCCTCGGGGTCAGCGGTGAGGGCGTAGGACACGCGGTTGATCCCGCGCTCCGCCTCGTCGGTGAGCGACTGGACGACCGTGCCGTCGGGGGTGAGCACGCGGAGGGTCACGGCGCCGGCGGTCTGCGTCAGGTAAGCGAGCATCACCTCCGGCACCCGGGGCTCGGCCCAGGTGGCAAACGACGAGCCCCACTGGGCCCGGTAGCGCACGCCATCCACCTCGAACATCGCGAGGGGTGTATCCTGAAGGGCGGGCAGCTGGCGCACCCGCTCCAGATCGGCACGGTAGATAGAGCGGCCGTGGGTGCCCACCAGCAGGTCGGCGTCGCGATCCTGGACTTTGAGATCATGGACCGGCGTATGGGGCAGGCCATTCATCATGGCCATGAACGTCTGGCCGCGGTCGATGGAGAGGTAGAGGCCATGGTCGGTGCCTACGTAGAGGAGGTCTTCCACGGAGGGATCCTCCACGACCACGTTGACCGGCTCAGGGGGCAGGTCAGTGCCCAGGCGTTGCCAGGAGGCGCCGTAGTCGTTGCTGACGTACAGGTAGGCCTCGAAGTGATCGGTGCGATACCCGTTGAGCGTCACATAGACGCGGCCCTCTGCATGAGCTGAGGCCTCGACGCGGCTCACCCACAGGTCTTGCGGCAGCGTATCCGAGATGCGTTGCCAGGAGGCGCCGGCATCGCGGGTGACGTGCACGAGGCCATCGTCAGACCCCGTGTACAGGAGCCCGAACCGCAGCGGCGACTCGTCCAGCGTGGCGAGCGTGCCGAAGGGCACATCGCCGGGGCGGCCTCCTTGGGTCAGGTCTTCGGAAAGAGCGGTCCAGGTGTCGCCCTGGTCCATCGAGCGGTAGAGCTTGTTGGCGCCCAGGTAGAGGATGTCCTGGTTGTGGCGGGAGAGATGAATGGGCGTCTGCCAGTTGAACCGCAGGGGCCGCTCGCCCAGCTCATGGCGGGGTTGGATGTAGGTACGGCGGCCGGTGTCCTTGTCCACGCGGAAGTAATTCCCAAACTGGAAGCCCGTGTAGAGGGTCTGGTTGGTCCGCGTGTCCACCTCCACCTGCATGCCATCGCCACCCAGGAGGCGGTCGTAGGGGTAATCCCCCTCTTCGTACCATTGGTAGCTTTCGGCGTAGGTGTGGGGGCCGTACCAGACGCCATTGTCCTGAAGGCCGCCGTACACGTTATACGGCTGCGCGTCGTCTACCTGGATGGCATAGAATTGACCGACGGTGGGCGTGTTGCCCTTGAACCAGGTGGCGCCGTCGTCGTAGCTGATGTTGACGCCGCCATCGTTGCCCAGGATCAAGTGGCCGGGTTGCGCCGGGTTGACCCACAGGGCGTGGTGGTCCACGTGCACATTTTCCTCGTTGATGCTTCGCCAGGACGCACCGCCGTCGTCCGACGTCAGGATGGGCACGCCTAAGATGTAGAGCTTGTCCGCGTTCTGGGGGTCGACGCGGATTTCGCCGAAGTAGTAGCCGTAGGAGTAGTAGAGGGCGTCGATGAAGTCTGTGTGGGTGCGGCTCCAGGTCTGGCCCCCGTCCAGGCTGCGATACACCTCGGCGCCCACCACGGGCGTGTCAAAGAGCTGTCGGTTGGCGTCGGTGAGGTACTCGTAGAGCGAGAACGCCGTGATGGTGCCGGCCTCGGCCATCGTCTTGACTCGCTCCGCGCTGACGTCCGCCGGGAAGCCGTTGCGACGGAGGAAGGTGTTGAGTGCTTCGTCATCCAGGGCGAGCAGCGCGTCCTGCGTCATGTCCTGAAAGTCCTCCCGTGCGAGGGCGTCGTTCGCCTCGTTGTCGTTCTCCTCGGCGGGACGACGGGCTTGGTTATCCAAGAGGGCGTACACGACGTCCGGGTTCTCCGGAAAGACCGCGAGGCCGATGCGCCCGACGATCTCGCCCGAGGGAAAGCCGCTGTCTGCGGTGGTGAGGCGAGTCCAGGAGGAGCCGCCGTCCGTGCTCTTGTAGATGGCCGATCCATCGCCGCCCTCCACGAAGTTCCAGGCCGTCCGGCTGCGGGTCCACGTAGAGGCGTAGAGGACATCCGGGTTGGTGGGATCGAGGGCAAGGTCGATGACGCCGGTCTCCGGGCCTTCGTAGAGCGTCTGGGTCCAGGTGGCGCCGCCGTCCGTGCTTTTGTACACGCCGCGATGCTCGCTCGGCGAGTAAAGCGGCCCGATGGCGGCCACCCAGAGCGTCTGCGGATCGGTGGGATGGAGCACGATGCGTCCGGTGCGATGCGTCTCAGCGAGGCCTTGATGCGTCCAGGAGGCCCCGCCGTCCGTGCTTTTGTACACGCCGAGGCCTGCGTAGGACGAGCGGCTCGAGTTGTTTTCGCCTGTACCCACCCAGAGGGTGCCCGAGGCCCAATCCACCGCAATATCGCCGATGGTCATGACCGCTTCCTCCTCAAAGAGCGGCGCGAAGGTGATGCCGTTGGATTGGGTATGCCACAAGCCCCCGCTGGCGTAGGCCACGTAAAATTCCGTGGGGTTGGCAGGGTTGACGTCCAGGTCCACGACGCGCCCGCTCATGACCGTCGGCCCGATGTTGGTGAGGGGCTCATTCTGCACGAGCGACCCATTCATCAGCGCCTGGCGCTGGGCGAAGCCGGCCTGACGGGCCAGGGCCGCCGTGGGGGCCAGCGGGGCCGCCCCGAAGGTGGGCGAGGACGCGGTGGACGACGAACCGGGAGCTTGTTGAGCCTGGGCAGACGTCGTAGCGAGGAGGGCCACGACCACGACCGACAGCATGCGAAAGAGAGTCATAGGGACTGTACAATCAAGGAGATACGGGATAACAGAATATAGGCGCTGCCGAGCTGCCAAGGAAGAGGCCCGCGCAGGACGAAACCCAGGCCGGGGGACGCCCAGTATCAGCTACACGTATCTCCATCTCATCGCCTGCGGCTCCAGCCTCCTCGCTCATGAAGAACTTCGAGTTTCACAACCCCACGCGCATTTATTTTGGGACCGGACAGATCGCCACCCTGAGCGACGCGGTGCCCAGAGCGGGGACGACGCTGCTCCTCTACGGCGGCGGCAGCATCAAGCGGAACGGGGTATACGATCAGGTGAAAGACGCCTTAGGCGACCGCTCGGTGATCGAGTTTGGCGGGATCGAGGCCAACCCCACCTACGAGACCCTGATGAAGGCCGTGGCGGTGGCCCGTGAGGCCGACGTGCGCTTCCTGCTCTCGGTGGGCGGCGGGTCCGTGTTAGACGGCACCAAGTTCGTGGCCGCGGCCGTCCCGTTTGAGGGCGACCCATGGACCATCCTATCCGAGAAGAAAAAGCCGGCGACCGCGCTTCCCCTGGGCGCCGTGCTGACCCTGCCGGCCACGGGCTCCGAGATGAACCCGAACGCCGTAATCAGCCGTCGGGACACGCAGGAGAAGCTAGCCTTTGCGAGTCCCCTGCTCTACCCCGTCTTCTCGGTTCTTGACCCCGAGACGACCTTCTCGTTGCCACCCCGGCAGGTGGCCAACGGCATCGTGGACACGTTCGTCCACGTGATGGAGCAGTACCTCACCTACCCGGCGGGTGCGCCGCTGCAGGACCGCTTCGCCGAAGGGATCCTGCAGACGCTCATCGAGGAAGGGCCCAAGACCCTCAGTGACCCGACGGACTACACGAGCCGCGCGAACCTATTCTGGTGTTCCACGCTGGCGCTCAACGGGCTGTTGCGATGCGGCGTGCCCACGGACTGGGCG
>JBCDJV010000069.1:0-25420 GCA_038747425.1 Bacteroidota bacterium
CGTGCTGCACCTGGACCTCGGCACTGTCGTCCCCAGCCTGGCGGGCCCCAAGCGCCCCCAAGACCGCATCCAGCTTCCGGATGTCCAGGAATCGTTCAAGACGTCGTTCACCGCCCCGGTTGGCCCGAAAGGCTTCGGGCGACCCGAGAGCGACCTCAGCAACACGGGCCGCTACGTCGACCCCGAGCGGGGCCTCGACATGGACCTCCACAACGGAGCCGTAGCCATTGCGGCGATCACGAGCTGCACCAACACGAGCAACCCGAGCGTGATGATCGGCGCGGGGCTGGTGGCCAAGAAGGCGGTGGAGCGCGGCATGACCGCCAAGCCGTACGTGAAGACCAGCCTGGCCCCAGGCTCTCGCGTGGTGACGCAGTACCTGGAAGAGTCCGGCCTGCTGCCCTACCTCAACCAGATTGGCTTCAACCTCGTCGGCTACGGCTGCACCACGTGCATCGGCAACTCGGGGCCGCTGCCGGCGCCGGTGGAGGAGGCCATCAAGACAGGCAACCTCATCGCCGCAGGCGTGCTGTCTGGCAACCGCAACTTCGAAGGGCGCATCCACCCCTACGTGCAGGCCAACTACTTGGCCTCGCCCCCACTGGTGGTGGCGTACGCCCTGGCCGGAACGGTAGACATCGACCTAGCCAACGACCCGATCGGCACGGACTCGGCAGGCAACGAGGTGTACCTGCGCGACGTCTGGCCCACCACGAAGGAGGTCTACGAGACCGTCGAACGCTCCGTCACGGCCGCCATGTTCGAAGAGGAGTATGGCGATATCGAAACCTCGAACGAGACGTGGAACGCGATCAAGATCCCCGAGGGGTCAATCTACGCGTGGGACGAAAACTCGACCTACGTCCAGGAGCCTCCGTTCTTCATGGACCTCACGCCTGAGGTCCCCGAGATCCAGGCCATTGAAAACGCCCGCGTCCTCGTCAAAGCAGGCGACTCCACGACGACGGACCACATCTCGCCCGCCGGAGCGATCCCGCCCGATGGTCCGGGAGGCCGCTACCTCCAGGAGCGCGGCGTGAAGCCGTTCCAGTTCAACTCATTCGGCTCTCGCCGGGGCAACCACGAGGTCATGATGCGGGGCACGTTTGCCAACATCCGCATCAAGAACCAGATCGTGCCGGGCACCGAGGGCGGCATCACGAAGAACTTCCTCCGGGGTGGCGAGGTCATGTCCATCTACGACGCCGCCATGGACTACGTGGAGCACAACGTTCCGCTCGTGGTGCTGGGCGGCAAGGATTATGGCATGGGCTCCAGCCGCGACTGGGCCGCCAAGGGAACGATCCTGCTCGGCGTTAAGGCGGTTCTCGTGGAGAGCTTCGAGCGCATCCACCGTTCGAATCTGATCGGGATGGGGGTCTTGCCGCTGCAGTTCGTTGAGGGGCAGAATGCCCAGACGCTCGGCCTGGACGGCACCGAGACCTACTCGATCCCGGTCGGCAACGACGTACAACCCCGGCAGGAGCTGACCGTCTCGGTCACCCGCACCGACGGCACGTCGATGGCGTTCCAGGCTCTTGTCCGGCTGGACACGCCCGTGGAGGTGGAGTACTACCGCCACGGCGGCATCCTGCACTACGTGCTGCGAAACTTCCTGAGCAACGAGCAGGTGGCGGCCTGAGCAGCCAGCGTTGGCGGGGTGGCCGCCCCTCCCGCTATGACGATGCCATCGACCTGTTGTAGCGCGCCCCTGTCAGAGGCTGACGATGCATGGATGAAGACGGCGAAAACGAGCGCTGGAGGTGCCAGGCTACGCGCCTGAGGAGCGTGGGGCCGCGCCCCGGGCGACGAAGGCAACGCCGCCTGGCGCCTCCAGAGCCGTTTGCAGCCCTTCACCGGCCATTCACAGGCAGCCTCTCAATGTGGCGCCCAGGAACTGTCAGGCGCTCACGTTTTCCTCAGCACAGCTCGCACAGTCCAGCCAGACCTCCGCGGGGATCGCGTCTAGGGCCTGCGGGCTGCTCCCGCGCTCGAAGACCGGCCGAAGTAACACATCGCCCGGTTGATGGGCCTCGCCACAGGTGTAGCAGGACGCGTCGTCGTCAAGCTGGACGGGCGTATAGCCGGATACCACCCAGCCGTCGTGCCCCACGTGAGCCGCCAAGCTCTCCAAGGCGGCCCGCACGGTCTGCGACTTGTTGCCGTGGTAGTACTGATCGGCCAATCGCTCTAGGAGCTCGATGGTGGCCGCATCCAGGGTAAAGTTAAGTCGTCGCATGGGCAGGATGAGTCTGGGTGTGCTGTTGAGCGGTGCTACGGCGCCAGTTCTGCCAGTGGCCTACCAAGAGCAAGACACTCCCGCCCACCGTCACCATCGTTTCGACAGGGGCTGAGAGACCATGATGCCCCAAGACAGCCACCAGCGTGACAAACACCATCCCCGCGCCCAGGAGGGCCAGGACGAACCGCGACCGGTGGCGCCGATAGCCCGTGATAGCCGCGGCTAGGGTCAGCGGAACCAGCAGGACGGCAAAGATGATGTGGAGCGCCTCGTGCGTGCCCTCCAGAACCGGCCACAGTGGCAACACCGCCAGCAGCATGGGAAAGAGCAGGCAGTGCACCATGCACAGCCCCGACAGGCTCAGGCCAAGCCGGTCCCATACGCCAAGAGTGGGGTCGAAGAGAGCCATGCGGGGAGTTTGTGCTCGGTAGGTGTGTATTTAGTACGCACCGAACGCTGCATGGCGAAGCAGGATCCCGGCCATCTCCGCCATGAACAGGCCCTCTACTGAGGGCTTTCGTAGAAGACGTAGGGGGTCGAGTAGTCGCTGAATTCAAAGTAGACGCGCTTCTCCCCTTCGTCGACCGTGCCGTTCAGGTTGAGGTCGAGCACCCCGTAGCCGAACCGGTAGGGTCGGGCTAGGTCCCCGCCGGTGGCCGTGGCGGTGGTCAGCTTGTCGATTTCCATGAAGCGTTTGACGACCTGATTTCCTGCGTAGATCTCCAGCACCCCGTTGGTGCCGGTCCAGTTCTGGATGGATCGGCCGATGCGGTTCTGACTCTCCTGCGTGCAGCCCATCCAGGCCGTCAGGGTCAGCGCGGCCAGGGCCAAAGAAAGGAAACGTCGCATAAGGCGTGGGGGAACGAGCGTGGGAGGGAGTGCACGTGGGGGGACTCAGGGGCCTGGACCGGCCCTTTATCTCCTTCTGTACACCGCCAAGATACGATTCAGCACCATGGGGCACACAACCTCTCACACGCGCGGCGCGGTCCCACGGTTACCGTCCCACTCGTGTTCATTGACTGACGCCGAGCGGCAGCCCTGCAGCCGAACACCCGGTGATGCCCGTGGGCTCGGCAGACACGGTGCGGGGGCAACCGGCCTCAGCGTCCATCCCGTAGGCGGTCAGGAGACAACGGCTAGCTGAGTGGGATAGACCGCCTCGAAACGCCCTTCAGCGATATCCTTGAGGCGGCGACGCAAGAGGCGACGCTTGAAGCTCCCCAAGTAGTCAATGAATAAGATCCCCTCCACGTGATCGTACTCGTGCTGGATGACGCGAGCCAACAGGCCCTGGACGGCCATTTCCTGCGGCTCGAAGGCACGGTCCAGGTACGTCATCTTGATGCCTGCAGGACGCACCACCGGCTCTCGCAGCTCGGGGATCGAGAGACAGCCCTCCTCGAACTCGTCCACCTCTTCCGTCTCCTCCGTGATCTCAGGGTTGATGAACACCATGGGTTGGGGCGGTACGGGCCCCTCCTCCAGCACGTCGTCCAGCATCGGCGTGAGGTCTACCACGAAGAGACGTTCGCGGCGGCCCACCTGCGGCGCCGCCAGCCCGATACCTTCGGCCGCGCGCATGGTCTCGATCATGTCGTCGATGAGCTGCTGGAGCTCGGGGGTGTTCTGCTCAACGGGGAGGGTCTCCTCGCGCAGGACCGGTTGTCCGTAGATATAGATAGGAAGCACCATGAAGGCGGGCGCATCGCGTGGATGGGGAGCGTGAAGTCCTGCATACGCACACCTGGCCCAACCCTTCCGGGCACGATGGAGTCCGGCCCTCACTCTCCACGGATCGTCACGATTCGGACGGGTGGGCATCCAGGTAGTCCTGCAACAGGACCGCCGCCGCGTTGGCGTCAATCCGCTCTTTCTCTCGCCGGCCTTTGCGTCCGATGCCGGCCCTCAGGATCCGCTGGCGGGCTTCGTGGGAGGTGTACCGCTCGTCCCACTTGACCACCTCGGCGCGCTTGAACACACGCCGAAGGCGATGGAAGAACGGCTCCACGAAACGGGTGGACGGGCCTTCGGTGCCATCGAGCTCATACGGCCACCCGACCACAATACAGGCAATCCCGTCGCGCATGTCGATCACACGCAGGGCGTCTATGACCTCGTTGGGCGGGAAGGTGCCGTGCGGCTGGGCAAAGAGACGAAGGGGATCGGCCATGGCTACGCCCACCCGCTTCTTGCCATAGTCTATGGCTACGATGCGCGGCGCTAGGTCAACCATGGCCTATACAGAAGACGGAGGCTAAAACACCAGGTGGACCCCACACAGCAAGGCGAGCAAGAGCCGACTCTCGCTCGCCCTGTGTGAACAGAACGGAAAGGGGGTCTCAGCGTCAGGGGTGATCCACAACCAGATCGCCAGACTGTCCGTCGCCATGGGCCACCACGAGCGAGTCCGCGCTGCCGATCGGGATCTGGTAGTTGAGCTCGCTCAGCGGCTTCTGGAGAACCTCCTTCAGGCGCTTGCTAGGCTTGAAGTGGGTCTTGCGGCGGCTCGGGATGAAGACCGTCTCGTTCGTCTTCGGGTTGCGGGCCTTGGGCTTGGCCTTGGTCTTCTTCACTTCGAAGACGCCAAAGTCGCGCAGTTCAATGCGCACCTCTGGGTCAGCTTCCATCATCAACGTTGCCATCGCCTCGATGACGGCATTCACCCACGGCTCGCTCCGGTAGATCGGTTCGTCCATGAGTTCGGCAACGCGACGCGCTACATCCTTCTTTGTGAGGGTTGGGGTTCGGTCAGACATGACAGGTAGCGGCTTGAGGGGTTGCGGTGATCGTCGGTGCCATAGAGGGATTGAGGGAACGCACAGCACAGGATGCTGCACTAGGCACCGGGCTCAACATATACAAATACAAGCTCTTTGACAACTAAACTATATCCATTCTAAATAATGGTATCCACAAAAAGCCGCAAAACTGTCTCTTTGCGTACAAAGGTCCGACTAGGCTACAAGAGCGTTACGTTCTCAGCCCACGTCATCCCCCCCCTGACCCGTGCGGATCGGGGGGTTAGAGCTCACGCTGTCATCGCTCCTGACCTCCCCTGCAGGGCCTTGCCCACTACATCGGGGCTCCCCAAAAGCCTAGATCCACGGCAACAGCCGTCACTCCTCGAACCGATACACCCCGTAGATTCCCTCCACGCGCTTGAGGCGATCAATCAGGCGACGGAGATGGGCCAGGTCACTGACATAGATCACCAGTGTGCCCTCAAAGATGCCGTCGTCGGAGTCCACGGTGATGGAGCGGATATTGGTCTTGAGGTTCTTCGAGATCACCGTCGTGATGTCACTCACGATGCCTACCCGGTCCTCCCCCATGATGCGCAGCCCGGCGATGAACTGAACGTCTTTCTGCCGGCTCCATTCGACGGGCACAATGCGGTCGGCCTGGTTGACGAGCAGGTGGGGCGCATTCTTGCAGTTGACGCGGTGGATCTTGATGTTGCCGGACCGACTGATGAAGCCGAACACGTTGTCTCCCGGGATGGGATTGCAGCACGAGGCGTACTTGGTCACCACGTCGGTGTGCAGCTCGCCATCGATGAGCAGGGCCGGGCTCCCAGCGGACTGAGCCGTGTCCAGAAAGCTCTCATACTCGATCCGCAAGGCCTCTTGGGCGGCCTGCTCCTCTTCCAGACGATCGGCCTCCCCCCGCTTGATCAACTCCACCAGCTTGTCAGGATCGTAGAGCGCACTGCCGATCTCGTAATAGAGCTGCTGCACATCGGGAAACTTGAGCTTCGAGGCATAGCCATGCATCATCTGCTCGTCGATCTCCAGGCTGGCCTTGCGGGCTTTCTTGATCCACAGCTCGCGGCCTAGCTCCACGGCCTTCCGGCGTTTCTCGTTGAGCCAGTGCCGAATCCGGCTCTGCGCCTTGTGGGTGACCACGAAGCTCATCCAGTCGCGGCTGGGCACTTGCTTCTTAGAGGTGATGATCTCTACCTGGTCTCCGCTCGTGAGGCGGTACGACAGCGGCACCATCCGGCCGTTGACCTTGGCTCCAATGCAGTGAAGCCCCACTTCGGTGTGTACCTGAAAGGCGAAATCCACCGGGGTGGCGCCCTGAGGCAGGTTCATCAGATCACCGCGGGGCGTGAAAACGTAGATCTCGTCCTCATACAGCTGCAGCTTGAACTCCTTCAGGAAGTCCGTGGCCTCCTCGGGGCGGGGGTTATCCAGCAGCTCGCGCGCCCACTCGAGCCAGCGCTCGAACTGGGGGTCGGCATGCTCTACGCCTTCTTTGTACTTCCAGTGAGCGGCCAGGCCGCGCTCGGCCACATCGTGCATCTCGCGGGTGCGGATCTGCACCTCTACACGCCGGCCTGCGGGGCCCAGCACGGTGGTGTGGAGACTTTGATACCCGTTTGACTTGGGCACCGAGATGAAATCGCGGAAGCGCTCGGGCAGCGGGGGGTAGAGATCGGTGACGATGGAGTAGGCCCGCCAGCAGTCTTCTTTGCCCTTTCGCCCTTCGCGCTCCATCACGATGCGGATCGCGAACAGGTCGTAGATCTCCTCGATCGGCTTGTTCTGCCGCTTCATCTTGCGGTAGATCGAGTAGATGTTCTTGGAGCGCCCGTAGATCTGGAAGGCGAAGCCGACCCGCTCCAGATGCTCGCGCATCGGATCGATGAACGATTTGACGTACGCCTCGCGCTCGGACTTGCTGGCCTGTAAGCCTTCCACAATCCGATAGTAGACCTCCAGGTCGAGGACGCGCAGGCACAGATCTTCCATCTCGCTCTTGACCGCGAACAGGCCGAAGCGGTGGGCCAGCGGCGCGAATAGGTCGAGCGTCTCCCGGGCGATCTTGAGGCGTTTGCGCTCCGGCAGTGCCTCGATGGTGCGCATGTTGTGGAGTCGGTCCGCAAACTTGACCAGAATCACGCGGAAGTCCGACGCCATCGAGAGCATCAGCTTCTGCACATTGGCGGCCTGTCCAATCTCGCGACTCTCGAACACGTCGCGGATCTTGGTGAGGCCATCGATGATGCTGGCCATCGTGTCCCCGAAGTTGGCCGCGATGTAGTCCAGCCCGATCTCGGTATCCTCGACCACATCGTGCATGAGAGCCGCCGCGATGCACATGTCGTCAAACCCAATGTCGTGTGCCACGATGGTGGCCACCTCCAACGGGTGCGTGATGTAAGGCTCGCCCGAGGCCCGCTGCACGTCCCGATGGGCCCAGTAGGCTACACGAAAAGCGCGCTCGATAAAGGGGCGGTCCGTGTCCGGGTTGTTGGCCTTGGCATGCTTGATCAGGTCATCCAGTTTCTCGCGGAACGGCGGCTCGATCTCTTGCTCGATAGCCTGCCGTATCATCGTGTCCTGGATCATAGATCTACCCGGCGGAGACGCCACTATAGCCAAGGGGGTGGAAGGCCGGCGGGGCCCTGTTTTGTTTATAGCATCGGGGTCACGGACAGTTTCCAGGCCTCTCCCCCACCATCGCAGAATGGCCCTAAAAACGAGAAGGCCTCCCGCGTTACACGGGAGGCCTTCGGTCTGCAAACAGGTGCGGGCGGGATCAGCCCTCCTTCTTGTCCTCGTCGTCGCCGGGCGTCTCTTCACCACCGGCCTCGCCCTCTGCTTCGGCAGGCGCTTCGGCCGTAGCTTCGGCGGGCGCCTCTTCAGCCTCAGCAGGCGCTTCGGTGGCGGTGTCCTCGGTGGCCGCCTCTGCAGCTGGGGCCTCTTCCATGGACGCCTCCGCAACAGGGGCTTCTTCGGCGGGAGCTTCGACTGGGGCCTCCTCAGGGGCCACTTCCGCAGCAGGAGCTTCTTCGGCCGGGGCCTCGGCGACCGCCTCCTCAGGGGCTGGCGCTTCGGCCGGGGCCTCGGCGACCGCCTCTTCGGCGGCTGCGACGGCCTCGTCCACCTGAGCCTCCTCGACCGGTAACTCCTCCGTGGCCGCCTCCACGGCCTCGGTGGCAGCGGCGGCTTGGGTGGCGGTCTGGGCCGTCTTTGAGCGGCGGCGACCTCCGCTTCGCCGCGTGCGGCGCTTCCGGCTGGTGCTGCCCCCCTCGGGCTTCACGTCGTTGTAGTCGACCAGCTCGATCATCGCCATCTCGGCGCCGTCGCCAGCGCGCTGGCCGAGCTTGATGACGCGCGTGTAGCCACCCGGACGGTCGCCCACCAGCTCGGCGATCTCGCCGAACAGCTCCGTGACCGCATGCTTATTCTGCAAGTGCCGGAAGACCTGGCGACGGTTCGGGGTGGTGTCCTCCTTGGCGCGCGTGATGAGCGGCTCCACGTACATGCGGAGGGCCTTGGCCTTGGTGAACGTTGTGGTGATGCGCTTGTGCTTGATCAGTGCACTTGACAGGGCGGCCAACGTCGCCTTGCGGTGGGCGTGGGTGCGGCCCAGCTTGAATCCTTTCTTTCCGTGTCTCATGGGTCTGCGTGCGGCGCCGTCCAGCCCGGGGGCGCGTCTAGTTCTCGATGTATTTCTCGACTTCCATGCCGAAGTGCAGGCCCCGCTCTTCGAGGACCTGGACCAGCTCTTGCAGCGACTTGCGTCCGAAGTTGCGGAATTTCAGCATCTCGGACTCTTCGCGCCGCACCAGGTCGCCGATGTTCTTGATGTTGGCGGCCTTGAGGCAGTTGTGAGCACGGACGGACAGGTCGAGCTCGTCGACCGTCTGCGAGAGTAGCTCGCGGATGCGTTGTACCTCAGCGTTGACCTCCTTCTCCTCCACCGTCGGCTGCGGCTCGCTATCCATCTGGATGAAGAGGTTGAGGTGCTCCCGAATGATGGAAGCGGCCTGCGCAAGCGCATCCTCAGGGGTGATGGACCCATCCGTCATGATGCTGAGCTCCAGGCGCTCGTAGTCCACACGCTGGCCCACGCGGGTAGGCTCAACCGTGTACTTGACGTTGCGGATGGGGGTGAAGATGGAGTCGATGGCGATGACGCCGATGGGGTCGTCGTCCAGCTTGTTCTCCTCGGAGGGGACGTAGCCGCGGCCGACGCCCATGCGCAGTTCTACGCTGAGCTCGGTGCCCTCCGATAGGGTTGCCACGTGATGGTCCCCGTTGAGCACCTCGTACTCGCTGGTGCCCTCCATGAGGTCGGCGGCCGTCCACGTACCGGGGCCCTTCAGCGACAGGTAGATGTTGGAGCCCATCGCATTCTCGAGCGCCTTGAAGCGCACGCCCTTGAGGTTCAGGATGATGTCGGACACGTCCTCCGTGACGCCCTCGATCGTCGCGAACTCATGCTGCACGCCGTCGATCTTGATGGCCGTGATGGCCACGCCTTGGAGCGAGGAGAGGAGGACACGGCGAAGGGCATTGCCTAGCGTGACGCCGTAGCCGCGCTCCAGAGGCTGGATCACGAACAGGCCTTCCTGCTCGCTTGCCTGCTTGACGTGCACGTTGTCGGGCATCTGGATCCCGTAGTTGCTCATGGTGGTCAGACCCGCGTTGGTGAGAGTGCAAGGTACCGGGTGCGTGCGCCCGGGCCGTCTGAGAGGCAGCCAGGCCCAGCCTGGGGGCAGGCCGGGGGGCGCTGGAGAGCCCCCTACTTCGAGTAGAGCTCGACGATGAGCTGCTCGCGGATGTTCTCCGGGATGTCTTCCCGGTTGGGGAAGTCAAGAAACTTGCCCTGCATGGTGGAGCGGTCGATCTCCAGCCAGGGGAAGCTGCGCCGGTTGCGCTGGATGGAGTCCACGATCGGCTCCATGCGCCGGCTCTTGGGGCGAACGCTGATGACGTCGCCGGGGCGCAGGAGCGCCGAAGGGATATCCAACACGTTGCCGTTGACCGTGATGTGACCGTGCGTAACCAACTGGCGTGCCTGGCGCCGCGTGCGGGCAATGCCCAAGCGATACACCGTGTTGTCCAGCCGGGACTCCAGGAAGATCAGCAGGTTCTCGCCGGTGACGCCTTTCTTGCGAGACGCCTTCTCGAACAAGTTCCGGAATTGACGCTCCAGGAGGCCGTAGGTGTATTTGGCCTTCTGCTTCTCCTTGAGCTGGGTGGCGTACTCGCTTTCCTTCCGGCGTCGGTTGCGACCATGCTGGCCGGGCGGGTACGGCTTGCGCTCCAGCGACTTGCTAGGACCGAAGATCGGCTCCTTGAAGCGCCGTGCGATTTTCTGTTTGGGACCTCTGTAGCGGGCCATAGTTATAAATGCTCGTTTGCCAATGAGTAAGGAACGGACAAACGGATGACGGAGGCCTGTAGCACACCGCCATGACCGGGCTTAGATCGAAGTGGGCTTGGCGCCCGTGCACCGCACGGACCGTAGCCCACCGCTGCGCGTCAGACGCGGCGGCGCTTCGGAGGCCGGCAGCCGTTGTGAGGAATGGGGGTGACGTCGCGGATGGTGGCAATCTCCAAGCCAACGGTGGAGAGGGCCCGGATGGCCGACTCACGGCCCGATCCCGGACCCTTCACGTACACATCCACGCGGCGCAGACCCAAGTCGTACGCTTCTTTCGCCGCTGAGGAGGCCGCCACCTGGGCGGCATACGGCGTGTTCTTGCGGCTTCCTTTGAAGCCCATCTTCCCAGAGCTGGCCCAAGAGATGGTGTTGCCATACTGGTCCGTGAGGGTGATCATCACGTTGTTGAACGTAGCGCGAATGTGCGCCTGTCCGTTCGCCTCGACGACGACGTTTTTCTTGCGGACGGAACGTCCACCTCGCTTCTGCTGACGCTTTGCCATGCTGGAGATCTGCTCTGGTTACGCGGGCCGACGTGGCGCCTTGCGGCTCGGCTCCTGACTGGAGCGGCGCACAGGCAACCGGGCGACCGATGAAAAATTACTTGCGCGGGGCCTTTTTCTTGCCAGCCACCGTCTTCTTGCGGCCCTTCCGCGTGCGAGCGTTGGTCTGCGTGCGCTGACCACGAACCGGCAGGCCGCGGCGGTGACGAAGCCCCCGGTAGCACCCGATGTCCATCAGGCGCTTGATGTTCATCTGAACCTCAGCGCGCAGCTGGCCCTCCACCAGATACTCGTCCTCCACGAGGCGGCGAACAACGCGCGTCTCGTCCTCAGACCAGCTCTCTGGACGGGCATTGGGATCGATGCCCGCCCGCTCCAAAATCTCCCGAGCTCGCGCACGGCCAATGCCGTAGATCGCCGTCATGGCGATCTCGCCGCGCTTGCTGTTAGGTACGTCGACTCCTGAAATACGGGGCATGGTAGAAAGAGGCTGTCAGCGCAGCACAGGTGGCCAGGGTCTGCGAGCACCCCTCATCGCGGAGGCTGCGCAACCCAGGGGCTTATCCCTGGCGCTGTTTGTGCTTGGGGTTTTTCTTGTTGATGATGTAGATGCGCCCTTTGCGCCGCACGATTTTATCGTCGGAACTGCGCTTCTTTACGCTCGCACGTACCTTCATGAGTCTGCTTAGTGTTTAGAAGGAAAGGGGCTCGGCCCGATGTGGCAAGATGATGTAAGACGTGCGCTCAGCGCGATGGTTCGCCCGTTTTGGGCCTGGGCAGGCACTTCATTGTAATTTCTTTATGAAGCCGCCCAGGCGGTCCATCAGGGTGCCGCGTGAGACTCCAGGGATCAGGATGGGTCAGGCGCTGGCACGGGCGCGTAGGGGACGGCCACGACGTCTTCGATGTACGCAAACGTGCTGAGCACATCCGGCTGTCCCTTCTGGACGGCGACCGTGAGTTCGTAGTGGGCCGACCGGGCTCCGTCGTCTGTGCGCACCGTCCACCCATCGGCGTCGGTGTGCACATCGGCCGTGCCTCGGTTGATCATGGGCTCAATGCAAATGGTGAGGCCTTTCTTCAACTTGCGGCCACTCCCACGGCGGCCGTAGTTGGGCACCTGGGGTTCCTCCCAGAGCGAACGGCCTACGCCGTGCCCGCACAGGTCACGCACGACGCCGTAGCCGGCGGGCTCGCAGCGCGCCTGGACCGCATGGCCAATGTCGCCGAGGCGACGGCCGGCCACGGCTTGCGCCACGCCCGCCATCAGGGACTCGTACGTGGCCACGCACAACGCTCGGTCCTCGTCGGAGATCGTCCCCACGCCGAACGTGAAGGCACTGTCTCCCAGATAGCCTTCCAGCACAACCCCGCAATCCACAGACAGAAGGTCCCCGTCCTGCAGCACGTCGTCTTCGCTCGGGATGCCGTGTACCACCGCATCGTTGATCGAAGTGCAGAGCGTAGCCGGGAACGGGTCCATCTTTTTGCTCGGCGCGTATCCTTTGAACGCGGGGACAGCACCGGCAGACCGGATGAAGTCCTCGGCTATCGCATCCAGCTCGGCCGTACTCACACCGGGCTGGATGTGGCGGCCTACCTCAGCCAGCGTACGACTGACCAGGTCAGCCGCTCGACGCATGATGGCGATCTCGCTGTCGCTCTTGAGGTGAATCATCGGAATGCCGAACACAGGGGATGGAGGTCGAGGGTTTGTGGCGATGCCGTTTACATGCGGCGGCCGCGCACGCGCCCAGTCTTCATGAAGCCGTCGTAGTGACGCATGAGCAGGTGGCTCTCGATCTGCTGAAGCGTGTCCAGCGTCACCTGCACCAGGATCAGCAGGCTAGTGCCGCCAAAGAAGATGGCGAAGCCCGGCGTCACGCCGAACTGAACCACGATGGCGGGCAGGATGGAGACGAAGCCCAGGAAGATGGAGCCCGGCAGCGTGATGCGGGTCAGAATGTTGTCGATGAACTCGCTGGTCTGCTTGCCCGGCCGGATGCCCGGCACGAAGCCGCCCTGGCGCTTCATCGTGTCCGCCATCTCCTTCGGGTTCACGGCGATGGCCGTGTAGAAGTAGGTGAAGAACACACAGATGAAGAAGAACAGGATGGAGTAGCCGAGACCGAACGGATCGGAGAACCAGCTCCCGAACTGCTGCCAGAAGGCGCTCTCTGGGAAGAACTGGGCGACCGTAGCCGGCACAAACATGATGGACTGGGCAAAGATGATCGGCATCACCCCGGCGGCATTGACGCGAAGCGGCAGGTACTGCGTGGTGCCACCATACATCTTACGACCGACCACCCGCTTGGCATACTGCACGGGAATGCGACGCGTCCCCCGCGAGACCAAGATGACGCCCGCAATGACGAGCACAAACCCAGCGATGACCAACAGGAACAGGAAGAAGTTGTCCTTGAGGTCAAACTCGTTGTACAGGGACTGGGGCAGGAATGCGATGATCGAGATCATGATGAGCAGCGAGATGCCGTTCCCGATGCCGTTCTCGGTGATGCGCTCACCCAGCCACATCACGAACACGGTCCCCCCGGTGAGCACGATCACCGTCGAGATCATGAAAAACGTGGAGTCGATGATGATGGCCTGGCCCGTGGCGCCGTATTGCAAATTGATGGCGTAACCGATTGACTGTAGGGCGGTGATGGCCACGGTCCCGTAGCGGGTGAGCTGGGTGATCTTGCGTCGCCCATCCTCCCCTTCACGTTGCAGCTTCTGGAAGTACGGAACCACCGCGCCCAGGAGCTGGATGATGATCGAGGCCGTGATGTAGGGCATGATCCCCAACGCGAAGATGCCCGCCGCCGAGAACGCGCCCCCCACAAACAGGTCAATGAACCCGAAGATGTCATTCGGGTCGCTCTGGGCATTGATCTCAGACAGCAGGGCAGCGTCCACGCCCGGGAGGGTGACGTAGGCGCCCAATCGGTAGACGAGCAGGATGCCCAACGTGTAGAGGATGCGTCGCCGCAGCTCCTCAATCTTCCAGATATTGCGGAGGCTCTCGGTAAAACCGGCCATAAATGGTTACCTCAGGTTTCGCGGGTGTGCGCCCGCGGCGCACAGCGGTGGGGTTGAGCGGGGCAAAGCGTCAGGAGAGCACCGTGGCCGTGCCGCCGGCGGCTTCGATCTTCTTCTTGGCGGAGGCGCTGAAGGCATGCGCCGTGACCTTGAGCGCCATCTCCAGGTCACCGTTCCCCAGAATCTTGACCGGATCGCTCTTACGAGCCAGGCCCAGGGCCACGAGGGTAGCGGGTGTAATATCGGCATCTGCGGCCACACTGCCTTCTTCGATCAGGCGAGCCAGCCGAGACACGTTCACAACGCGGTACTCGGTCCGAAACCGATTCTTGAAGCCGTACTTGGGGATGCGACGCTGGAGCGGCATCTGGCCGCCCTCGAACCAGGCGGGGATGCGGGCGCCGGAACGGCTCTTCTGGCCTTTGTTGCCGCGCGTGGAGCTGTGACCACCGTAGCCAGAGCCCACGCCCCGGCCAATGCGCTTGCGCTTTTTGGTAGACCCGGCGGCGGGCTTGAGGGAGCTGAGATCCATGGTATCGTGTGTGCTAGAACGCCCACGTGATGCCTAGCTGGCCACGTGGACTCGCGGGAGAAACGTCGAGAGGCCGCTACTCAGCGACTTCGTCGACCTGAATGAGGTGCTGCACCTTGTTGATCATGCCGCGGATCTGCGGCGTGTCTTCGTGCACCACACTGTGGTTGATCTTGCGCAGGCCCAGCGCCTTGATGGTGCCTTTCTGGGGGCCCGATTGCCGGATGAGGCTGCGCACTTGGGTAATCTTGAGCTTGGTCATGCCGGTTTAGCCGTCGAATACGTTCGTGAGAGGCACGCCGCGCCGTTTGGCGACTTCGGCGGGGTCCTGCAGGTTGGCCAACGCATCCATCGTGGCCGCCACCTGGTTGTGGGGATTGCTGGACCCAATGGACTTGGACAGAATGTCGGTGATGCCGGCGCACTCAAGCACGGCACGCACTCCACCGCCGGCAATCACCCCGGTCCCGGCTGAGGCCGGCTTGAGGAAGACCTTGCCCGCATCCTGGCGCCCCGTGATGGGATGAGGGATCGTGCCGCCTTTCAAGGGGACACTGATCAGGCTCTTCTTGGCGTCTTCGGTGCCCTTGGCGATGGCGTCCGCGACTTCGTTGGCTTTGCCCAAGCCCGCGCCCACGTTGCCTTTGCCGTCACCCACGACGACAACCGCGTTGAACGAGAAGCGGCGACCGCCTTTGACGACTTTGGCCACGCGCTTCACGGCCACGAGCCGCTCGATGAAGTCTCGCTGCGCTTCGGACTCGCGCCCGCGACGGCGGCGCCTGTTTCGATCTTTAGCCATGGAATACTCTAGTTAGATGATCTCAGTAGCAGATGAGAGGGCGCTTACAGCGTCAGGCCTCCTTCGCGAGCCCCGTCGGCCAGGGCGCGGACGCGGCCATGATACAAGTACCCGTTGCGGTCAAACACGGCGGTCTCAATGCCCGCCTCTTTGGCCCGGGTGGCCAAGACCTGTCCAACCTGCTTGGCTTGATCCATCGGGTTGTCCCCTCCGGCTTCTTCGTCGAGCGTGGACGCCGCGGCCAGCGTGTGACCGTTCAGGTCATCGATGAGCTGTGCATACATGTGCTTGCTGGAGCGGTAGACCGAGAGGCGAGGCCGCTCGGCCGTGCCACTCACTTTGCCCCGGATGCGCCGCTTGATGCGCCGACGACGCTGCACTTTCTTGTTCGTAGCCATGGTGTGGTGTCTGCTGTACGCTGAGAGAGTGCCGACCCCTCAGCTATGTGCATGGTTGTGGATGGGAGCAGGTGAAGGAGGTACAGAGGAAACGTACGCGCTCCCGTTCCCCCTTGTGCCCGCTCACAGGATCATCGGCCAGCGGTCTTGCCAGCCTTGCGACGGACGTACTCGCCCACGTAACGGACCCCTTTGCCCTTGTAGGGCTCCGGCGGACGCAAGGAGCGGATCTTGGCGGCCACCTGCCCCACCATCTGCTTATCGATACCCTCGATGGCGATGATCGGGTTCTTGCCACGCTTGGCCTCCTCGACCGTGATGGTGATCCCCTCGGGGGCCATGAAATAGATGGGGTGCGAGAAGCCAAGGCCGAGTTCCAGCAGGCCGTTGCTCAGCGAGGCGCGGTATCCCACGCCGATCAGCTCGAGCTTCTTCTGGTACCCCTTGGTGACGCCTTCCACCATGTTGTTGATCAGCGAGCGGTACAGGCCATGCATCGCCCGGTGCCGCTTCTGATCTGTGGGGCGCGTGACCTCGACCTGGCCGTCGTTGATGGCCACCGTGAGGTCGGGATCTACCTGGAGGGAGAGCTCCCCCTTGGGCCCTTTCACGGTGACCATGTTGCCGGCGGAGACCGACACGTTCACCTGGTCGTCAATCGCGATGGATTGGTTGCCAATTCGAGACATTGTAGGTATCGGTTTAGTAGACGTAGGCCAGGACTTCGCCGCCCACGTTGATGCGGCGGGCTTCCTTGTCGGTCATCACCCCGGTAGAGGTGGAGATGATGGCCACGCCGAGTCCGTTCATGACGCGCGGCAGATCGGCGGCTCCGGTGTACTGACGTAGCCCGGGCCGTGAGACGCGCTTGAGCATCTGGATGGCCGGCGTGCCGTTGCGGTCGTACTTCAGGTAGAGACGCAGCAGGCCTTGCTTGCCATCGTCCACGTTGAGGTAGTTGCGGATGTAGCCCTTCTCCAGGAGGATCTGGGTCATGGCGCGCTTCAGCTTGGACGCAGGGATGTCCACGTGGCGATGCCGGGCTTTCTGGGCGTTGCGGATCCGGGTGAGGTAGTCAGCAACGGTGTCGGTAATTCCACTCATGGGATGCTCTAGTTCGGGGAGTTTGGAGCTTCAACGAACTCCACTTTCCCAAATGAAAGAAAGGGCGCTGGCTTACCAGCTCGACTTGCGGACGCCGGGGATCTTGCCGGCCAGCGCCATGTCACGAAACACGATGCGCGACACACCAAACTGACGGATGAAGCCGCGCGGGCGGCCGCTCAACGGGCAGCGGTTGCGGACGCGGACCGGGCTGGCATCGCGGGGCAGCTTCTGGAGCTGCTCCCAGTTGCCTTCTTCGCGGAGGCGCTGCCGCTTGGCCGCGTGCTTGGCTACCATTTTGCGACGCTTGCGATCGCGTGCCATCCAACTTTTCTTGGCCATGGTCTTGGTCTAGCTAAATGCCTGATAATATAGCGTGTGAGGGAGCAGGGTCACGCCGCCGCGGTTTCTTCTTGGCGCTTGACGAAGGGCATCCCCAGGTGCCGCAGCAGCGCCAACGCCTCGGCGTCGGTCTCGGCCGTGGTCACGATGGTGATGTCCATGCCGTCGATGCGGTCGATCTGGTCGACGTTGATCTCGGGGAAGATGATCTGCTCCTTGATGCCGAGCGTGTAGTTGCCACGCCCGTCGAAGCTGCGGTCCGGGATGCCTCGGAAGTCACGCACGCGCGGGAGCGCCAACGTGATGAGGCGGTCCATGAACTCGTACATGCGGCTGTCCCGGAGGGTCACCGAGACGCCCACCGGCATGCCTTCGCGCAGCTTGAAGTTCGAGACGCTTTTGCGCGCACGGCGAACCGTGGGGTGCTGCCCCGTGACGATGCGCAGTTCCTTCACCGCGTCATCGAGCAGCTTCTTGTTCTGCGACGCCTCGCCGACGCCCTTGTTGACCGACACCTTCACCAGGCGCGGCACCTGCATGACGTTGCTGTAGCCGAACTCCTTGACCAGGGCCGGTACAATCTCTGTGCGATATTTTTCCTTCAGTCGTGGCGTGTAAGCCATGCTCTCACCTCGGATGCTCTGGTCCTGCGGCTCGTGCGGGCGCCGCAGCATGGGTTAATGCGTGCTTTGGACAGGATGTTTCGCTCCGCTCTATCGATCGAGCTCTTCACCGGTGGTCTTCGCGTAGCGAATCCAACGGCCCCGGCCCGTCTCGGCGTCTTCGATGCGCTTGCGGCCGATGCGTGTGGGCTGCCCGTTGCCGTCAAGCGGCATCAGGTTGGACACGTGCACGGACATCTCCCGCTCGATCCGGCCGCCTTGCGGGTACATCTGGTTCGGCTTCTGGTGGCGGATGCGGACGTTGACGCTCTCAACGATGGCCCGCTCCCGCTCCGGATAGACGATCAGGATGCGGCCTTCGGCGCCCTTGTAGTTGCCGGCGATGACGCGCACCTGGTCACCCTTCTTGATGTGCAGCTTTTTCTGCTTGTTGTACTTGCGTGGCATGATGCTAAAGGGTCAATCTCTGGATCAGGAGGGGCCGTGGGGCCCTAGAGGACCTCGGGGGCGAGGGATACGATGCGCATGAACTGTCGCTCGCGCAGTTCGCGGGCCACCGGGCCGAAGATACGCGTGCCGCGCGGCTCGTCCTGGTCGTTCAGCAGCACCGCAGCGTTCTCGTCGAACCGGATGTAGGAGCCGTCTGGGCGGCGGAATTCTTTCCGGGTACGGACCACCACGGCCCGAGACACCTGGCCTTTCTTCACGTTGCCGCCGGGGATGGCCGACTTGACACTGACAATGATTTTATCTCCGATGCGGGCGTAGCGGCGCCCGCTGCCGCCCAGGACGCGGATACAGAGGACCTCTTTGGCCCCGCTGTTGTCCGCCACGTTGAGTCGGGATTCTTGTTGGATCATGGCAAACCTCTATGGTTCGGGCCTCAGGCGCAGCCTGAGCGCCGGAGCCGGGATGGGTGTGGGCGTCGCAGGTCGTTACTTGGCGCGTTCGATGATCTCGACGAGGCGCCAGCGCTTGTGCTTGCTCATGGGACGCGTCTCGGCAATCCGCACCGTGTCCCCCTCGCCTGCGTCGTTCTGCTCGTCGTGCGCCTTCAGCTTGGTCGTTTGCTTGATGAACTTCCCGTAGATGGGGTGCTTCACCTGCCGCTGGATGGCCACGGTGATCGTCTTATTCATCTTATCGCTCACCACCAGGCCGATGCGCTCTTTGCGCGCATTGCGGGACGGGGCCGCTGCTTCAGCCGCCGGCGCTTGGGCCGCTGGCTGCTCTTCGGCGGGTGCGTCCGCCGCCGGAGCATCCTCGATGGCCGGTGCTTCTTCAGCGGCCGGTGCTTCTTCAGCAGCCGGCGCTTCCTCAGCGGCCGACGCTTCCTCAGCGGCCGTGGTCTGCTCAGCAGCGGGTGCGTCCGCCGCGTCAGGGGCAGTGGCTTCGGCGGCCTCAGGGGCGTCCGTGGGGGTCGGGTCTGTAGAGGTCTTGGGTTCCATAGTCTCGGGGGGTGGCTTGGTGAGCCGTGTGCCGTATCCTCACCAACTACCACCGTGGTCTGTAGGATGGATGCGCAGGAGCCTGGTGGGCTAGCCGCGCTCGTTTAGAATCGTTTTGAGCCGGGCGATCGTGCGCCGCTTCTCGCGAAGCTGAAGCGGGTTCTCAATCTGACCGGACACCGCATGCTGAAAGCGAAGGTGGCCGAGATGAGTCTCCTCCTCGCGGATGCGCTCGGTGATCTCTTCCGTGCTCAGGTCGCGTATTTCTTTGGCCTTCATGGCGCTCGATGCTGTCGTTCGTAAAGAGAGGAGTGGCGTCAGACCCCTCGGAAGTCGGGACGCGTGACGCGCTTGGTCTTGATGGGCAGCTTCTGCTGAGCTAGGCGTAGCGCCTCGTAGGCGAGATCCTGAGGGATGTTGCCCCCGATCTCGAAGAGGACACGGCCAGGACGCACGTTGGCCACAAAGAACTCGGGGGAGCCTTTGCCGCTACCCATGCGCGTCTCAGCAGGCTTCTTGGTCACCGGCTTGTCCGGGAAAATGCGGATGTAGACTTTCCCCTGACGCTTCATCTTGCGCGTCATGGCAATACGGGCGGCCTCGATCTGGCGGCTCGTGATGCGCCCCATTTCCAGGGCCTTGATCCCGAAGTCGCCGAAGTCGATGCGGGCGCCGCGCTGGGCCATGCCCTTGATGCGCCCTTTCTGAATGCGGCGGAACTTCGTCCGCTTGGGCATCAACATGTGGTCACCTCACCTAATAGTTGGGTCGTAAATCAGTGGGGCGCGGATGCAGAGCCACGCCGAGTGGGGCCTACTTCGAGTCGTTGCGACGACGACGGCGACGGC
This sequence comes from Bacteroidota bacterium, assembly GCA_038747425.1. GTDB lineage: Bacteria > Bacteroidota > Rhodothermia > Rhodothermales > JBCDJV01 > JBCDJV01. The sequence goes on from JBCDJV010000069.1 coordinate 20,072, forward strand.
GGTCACCGCCGCCTCCATCGCGGCCACCGCGCCCGCGCCGCTCTGTGCCCGCCTGCATCTGTTGGCGCTGGGCCTGCACGTTGGGGCTCAAGTCCGGCTTGCCGATGATCTCGCCGCGGAAGATCCACACCTTGACGCCGATGGTCCCGTAGATGGTGAAGCCAGTGGCCTCGGCATAGTCGATGTCTGCGCGGATCGTGTGGAGCGGCACGCGGCCTTCCAGATACTGCTCCACGCGGCCCATCTCAGCCCCGCCCAGCCGACCGGCCAGCCGGATGCGGATGCCCTCGGCGCCCATGCGCATGGCCGCCTGGATGGACTGCTTCATCGCACGCCGGAAGGACACACGGCCCTCCATCTGCTGCGCAATGTTCTGCGCCACGAGGCTCGCGTCCAACTCAGGCCGCTTGATCTCGCTGATGTTGATCTGGATGTCCTTCTTGGTGAGCTTCTTCAGCTCCACCCGAAGTTTCTCCACCTCCTGGCCACCACGCCCGATCACCACGCCCGGACGGCTGGTGTGCAGCGTCAGGATCACCCGCTTTGGCGTCCGCTCAATGACCACGCGGCTCAACCCCGCGCGCTTGAGACGCGCGTTCAGATACGTGCGGATCTCTTCATCTTCGATCAGCTTCTGCGGCAGATCTTTTTCGGCATACCAGTTGGAGTCCCAACCCCGGATTGCTCCCAGGCGAAACCCGATCGGATTTGTTTTCTGGCCCATCAGTGGCTCTCAGCTAGTGGCGTTGGACGCTCGGCGCGTCGGTGAAATGGAGGTCGTGTAGGCTATTCGTCGTCGAAGGCCAGCTCTTGGTCGGCCGTGCCGACGATGACCGTCAGATGGCTGGTCCGCTTGCGGATCGGGTGCGCCCGGCCGCGCGGGGCCGGACGGTACCGCTTGAACTGCGGCCCCTCGTCCACCCGGATCTCGCGTACCACCAAGGCCTCCTCGTCCACCCGCTCATCCGCATTGGCGTTGAGCAGGTTGAACACGGCCGACCGGATGGTCAGCTCAATCGGACGCGTCGCCTTCTGTGGCATGAACTGCAGGATGCTCAGGGCCTCCGCCACGCGCTTGCCGCGCACGACGTTGACCACCGGCCGCATCTTGCGCGGGGAACTCCGGATAAACTTCCGTATCGCTCGTGCTTCCATGATCTTGGTGTGTGTGTTCGTGGCCTCCCAGGCCTGGGCGGCTCAGCAAATGCGTAAGGAGGCTATCGACGACCGCGCTTGTCCCGCTTGTCGCCCGCGTGGCCGCGGAACGTGCGCGTCGGCGCGAACTCGCCCAACCGGTGGCCCACCATGTTCTCGGTGACGTACACCGGGATGAACTGGCGGCCGTTGTGGACGGCAAACGTGTGTCCAACAAACTCGGGGGTGATCATGGAGGCGCGGCTCCACGTCTTGACCACCTTCTTCTTGGCGCCGCCCTCGTTCAGCGCGTCAACTTTGCGCTGGAGCTTGTAGTGGACGAAGGGGCCTTTCTTGAGTGATCGTGCCATGTCAGGAGGATGCGTTCAGGTGCAGCAAGTCAGCAAACGAGAGGTCCGGGGAGGCCCCAGATCACTTCTTGCGACGGCGGCGAATGATGTACTTGTTGGACTGCTTGTTCTTCTTGCGGGTCTTGTAGCCCTTGGCTGGGACACCCGTGGGCGAGCGCGGATGGCCCCCTGAGGCCTTGCCTTCGCCACCACCCATGGGGTGATCCACCGGGTTCATGGCCACACCGCGCGTCTTCGGACGCACCCCCAGCCACCGCCGACGCCCAGCCTTGCCGAGGTCGATGTTCATGTGGTCTGGGTTGCTGGTCGTGCCGATGGTGGCCATGCAGGTGGACAGCACCATGCGGGTCTCACCAGAGGGCAGCTTCAGGATGGCGTATTTGCCTTCCCGGGCCGTCAGCTGGGCCGACGTACCGGCCGAGCGTGCCAGCTGCGCCCCTTTGCCGGGCTTCATCTCAATGGCATGGACCGTCGAACCCACCGGAATATGCGTCAGGGGCAGGCAGTTGCCAGGCTCCGGCGGCGCCTCGGGGCCGTTCATGACCTGCTGTCCTACCTCGACCTCGTTGGGCGCGATGATGTACCGCTTTTCGCCATCGGCATACACCAGCAGTGCGATGCGGGCCGAGCGGTTCGGGTCGTACTCGATGGTCGACACCTTGGCCGGCACACCCAGCTTGTTGCGCTTGAAGTCGATGATGCGGTAGCGGCGCTTGTGCCCACCGCCCTGATGGCGCGTGGTGATGCGCCCGCGGTTGTTGCGCCCGCCCTTTCTCTTGACGGGCGCCAGCAAGCTCTTCTCCGGCGTCGAGCGCGTGATGGTATCAAACGCCGACACGGAGCGCTGACGCTGCCCGGGTGTGTTCGGCTTTAGCTTTCGAATGGCCATAGTAATAATCAGTGGGCTGGGGGCTTACCTGCTAAGCTAGGGGCCCCCCCAGCCTGCTTTGCGCCCTGATGGATGCGTGCGAACCGCCGTACTAGGCGGTGCACCATTTAAACGGTTTCAAACAGATCGATCTCGGGGCTGTCTCGGGTCAGGGTCACGATGGCCTTTTTGAAGCCGGCCGTGCGCCCCTGACGAAGGCCGCGCCGCGTGAACTGACGACGGCGCTTGCCGCGTACCACCATGGTGCGCACCTCTTGCACCTGCACACCCGGGTAGCGCGCCTCAATCGCCTTCTGGATCTCGATCTTGTTGGCCGTCTTGGCCACAACGAACCCGTAGTGCTTCTCTTCCATCAACGAGGTGGTCTTCTCGGTGATGTAGGGTCGGATGAGGATGGCGTTGTTGTTCATGACTCTGCGTCTTTCGTCTGGAGAGCGCGTGCGCGCGTAGGTCGGATGGTCTGGGATTAAGCCGCCGAAGCCGCTGCGCGACCCACCAGGTTCTGGGAGAGGGCCTCCAAGGCTCCTTCCTGGATCAGGATGATCTGGGCGGTGATCAGGTCAAGCGTTGAGGCCTCCAGGGCGGGGCGTACCTGCACCCGGCTCAAGTTGGAGCTGGAGCGGTGAAGCGCCCCATCCGGCCCGTTGGTCAGGATCAGCACCTTGGTAGCGCCTAGGTCGTGCGCGTGCAGGGCCGCTTTGAGCCGCTTCGTGCTCGGCTCGTCGAAGCGGAAGTCCTCCACGAGACGCACCTGGCTCTCGCGAGCCTTGTACGTGAGGACCGAACGCCGAGCCAGACGCTGCGTCTTGCGGTTCACCTTCACCGTGTAGGTACGCGGACGTGGGCCAAAGATGGTCCCTCCACTGCGACGGATGGGCGACTTGGCCGAGCCGGCGCGGGCGCTACCCGTTCCTTTCTGGCGATAAAGCTTGCGCGTGCTGCGGGATACCTCGGCACGCTCCTTGGCCTTGTGCGTCCCTTGCCGGGCGGCCGCTTGGATGCGGCGCACGTCCAGCCAGATCACGTGATCGTTGGGCTCGACGTCAAACACGGCCGCATCAAGCGTCGCCGTGCGGCCTGTCTCGCCGCCTTCCAGATTGTGTACGTTCAGTTCCATGTCTCTCAAGCAGTCGGCTGGTAGCGCGTGTGCCTCTCCATAGGCTGCACACGCGCCATGACTAGTTCTTCTTGTGGATCTCGACGAGGCTGTTCTTGGCCCCGGGTACGGCGCCCCGGATCAGAATCAGGTTGTGGTCAGGCAGGATCCGTACAACGCGCAGGTTCTTGACCTTCACCCGCTCACCGCCCATGCGGCCGCCCATGCGCATGCCTTTGAACACGCGGGACGGCGAGGAGGAGGCCCCAATCGAACCCGGGGCACGCTCGCGGTTGTGCTGGCCGTGCGTACGCATGCCCACCCCGCCGAAGCCGTGGCGGCGCACAACGCCCTGGAAGCCTTTGCCCTTGGAGGTCCCGGCCACGTCCACGATCTCTCCTTCCTCGAAGAGCTCTTCAACGCGGACCTCGTCCCCCAGGGACACATCCATGGGGAGGTCTTTGAACTCGCGCAGGTGGCGCTTGGGCGCGGTGCCCGCTTGCTCAAAGTGGCCGCGCATGGCCTTGGTGGTGCGCTTCACCTTGCGGTCGCCGAAGGCGAGCTGGACGGCCTCGTAGCCGTCCGCACCGTCCGCCTCCTTGACCTGGGTCACCACGTTGGGCGTGACCTCAATCACGGTGCAGGGAATGTTGTCCCCTACTTCGTCGAAGATGCTGGTCATCCCGACTTTGCGTCCTAGAATTCCGCTCATTGTAATCCGTGGGATTAAGTTAAGCGATTGCTTAAGTCGTTATAGAAAGGGTTAGGTCCTGCGGCGAACGATCAGCTCGACCTCGTCGGGCTCGATAGGCAGGTCTTGGATGCCAAAGAGCCCGATCAGATTGGCCCCGTCATTGGTCACGAGGGAAACCTCACTCGTGTCCACAGAAACGGTGTAGACCAGCGAGACCGTGCCGGCGTCAGGCAGCTCAACCGGTGTGATCATGATGGTCGTCGTGGCCTCATCAACGGTGTAGCTACCGGTGACCTGAGTGGCCTCCCCTTCCACCGGGGTCGCCACCAGGCTAAAGGTGTCGTCGGCGTTGAAGGTCATCTCGACGCTGGAGAAGTCGGCACCAAGCAAGAAGCCGGTCACGTTCAAGCCGTCGGCCAGGATCTCCTCCAGCACCCAGGTGTCGATCAGCAGTTGAGCATCGGTGGGGTTGTCACCGTCCTCACCGTCTTCCCCGTTGCTGTCTGAGTCACAGCCGGGGAGCACAAGGATCGCGAGCACAAAGAGGGCGCACAGGCGCCACGGGGAAAAACGAGAGGTCATCGTCATGGTCACACCGCTGAGCGGCCGCAAATCAGACTTTGATTTCAACGTCGACGCCGCTGGGCAACTCGAGCTTCATGAGCGCATCCACCGTCTTGCTGCTAGTCGACAGGATGTCGATCAGCCGCTTGTGGCTGCGCGTCTCGAACTGCTCGCGGCTCTTTTTGTCCACGTGCGGACCGCGGAGCACCGTGTAGATCGCCTTGTGGGTGGGCAGCGGGATCGGGCCGCTCACGACCGCTCCCGTGGATTTCACCGTCTTGATGATCTTCTCAGCGCTTTTGTCGATCAGCGTGTGGTCGTAGGACTTGAGCTTGATCCGAATTTTCTGGCTGGCCATAGTCGCCGCTATCGTCTGGGTGCGTTTGGCGTCCGGCGGAGCGTGAAGCAACGCCGGACGCCTCCGGCAAAATCATAGTTCTGAGGTAGGACAGGGTCGTTTAGTCGAGGATCTTGGAGACGACACCAGCGCCCACCGTCCGGCCCCCCTCACGGATCGCAAAGCGCAACCCCTGCTCCATCGCCACCGGCACGATCAGCTTCACCACGAACTGCGTGTTGTCGCCCGGCATCACCATCTCCA